>CAJJBY010000001.1 GCA_905182545.1 uncultured Candidatus Puniceispirillum sp.
GGGCAGATTTTCAGAACCTGCACCGTAACAAGCGCAGCCTGACTTTAAATCTGAAAAGTAAAGCTGGAATGAAAATCTTTCGCCAGCTTGCGGCAAAAGCAGATGTGATTGTTGAGAATTTTCGACCTGACGTGAAAAACCGGCTCGGCGTTGACTATAAAACATTGTCCAAAACCAACCCGCGCCTGGTTTATGCAAGTCATTCTCTGGCTTCGGTCAGGACGGGCCCCTATAGCGAGAGCGTCCTGGGTTTGACCAGATTGCCCAGGGCATGGGGGGCCTGATGTCAATTACCGGTGCGTCAACGGCGAGGGGACCGATGCGTGTTGGCATTCCTATTGCCGACCTTTGTGCAGGCCTTTTTGCTGCGCAGGGTATTTTTATTGCGCTGCTGGAACGAGCGCATTCGGGTCAGGGGCAATGGGTGCAGACCTCGCTGCTGCAGGCGCAAATGTTCATGCTTGATTTTCAGGCGGCGCGGTATTTGATGGATGGCGATATCGCCAAACAGGCAGGTAATAATCACCCAACCTCAATCCCAACCGGTGTTTTTGTGACCAGTGATGGATACATGAATATTGCCGTTGCCGGTGAATTAATCTGGGAGCGGTTTGCGGCCGCGCTTGGGCATGAGGATTGGATCACAAATCCTGATTATGCGACTGGTCCTGACCGGTCAAAAAACCGTGATTCGCTGAACACTGCAATTACTGCGATTACTGGCACAAAAACGACCACAGAATGGATTGACATTCTGAACGAAGCCGGTGTTCCAGCTGGTGAAATCAATAATATTGGTCAGGCGTTTGAGAATCCGCAAGTTAAACATCTTGGGCTAGCGCAGCCAGTAAAAAGCCATGAGCGCGGTGATACGCATCTGGTCGGTCAGCCAATTATGATGAGCCGAACCCCAAGCCACCTTGCGGCACCACCGCCGCTTGCCGGCAGTCATGGCGATGATATTCTATCAACACTGGGCTATAGTGCGGCAGAAATTGCTGCGCTGCGTGAGGACAAAACAATATAGATTTAAGTCGGCCTGGGTGCATAATCATCAAGGTAATGCAAATTTAACATCAAAGGTCTGATTAATCAGCCCCTCACCAGAAAGATAAAGTAAAGGATAGTCCGAGCCATGACAGATAAGATTATCGTAAAAAAATCCGGCGCCATCGCCCGGATAATTTTTAACCAGCCGGAAAAGCGTAATGCGGTCTCGTTGGAAATGTGGGAAGCGGTAGAAGTGGCGCTCGACCAGTTCGCTGCTGATAAGGAAGTACGGGTGTTGATTTTGTCAGGCGCTGGCGGCAAGGCCTTTGTGTCAGGGGCTGACATCTCCAAATTTGAGAGCGAGCGAGCCAGTGCTGAGGGCGTTGCGCATTATAATGCCACGACAAAACGCGTTTATGACAAGGTCGAGGCCTTCCCAAAACCAACGATCGCGCAAATTGACGGGTTCTGTGTTGGTGGTGGCGTGGCGCTGGCGGTTTGCTGTGATATCCGTATTTGTGGTCAGGGCTCTAATTTTGCCATTCCAGCGGCGCGGTTGGGTCTTGGCTATGGCTTTTTGGGCATTAACCGGTTGGCCACCCTTGTCGGGCCAGCCTTTGCCAAGGAGGTCTTTTTCACAGCCCGCCGTTTTGACGCTGAAGAAGCGCGGATTATGGGGCTAGTCAACCGGGTTGCCGAAGATGGTGCGGTTGAGGTGGCGGCCGAAGATATGGCGACAATGATTACCGCTAATGCGCCTTTGACTGTTGATGCGGTTAAATTCATCGCTAATCAGACCAGCATGGATGAAAGTCAGCGTGATTTGGTAGCGTGCGATGCGATGGTTCAGGCCTGTTTCGACAGTGCCGACTATATTGAGGGGCGGCGCGCCTTTATGGAAAAGCGCAAGCCGGTTTGGACAGGTAGCTGATTGCAGGGTTCAGCCTTTGATGGCTGTTTATTTGGCGTTAGCGCTCCACAAGAATTTTCTCTTAGCCACTCCTGTTTGTGCGCCGCGCATGAAAAATCCGTTTTCAAGCCCGATCATGGCGATTGACGGTTTTTCATGCTAATACCGGGTGCGCTGATTACTGGACTGACATTCTTAGAACTGCATCACCACGCCGCCATTGATTTGCAGCATCTGGCCATTCACAAAAGCCGCCATTTTCCGAACAGAGATAGGCAACCATAGCCGCCGATATCTTCGGTGCAGGACCAAGCCGGCCTGACGGGTTGGCCTTTAAGCAGCAATGCTGAGAATTTGGCATCATGTGGCAATATCGGCATCATTTGGCCGGAAATGTGCCGGGTGCAATGATATTCGCGGTGATGCCGTTGGTGCCGAACTCAACGGCGAAGGCCTTGGTCAACCCCCAAACCGCGTGTTTCGCAAACCGAGACCGCCGAGGCCCCCTGGATAGCCGCGCTGGGCATTCATCCCGGAAAAGCTGATGATGCGGCCCCCAGCCATTGGCAATCATGCCGGGCAGGATCATGCGCGACATAGCCAGATTGCCGCGTTCAGATCGACATCCATGACCTGTTGCCACTCATCGTCGCTCACATCCAAGAAACGGCCCATGCGGGCGAATGGCGGCGTTATTGACCAGAACATCAATCCGGCCGAAATGGTCCAGTACCTGCCTTGGCAACCGCTTCGGCCTCGGCCTTGATGCCGACATTGCCCATCGCCACTAATGCGCATCGACACCATGTGCACGCACCTCAGCGGCAACGGCCTCGGCGGCTTCTTGGTTGCGGCTGCCATTGACGATAATGTTAAAGCCGGCCAGCGCTAATTGGTGGGCGATACCGCGGCCAATATTTTGACCGGATCCGGTGATAAGGGCGGTCTTACTGCCACTGCTCATTGTTTACCTCTTTGACAAATTCTATTTTGAAGATAACCGCGCGTAAATCGGGCAAGAATCCAACTGTAACAAGGTGCGGTAGCTTTGTCATGTTGCTGCCAAGCCGAGACGTCCCAGACTAGGCACCTGCTAACTTAAATGCCAGTGCAAATTCGAAGAAATAGCTGGTTTTTTGAACGTCTTTGATGGCGTATCCGCCGCTAATGCGCTTCGACTAGACGCTGCGGCCATATGATATAATCCATAGGGAAATCAGCGGTATGACACCCAAAATTCGCTATAGACAAACGCCTGAGGCAGTGTAATTCTTGGGCATCGCGATGATTTATGTATCGATAAGATAAGCTCGATAGTAAAACAACGATATCCACGTCGTTTCGCCAAAGCTTATTTTAGCGCCGCTTCCACCCTAGTATTTTTAACTCATGACCCCTTAAATGATGACGCCTTAGGAGATAATATTTTGACTAATATACGCAAAGTTGATCCATTTCAGGTTCGCGATCATATCGAGTCTATTCTCGAGAGCAGTGAACAGGTCTTTGAAAATTTTTTCCTGTCAAAATTTATTGGATTGGAGTTTGACTATCTGCCGGCAGACGCAGCCGATCCTGACAAAGATCATCTTCGTATCAGCTTTGAGGTCAATGAAATGCTGATGAACCCGCAAGGATCCCTTCATGGTGGTATTATTGCAGCGGTGATGGATATTTCGATGGGTCATCTTTTGCATAAAACCGCTGGGATGGGCATCACTATTGAAATGAAAACGCAGTACTTGCGCCCTGCGCTTAAAGGGCGGACGATCGTCGAGGGCCGTTTCATCAAGAAAGGGCGTGCGCTATCATTCATGGAAAGCCGTCTGTGGGGCAGCGATGGCAAACTTGCCGCCATGGCAACGGCTACTTGGAAAATGCCTGACTAGCCCAAATTGCCCAAAACACATCACCGTGAGGCACCGCCGCCGCCCTCCCCCCGGGGGGCATCAACGCCTTATTAATATCTGGCGCTTGGTAAAGACCCTTGGTTTTGGTTAGACTGGGAAGGCCGACCATTGGTGATCATTGACTTGGCAATGATTTAACTTGGAAATAATTTGATAGGCTTAACAATGTCTGACGCAGCTTTACTGCCGCATATACTTGACCTTGCCGCAATTGGGCCTGACCGACTGCCGCAAGATGCCCGCAAGATGGCAGAATTATCACTATTTGACTGGATGGTGGTCAGTCTTGCTGGTGCTGATCAGCCGTTGGCTCACATTATCCGTGATTTTGTTGCTGCGGAAGGCGGGGTTGCCAAGGCGACGGTTACCGGCAGTAAATTACGCCTACCAGCGCGCGCTGCGGCACTTGCAAATGGTACAATTTCGCATGCGCTGGATTATGATGATACGCATTTTGCCTACATTGGCCATCCGTCAGTAGCGATTTTTCCTGCAGCCTTGGCAGCGGCTGAGGATATTGGCGCTTCGGCTGATGATGTCGTTGATGCGTTTTTGATTGGTGCTGAAGCGGCCTGCCGGATTGGCATCGTACTGGGGCGCGATCATTATGATGCTGGCTTTCATCAAACGGCTACATCGGGCGCTTTTGGTGCCACCATTGCCGCATCACGCCTTTATCAACTTGATCGCGCTGCCACTAGTGCGGCTTTGGGGCTTGCTAGTACGCGTGCCTCGGGCCTGAAATCACAATTTGGTACGATGGGAAAACCATTCAATGCTGGTGCCGCAGCGGCAAATGGCATTGAGGCGGCCAGCCTTGCAAAACGCGGTTTCACCGCCAGCACCGATGCATTTGCTGGCGCTCAAAGCTTTCTTGCAGCACATCATGGCGTTGCTGGGGGCAGTGCCGCAATTGATGATTGGTCTTTTGACCAATTCTTCTTTGCCGCGGTCAGTCACAAGCTTCATGCCTGTTGCCATGGAACCCACGCAATGATCGAAGCACTGCTTTTGCTATGCGCTGATGGCGCTGTTGCGGTTGATGATGTTGATGAAATACAGGTTTATATTGCGCCTCGCTGGCAGAATGTTTGCGATATAAAGGCGCCTGAAACCGGCCTTGAAATAAAATTCAGCTATGTTTTCTTGGCGGCGATGGTGCTTCGGGGTGTCAATCTGGCTGCCTATGAAAGCTATGATGATAGCCTGTGCCACGATGCCGATCTGATCGCACTTGCCAAGCGGGTTAAGATCATTGGCGATGATCAGATTGCTGACAGCGCTGCGCACGTTGATCTCAAGCACAAGGATGGTCAATCACGATCCCAATCATTTGATCTGCTGTTGCCGATTGATCCGGCGCTTCTTGGCACGAGATTGCTTGCCAAGGCCAAGGCGCTTATCGGTGATGATCGGGCCAATGACTTATGGGCGATGACGAATGCGCTTGAACCAGTTTTGGCATCTGATCTTGCCGCCAAATTACAAGGATAGCCGATTGTCTAATAAAATATCTGGCATGATGGCATGACCAAGCAAAGGAGTGAATTTATGGATTTTTCAGATTGGATCGGCAATAGCGTGTCAAGTGATGACGTGATTACGGCGCGCATGGTTGATCATTTTAAACATACGCTTGGCGACCATTGTTTTACCGGCAATGAGGTACCGCCCGGGCTGCATTGGTGTTTGGCTCCCGAGGCAGTTAGCCCGGAACTGCTTGGCCCTGATGGCCATCCAAAGCGTGGTGATTTTCTGCCTGAAATTCCTTATGCACGCCGGATGTGGGCAGGGGGTTGGCTGGAATTTCATGGTGATTTCAAGATTGGCAACCATGTCAAAAAGCAAAGCCGCATTGATGATATCAGCTTTAAATCAGGTAAAAGCGGTAATTTATGTTTTGTTGCGGTCACGCATGAATTTTCCGTTGGGGACCAGTTGAAATTGCGCGAACGTCATGATGTTGTTTATCGTGAAGAAGTGACGGCTGCGCCGCCGCTTTACCCGATCACTGACAGCTTAGCGGTGCATCGCTGGCAGGTTGATACCAATAGCGTGATGCTGTTTCGCTATTCGGCGCTGACATTTAATGGTCATCGCATTCACTATGATCTTCCCTATTCGACCAATGTCGAAGGGCATGGTGGCTTGTTAGTTCATGGCCCATTGCAGGCAACATTAATGCTGAATCTGGCCTGCAGCATTGGCGGGAAGTTGCCAAAACATATGGCCTATCGCGGTGTTCGGCCGTTGGTTTGTGGCGATCCGATCATGGTTGATGCGTCACATGAAAATGATGATGCCGGCAAAGCCATGCTTGCGGCCTGTGTTCGCGGCGCTGATGGCAATATAACAATGAAAGCCACCGTTACCCCCTAGCCGATATTGTGAAAGACAGATCCATGAATATACCAAAACCCCTATCCGTTCCGTTATTTGTGCCAGGGCATCGTCCTGAATTATTGGCAAAGGCCGGCGCCAGTGGCGCCGATGCGGTGATTCTGGATCTTGAAGATGCGGTTGCTGATGCTGATAAACCGGCAGCGCATGCTGCCCTTATGTCGCGGCCTGATTTGCCGGTGCCATTGGTCGTGCGCTGCAATGGATTTGACTCGAGCTGGTTTGCCAAAGACATGGCAGCTTTGGCCAAGAACCCACCACAGATGATCATGCTGCCAAAGGCGGAATCGGTTGATCATCTTGATGTGATTGCCAAACAGCTTGGCGTGGATATGCCAATCATTCCAATTGTCGAAAGCGCGCTTGGGCTGGCCGCAATCGAGGCAATGATGATGCATCCTTCAGTGCTGCAATGCGCGTTTGGTCATCTGGATTTCTCGCTTGATATTGGGGCAGATCCGCAATGGGATTCGCTTCACTATGCGCGTGGTAAGATTGTTGTTGCATCTCGCCTTGGGCAAAAGGCACCGCCGCTTGATGGTGTCGCGGTACGGTTTGATGATGCCGAAATTGTTGCTGGTGAGGCGCGGCGCGCGCGTGACATGGGCTTTGGTGGCAAGCTGTTAATTCACCCACAACAGATTGCACCGGCAAAGGCCGTCTTTCGGCCAAGTGATGCTGATTATGAATGGGCGCAGCGCGTCATGGCCGCTGTTGCCAATAGCGCATCAGCGGTGCAGCTTGATGGGGCAATGGTTGATGTGCCGGTGATCAAACGCGCCGAGGCAATTATCTCTGATTATCAGTCGCTTGCATAATGAAACGCTGGCCACATCATGGCCGCAAAGTACTGAATTGGCAGGAGAGTTAAATGGCGAATAGCCCAAATCGTGATCTTGACGGATTGCTGGTGATTAGTCTTGAACAGGCTGTTGCCGCGCCTTATGCCGCAAGCAGGCTTGCTGATGCTGGTGCGCGGGTGATCAAGGTTGAACGACCAGAAGGTGATTTTGCCCGTGGCTATGACGCTGATGCGCATGGGCATAGCTCTTATTTTGTATGGCTTAATCGCGGCAAGGAGTCGGTTGTACTTGATCTCAAACAGTTGGATGATCTGCAAATTTTTAAGCAAATGCTGTCCAAGGCTGACGTGTTTATCCAGAATTTGATGCCGGGCGCGTTAGAACGGCTTGGTGTGTCAATGTTAGATTTGCGGGCGGAAGATCCAGGTTTAATTACGTGTGACATCAGTGGCTATGGCGCATCTGGCCCCTTTGCGAAAATGAAGGCTTATGATTTTCTTGTACAGGCCGAGGTAGGGCTGGCCCAGATTACTGGGGCACCTGAAGAGCCAGGCCGGGTAGGAGTTTCAATTTGCGATATCGCCGCTGGTATGACCGCTCATGCGGCGATTTTGCAGGCGCTGGTTGCAAAAGGGCGCACAGGACAGGGTCGTGCAATTGAAGTATCGTTGTTTCACGCGCTCGCTGATTGGATGAATGTGCCTTATCTGCAGCACCATTATGGTGGGCGTAAAATCCACCGGCCAGGCCTACATCATCCTACCATTGCGCCGTATGGTGCATATCTGTGCGGTGATGATCGCATGCTTCTCATCTCAATCCAGAATGAACGTGAATGGGTGCGGTTGTGCACTGAGTTGCTTGATGCACCAAATATGCCCAGCAACCCAAAGTTTGATAGTAATGTATCGAGGGTGAAAAACCGGATTGAACTTGATACCATCATAAACGGTGTTTTTAAAAAATATTCAATTGATGAAGTCGCTCAAAAGTTGCAAACAGCGCAAATTGCCTTTGGCCGGTTAAATGACATGGACGCGTTTGGACAACATCCACAAAATCGATTTGTGGCCGTCAGAACATCGGGCGGGGATGTCCAGTTATTGTCGCCGGGTGCAGTTGTTAATGGAGTTCTACCACAACTTGGAGACGTTCCTGATTTAGGACAGCATTCAGCAAATATCCGCCGCGAATTTAATTAAACGTGTGACTTGACCAGGACTTATCAGAATTGATCCGGCTGGTTTCTTTTATATGAAAAAGTAGCCGGCGAAATGTTTTGTTGACTATTGATTAACTTCTAACGTTGTTCAGGGTTTAAGTTCGCCGATCTCTACGGCATTCAAAAGTGTTAAGTGTACTTCTTTGATCACATCTAATTTTGGATGGTCATTATTGTACGCCAGCCCAAGCTGGCGAGTTGGAGCGTCGGCGCCAAGAGAAAGCCGCCGGATTGGGAGAGGATTTACACTTTGAACGCAGCTTTTTGGAACTATTGACAAGCCTAGATTTGCAAAAACCATACTTGATATAGCTTCTAGCCCATCAAGTTCCATGGATTCGTTGACTTGTATATTATTTTTTTGAAGCCACTTCTCAACCATTTGGCCAAAAAGAGCATCCCTATCGAATCTGATGAAGGGCAATGTGCGAAGCAGGTGCAAAGGATCACTGCTTGTGGTGTTCGGTGGCGCAAGCAACTGCATTGGTTCTGCCGCAATGTCTAAACAATTAAGTCCGCTGGGGAGCAATTCCGGTTTGCCTATAATTCCTGCGTCGATTGAACCTCTATCTATTTGGGTCATTAATCGTGTTGATAATGCTGGATAGATTACCACTCGAAGCTCTGGGTAGCGCTGCTTTAACAAATTTACTGCCATCGGCATCAAACCAGTCAATGTTGTGGGAACAGCGCCGAGTTTAAGTTGCCCTTTGAAACCATCACCAAAAAGCGCTGAGCTTACGATGTTGTCATAAGCTTTTATGGCCACTTCAGCTTTTGTTGTCAGAGCTTTTCCAACCGTGGTCATCTGAGGACTCCGGTTGCTGCGATCAAAAATTTTTTTATCCCACAATTTTTCCAAGGATTTGATTTGCTGGCTCACAGCAGACTGACTTAGATATAATGCCTCTGCAGCAGATTGGAAACTTCCATATTTTTTGATCGCAATCAGTGTGCGCAGATTTCTTATACTCATCAAAAAAAGCCCCTGAAATTATACGGTCTAATACTTAACAAAAATTAAAGTAAATTGTTATTTTTTTTTACTGTTATTAAAAAAATTAAATGATTAAAGTGCAACTGTATGGGTCACAATACAAAAAACAATTTGTGAAAACCTGCTTATTTTAATTACTCAGATCAGAAAGTTGGGGGTTCTAATGCTTGATACAGTCGAAAATGATTATCAAACGATTTCTGTCAAAAGGTTTGCCCCAAATCTGGGTGCAGAAATATCTGGGGTTGATTTGTCAAAAGATATAACAGATGCACAATTTTTGGAGATTTTGACGGCATTTCATGATCACCAGGTTCTGTTTTTTAAAGATCAAAAAGAGATTTCTCCTGAAATGCAGGTTATTTTTGGACAGCGTTTTGGTGAACTTCATGCCCACCCCGCGGCACCAACAATGGCGGGCCATCCTGAAGTTTTTGAAATTCACGCAACTAAGGACTCAAAAATTGCTAATGGTGAGTTCTGGCACTCAGACGTGTCTTGTGATGAAACTCCACCACTTGGTACTATGCTTCAAATACATATTCTGCCACCGTGTGGTGGCGATACAATGTTTAGCAACATGTATTCTGCTTTTGATTCCCTGTCAGAACCGATTAAAAATCTTTTATTGGGTATGACTGCAACCCATGAGTCAGAGCATATTTATAAGGGTCGCTATAGTGACCGTGGAAAAAATGACGCAGATATTGACTGTCCAAGGGCAATTCACCCCGTTGTTCGGACACATCCAGAAACAGGAAAAAAGGCATTATTTGTTAACAGAACCTTCACAACCAAAATAAATGAGGTGTCGGCGCATGAAAGTGAGAGCATTTTGGAAATGCTCTTTCAGCACGCGGAACATATTGACCATCAAATTCGTTTTCGTTGGTCACTGAATGATATGGCGTTCTGGGACAACCGCTGTTGTATGCATCGTGCAATATGGGATTATTGGCCTGAAGAAAGAAAAGGCAGGAGGGTTACTATACTCGGCGATAAGCCGAGGTAGTTATGAAATGCCATCTTTCAATAAGGAAAGTTCTTTAAATGATATCCATTGAGGTGGTTGAAGAAACAGCCCAACTTTTGATGAAAAAGGCCGCAATCGAAATTCCAGATGATTATCATGCAGGATTGAAAAAAGCGGCACTTGAAGAAGATGGTGACTTATCAAGCTTTGTTCTTGAAGCTATGCTGGAAAACTATGCTGCAGCTAAAGAAGATGGCCGCGCTATGTGTGGTGACACTGGGTGCCCACGCTGGTATGTCAAAATGGCTAATGAGGCGCAGATTGATGGTGGGCCAATCGCGCTTGAGGCGGCGTTGCGCCGAGCAACCGCCAATGCAACGCATTCAGTGCCGTTGAGACCCAATCGCGTTCACCCTTTATGGCGGACTGACCATAATAATAATGTGGGCATTGGCGCCCCTGAAATTGAATATGGGTTTGAACCTGATGGTAATTGGATTGACCTTGTCACAGTTCACAAAGGTGGCCTTTTTGGCACTGATTACCGGATGCTGTTCCCAAGTGACGGGATTGAAGGCATTAAACGGTTTTATCTTGATTCGCTTGTCGCATTTGGCAAGCGTGGCCTTGCGTGCCAGCCAGCAATTATTGGCATTGGTCTTGGTGGGTCAAAAGATAGCTGTATGGTTCTTGGAAAACGCGCTGCATGTCTTCGCATGGTTGGTGATCGCAATCCCGATCCGAAAATTGCCGCGCTTGAAGATGAATTCAAAGAATTGGGAAATAGCATCGGCATGGGCGCGATGGGGTTTGTTGGCAAATCCATGGTGATTGATTGCAATATCGAGGTTGGCTATTGCCACACTGGCGGTATGCAGATGAGCGTTCATGCTTTTTGTTTGTCATCGCGCCGTGCGGTAGCGCGGATTTATGACGATGGGCGTGTTGAGTTCCGAACGGATCCGGCATGGTTCACCGACTATCAGCGGCGGGAGACAGTCGAATGGTAAAAGACAATAAACCGCGCAAAATTCGTCTTAGTGCAAACCCAACTGCAGAGGCGCTTGCCGATCTTCACATTGGCGATATTGTTTATCTTGATGGCACGGTCTATACGGCGCGCGAAGGGGTCTATAAACGCGTTCTGGAAGATGGCATTGCCATGCCAATGGATTTACCAGCCCGTAGTGCTGCCAATTTTCATTGTTCGCCAGCTGCCACCCAGCATGATGACGGCAGCTTTGATCTTGGCGCGGTAACGGCAACGGCGTCTTTTCGCTTTTCCAAATGGATCGGCCCATGGCTGGCCGCATCAGGTGCCAAATTGATCATTGGCAAAGGTGGGATGAGATCCAATGATTACCGCGAACATTTCGTACCGCATGGTGCAATTTATCTGACCACGGTTGGCTATGGCACGGGTGCGCTTTTGGGGCGTGGTGTCAAACAGGTTAGCAACCTTCATTGGAAAAAAGAACTTGGACTGGCTCAAGCCATGTGGGTTCTTGATGTTGAAAATTTTGGCCCTTTCATTGTCGAAAGTGACCTTGAAGGCAACAGCTTGTTCGAACGTGAAAATGCCCGTATTTCGGCCTCGCTTGACAAGGTTTATGAGGGGACAAGGCCAGCGATTCTTAAACGGTTTGGCGAAACCGATGACCGAAGCGATGAAATGATCTGATCACGCTGATATCAGGCTGAGAGGAAATAAAGGGATTTGGCCGTGGCAGATCAAAAAATTCTGATAATTGGCAGCGGCTTTGCCGCCGCCGCAAATCTGCTTCACCTTGTCGAAGCGGGCATAAGGCCATCACAAATCACAATTGTTGGGCCAGGCCAGCTTGGTAGGGGCAACGCCTATGGTTGTGATGATGATGATTTCCGGTTGAATGTGCGGGCCAATCTGATGTGGGTATGGCCTGACCGGCGTGATGATTTCGGCAATTGGGCAAAAACCCATATCACAGATGATAAAGACGCGGTGCGCAGCAGCGGCATATTTTACCGCCGCCGCGATTTTGGACGCTATGTGGCAAGCCTTGTTGATGCCGCCTTGGCCGTTGCTGGTGGTACCATCACCCATTACCCGCAAATCGTCACAAAGCTTGGCAAGATCGATCAAGGCGGCTGGCAGGCCGAATGTTCAGACGGGCGTTTGATCAAGGCTGATCTGGCGCTTTTGGCAACAGGTAGTCCGCCGCCGCAATGGCCATGCCCAATCCATGGCGCAAAGGCGCAACTGCCCAAATTGGAAAACCGGCTTGTGCAAAATCCGTGGAATGGTCGCTGGCTTGGTCATATCCCAGCACAGTCACGCCTTGCCATTATTGGCGGTGGGTTAACCGCCCTTGATGCAGTAACCGCCTTGGCGCGGCGTGATCATCAAGGGCCAATTTTTTTGCTGGCGCCGCATGGCACTTTGCCGCCAGAACAGGCCGATTGGGTGAAACAGGCACCGCCATCATGGCCTGATGCGCCGCGCCCATCAGAAATCTTGCGCCGGTTTCGAAGCTATCTTCCCGATTTACCAACTGATGATCCAGTTTGGCAACAAGCATTTGAAGAATTGCGCATTGATATCAATCAGCGGTGGCAAGCCTTGAGCGATCATGACCGGCGGCGGCTGATGCGGCGGCTTGGCTGGCTATGGTCGCGTTATCGCTATCGGGCGGCACCTCAAACGATTGCTGCGGCAAACCGGTTACAGCAAGCTGGCATTCTTGAAATCTGCCATGCCAGACTTAGTGCCATTCATCTGGAAATGGCTGCTGATGATGCGTCTTTGCGGCTGGATTTGCATGATACCAAAACCGGCTCGCGCGACCTCGTTGTCGATTATGTGATTAATTGCACCGGTGTTGGGCATGACCCGCTTCTTGCCAATCTTGTGGCAGATGGCATTGGTGTGCCCGACGCGTTTGGACAGGGGCTTCGCGTGAGTCACCAAAATGAAGTGATCAATCCTGAAGGTCAGGCCATTCCGACGCTGTTACTGGTTGGCCCAGCAATGGCAAGCAGTCTTGGTGATGTTGTCGCGGCAAGTGGAATTTCACTCGCCGGCATGCGGGTGGCGGCACGGCTTGCCAGCCAGATTCTCTAGCTGATAAGATATTTTAGCCAGCTAAATGTTTTGATGCGCCTAATCTTTTGACGCCACTTTAATCAGCAGCGGCGAAGGTCATGATGGTTACATCGACGCTTAGGATATCGCCTTCGCCTGAAAACAGCTTTTCAATTTTGCAGCGTTTTTCGGCGATCAGCGCATTTTCCATTTTCATCGCTTCAACAATACATAGCGTTTGACCAGCCTCGACAATTTCGCCTTCGGCAACAAATAATTTGATCAGGCTTCCGGGCATGGGGCAAAGTAGCATATTGGACGTATCAGGCCGTTCAACTGGTTTCATGTGATGGGCAAGCGCGGCAATGTGTGGTGCTCGGACATGCGCACATAGGCTGATTCCCCGATAATAGAGATGCCAGCGATCCTGCTGCCGCCATAATTCACATAAATATTCGGTCGTTTCGCCATCTTCGGTTAGTAAGATATGCAAGCGCGGATGGCTCGGGTCGCGGTCAAAAACCAGGTGAATATTGGTACTGGCCTCTGGCGGCGCGGTGATTCTAAAGCTGCCATCATCTAACCTAGTGATGCCAATCTCCAGATCTTCATCCGCGTTATGCGCGCTGGTGTCGGCATTGGCAAATTGCACAATCTGGCGGTTTGAATTGTCATCATGGCGGGGATGTGTTGGGACGGTTTCAAGACTGGCAAGCCGGTGCATCTCGTCACAGGCTGCCGCCGCCATGATCATGCCAAGATGGCGTTTGCGGGCAGGTGATGCGGTGACGCCGCGAAACCCGTCTTGATATTCTTCATCAATAAAGGCGGTGGTGATGTTCCCGCTGATAAAGCGGTCATGTTCCATCACTGCCGATAGAAACGGAATATTATGCCCAATCCCGCGCATGGTAAAAGCATCAAGCGCGGTTTGCATGCGGCCAATGGCGGCGTTGCGGTCATGCCCCCAGCTGCATAATTTGGCAATCATCGGGTCATAATAGATTGAGATAACATCGCCTTCGCCAACGCCGGTATCATTGCGGGTGATCGTACCATCATCATGCGTCTGTTCGGCAGGGGGGCGATAAAGCGATAACCGGCCAATGGCTGGCATGAAATTGCGATAGGGGTCTTCGGCATAAAGCCGGCTTTCCATTGCCCAGCCATGAATGCCGATATCGATTTGCTTGTAGCGCAGGTTTTTACCTGCGGCGATCGCGATCATTTCTTCGACAAGGTCAAGCCCTGTGATCATTTCAGTTACTGGATGTTCGACCTGAAGGCGGGTATTCATTTCTAGAAAATAGAAATTGTGATCACCATCAACGATAAATTCGACCGTACCGGCACTGTAATAGCCAACAGCCGCGGCAAGCCGGATCGCTTCGGCGCCCATTGCCTGACGGGTGGCATCATCCAGAAAAGGCGATGGTGCTTCTTCGATGATTTTCTGGTTACGGCGCTGGATCGAACATTCACGTTCATTCAAATGGATACAATTGCCAGATTTATCGGCTAGAATTTGAATTTCGATATGGCGCGGGCTGGTGATGAATTTTTCAATAAACACGCGATCATCACCAAAGCTGGATGCGGCTTCGCGCATGGCGGTGGCATAGCCATCAGCCACTTCACCAGATGAATGGGCAATCCGCATGCCTTTGCCGCCGCCGCCAGAGCTTGCCTTGATCATCACCGGATAGCCAATTTCATCGGCGGTTTTGACCGCTTCTTTGGCGGTTGCAATCACCCCGATATGGCCAGGGACGGTGCTAACACCAGCCGCCTTGGCCAGCTTTTTGGATTCGATCTTGTCGCCCATTGCCGCAATCGCATTGGCTGGCGGCCCGATAAAGGCAATATTGGCTTTCTCAAGCGCAGTCGCAAAACCGGCTTGCTCAGACAGGAAGCCATAGCCCGGATGCACCGCTTGTGCGCCGGTTTCGTGGCAGGCAGCGATAATCTTATTGGCTTGAAGATAGCTGTCTTGTGCTGTATTGCCGCCAAGAGCTATGGCTTCATCGGCAAGCTGCACATGTTTTGCTGCCCGATCAGCATCGGAATAGACAGCAACAGTGGCAATGCCCATTTTGCGGGCTGTATGGATGATCCGGCAGGCGATTTCGCCACGATTGGCAATCAGGATTTTTTTAAACATGGCAAACTCTCTAAACGAATTGCGCGGCAATCAACCAAAGGTTAAAGCGGAATATTGCCAAATTTCTTGGCAGGATTTTGCTGGCGTTTGCCACGCAGTTTTTCAAAAGCCTGAATGATGCGAAACCGGCTGTTCTGCGGAATGATAACATCGTCAACAAAACCGCGTTCAGCCGCGATAAAGGGATTGGCAAATCGCGTTTCATAATCTGCGGTGCGCGCCGCAATTTTTTCAGCATCGCCAAGCTCCGATCGATAGAGAATTTCAACCGCACCCTTTGCTCCCATCACGGCAATTTCGGCAGTTGGCCAAGCGTAATTTGCATCGCCGCGAAGATGTTTTGAACTCATCACATCATAGGCGCCGCCATAGGCTTTTCGGGTGATCAATGTCACTTTGGGAACGGTAGCTTCGGCATAGGCAAATAATAGCTTGGCACCATGTTTGATGATGCCGCCATATTCCTGCGCGGTTCCGGGCATGAATCCTGGAACATCGACAAGCGTTAGAATGGGAATATTAAACGCATCGCAAAACCGGACAAACCGCGCCGCTTTGCGGCTGGAATCAATATCCAGACAACCGGCAAGAACCATTGGCTGATTGGCAACAACACCAACTGGCGATCCGTTCAGCCGTACAAACCCGGTTAGAATATTTTTGGCAAAATCTTCCTGCAATTCAAAGAAATCACCATGATCGGCAAGGCTTGTTACGAGCTCGCGCATATCATAGGGCATATTTGCATTTTCGGGGATCAGGCTGTCGAGTGCCGGGGTGGTGCGCGCCGGATCATCATTGGGAGCTAATTGCGGTAATCCGGCAGCGTTATGCGACGGTAAAAACCCGACAAGACGGCGAATTTCGGCAAGCGCTTCAAGATCATTGTCAAATGCGCCATCGGCAACGGATGATATGGTTGTATGGGTTTCGGCACCGCCAAGCTGTTCGGCAGTCACCTCCTCACTGGTCACGGTTTTGACAACATCAGGGCCGGTTACAAACATATAGCTGCTGCCCCGAACCATGAAGGTGAAATCGGTCATTGCTGGCGAATAGACGGCACCGCCAGCGCATGGCCCCATGATCACAGAGATCTGAGGCACGACACCTGACGCAAGCGCATTTTGCAAAAACACATCAGCATAGCCACCAAGAGAATCAACACCTTCTTGAATCCGCGCCCCGCCACTGTCATTCAGCCCGATGACCGGCGCACCATTCTGGATTGCCAGCTTTAAAACTTTGACAATCTTGCTCGCGTGAGCGGCCGAGAGCGAGCCGCCAAAAACGGTAAAATCTTGCGAAAATACATAGATGAGGCGGCCATTGACGCGGCCTGATCCGGTAATGACACCGTCACCGGCAATTGTATTACCATCCATGCCGAAATCGCGAGTGCGATGCACGACAAACATATCAATTTCTTCAAACGATCCGGGATCAAGCAAAACATCAATGCGCTCACGCGCGGTTAGCTTTCCGGCGGCGTGCTGGCGTTCAATGCGGGTGGTACCACCGCCAAGACGTGCCTGCTCACGGCGATCTTGCAATTCCTTAATAATGTCCTGACCTGTATGTTTCATACTCTATCCAATCGTTACGCCTTGCGGCCATTGCATCACCGATGAGATGCCAGTCATTGATCACAATGCACCATGACAATACAAAGCCGAAAGCCAAACGTCACCAGCTTATGTTCTAATTTTGCACCGTTTGGCTGAGTAGGCATGGCAGATTGATTGATTTTCACTGGTAAAAGCTGCATTCTTGGCAGGTATTTTGAGGAACTGTTATGTTGCGATTTTCTGCCAATCTTGGGTTTTTATGGACTGAACTGCCTCTGCCAGCCGCCATTATTGCCGCGGCAAAGGCCGGATTTGACGCGGTTGAATGTCATTGGCCTTTTGACGTGCCGTCATCCGAAATTATGGCGGCGTTAACAGCAAAAAAGCTGCCGATGCTGGGCCTGAATACTCGGCGCGGGAATGCCGATGCTGGCGATTTTGGCCTTGCCGCCTGCGTTGGGCGCGAAGATGAGGCGCGGCGCTATATTGACGAGGCGGTTGATTATGCCGCCTCGATTGGTGCTCAGTCGGTTCATGTAATGGCAGGGCGAACCGATGGCAATAGCAAGGCTGAAACCGCCTATTGCGATGCCCTTGCCTATGCTGGTGCTGCTGCCGCGCGCCATGACATGACGGTCTTAATTGAACCGATCAATCAGCGCGATGTTGCCAATTACCATCTTTCAACAGTCGAAGCTGGCGTTGCCACGATCAAACAGGTTGGGCTTGGCAATATCAAATTGATGTTTGATTGTTACCATATTCAAATCATGCAGGGCGATTTGATCCGCCGGATCGAGGCCAATCTGGATTTTATTGGCCATATACAAATCGCCGCTGTACCTGACCGTGCCGAGCCAGATCATGGTGAACTTGCCTATAAGGATATTTTGCTGGCAATCGATGCGTCAGGCTATGACGGATTTATCGGTGCCGAATACCATCCGGCACAATCAACCGAGGCTGGACTTGGCTGGTTGGAAACGGCAAAAGGCTGGCAGAAATGAAACGGCTTATCGCTGATATTGGCGGCACATCGTTGCGGTTGGCGCATCAACATGATGATGATCCTGCGCTTTGCGATCCAGCCATTATGGCCTGTGCTGATTTCGCCACAGCGGAAGATGCTTTTGCTGATTATTGCGCCAAACATAAGCTTGATATCGATATGCTTTGTCTGGCGGTTGCCGGCCCTGTAACCGGTGCGCAGGTCGATATTACCAATAACCATTGGCAATTTGATGCAGGCAAGCTGGCGGTGGCGATGAATCTTCGTGCTTATTTGCTGATCAATGATTTTACCGCGCAGGCAATGGCGCATCGCGATCTGTTGCAATATAACAGATCAATGCCGGTAAACCGCCGGCAGATTTTGCGCGATGGAACGGCTGATCAAACCACGCCTTTGCTTGTCATTGGCCCTGGAACCGGTCTTGGTGTTGGGGCGCTGGTGCCTGCTGGTGATGATGTTCAGGTGATCGAAGGCGAGGGCGGTCATGTCAGCTATGCTCCGCGCAACTCTGCCGAAGATATGGTTCTGGCGCATCTGGCAAAAGAATTTGGCCATGTTTCGGCTGAACGGATTGTCAGCGGGCCCGGCCTTGAATCGATTTATCATTGCCAGACAGGTGAGCACAAATCAGCGCCGGACATTGGCGCATTAGCACTTGCTGGTGATAAGGCGGCTTTGTCGGCGGTGCGATTGATGCTGCAGAGCCTTGGCACAGTTGCAGCGAATGCGGCACTCAGCCTTGGCGCGCGAGCTGGCGTGGTGATTGCTGGTGGTATTGCTGGTAAATTATCAGCGCTTCTTGGTGACAGTGGGCTTATTAACCGGTTTGAAGATCATGGTCGCCGCCGGTCTTATCTTCACGCATTGCCAATTTATCTGTCGGTTGACCCCTTTGCCGGATTGCGCGGCGCGGCGGCGGCAATTGATAATCACTTTCTGGCGCGGCGCATCACCCTAGTCTGACGTAAATCGGCGGTCTAACGTAAATCCGCGGTTTAACGCAAATCTGCCAATTAGATCGCATCCCCTTATGATGGCACTCTTGCCATGCCTAACCAGACTCCCTAGTTTATATCTAACCTTCTTGTTAAAGGAAGCTATGACCCTCTGGCGATTAACGGCAATGGGATGAACTAAAAAAGAGGCGATCATGTATAAAATCAGCGATGCGGCACGGCGCGCGGCTTTAACGGTAAAAACCGTTCGCTATTACGCCGATATCGGACTTGTGAAACCGGCGGGCCGATCGGCAGCCGGATACCGGCTTTATGCCGAATCAGACATTGCCAAGCTGGGATTTATCGGGCGGGCACGCCGCTATAGCTTTTCGATTGAGCAATGCCGTGATCTTCTCAGCCTTTATGAAGATGATCAACGGCCAAGTGCCGAGGTAAAGCGAATTACCCTTGAAAAAATTGCCGAAATTGATCGGAAGCTTGGTGAATTGCAGGAACTGCGTGACGAATTGAGCCATTTAGCCGGAAATTGTCATGGCGACTCACGCCCTGATTGCCCGATTATTGGCAATCTTGCCAGCGGTCTGGCGGTTTAATGATGGCAAAATACAGCTAAGGTGATATTTGATGTTTGGCTTTTGTCATATTTCTATAACAATTTAACGCCATGATATGGGTAGATACCTGCACATCAGAAATGTAACGAGATGAGAAGCAAAGAAACTGATCCAATCCTTGACGGGTCAAAAGAAGATGAGTGCTTTTTTAACCGTGAGCTAAGCTGGCTTGCGTTTAATGAGCGTGTTCTGTCTCTGGCTGAAGATGACGAAAAGCCGCTTGGGGAACGCATTCGGTTTCTGGCCATTTCGGCAGATAATTTAAATGAATTTTTCATGGTGCGCGTGGCCGGTCTTCTCCAGCTTGTGGATCGCGGTTTCAAGCATTTGCCAGAAGATGATGTTGATGTCGATCAATTGCTGGCACAGATCATGGCGCGAAGTGCCAAATTGATGGCGCGCCAAAATCAGGTTTTGCCCGAATTGATTGGCTGTCTTGCGCGATGAAAATATCCATGTTCTTTCAAATATTCCCGATGATGAGCAAGATCGGCTTTGGCTTGAAGATTGGTTCATTGATAATGTTTTGCCATTGATCACCCCGACAACCCTTGATCCAGCCCACCCATTTCCATTTTTTCATAATGACGGCAAGGGCATGATGCTGGAACTGACCAGCCCAGACGGCAAGCCAATGCAAAGCGTGATTTTGCTACCAGCGAATTTGCCGCGTTTTGTCAAATTACCTGGTGGTGGTTTGCGGCTGGCTCTGGTTGAGGCGGTGATTCGCGCGAGTATTGCCAAAATCTATCCGCGTCATCAGCTTGTGTCGGCAGCGATGTTCAGCATCTTGCGTGATTCTGAAATTGAAATTGATGATGAGGCGAATGACCTGATCCATGAATTTGAGAATGCGCTTCGAGCCCGCCAACGTGGCAATGTGGTTTTATTGACGCTGTCAAAAGATGCGCCAAAACCGATCCGGCATTTGCTGAAATCGGCAATGGGTATTGATGAAAATAATTTCTTTGATACCGATGGGCCGGTGGCGTTGAATAATTTTTCCGAATTGCTGAATTACATTCCCAAACATTTGCTGTTTCCGGCTTTTACGCCTCGCTTTCCCCAGCGGATCAGCGATTTTAATGGTGATTGCTTTGCTGCGATCCGCAATAAGGATATTATCGTTCACCATCCTTATGAAAGTTTTGAGGTGGTGGTGCGCTATCTCCAGCAGGCCGCAACCGATCCTGATGTTTTGGCAATTCGCCAGACGCTGTATCGAACCACGTCAAATTCGCCAATTGTAAAGGCGCTGATCCAAGCGGCCGAAAATGGCAAGACGGTCACTGCCGTGATTGAATTAAAGGCGCGGTTTGATGAGCGCAATAACATTCAGCTGGCGCGGGCGCTTGGCCGTGCTGGGGTGCAGGTTGCTTATGGCCTGACCGATTTGAAAATCCATCTTAAAATGTCGCTTGTTGTGCGGCGTGAACATGGCAAGCTGGTATCCTATACACATGTCGGCACCGGCAATTACCACTCGATCACCGCTGGCATCTATACGGATTTGTCCTATTTTACCTGTGACAAGGATGTGGGGCGTGACGCCTATGAAATTTTCAAATATCTGACAAGCCATGTGCAGCCAGATAAATTGAAACGCAGCTTTATTTCGCCGCATCAATCTTTTCCCCAGTTAAAGCTTATGATTCTTGCCGAGATCGAAAATTGCAAAAATGGTCTTCCATCAGGCATCTGGCTGAAATGCAATTCGCTTGTTGATCATCGTTTGATCGGATTGCTGTATGAGGCCTCGCAGGCAGGCGTGCCGATTGAAATTATGGCGCGTGGCGTTTGCTGTTTGCGACCGGGTGTGGCCGGCCTGTCCGAGACCATTACGGTTCGGTCAATCATCGGCAGGTTTCTTGAACATGGGCGGATTTATGTTTTTGCCAATGGTGGCGAATTTCTATCTGACAAAAATATTGTGATGATTTCATCGGCTGATTTGATGCCGCGTAATCTGCGCCGCCGTGTCGAGTGTTTTATGCGGCTGGAAAACCCAACCATTCGCAAACAGGTGCTTCACCAAATTATGGTGGCGCTTCTTCGTGATGAAAAAAACTCTTGGTACTTGCAGCCTGATGGAAGTTATGTGCATCCTCAAACCGATGAAACTAGCTTCTCATGCCATGAATATTTCATGTCAAATCCCAGCCTTTCCGGGCTTGGCAGTTTGGCAGCTAAGCAGGATAATGGTTAGGGAATTGGGACCGAAGCAATGAGCTCCTCTGCAAATCAATTGCCCATGACTGTTGCCGAACGGCTGTCTCATCCAGCTTATCAAGATGCTGTGCCACCGACCGCGCGCATTGCGGTGATTGATATTGGTTCCAACTCGGTTCGGCTGGTGATCTATGGCAAGAATGGTGCGTATCCGGCGCCATTATTTGATGAGCGATCAAATTGCCGGCTCGGTGCGGGGCTTGACGAAACCGGCATGCTTGCCAGTGATCGTATTGCGGTTGCTCTTGAAACCTTGACGCGGTTTGCCGCCATCATTCGTGCGATGAAGGTTGATAGCTGTTATCCGGTGGCAACAGCGGCGGTTCGGCGGGCTGGCAATGGTGATGAATTTCGCCGTCCTGCCGAGATTATTCTTGGCCAGTCGATTCAGGTTTTGTCACAACAAGAAGAAGCAGCCTATGTGTCACGGGGCTGACCTTGAATGTGCCTGAGGCCAGCGGGCTGGTCGCCGATCTTGGTGGTGGCAGTATCGAAATTGTGGCATTGAAAAAAGGCGAGATTCGGCATTCGGTCAGTTTGAATTATGGTCATTTGTCAAATGCCGATGAGGCCGAAATCATCACAGCATTGACGCAAATTGGCTGGATCAAAAGCTTTGCAGCCAAACAGCTATTTGGCGTTGGAGGCAGTTTTAGAGCTCTTGGATCGGCTTTTATCGAGCGTGAGCATTACCCCTTGCCAGTGCTTCATGGTCTCAAGATCAGCAGCGATATGGTGATGACGCTGTGCGATGATTTTATCCAATCCGACTCAGCGCTTGACGGTGTGCCGGTTGCGCGGCGACGCACCATGCCGATGGCGGCAAAAATTATTCGGGCGTTGGTTGATATTGCGGCGGTGCGCCGGGTGGTTGTCAGCGGCACCAGTATTCGTGATGGTGTTGTCGCCATCAATGAGTTGAATGAAACCCAAAGAGCCGATTTTCTGGTCGCGATCAGTCAGGAAATTTCTGGCGCAAGCGGCCGGTTTGTTGGTGTGTCGGATGCGCTGAAACATTTTTTGCAGCCCTTGACCATTGGCCGTAAACCTAGATTTGCGCGGTTGCTTGATGTGGCCTGTAATCTTGCTGATATGTGCTGGCACGAACATAGCGATATGCGCGGTGATCTTGCCGCACGGCGGGTGCTTGGTCTGCCAGTGAATTGCATAACCCATAAGGAACGTATCTGGTTGGCGACGGTGCTTTATCACCGCTATGTTGGCCTAAAGCAGAACAAGCCGCATCCTGAAGAAATGGAAAGCCTGCTTCGCTCGAAACGGCGTGCCGAGGCGTTAACAGTTGGGCTTGCCTTGCGCTTTGCGCTGATCTTCAGTGCCGGAACATGCGATTATCTGAAAAATATCCGGCTTGAATGCCAGCCAGATGTGATGAGATTGCATATTGATCCATCGGCGCGGGCTCTGTTTGATTCGCATTGTCAACGCCGGTTCATTGATTTTGCAGCATCGGCAAATTGCAGTGCCGAAGTGATTTATGACTAGGCTTTTGTGGCTTGTTGATGGCCCGCCCAACATCAGGTGAGAAATGATCATGCCACAAGATAGCCATACGCAATCGCCTATCAGCCAGATTGGTGACATGCTTGATGATGGGTTGATTCTGACCGATCTTGATGGGGTTATTCTGTCTGTAAATCCGGCGGCAGTGCGCTGGTTTGGCGAAAACCTCTCCGGACAGAAGGTCTTTGATATGATCAACCATCCCAATATTGGTGAACTGTTTGCCCAGGCGGTGGACGGTGCCAAGCGTTGCGAAATGCGCTATGAGCCAACCAATATCATACAGCGTGAATTCCAAATGCGCCTGCAGCGGATTGGCGATCAATCGGTTGCGGTGTTGTTTTTGGATATGACTCTGCAACGCAACCTAGAAAAGGTGCGGCGCGATTTTGTCGCCAATGTCAGCCATGAATTGCGCTCGCCGCTAACCAGCCTTGCTGGTTTTGTTGAAACCATGCTGTCGGATGAAGTGCCAGACCCGGCGATGCGGATGCGGTTCTTGAATATCATGGATGAAGAAGCCAAACGGATGACGAGGCTGATTGATGATCTATTGTCATTATCGCGAGTCGAGGTCGATGAACATATCATTCCCAAAAATCGGGTGAATCTGTCTGAATTGCTTCATTCGGTCAGCGATAGCATGATTGGTCGCGCGATGAAAAAGAACATGAATATCAAAGTTACTCAGCCCGACAATGAGGAATCGCGCGCTGTGCCGCCGGTGATTTTTGGCAAAGATGATGAAATAACCGAGGTATTTGTCAATCTTCTGGAAAATGCAATCAAATACGGGTTTGATGGAAGTGATATTACGCTTGCCATCACCCTGGTGGCACCGCGTCATGTGCGTATTGACGTTACCAATTTTGGTGAGGGAATCGAAGAACGCCACCTGCCACGTCTGACCGAACGTTTTTACCGTGTTGATAAAGCCCGATCACGCCAGATTGGCGGTACGGGTCTTGGACTTGCCATTGTGAAACATATTGTCAACCGGCATCGCGGTGCCTGTCGATCAACAGTACGCTTGGAGGAGCTACCAAATTTTCGGTCAATCTCCCACTGGCGCCTCCAAGTGATGTTGCGATTTGATATCCCGATCATGTCGTTAAGCAAAGCCAAAATGCGCCATTTGTGATGCCATGCATGTGGTAACTTTAGGTCATGTATCCGCTTGTTTAGGTCATTAGGAACATACTCAACTAACGTTTTGTCTGCCTGTTAAGAACTTTTGGTATGAAAAATTTTGCGCGCAAAACTGATGACGGTTTTCAAATTAGATCCTTGGAAAGGATGTGTTGTTTTACCGGCTCCAAAGAAATCTGTTAAAACTGTTACAGGAACATTGTCAATTTGTTGCATTCTTTGCTACGCCTATCATAATGTTATATTGTTACGTTGGCTAGAATTCAGAATTTAGTCAAATTTTGAAAAAATTGGATTTGAAATGGATATAATACCCGTAACGTTACTCACAGGCTTTCTTGGTAGCGGTAAATCCACTCTTCTTACACAGTTATTGCAAGATCCAAAATTTTGTGACACCGCTGTTGTAGTAAACGAATTTGGTGAAGTTGGACTTGATGGAATTTTAATTGAGCACAATGGTGACCAAATTGTTGAAATGACATCAGGTTGTCTATGCTGCACCATTAGAGGCGATATAAGAGAGACACTTCTCGCACTTTACGGTCAACGCGAACGGAATGAAATCCCAAGATTTAAACGGTTAGTTGTAGAATCCACAGGGTTAGCTGATCCAGCGCCCGTCATCCATACGTTGATCAGTGACCCCTTGCTTGATCGGCGATACATGTTAGGGGGGGTTATAACCACTATAGACGCCATTAACGGTGCGGCAACATTGGGTTCTCACATCGAATGCGAGAAGCAGGCTGCTGTCGCTGATCGGTTGGTGATCACCAAGACTGATTTAATAAACGACCCAGTTTTAAAAACAGAATTGGAAATGCTTGAGTGTAAGTTATTGGAGCTTAACCCTGGAGCAGTAATTCTTTGTCGTCATGAGCCCACTTTTGATTTTCACCGCTTATTTGATACCTCACTTTACAATCCTGAAACAAAAACTACTAATGTGCGCATGTGGTTGGGTTCCGAAGCAGAAAAACTTGACCACGATGATCACCACCACCACGGGCACGAGTCTCACGATCACAGTCATGAATATCGTCACGAAGGAAGCAGGGAAGAGGGCTCCCATAACGTAACACGGCACGGCACAAACATAAGATCGTTCACTTTAACCTTTGAGGAGCCCTTGGAGCTTGAAGCCCTCGCAACTGCACTCGAGGTGCTAACTATGACCCATGGGGCAAATCTGCTTCGCCTCAAGGGTATCGTTAATACCACTGAAAGGCCTGGAATGCCCCTTATCATTCATGGTGTTCAACATTTATTTCACACCCCAGTTTGGCTGGATGAGTGGCCAGATGAGAGTCAACAAACGCGGCTCGTTTTTATAACTAATGGCATCGAGCGTAAAACTTTAGAAACTTATTTTGGATCTTGGATCGCTTCCTACAAAGGTGGTTTTAGATAGATATTGAAGTCAACTTGGAAACGTCGCGTCATTCATGTTTTCGGACTCCAAGGAAAGAGTTGCTGTTAATTCCAAACATTTTTTTAACACACCAGGATAAAAAGATGCGCTTCAAGTTTGAAGCGCATCTGATGAATGTTTATGCCAGCCGCTGCATTTTGGCCGCTGCCTGGTGCACCGACTGGTTTATTTACTAGAACATCAGCTCTTAGCTGAAAGGCATTCTTTCAACGAACGTGCCATTTCACGTACAAGCTGAAAATAGAGATCAGGTCCTTTGGTTAATGACGCTCCAAGTGGATCAAGAACACCTGTTCGGGCGCCTGTGCCCTCCACAAGAGTAGTTACCAGTTTTGGCTCAAACTGTGGCTCTGAGAAAACGCATGTCGCTTTCAAATCTCTGATTTTATTCCTTAAGACACTCACTCTCTCAGCGCCAGGCATAACTTCAGGTGATACCGTTATAGAGCCGATGGCTGACACGCCGAATCGTTGTTCGAAATATTGATACGCATCATGGAAAACAATAAAGCCCTTGTCTTGGACGGGCTGTAATTGCGCACGCAACTCTTTCACGAGTTGGTCCATCTCCCCTGCAATTCTGATCTGCATTGGCTTCATATTTTTGTGCATTTTTGGGATCTGCTTTGACCAGCGCCTCTTCTATTTCATGAACAATCGCTTTTGCGTTGATTGGATCCAACCATACATGTGGGTCAAATTCACCATGCCCGTGGTCATCATGATCATCCTTAGCGTGTTTATCCTTGCCGTGGTCATCATGATCGTCTTTGGCGTGTTTATCCTTGCCGTGGTCATCGTGATCATCCTTGGCGTGTTTATCATGCCGTGGTCATCTGATCTCTTGGCGTGTTTATCATGCCGTGGTCATCTGATCTCTTGGCGTGTTTATCATGCCCGTGGTCATCGTGATCATCCTTGGCGTGCTCTTCCTTGTCGTGGTCGTCATGATCATCGTGATCATCATGCTCGTCAAACATTCCTCCTTCTCTGAATTTAATTTTTTTCAGTCCGTGGGATTCAATCAGTTTTATTGATTTGGCGTTTTTGGCAATATTTTGAATTGGTCCTTCCAAAAATGTCTCCAACTCATCTCCCATCCAAAAAACCAAATCAGCATCTTGCAGCTGCTTGGCCTGTGATGGCTTGAGAGAATAGGTGTGCGGGGATCCAGCGCCTTCAATAATCACTGTCGGCGAGCCAACTCCCTGCATTACACTAGAGACGAGTGAGTGAACGGGCTTTATCGACGTTACGACGCTGACATCGGCATTCGCTGCAGAGACTCCCCAATGAGCTGAGGGCCCAAAGAATAGTTGCAGTTTTATTTACACGCATTTTTTTCTCCAAGTCTTTTGACAATAAAATAATAAAACGTTATGTTATAACACTTCCCTTTCGTAGCAATGTAGCGATATACTTGTCAACAGGGCGTTTAAACAAATAAGAAAAAGAGATAAGCAGCATGAATGTTGGTAAAGACACGTTGGTTGCTTTAGACGGTGCTGGCCTTTCCATTTCTAATAAATGGCTTGTGCGCGAGGTATCGATGAGTGTCAGCGCAGGCGAAATTGTCACTTTGATAGGGCCAAATGGCTCTGGCAAATCAACAACTGCAAAAATGGCACTAGGGATTATGACGCCCAGCGAGGGTAGCGTCTATCGGCGTGAAAATGCTCGGGTAAGTTATGTGCCCCAGAGGCTTTCTATAGACTGGACCATGCCTCTTAGGGTTAATCGTTTCATATCACTGACGAGGTTTTTGCAAAAAAAAGAAATCAAAAGAGTGCTGTCTATGACTGAGACTGAACACCTCTATGACGCTGAGGTCAGAACTCTATCGGGTGGAGAGTTTCAGCGGGTTCTGCTTGCTCGCGCTATAGCCCAATCACCTCAATTTTTAGTGCTTGATGAACCGGTTCAAGGCGTAGATTTTAATGGTGAAATTGCGTTATACAAATTAATTGAAAAAATTCGAAACGAGTTAAATTGTGGTATTGTACTGATATCTCATGACCTACATGTAGTAATGTCCAGTACTGACCGCGTCATTTGCTTGAACGGCCATGTTTGTTGCTCAGGAACGCCAGCGGTTGTAGCAACTGAACCTGAATTTAGAGCCTTATTTGGGGATCGCGCTGCTAATGAGCTTGCGTTCTATAAACACCACCACGACCATGAGCATCTGGCAGATCAAACTGTTAGAAAGATCAAAGAGGTGGAACCGAACGCGAGTGCCCAACTTGGGAGAAAAAACACTAGCCATGTCTCGGTGAAACGAAATGCTTGATGATTTTTTTATTCGTGCAGTCGTTGGGGGCGTGGGTGTGGCTCTGTTAGCTGGTCCACTTGGGTGTTTTATAGTTTGGCGCCGGCTTGCGTATTTTGGCGACACCCTATCGCATTCAGCATTGTTAGGTGTGGCAATGGCTCTTCTTCTTGACATGAACATCACCCTCACTGTTTTTATTATTTCGGTAGCTGTCTCACTGCTACTGATACTGTTGCAACGTCGAGCCAGCCTGTCTTCTGATGCGTTGCTCGGACTGCTTGCGCACGCGACATTAGCGGTTGGCTTGGTAGTGCTTGCATTCATGACATGGGTTAGAGTTGATTTAATGGGATTCCTTTTTGGCGATATTCTCGCGATCACAGTGAGGGACATTATAATCATCTGGTGTGGCGGGTTAGCAGTTATAGCTATTGTGTCACTTATTTGGAAATCACTACTTGCTTCAACTGTAAGCTATGACATTGCTGTTGCTGAGGGCTTGAGGCCGGACTTATCTAACTTCGTATTCATGGTATTAATGGCTGGAGTAATCGCAATTTCAATGAAAATTGTGGGGGTTTTGTTAATTACTGCTTTGCTTATCATTCCTGCTGCGACCGCAAGACGATTTTCAGGTAACCCTGAAGTCATGGCGGTAATGGCTTCAGTATTAGGCGCTGGGAGTGTCTGGCTTGGTCTTGAGGGGTCACTTGAATGGGACACACCAGCTGGACCGAGCATCGTAGTTGCAGCTCTAGCTTTCTTCATTACGTCAGTTCTGCCGTTTCCAAAATTTAAAAAATAGAAAAGTGACAGCCACAATTCAAGCAGTGCTCCGGAGGTATGAAAACAGTGAAAAATAAACTGACGAAAAAACAGGCACTAACTAAAAATCAATCATTGGTACTCAAAGCCTTGCGAAAGGCCAAACAACCGGTTGGAGCATACGAATTACTCGATCAATTGCGTGAACATGGTTTGAAGGCGCCACTTCAAATATACAGAACTTTAGATCAGTTGATTGACCTTAAGATAGTCCACCGCCTTGAGAGCCTTAATGCTTGGACTCTATGTTGTGATGCAGAGCATGACTCAACACCCGTTTTCGCTATTTGTAATGATTGTGGCAGTGTTAATGAGTATTTTGATGAAAACCTTACTAGCAATATAGCAAAAATTTCCAAAAAGAGTGGCTTTGTTGCGGACCGGTCAATAATTGAGATTCATGGCCGATGCGATCAGTGTGAGACTAGTTAGGATAATTTGGCATAGTGTAGACCAAAGAAAAATTTTAATAATCGGCATCAAACCGACAGTTAGTGAGCCAGAGGCTTCTATGCATGTTTCTTAACCAAGAGAGGTTCCCTAATTCAAATGTGCATTGTCTTCTTGCTGCACTAATGATCTAACAGAATAATGCTAAATAACTGTCTACCCTATTTGAGTCTGTTGTATATGGGTGGTGCTTGGGGGTTGGGTTTCTCATTAGCCAAACTTGCTGCAGTTGATGGAACCACGCCGATAGGAATTGCATTTTGGCAATGTATTTTGGCGAGTTTTTTACTTCTGGTTTTTGTTTTTTTCCGTCGATCAAAAATTCCTCTTAGTTGGCAATTAATTAAATTATATTTAATTGTAGGGTTGTTGGGTGCTGCAATACCAACAACATGCTTCTATTATGCTGCCCCCAAGTTGTCTGCTGGAGTGTTGTCAATTACGGTGACACTCGTCCCAATTCTTACCTACGCACTTGCTTTGCTTCTGCGAACTGAATTTTTTTCTGCGAAACGTGTCACGGGAATTTTGTTCGGTGCCATATCGATTTTTCTGCTTGTAAGTCCTGAAAACAGTTTGCCTTCTGAGACTTCTCTCATTTGGGTTTTACTCGGGTGTGTAAGTTCACTTTGTTATGCAATTGAGAATATATATTTGGCAACGCGCGGTAGCAGCGATGTTGGCCCGATTAGGCTTGCCTGTGGAATGCACATAAGCGCATCGATCTTCTTGGCATTGGCCGCAAAAACAACAGACAGTTTTTTCTTTTTAGAAATCCCAATTGGGAGCCTCGAACTAATCATTATTGGAATGGCTATTATTAACGCTACTGCATATGCATTATTCGTTATCTGCATTGAGAAATCTGGCCCACTGTTTGCCAGTCAAGTTGGGTATATTGTTACATTAGCAGGTGTTTTTTGGGGTATTGTCATTTTTAACGAAAGTCATTCGATTTGGGTATGGGTGTCTCTTGTCACAATGTTGATAGGTTTAATGCTTGTGTCGCCAAAAAAAGACAATAAATACAGCGTTGCAGATTGAGCAGGCCTAGCTCTGGGCGACGCCATAATGGGTTTTTTGGGCCGAGCGACCATACTGTCAGGGAAATTAATCTAAGCTATTGATAAGACCACTGGCCTTAAGCCCATAAACCGATAAACCCTTCAAACAATTTTCCTGAATATTTCCTGCAGGTTTCAAAATGTGGAATGGCGAGTTCAAGATTCGCTTAGCTGGTCATATATTTTCAAAAAAACCGCCTTTGTCATAAAACTGTAACATCGCTGTCATCTAACTGTCGCATTGGATCGCTAAACCCGAATCGGATCAGACGATATGGATCGTTTGACGGATTGTGAATGTAGGAGAAAAAAATGCGTTTTACCCCTTTGATTGCGGGCATGATTGCTAGCCTTGCCCTGTCATCCGCAGCGCAGGCAAGAGACCAGATTTCAATCGTGGGATCGTCAACTGTGTATCCGTTTGCAACGATCGTTGCTGAAAAATTTGGCCAAGTCTAGCGGTTTTAAAACACCGGTTATCGAGTCCACAGGCACCGGCGGCGGCATGAAGCTTGTTTTGTAAAGGGATTGGCGTTGAACATCCAGACGTAACCAATGCATCGCGCGCAATGAAAAGCAAAGAAGCTAAGATGTGCGCCGATGCTGGTGTCGAGTTCCAGGAATTTATTGTTGGCAATGATGGAATCGCTTTTTCCAACAGTTTGCAGGGCAGGCATTTCAAATTTCGATTGCGCACATTCGCCGCAGCATTGGCGGCAGAGTTGCCATATCAGGGAAGCATACTCAGATAATTTATCCCCAAACAGCCTCAACACTTGGGCTGAGGTTGACGCATATACCGCAAAACGCACTGGTGCCGACCTGTTGGTTTGCCGAATATCCCGGTTTCAGTGATGGTTCCTCCGCCAACCTCAGGCACCCGTGATGCGATGGGCGCTTTATTCATGAAAAATGGTTGGAAAAAGCTTGGGCTTGACGGAAGTGGATATAAAAAGCTGCGCGAGGATGGCGCCGCCATTGAAGTTGGTGAAAATGACTCACTAATTATTGAAAAGCTTGTCGCTGACAAGAATATGTTTGGTGTGTTTGGCTATTCATTCTTTGATCAGAATCGCGACAAGGTACAGGCTTCCGTGCTTGATGGTGTGGTTTTAGACTTTGAAAATATTGCATCTTACAAATACCCGGCAGCGCGCCCGTTGTTTTTCTATGTCAAGAAGGCGCACATGGGCGTGATCCCAGGCATGAAAGAATTCATCAATGAATTTGTTTCGGAAAAAGCAATGGGCTTGGATGGATATCTGTTCCCGGCAGGTCTGGTGCCTTTATCAGAGGATGATTTTGCCAAGCAGGTTGCGGCGCGCGACGCGCTCTAGGCAAAGCCTGAAATAAAACCGGCATGTCACAAACGATGTTTCAGTTTGTGGCATGTCTTTTGTTTTGTACCATTGGCGTGCTAGGCAAAGATAGTTCGTTGCCTGCCATGAATTACCGCGGGTCTAGATGGCAAAGCGGGTATCGTAAAATGGGGTAGGTGCCGGCATGGGCATGTTTGATTTTAGGTTATGTAGGGCAGTATGAGTGATTTTCTTTCACCGAACTTTTTGGTTTTTGCGGCAACAATTGTGGCCGCATTTCTGTCATTCTATCTGGCGACTGGACGCGTTCGCAAACAAGCCATTGCCAGCCAGACCAAATCGCACTCGCTAAACCAATATTACGGATTCTATGTATCTTTATGGGTTCTGGTGCCGGCAATTTTACTGGCGCTGATCTGGATGTTTGCCGCTGACCCGATGCTGACAAGCGCGGCCAAGGCGCGGATGGAATGCCGCCTATCCGAACCTACCTGACTCGTTCCTGAATTTGAAAATGGCGCAGCTTGTCAATATTGCTGCAGGCTATATCAAAGCACCTGACGCGGTGATGGCCGCGCAGGCCGAATTGCTTCGTGCCGCGCAGGCCTCGGCTGACCGCGCCCGCAGCCTGACTTTGGCGGCGGTGATGTGTGTTGGTTTCTTCTATGCCTTCTGGCGGGTGTCGCCCGAATTGCGCGCCCGCGTGCTGTGCGAGGCATTTTTACGCCGCCTGTTCTTTTTATCGGCTGTTGTGGCTATTCTGACAACGATTGGTATTGTGGCGTCACTGCTGTTCGAGGCCGTTCGGTTTTTCCGCGAAATTTCGCTATTTGATTTTTTCTTTGGCACGCATTGGTCGCCAATGACCGCGCTTCGTCCGGGTGACACTGCGGCTGCGGATGAATTTGTGGCGGGATCTTCGGGCTCATTTGGGATGGTGCCGGTGATGGCTGGTACCTTGTTGGTGGCGGTGATTGCGATGGCGGTGGCGGTGCCGATCGGATTGTTTTCAGCCATCTATACATCTGAATTTGCCTCGCGGCGGGTGCGTAATATTGTCAAGCCAACGCTTGAGGTTCTGGCTGGTGTGCCAACCGTTGTTTACGGGTTTTTTGCGGCGCTAACGGCGGCACCTTTTTTCCGCGATCTTGGATTGGTTGTCGGGCTTGATGTGTCGTCACAAAGTGCGCTTGCCGCTGGCGGCGTGATGGGAATCATGATCATTCCGTTTATTTCCTCATTATCGGATGATGTGATTACGGCGGTGCCGCAATCATTGCGCGATGGCGCTTATGGGTTGGGAAGCACGCGGGGCGAGACCATCATTAGGGTTGTTTTGCCAGCCGCGTTCCCCGGACTTGTTGGTGCCTTTTTATTGGCCATCAGCCGGGCGATTGGTGAAACCATGATTGTGGTCATGGCGGCAGGTGTTGCGGCAAACATGACGATAAACCCGCTTGAGTCAGTGACCACTGTCACCGTGCAGATTGTCATGCTTTTGACCGGTGATAACGAATTTGACTCGGTGAAAACATTATCGGCCTTTGCGCTTGGCATGACCTTGTTTGTGATTACTTTGCTGCTGAATGTTGCCGCGCTGACCGCGTCACGCAGGTTAGGACAACGTTATGAATAACCCTATCGAAATGATCCAGCCTGATGCCAAAACCCAAGCGCGATTTGAAAAAATTGCGCAAGGTTTGAAAAAACGTCATGCTGCATCACGGCGGCTAAAAACCTATGGCATTATGGCCATTGTGACAGCGATCAGCTTTCTTGCGATCCTGCTGACAACGATTATCAGCAATGGCTATACCGCAATCCAGCAGACGGAATTGCAGATTGCTCTGACCATTCCAGCTGAAAAACTGCAAAATGACGATGGCGCAATTGATCCGGTAAAGGCGCGTAATTTTAACTGGAACGGCCTGATCAAAAAAGCGTTTCGTGCCGAATTTCCAGATGTAACGGCGATGCTTGACAAGCGTGCGCTTGGTGAGATTCTGTCGAAAAATGCAGGCTATGATCTTCGCCGTCAAATCGAGGCAAAGGGAGTCATCCCCACAGGTGGGACAAAGCTGTGGATCAAAACATCGGATGATGTCGATATGCTGATGAAGGGGCGGCTTGACCGCAACCTTGACGAATCCCAGCGCCGGTTATCCGATCAGCAAATTGGCTGGATTGATAAACTTGTTGCGGATGATCGTATCCGACTTGTGTTTAATGATACATTTTTCACCGCGGCAGATTCGCGTGAGCCGGAAAGCGCTGGCGTTCTTGGTGCGACTGTTGGGTCGGCAATGGCGTTATTTGTAACGGTTTTGCTGGCTTTGCCACTGGCTGTTATGGCAGCTGTCTATTTGGAATATTTTGCCCCGCCTGGCCGCGTGACTGATTTTATCGAAGTGAATATCAATAATCTGGCAGCGGTACCGTCAATCGTTTTTGGCCTTTTGGGGCTTGCGGTCTTTCTTGGGTTTTTTGGCATGCCGCGATCAGCCCCGTTGGTTGGCGGGATGGTGCTGGCGCTGATGACCTTGCCGACCATTATCATTGCTACACGCGCGTCAATTCGTGCCGTGCCAACCTCGATCCGTGATGCTGCGCTTGGGCTTGGGGCATCACGCATGCAGGCCGCAATTGATCATATTTTGCCGCTTGCCGCGCCGGGGATTTTAACGGGAACCATCATTGGCATCGCGCAGGCGCTTGGTGAAACTGCACCGCTGATAATGATTGGCATGGTTGCCTTTATCGTTGATGTGCCAACCACCTTAACCGATCCGGCAACCGCATTGCCTGTACAGATTTACATCTGGTCAGATAGTGCCGAACGCGCTTTTTACGAACGGTCATCACTGGCAATTATGGTGCTTTTGACCTTTCTGATTACAATGAATATTTCGGCGGTTCTATTGCGCCGGAAATTTGAGAAGAAGTGGTAATAAATTCGATGGATACAGTCGTGGATATGGCAAAAGCCATCAAAATTCAGGCCAAAGATGTCAATGTGTTTTATGGCGAAAAACAAGCCCTGAACAATGTGTCGATTGATATTGAAGATCGGTCGGTAACGGCATTTATTGGCCCGTCAGGTTGCGGCAAATCAACCTTTCTGCGCTGTTTTAACCGCATGAATGATGTCATACCCAGCTGCCGTGTCGAAGGGTCGATCATGATGGGTGATGTTGATGTGAACAACCCGCAAACCGATCCGGTTTTGCTTCGTGCGCGCATTGGTATGGTGTTTCAAAAACCGAACCCCTTTCCTAAAACAATCTTTGAAAATGTGGCCTATGGGCCGCGCATTCATGGGCTGGCGCAAAGCAAAGCTGAGCTTGATGACATGGTTGAAGACAGTCTGAAAAAAGCAGGTCTTTGGGGTGAGGTCGCCGACCGGCTTGCCGATCAGGCAACCGGCCTTTCGGGTGGCCAGCAACAGCGGCTTTGCATCGCGCGGGCGATTGCGGTTGGGCCGGATGTTCTGTTGATGGATGAGCCTTGTTCGGCACTTGATCCGATTGCCACCTCGGTGATTGAGGAGTTGATCAGCGAATTGCAGCAACGCTTTACCATTCTGATTGTCACCCATTCGATGCAGCAGGCAGCAAGGGTGTCGCAGAAGACCGCCTATTTCCATCTTGGAACGCTGGTTGAATATGGCGATACCAAAGACGTGTTTACCTTGCCGAAAAACGAGCAGACCGAAGCCTATATCTCTGGCAAAATTGGTTAGGAAAAATCATGGATACACAAAAACATATCAGCTCGGCCTTTGATCAGGATTTGACGACCCTGAATGATGCATTGCAAAAGCTTGGCGATTTGGCATGCCAACAGCTTGAAGGCGCTATGGAAGGGCTGGCAATGCAGAATCAAGCTAATCTTGATGAGGTGATTAAAGGCGATGCCGCGCTTGATGCGCTTGAGGCCGAAATCAATGAAAAGGCGATTGAAGTCATTGCAATTCGCTCGCCGCGTGCTAAGGATCTGCGCTATGTTCTGGTGGCGTTAAAGGTGGCAACCATTCTCGAGCGCATGGGTGATTACGCACGAAATATCGCTAACCGAACCAAGGTGATTATGACCGCTGGCAATGAAAATATTCCGGGTGTGAATATTGGCCGAATGGGTCAGGTGACACAGGAAATGGTGCGTGATGCAATGACATCCTATCAGAATCGCGATGCTGAAATGGCGCTTGCCGTTTGGCGTCGTGATATCGAGGTGGATCATATGCACACCGCATTTCATAAAGAGGTCTTGGCCTCAATGTCGCGCAACCCAAATATGGTTGGCACTGGTGCGCATCTTTTGTTTATCGCCAAAAATATTGAACGGATTGGTGATTATGCGACCGGCATAGCCGAACAGGTGCATTTCCTTGTCGAAGGCGCGATGCCTGATGAAGACCGGCCAAAAGCCGATAAAACCAGCAAGGTCGTTGGGACCTGATTTTGAGGTAGCGAGTGATGCCGGTAAAAATCCTGATTGCCGATGATGAGCCAAACCAACTGGAACTTTTGTCCTATAATCTGGTGCAAGCCGGTTTTGACGTTGCGCAGGCGCATGATGGCCAGGCCGCGCTGACCATGATTGAGGATTGGCATCCTGATCTGGTGGTTCTTGACTGGATGATGCCGCATATGTCGGGGATCGAACTTTGCCGGATATTGCGGTCACGCGCCGATACGAAATTACTGCCAATAATCATTCTAAGCGCCCGCGGTGAAGAAGGCGACCGCACGCTTGGGCTGGATACAGGGGCTGATGATTATATGTCGAAACCCTTTTCACCGCGCGAGCTGGTTTCACGGGTCAAGGCGCTTTTGCGGCGATCCCGCCCAGCCTTGATGAATGATGTTCTGGAATTTGAGGATTTACAGCTATTCCCAAGCCGGATGGAAGTCTTTCGTGGCGGCGTTCGGGTGGTGCTTGGGCCAAAGGAATATCAGCTTTTGTCGATCTTGATTGAACGGCCCGGTCAGGTGTTTAGCCGATCCCAGCTTCTTGATCTGGTTTGGGGGCATGGTGTTTATGTCGAAGAACGCACGGTTGACGTTCACTTGAGCCGGCTTCGCAAGGCGCTTGATCAGGCAGGTAATGCGCCATTGCCAAACCTGATTCGTACCGTGCGCGGCAGTGGCTATGCCCTTCAATCTGGATGATTGGAAATGCGCGGTGATTGCCAAGCCTCAATAAAAACATTAGCAAGATCATCAGAATATTGTATCACCGGTCTAGACGGCGTGATGACAGGCCAACCAGATCAGCACCGGCTAGATCAGCATCAGCCAGATCGGCAAATAACAAGGTTTAAAAGCATGGCAAAGACAACAAAGCGCGGCGCACCACATCACGATAGCGACGCGCCAGCGCATTTCGTGCCGCTGGCGGTGATCATTGACGAATATGATGGCGTTCTTGGCCAATATATCAGCGCGACCGGAGCGGGTGATGTTGTGGTGACAATGCCGGTTACGGTTGATGTGGCACGCGAAGGCAAACAGAAATTTTTTGTCGCGGTTGCGGTTACAACGGCATTTGATGACCCCGAAGCCTTGTCTGATGAAATTGAACGAACCGCCCCAAAGGGTCATCGGCCGGTGTTTGCATGGGTTCCTGCCAATCTTTTTGGCCACGATGATTTCGGTATTTTCATCGATGAAGGGCCAATTGGCGAGGTGTTGAAAAACAGCCTTGTGAATGAGGTGATCGAACAGGCCGCGATTGAAGCGACTGTTGTCGCACTAGGAAAGTAACCAATAAACGGCCGGTGCCTGATAATCTGCCGTCCTTGGGTAATTTTGAAGAGCGGATGAAAATGCCAACCATCTATATTGATGCAGATGCCTGTCCGGTAAAGGCCGAAGCCGAAGAGATTGCCAGCCGCCATCAGCTTCGTCTTGTGATTGTCTCAAATGGCGGCATTCGGCCATCCGCAAACCCGCTTGTCGAGCTGGTGATTGTCAGTGAAGGCGCCGATATGGCCGATAAACATATTGCCGATCAAGCGCATGAAGGCGATATCGTAATCACGGGGGACATTCCGCTTGCGGCCAAGGTGCTGGGCAATGGTGCGGCGGCAATCCGGCATAATGGCGATATATTTACCAGTGCTAATATTGGCGGCCAGTTGGCGACCCGTGATTTGATGGCTGATATTCGGGCGGCTGATCCATTTTTGGTGCAATCTGGCCGCAAAGGCGGCAATGCAGCTTTTTCGGCCAATGACCGGTCACGGTTTCGCAATGCGCTTGAGGCGGAAATTCGCAAAGCCTTGTCTTTAGGCCTGCGGCGACTGTGATGATGGCGCGTTGCCAACGCCTTGACAGCGTTTGGAGCAAAAGCGCACCTGCTCCCAATCACGCGCCCATTTTTTGCGCCATTGGAACGGCCTGCCGCAGCTAGCACATATTTTTTCTGGCAGATTGGCTTTTTTCAACATTTTTGTCATATTCACAGGCTATGCATCGTTGCTGTTCGCGGCAAGGCCTATCATGCTCACTGGGGCCTATCATGGTCATAAGGAAAAACAATGCCATCCATGCCGTTACATGTTTTGTTTCTATGCACGGGGAATTCTGCACGGTCATTGATTGCCGAAGGCGTGCTGCGCGCATTAGGCCATAATCAATTTCGTGCCTACTCGGCTGGTTCACAGCCAACGGGCAAACCAAACCCCTATGCGATTCTGGTTCTTCAAGACCATGATATTGACGTTGATTTTGCCACCTCAAAACGATGGGATGTCTTTGCCGGTGATGATGCGCCAAAGATGGATCTGATTGTTACGGTTTGCGATAATGCGGCTGGCGAGACCTGTCCTGTTTGGCCGGGGCATCCGCAGATGGCGCATTGGGGGGTTGCCGACCCTGCCACCATTGATGGCAGTTATGAAAAGATTGTTGCCGCCTTTCAAACCACCTATGAAGAAATGAGCCGCAGAATTCGTGCCTTGATCGCCAGCCACCCCACGGCCGAAACAATTGGTGATCTGGCGCGGTCAATCGGCCAAAGCGAGGCAAGACATAATGACCCAAAATGATCTTTCAAAACGGCTATTTGCTGAATGGTTCGGAACATTGGCTTTGGTGGCGACGGTTGTTGGTTCGGGAATCATGGCCGAAACCTTGGCAAATAATAATGTCGCGCTGGCATTGCTTGGCAATACCATTGCAACCGGTGCCATTCTTGTGGTGTTAATCACCATGCTTGGGCCGGTATCAGGCGCACATTTTAATCCGGCGGTCAGCGCTGCCTTTGCCTTGAAAGGGGCATTGTCTGGCAGGCTGGCAGTCTTTTACATCATCTGTCAGATTGCCGGTGGCATTTGTGGCACCTTGTTGGCGCATTGGATGTTTGCCGCGCCATTATTGCAGGATGCAACGCATCTTCGCAGCGGGATACATCAATATGGATCTGAATGGGTTGCCACTTTTGGCCTGTTAATGGTGATTTTTGGCGGCATCAGACACCGGCCGGATGCGGTGGCGTGGATGGTTGGACTTTACATCACCGCCGCCTATTGGTTTACCGCCTCAACAAGCTTTGCCAACCCAGCTGTAACCATTGCCCGATCATTGACTGACAGCTTTTCTGGCATCTACTACGGGCGATATGCCGTTTTTTATTCTGGCGCAAATGCTGGCTGTCTGGCCTGCTTGTCGTCTTGCTGGCTGGTTATTTGCACCGATTGAGCAAAGCGATGATAAATCTGCCTCTTAAAATAATGCTTTCCATTCGGGCGCATTGGCTATAGGAATGCGGCGCGGATAGAAATCGCCAACCCAAGAGACATTATATGACCCAAGAGCTACGCAATATAGCCATCATTGCCCATGTTGATCATGGCAAAACCACGCTTATTGACTCAATCATGAAACAAAGCGGTATGTTCCGCGAAAACCAGCAGGTCGATGAACGGCTTATGGATTCTGGCGACCTTGAAAAAGAACGCGGTATCACCATCCTGGCCAAACCAACATCCGTCACTTGGAAAGATGTCCGTATCAATATTATTGATACGCCCGGCCATGCTGATTTTGGTGGCGAAGTCGAACGCGTTCTCAGTATGGCTGATGGGGTGATTTTGCTTACTGACGCTGCCGAAGGGCCAATGCCGCAAACAAAGTTTGTTCTCGGCAAAGCTTTGGCGCAGGGGCTGCGGCCGATTGTCATTATAAACAAGATTGACCGCAGCGATGGCCGCCCTGAAGAGGTGGTTAATGAAGTGTTTGATCTGTTTGTTGCGCTTGATGCATCTGAAGACCAGCTTGATTTTCCAATTCTCTACGCATCTGGCCGTAGTGGTTGGTGTGTTCGCGAACTCGAAGATCCGCGTGATAATTTGCATCCGCTTCTTGATGTCATCCTTGATCATGTTCAGCCGCCACATGTTGATCAGGGCGCGCCTTTTGCCATGCTGGCAACCTTGCTTGATGCTGACCCCTATCTTGGCCGCTGTCTTGTCGGGCGGGTTGCGCAAGGCAGTGCTTCAGTCAATGACAGTGTTCGTGGTTTGAACCTTGATGGAAAGGTTATTGAAACTGGCCGTTTAACCAAGCTTCTTAAGTTTGAGGGCGCATCCCGTATTCCTGTTGACAAGGTTCAGGCTGGAGACATTATCTGCATTGCTGGTTTGGCTAAAACATCTGTTGCAGATACAATCTGCGCACCTGAAGTTACTGTTCCATTGCTGGCAACGCCGATTGATCCGCCAACCATGTCAGTTACTCTCATGGTAAATGACTCACCGTTAGCGGGTCGCGAAGGCAAAAAAGTGACATCGACTGTCATCCGTGAGAGGCTTTTAGCTGAAGCGGAAACCAATGTGGCGATTACATTTGCCGAGAGTGGTGGCAGGGATTCGTTTGAGATCGGTGGCCGTGGCGAATTGCAATTGGGTGTGTTAATCGAAACCATGCGCCGCGAAGGGTTTGAAATGACCGTCTCGCGGCCAAAGGTTTTATATCAAAAAGATGAGTCTGGTCAGCGGTTAGAGCCGATGGAAGAGGTGACCATTGATGTAGATGAGGAGTTCTCCAGTGGTGTTGTTGACAGTTTGAACCGCCGCAAGGGTGAGATGCTGGATATGCGATCAGCTGGTGCAGGCAAAACCCGTCTTATGTTCCGCGCACCTTCGCGTGGCCTCATTGGCTACCAAAGCCAGTTTTTGACCCAAACACGAGGCACTGGTGTTTTGAACCGCATTTTTGACTCCTATGCGCCGCACAAAGGTCCTATCGAGAGCCGACGTAATGGCGCGTTGATTTCAACTGATTCAGGGGTTGCTGTTGCCTATGCTCTATTCAACCTGCAGGATCGCGGGCAAATGTTCGTGACGCCGCAGACACCGGTATATCAGGGCATGATCGTCGGTGAGCATAACCGTGATAATGATCTTGAAATCAATGTTCTTAAAGGAAAACAGCTTACAAATGTTCGGTCATCTGGTACCGATGAGGCGGTCAAGCTTGTGCCGCCGCGCCGAATGTCGCTTGAACAGATGATGGCCTACATTAATGAAGATGAATTACTTGAGGTAACACCGCTGAATTTGCGGCTTCGTAAGATGTATCTTTGCCCGCATGAGCGCAAGCGCGCCGCGCGCGCGTAAAAGCTTTGCCCGATCATGATGGTTGACGGCGTGCCGGGTATTCGTGCGTCACGTCAACTGGTATAATGACAAGCCGCAAATTAGCCGATATGATCCAGAATCAGCCAGCTGCATGTCTTACCCAAGATATGCAGCCTTTTGATCTATTTTTTCTGAAAGACAGACCGAGGATAAGAAGATGGCAGGTGACAGTTTCACGCATGTTTATGACAAGGCTGCGATGGCCCGGTCGGTGGCACGGATGCTTCTTGAAATTGACGCGGTTCTGTTTCGAGCGGATGAGCCGTTTAAACTGACCTCTGGCATGATGAGTCCGGTCTATATCGATTGCCGCAAGATCATTTCTTTCCCGCGGATGCGGTCGGCCATTATGGATTATGGCGCAACGGTAATTTTAAACGACATCGGCTATGAGTCACTTGATGCCTTGGCGGGCGGCGAGACAGCCGGTATTCCCTTTGCGGCATGGCTTGCCGAGCGAACCCATCTTCCGATGCAATATGTCCGCAAAAAGCCAAAAGGCTTTGGCCGTGATGCGCGGATTGAAGGCGATATTTCCGAAGGTCAGCGTATTTTGCTTGTCGAAGATCTGACAACCGATGGCGGCAGCAAGCTGAATTTTGTCGAGGCCATGCGCACAGCTGGTGCCGAGGTTGCGCATACATTTGTGATTTTTTATTACGATATTTTCAAAGACACACCAGCCCGCCTTGCGGAGGGTGGAATCAGCCTTCACTATTTGGCGACATGGTGGGATGTTCTGGCCGAATGTAAGGACTCGAAAAGATTTGATACGAAAACATTGGCCGCAGTTGAAGATTTTCTCAATAATCCGCGTGAATGGTCAAAGGCACATGGCGGCGTCTAGCTAATTTGATTTATCTTGCGCCTATTTTGCATTTCCATTTGCAACCACGGTTAGATCAAGTGAATGCTTTATTCAGATTTTTTGCTAGCACCAAAATGTGATTGCGTAGAATAATTGGGCAAAACTGTCGGGTAACATATGTCTGCTGCAAGCATATTAGGTGTGACCAATGGCGCGTTTGATTGGCCAGATGCGGGATAGAGCCACAATAAAAGGGCTGTTGACAGCGCCCTTTGAAACAGGACTATCCGTCATGTCAGATGAGGCCTTCATTGATGATTTTCGGGAACGAAGCGGCATGGTTTTTCATCCTTGTGGCACTTGCCGGATGGGGCCGGATGCAGCGCATGCTGTTGTTGATCCGTCATTGCGGGTTCATTGTATTGACCGGCTGCGTATTGCTGATGCTTCGGTGTTTCCGAATATCACCTCAGCCAATCTGAATGAGCCAACGATCATGCTGGCGCACAAGGCTTCCCAGCTAATTCTCGCGGCGCAAACCGGCTGACAAGATTAAGATTGATGGTAAAACTTGTTTAATGCTGGCTATCAATAGCCGTTGGATGATGATTTGGTGCAGGCGGGTTGCCTTGCGATAAGGGTAAAATACGCCTATATAAAACTCACTAATTAACTCTCGCGGGCGCCGTGGAAATAGCAAGGCTTTAACAATGAAATCAAAATCCTCGTACCTGTTGGCAGGCGTGGTTGCGTTGGTGGTGGCTGGCTGGATGCTGTCGGGTTATTTGTTTGGCAAGGCTGATGGCGCCGCATCGCAAGAATCGGCATCAGCCACCGCCACGTCAACGACCACCGCGCCAACGGTAACTGTAGAAAATGGATTATTGGTATCGGCAGTAGTGGTCAAGAATCAGCCAATCACGCGCATTATTCGGGCAAGCGGTGTCAGCGAGGCCAAATTTGAAATGACTGTCTCTGCAAATGCTGATGGACAGATCATTTCACTTGATGCGGTTGAGGGCAATGATGTTGCCGCTGGCGATGTTTTGGTCCGGCTTGATAAAGGTACGCTTGCCGAACAGATCAACGCTGCCAAGGCCAATCTTGAAGTTGCCAAACGCCGCCGCGAAGTGACCGAGCGTCTTGCCAAAGAAAATTTCAGCGCGCCGCTTGAACAGGCTGAGCGCGCGGCAGCCTATGCCACGGCTGAGGTTAATCTTCGGAAACTTGAAGAACAATTAAGTGATACGGTGATTGTTGCGCCGGTCTCGGGTCTTCTTGAAACATTACATGTCGAAAAAGGCGAGCGCGTGCGCCGCGATACTGCCACCGCAACCATTCTCGGCCTGGATATTTTGCCGGTAGTTGTTGCGGTTCCGCAAAATGAAGTTAGCCGGATCAAGCTTGCCAGCAAGGTGAAAGTGCAAATTGTGGGCAATGGATCGCGTCACGGAACTGTCTCAAAAATTGCGTCAAAATCAAATCCGGCAACGCGCACATTCGACGTTACGATTGATCTGCCAAACCAAGATCGTAATTTACGCGCCGGTATGAGTGTCGAGGCGACGATTGATGCTGGCAGTTTGCAGGCTTTTGCCATGTCGCCAGCGCATTTATCGGTTGCCGAAAATGGCATTTTAACAGCAAAAATTGCCGTTGATGGCAAGGCGGTAACACTGCCTGTCGAGGTTATTCGGGCAGGGGCGGAAACCGTGTTTGTATCTGGCCTCCCGGATGATGCCATTTTGCTGACGGTTGGCCAGGGATTTGTTGAGGATGGCGCAGCGGTCAATTACAAGCTTACGAGCGCATCATGAATCAAATCATCGAGGCGGCATTTTCACGCGCGGGCGCCGTTTTGGTGGCTATGGTGATGCTGTTTGGGGTTGGTGTTTCTTCATATTTCAGCATCCCCAAAGAAGCCAAACCCGATATTGATATTCCAGTGGCCTATGTGTCGGTACCTTATGATGGCATCTCGCCTGAAGATGCTGAACGGCTCTTGGTCAAGCCGCTGGAAAAAAAGCTTCGTTCGGTCGAAGGTCTGGATAAAATGACCTCGGTTTCGGCCGAAGGCTATGGGTCGGTGTCGCTGGAATTTGCCGCTGGTGAGGATATTGACAAAGCCATTGCCGATGTGCGCAAAGCGGTTGATGACGCCAAACCTGATTTGCCGCCTGATGCTGATGAACCAAAAGTGGTCGAAGTCAGCCTGTCGCTATTTCCGGTTCTGACCGCAGCACTTTATGGGCCGGTTCCCGAACGCGAAATGGTGCAGGCGGCACGCCGGATCAAAGACCGGCTCGAAGCCTTGCCGGGTATTTTGAAAGTCGATATTGGCGGTGACCGGAAAGAGGTTTTGGAAATTCTGGTCGATGCGGCGGCGATGGAAGCCTATGGGCTTGATCCGGCTGCGGTAACCCAGCTTGTTCGCAATAACAACCAGCTTGTAACCGCTGGTGCAATTGACGATGGCGGCGGAAGGCTTGTTGTCAAAGTCCCGGGCATTTTGGAATCGGTTGATGATCTGATCAATATGCCAATCAAGGCAAAGAACGGAAACAGCATCCGGTTTGGCGATGTCGCCGTTGTGCGCCGGACATTCCAGCAGGCGCAAGGCTGGTCACGGGTCAATGGCGAAAAGGCGATTGTTCTCGATGTTCGCAAACGGGTGGGATCAAACGTCATTGAAGTGGTTGAGGCGGCGCGTGCGATCATTGATGCCGCTGCCCCACAAATCGGCCCCGAAGTCAAAGTCAGCTATTTATTTGATGATTCAAAAGAGGTTCGCAATCTGCTTCGCGACCTTGGAAATAATGTAGGCGCAGCGGTCATTATCGTGATGGTTGTTGTGCTTGCCACTTTGGGGCTTCGCAATGCAGCCCTTGTTGGTCTTGCCATTCCCGGATCGTTCTTAGTTGGCATCACGGCGCTAAATGCGCTTGGCATCACGATGAATATTGTTGTTCTATTTTCGCTGATTCTTGTTGCCGGAATGCTTGTTGATGGGGTGATTGTCACCACCGAATATGCCGACCGGCAAATTGCCATGGGCAAAAACCGGCGCGAGGCCTATAAGCTTGGCGCGCAACGCATGGCATGGCCGATTATATCGTCAACGATCACCACCTTGATGGTGTTTATGCCGCTATTATTCTGGCCGGGCATTGTTGGGCAATTTATGCAATATTTGCCAATGACGGTCATTGCAGTGCTGACCGCATCATTGCTAATGGCGCTAATTTTCATTCCGGTGCTTGGTGGTTTCATTGGCAAAAAGCGCATTGATTCAACTGCGATTTCAGCAACTGCACCGCGATTTTATCGGGCGGTTTTGAAATTTGCCATCCACAGACCATCCATCGTGATGCTCAGTGTTGTTGGGTTTATGGTTGTGTCTTTTTATGGTTATGCATCGGCTGGCCTTGGTGTGTCTTTCTTTCCTGATATCGAGCCGGATCAAGCACAGGTGCAAGTGCTGGCGCGCGGCGATCTGTCAGCCAAAGAACGTGATAAGCTGGTCAAAACTGCTGAAGACAGCATTTTGACGCAGCCTGGGATTCGTGATTTTTATGGCAAATCTTTCCGGTCGGGTGGTGCCGGTAATCAGGCACCGCGTGATTCGGTTGGCACGATCCGTACCGTTTTTGCCGATTGGCAAGAGCGTGACAAGGCCGAGGTGCTGATTGACCAGATGCGGGCGCGTGTTACCGCGCTTGCTGGTGCCAATTATAATATCCAAAAACAGCAGCAAGGCCCGGGGTCATCCCAGCCAATCCGTATTGATATTGTTGGCATTTCACTTGATGAGATTGGCGCGGCGACAAGCAATATGATTGCCCGAATGAATGAAATCGGTGGTTTCATTGATGTGTCGGACAGTCGCCCTTTGCCTGGAACCGAATGGTCGCTAGTCACAGATCGTGACGCCGCCAGCCGTCATGGTGTTTCAATTTCTGGCCTTGGCATGATGATTAAAATGCTTACCCGCGGCATGCGCATTTCAGATTACCGGCCAGATGATTCAGAAGACGAGTTGGATGTCGTCATGCGCTTCATGGGCGATCAGCGCAATCTTGACCGGCTAAAAGAATTGCGCGTGCCAACAATTGATGGGTCTTATGTGCCGCTTTCGGTTTTTGCCAGCCTTGAACCACGGATCAAGGGCGGTGATATCGAACGCAAAGATGGCCAGCGTTACATGTATATCAAATCAAGTGTCAAAACTGGCTTATTGCCAGCCGATATGATCGAAAAATTACATCAGTCTTTGGTGGAGAACCCGATCAAGGGTGCGGTTGATATCCAATTTGGTGGCGAGGGTGAAGACATTGCCGAAACCCAGAATTTCCTTGGCAAGGCATTTGGCATTTCACTGTTGTTGATGGTGATCGTGCTGATGGTTCAGTTTAATTCGGGCTGGCAGGCGATTGTCACAATGTCGGCAATCATCCTATCGACAGGTGGGGTGTTTTTGGGGTTGTGGATCAGTGGCCGCCCCTTTGGCATTGTCATGTCTGGGCTTGGCGTGATCGCGCTTGCGGGTATTGTGGTGAATAATAATATTGTTCTGATCGACACTTTTAATGAATATCGCAAACGCGGCTATTCGCCTGCTGAATCGGCGTTTCGGTCAGGGCTGGTTCGTTTCCGGCCAGTTATCTTGACCGCGATCACGACGATTCTCGGATTGATTCCGATGGTGTTTGAAATGACCATTATTTTGGTTGATCGGGAAATTCTGATTGGCGCGCCATCATCTCAATGGTGGACACAGCTTTCAAGCACGATAGCTGGCGGCCTGACCTTTGCCACTATGCTCACTTTGGTGGCAACGCCAGCGATGCTTGTTCTTGGCGCAAAGGTGCCAGTTCTGTTTGGCAATGGCGCGCGCTTTTTCCAGCGCCAGCCTAAATCGGCATAAATCTATCCTTGATGAGATCTAGCCGCGAATGATCGCCTCGCTTGCGGCGGCAATCGCCAACAGCCTGCGGTCATGCTGGCGCGATCCGATAAGCGAAACGCCGACAGGGCCGGTACCCGCCGCATGGCAGGGAATGGTGATTGTTGGCCGGTCAAGATAGTTAGAGATCGCCGTATTGCGAAGGCATTTGGCATTTTGCGTGGTCTTGGCTTGGATATCGCGGAGTGATGATAAGGCTGGTGGCAGCGTTGGTGATGTTGGCAGAATAAGCGCGTCATAGCCCCGAACAGCAGTTTGCACAGCCGCCCATATCCGTTTGCGTATGTCGAACATCTCAATATATTCGCTTGCCAGAATATCCTTTCCACCTTGAATGCGAAAGGCTATCAGCGGGTCATATTGGTCGCCCTTGCCAGCTTCAAGATTTGATTTGTGAAGATGATAAGCCTCGGCAGCGACAATGCTTTTGGTGCTGTTGCTTGGGCGCAAGACTTCGATTTCGGCAAGGGTGATATCGCTGATACTGGCTCCTGCAGCAGATAACCGGTCAATTGCCGCGGTAAAGCTGCTGGCGACATGCGGGTCAAGATCTTCGAATAGATATCCTTTTGGTAGGGCAAGCCGAAGGCCTTTTACGGCAAAAGCCGCCTCATCTCCACCCGATCCGCCAGCCATTAAACTATCTAAAATGGCGCAGCAAGATACCGTATTTGCCATTGGCCCCGCCGCGTCAAAAGACCGTGATAGCGGAAAAATACCATCAGATGGCATGCGTGTTGTTGTTGGTTTCAGGCCGACAATACCGCAAAAGGCGGCTGGGGCGCGAGTCGATCCGCCAGTATCTGATCCAATCGTTGCTGGCGCCATGCCATCGCTGATTGAAACTGCGCTTCCAGATGATGACCCACCAGCCACACGGCCTTTGGTAATGTCATTCGGATCGCGTTCAAAGGGGCAGCGCGCATCACCATAATGGGCATTTGTGCCAAGACCGGAAAAGGCAAATTCGGTCATATTGGTGCGGCCAATCACGATGAATCCGGCGGCTTTTAATCGGGCCAGAACCTTTGCGTCACTGCTTGCCGGGGGAGCATCTTGTAAAATCTTTGATCCGGCGCGGGTGACAATACCTGCCTCGTCAAACAGATCTTTGATCGATAGTGGAATCCCGGCAAAGTCCGGAAGGCTCCATCCCTGTTTACGGGCATGATCAACGGCATCAGCCTCTTTGAGAGCGCGGTCGTGATAGACCTGGATAAAGCTGCGCTGGCCTTCGCCATTTGGGTCATCAATCGCGGCCAAACAATCTTCAACAAGTGCGCGGGCGCTCTGTGAGCCGGTTTGAAGCTGGGCGGCAAGGGCGTTTAGGGAATAGGTCATGACAAGATATGGCTTTGCTAAAGGTAAAAATCACGCAATTTCTGACGCGAATGGGACTTTGTGAATCGCACTTGTGTTTGACAAGTTTATTATGCCATCGTTTTGTAGGGCAAGATATAAAATCAAAAAGGTCGATTTGGCCTGTAAAGGGGTATTATTATGAAAACACGCGCCGCAGTTGCAGTGGCAGCAGGCAAGCCGCTGGAGATTTTGGAAATTGATCTTGATGGGCCGCGCCAGGGTGAAGTGCTTGTTGAGATCATGGCGACTGGCATTTGTCATACCGATGAATTCACCCTGTCAGGGGCTGATCCTGAAGGCATGTTTCCGGCCATTTTAGGGCATGAAGGGGCAGGGATTGTTCGTGAGATCGGCGCTGGTGTAACCAGTGTTGCGGTTGGCGATCATGTGATCCCGCTTTATACGCCTGAATGCCGCGAATGTGATTACTGTCTGCATCCAAAAACCAATCTTTGTCAGGCCATCCGCAGCACACAAGGTCAAGGGGTGATGCCCGATGGCACCAGTCGCTTTTCGCTAAAGGGCAAACCAATCCTGCATTATATGGGAACATCGACCTTTTCAAATTTTACTGTTCTGCCGGAAATCGCGCTTGCCAAGGTGAATAAGGCCGCGCCGTTTGACAAGATTTGCTATATCGGCTGCGGCGTTACAACCGGCATTGGCGCGGTGATCAATACGGCCAAGGCTGAACTGGGCTGCGTTGCGGTGGTATTTGGGCTTGGCGGCATCGGGCTGAATGTGATTCAGGGGCTTCGCATGATTGGCGCGCGGATGATCGTTGGCGTTGATATGAATGACAGCAAACAAGCCTGGGGCGAAAAATTTGGCATGACGCATTTTGTCAATCCGTCAAAGATCAAAGGCGATCTTGTTGGCCATCTTGTCGAATTGACCGGTGGTGGTGCTGATTATTCATTTGAATGTATCGGCAATGTCGAGGTTATGCGTCAGGCGCTTGAATGTGCGCATAAAGGATGGGGTGAATCGATCATCATCGGCGTTGCTGGTGCGGGTCAGGAAATCAGCACCCGCCCGTTCCAACTGGTGACCGGACGAAGCTGGCGTGGCACGGCCTTTGGTGGTGCGCGTGGCCGAACCGATGTGCCAAAAATTGTCGATTGGTATATGGATGGCAAGATCGATATCGACCCAATGATTACCCACACGCTGTCGCTTGATGAAATCAATACGGGGTTTGACTCTGATGCATGCTGGCGACTCAATTCGCTCGGTTGTGGTGTATTGATGGGCAATGGCGCGGCCATTTGAGTGCAGCCAAAAAACGCCTTTGACCGGAAATTTGCGTTTTGAAACCCTAATGCCTCTATTAGGCGGCGTGCATATCGAGATAATGGAGGCATGATGGCACCAGCATTTTTGAAGACCGAATATGATGATCGGTTGCGCCGTGTCCGCCATGTGATGTCGGATTGTGGTCTTGACGCCATCATCATTGGTGACCCGTCAAATATAAACTGGCTATGTGGTTATGACGCTTGGTCTTTTTATACGCCGCAAATGATGCTTGTCGATCTTGATCGCGGCCCGTTCTGGATGGGGCGCGAAATGGATGCAGGTGCCGCCCGCTTTACCACCTATCTTACGGCTGATCAAATCATCCCCTATCCCGAAACTTTGGTTCAACGCCCCGATACGCATCCGGCGTCGTTTCTGGCCGACTGGATGGCAAAGGCTGGTTTTGCCAATGTAAAAATTGGCTATGAAAGCGATGTTTATTATTTAACGCCGCGCGCGCTTGCCGGTTTGCAGGACGGGATGCCAAAGGCGGTTTGGGTTGATGCTGATCTGCTAATCAATTGGGTTCGCCTTGTCAAAAGCAATGCCGAAATTGCCATTATGCGCGAGGCGGCGCGCATTGCCGAAATCGCAATGCAAACCGCATGGGATGGGGCGCGCCCCGGTGTGCGGCAATGCGATCTGATGGCCGATGTGATTGCAGCGCAAATTCGCGGCACTCCTGAATTTGGTGGTGACCAGACTGCACTCCACCCGTTAATATTGGCTGGTGACGCTGCGTCGACCGCGCATCCACTTTGGAATGATGCTGTTCTTGAAGATGGGCAGACCGTGGCATTTGAACTTGGCGGTTGCCGCAAACGCTATAATGTTGGGCTGGCGCGAACTGTGCATCTTGGCACGCCATCACAGCAGCTTCAAGAAACCGCTAAGGCAGTTGAAGAGGGCATGAATGCGGTAATGGTGACTTTGCGTGCTGATGTGTTTGCCGGTGATGTTCATGCGGCATGGCAAAAGGTACTTGATCGTTGTGGGCTGGAAAAGAAAAGCCGTATTGGCTATTCGATTGGCGCTGCCTATGCCCCTGATTGGGGCGAGCATACGCTTAGTTTCCGGCCAGATGAAGAAGTGCTGGTTCCCGAAAATGCCGTTGTTCATATCATTCTTGGCATGTGGATGGATGGCTGGGGCATGGAGCTTAGCGAGACCTTGCATGTGACCAAAACTGGTTGTGATAAGCTGGCTGATTTTCCACAGCATGTTCATCTGGTGCGGCGATGACTGACCGACTTGCGGCTGCTGAGGCACTTTTGGCCAATCTTGTTGGCTTTGCCTCGATAAGCGGCCAGCCGAATGGCAATATTGTCAATTACATCAAAACCTATCTTGAGTCCCACGGGGTTATTGTACATCTCGATTCGCATGAAGATGGGCAAAGGTTCAATCTGTTTGCCAGCATTGGCCCGCAAATTGATGGCGGTATTTTATTGTCGGGTCATCTTGATGTCGTGCCAGCCAATCCGGCAGGCTGGTCGCGTGATCCGTTTGTTTTGCACAAACAGGATGGGCGGCTTTACGGCCGCGGCACCGCTGATATGAAAGGGTTTCTGGCGATTGCGCTGGCGATGGCGCCTGCCTTTCAAGAGGCGGCAAGCCAGCTTGCCAAGCCAGTGCATCTTGCCTTTACCTTTGATGAAGAGGTTGGCAGTTTTGGCGCTGCACAAATGCCGGCGATGATGGGTCGGCTAGGCGTCAAACCGGCGATTGCCGTGGTTGGTGAGCCAACCGGCATGAAACCGTTTATTGGCCATAAGGGCGGGCTTGAACTGATTGCCGATATTCGCGGAACGGCGGGTCATGCCTCTGATCCGCGTGGCACGGTGAATACGCTCTATTACGCGGCGCGGCTGATTAGCCATCTTGAGGATAAGGCGCGAGCATTGGCAAGTCAGACACATTATGACACGCCGTTTGACCCGCCCTATACCACCATTTCAGTTGGTCATATCAAGGGCGGTGAGGCGCGAAACATCATTGCCGATCATTGCCGGTTTCTGTGGGAAATACGCCCGCTTCCAGAAGATGACCCCTATGCCATTCTCGATGAAATCCAGCAATTTGTTATCAAAGAGCTATTGCCGGAAATGCAGGCAATTCACGCTGATGCTGGCATTGATCTGATTGTCGAGTCTTGGTGTCCAGGCATGCAGGCGCGGGCTGGTTCACCGGCGGCTAATCTGGTGGCGCGGCTTTGGACAAATGAAATGCCTGACGTGGTGTCTTTTGGAACCGACGGTGGGCATTATCAGGCGGCAGGGATTGAAACGATTGTTTTTGGGCCGGGCGGTATGGAGCAAATGCATCAGCCTGACGAATTTATCGAAGTGACGGCGCTTACTGAAGGGCTTGAGTTTCTTGGCCGGCTTTTAACGCATATAAAAACGCCGCTTTAACAGGAATCGCCAATGCAGTTTCGCCATATTCTGATCGCCCTGATCGTGCCGCTGACATGGGGTTTTGGCTTCACCTTTGCCAAGGCCGGACTTGGGCATTTTCCGCCATTACTGTTGATGGGCATGCGGTTTGTGCTGGCGGCATTCTTGCTGGTATGGTTTGTACCCCTGCCACGTGGGCATTTCTGGACCTTGTGCTGGATTTCTTTTATCGCCGCGACATTGCAATATGGACTTACTTTTTCTGGTTTGGCGCTGATGGCGGCAACGCCAGCTGTATTACTGGTGCAAAGCGAGGTGATTTTTGGCGTGATCATCGCCGCCATTCTTCTTGGTGAGCGGCCAAGCCTTCGGCAGATTCTTGGCATTGCCATGGCGTCTTGCGGGGTTTTTGTCATTCTTGGTGCGCCCGCATTGGAAGGGAAATGGCTTGGCATCGGACTGGTGCTGTCAGGGGCGCTTGTTTGGGCATTTGGTCAGGTTCTGATCCGCCGCCTCGACGGGGCTTTGGGCGGGTTTCAGCTTACCGCATGGATTGGGGTTATGGCTGGTCCGCAAATGTTGCTGGCATCATGTCTGATTGATGGCAATCCGCTGCCCGCCATTCAGGCAGCGCCAATCGAAGCGTGGCTTACAGTGATCTATCTTGGCGTGGTGATGACCGCAATTGGCTATTCGGCTTGGTTTTATGTGCTGGCGCGTTATCCGGTGCCAATGGTGATGCCGGTCTTGCTTTTGCTGCCGGTTGCGGCAATTTTTGGCGCTGTGACGATGCTTGGTGAGGTGCCTGACCCTATGGTTCTTGCTGGTGGTATGGTGGTGATTTTTGGTGTTGGCGTGGTGGTGGTTGAACCGGCCTACCTGCTGGCATGGTGGCGCAAAAAAATCTGGCTAGGCTTAGGCCATGCCGGTTTTTATGTGCCAAACAATCATCTGCCGGGTTTATATGCGTCGGCCTGATCAGGCGCCGGTAAAGGCCTGCAATCCTGTTTGCGCCCGTCCTAGAATAAGCGCATGGACGTCATGCGTGCCTTCATAGGTGTTGACCGTTTCCAGATTAATCATATGTCGCATGATGTGGTATTCCTCGGCAATGCCATTGCCGCCATGCATGTCGCGAGATGTTCGCGCAATAGTTAGGGCTTTGCCACAGTTATTGCGTTTGATCAGCGAAATATTTTCCGGTGCGCAATTATTCTCGTCAAGTAAGCGGCCAACCCGAAGCGCAGCTTGCAATCCAAGAGTGATTTCGGTTTGCATATCGGCAAGCTTTAGCTGGATAAGCTGATTGGCGGCAAGAGGCCGGTTAAACTGCTTGCGATCAAGCGTGTATTGACGCGCGGCGTGCCAGCAGAATTCAGACGCACCCATCACACCCCAAGCGATGCCATAGCGGGCTTTGTTCAGGCAGGAAAATGGCCCTTTTAATCCGCTAACATGCGGTAAAAGGTTGTCTTCAGATACAAAGGCATTGTCCATCTGGATCGAACCGGTAACCGATGCCCGAAGAGAGAGCTTTCCCTCGATTTTCGGTGTGCTAAAGCCGCTGCCAGCAGTTCCACGCTCGACGATAAAGCCGCGGATGGCGCCATCAAGCTTGGCCCAGATGATGGCGATATCGGCATAGGGTGCGTTTGAAATCCAGATTTTCGAGCCCGATAAATGATAGCCGCCATCAGTCTTGACCGCTTTGGTTGTCATACCGCCGGGATCCGATCCGAAATCAGGCTCGGTCAGGCCAAAACAGCCAATCATCTCGCCTGTTGCCAATTTTGGCAGGAATTTATGTTTTTGCTCGTCACTGCCAAAGCTATAGATCGGATGCATGACAAGTGATGATTGAACAGACATGGCCGACCGATAGCCAGAGTCGACCCGCTCAATCTCGCGTGCAGCAAGACCATAGGCAACATGATTGACGCCAGCGCCGCCAAATTTTTCGGGGATTGTTGAACCAAGAAGGCCAAGCGCCCCCATATCTTTTAGCAATGCGGGATCAAAAGCCTCATCGCGGTAATCCCCAATGACGCGTGGCATCAGAATGTCATCGGCGAATGCCTTGGCGGCATCGCGAACCATACGTTCTTCATCGCTAAGCTGTGCCTCAAGGAAAAAGGGATCGTCCCATTGAAATTGTGGCTTTGAAGAGGTCATGTTGGTGTCCTTGGAAATTAGGGTTGATCGTGAAAACAGGGGCCAACCTACCCTATTTTAAAAGGATTTGTCATCGTTTTATCGGCTATATTTTGACGCAGGTGGGGGAAATATGATCGATTGGCGTCACTGGGTAGAGGGCATGGGGCTGGTGAATGGCTTGTAATTTGATGTTATTGTCATTAGAAAAGCCTAACACAGCAGCAAAACTGCCCTGAATGCCAGCATGAGGTCACCATGATTGGGATTGGATACAATGACTGATGATCTGATAATTGCCCCGTCGATATTGGCAGCTGACTTCAGCCGGATTGGCGATGAGGTGAAAGCTGTTGATGCGGCAGGTGCCGACTGGATTCACCTTGATGTCATGGATGGTCATTTTGTGCCAAACCTGACCTTTGGCCCGCCTTTGATCAAAGCTTTGCGGCCGCATAGTCGGAAATGTTTTGATACGCATCTGATGGTGTCAAACCCTGATGCGCTGTTGGCCGAATATGCCGCTGCCGGATCGGATATCATTACCGTTCACGCCGAAGCATGCCCGCATCTTGACCGCAGTCTTAGCCATATCCGCGAGCTTGGCTGCAAAGCCGGTGTTTCCTTGAATCCGCATACGCCGATTGATGGGTTACAGCATGTTATTGACCGGTTGGACCTTATCCTTGTGATGACGGTCAATCCTGGATTTGGGGGGCAAAGCTTTATCAATGCTATGATCGACAAAATCGCCGCCGCCAAAGCGATGATTGGTAATCGCCCAATCACCATCGAGGTTGATGGCGGCATTACGGCGGATAATGCCGGCATGGTGGTGGCCGCAGGAGCGCGCGCGCTTGTTGCTGGTTCGGCTGTGTTTGAAGGCGCATCCTATGCAGAAAATATCGCGGCAATTCGCGCTGCGGTTGCCTAATTTCGCATTGCCAATAATCATAGGGGCGTGATTTGGCGCCCTGAAAAGGCTTGCCATCGCTTTCGACCTTGGAGAGTCCAAATGGGGTTATTAATTGACGGAAGCTGGTCAACGGCTTGGTATGATACCGAAAAGACTGATGGCAAATTTGTTCGCGAGGATGCTGGATTTCGCCATTGGATAACCGCGGATGGCGCAGCTGGGCCAACCGGTAAGGGTGGCTTTAAAGCCGAATCCGGACGCTATCATCTTTATGTTTCGCATGCTTGCCCTTGGGCGCACCGGACGATGATTTTTCGTCATCTAAAGGCACTTGATGCGCATATTTCGGTTTCGGTTGTGCATCCGCTGATGTTGGATAATGGCTGGAGCTTTGACACGGATGAATTTGCGACTGGCGACACACTCTATCAAAGTGATTTTCTTTATCAAATTTACCAGAAATCAAAACCCGATGTGACTGGGCGGGTAACGGTGCCGGTTTTATGGGACAAGCAAACCGAACAGATTATTTCGAATGAGTCATCAGAAATTATTCGCATGTTCAATTCGGCATTTGATGTGATTACTGGCAATAGGTTGGATTTCTGGCCAGCGGCAAGCCGTAACGCCATCGAGATGATCAATGATGATATTTATCAGCATATCAATAATGGCGTTTATCGCGCTGGATTTGCGACAAAGGCATTGGCTCATGATGAGGCGGTAACCGGCCTGTTTGATGCGCTTGACCGTATTGAGGCGCGTTTGGACGAAAGCCGCTTATCTTCTTGGCGATGATATCACCGAGGCTGACTGGCGGCTTTTTACCACATTGGTTCGGTTTGATCCGGTCTATGTCGGACATTTTAAATGCAATTTACGGCGCATCGCCGATTACCCGGCCTTGATCGGGCTATCTTCGCGAGCTATATCAAATGCCGGGAGTCGCCGAAACGGTGGTGATGCCGCATATCAAAACACATTATTATGCAAGCCACCGCAATCTGAACCCGACTGGCATTGTGCCAAAGGGCCCAATTCTTGATTTTCTGGCGCCGCATGGGCGCCAGCGCTAGTCGCTTTCCGGCGAGAATGGCGATGTTTTTTTGCGGCGCGGGTTTATGCCAAGATGCGCCTCGCCCCGTTTGGCGGCAAGTCGCATCTGTTTTTGCCGTTCGGCAAAGCGCGCTGCGCGGTCGGGATCAAGATCAGGTTTGCAATGTGGACAGCTAATGCCGTCTTCAAAATCCGGATGCGCCACATCAATGGCCGATAGTGGCATGCGGCAAGCATGACACATATCATAGCCTCCGGGCTGTAAATCATGGTCAACCGTCACCCGCCCATCAAAAACGAAACATTCGCCTTGCCACTGGCTGTTGGCGGTGGGTACATCTTCAAGATATTTCAAAATGCCGCCCTTTAGATGATAGACCTCGTCAAAGCCCATATCCTGCATCAGTGCGCTGGCTTTTTCGCAGCGAATGCCGCCAGTGCAATACATTGCAATTTTCTTGGGACGCCGGTCGGCAGGCTGATTGGCAAGCGAATGCGCCCATTCGGGAAATTCGCGAAAATTTTTTGTCATGGGATCGACCGCACCATCAAACATCCCAATCGCAGTTTCATAGCTGTTGCGGGTATCAACAAGCAAAACATCTGGATCGGCAATCAGGCTGTTCCAATCTTTTGGGTCAACATAGGCTCCGGTGCGTTTGGCTGGATTAATCTCAGGGCATCCCATTGTCACAATTTCGCGCTTGGGACGCACTTTCATCCGCATGAAAGGCTGATCAGGGCTAAATGAAAATTTTAACGATAATTGATCAAACCGGCCATCAGCCTCTAGCCAATTAAGGCATTGCGTCATGCCCTTCCGTGGGGCGGCAATCGTGCCGTTAATACCTTCTTCAGCCAAAAGAATCGTGCCAAGAGCCTGGTTTTTATCGCAAAGCTGCTGCAACGTCTGGCGCAGCCCATCAATATCGTCAAGGGAGACGAATTTATATAACGCCACAATAACAAAGCCGTCATTGGCGGCGCCAAGACGGTCAAGCATCATGTTCATTTCAGCGTCAAACGAGGTCATGGTTGGTCTTTAATGCAGTAATTCAACGGCTTTAATGGCGCAAATTAACATTCTGTGGCAAACAAACCAATACGATTATTTTTTTATTGGTTTATGCTTTGGTTTTTTTATTGAGGCAATCTTGAAACATGTTAGCTTTCATACGGTATCGAAAATAACATCGTTAAGGGAGATTAAGATGAAGAAAACAACGAAAAATATTGTATCAGCTGGCGTTGCGGCAGTTATGATGGGGGGCGCAAACCTTGCGCATGCTGCCGATAGCGTTAATGTTGCGTTTTTCCTAGAATGGGCAACACCAAATCAGATTTCCAAGGTCGAAAAAGCTTACGACGATGCGATGGGGGTCAAGGTCAATTGGACTGATTTCAAAACGGGCACTGCAATGACAGAGGCTATGCTAGCCGGTGACATCGACATTGCCTATTCTCAGGGCCTTTCACCGTTTGTTACAGCCGTTCAACAGGGCCACCCGCTTAAAATGGTTGGTGTTGCAATGGAATACCCTGCGAATAACTGTTACATCAAGAATGGATTGGGTATCGACGCGTCGAATGCATCTGAGCTTGAAGGCAAGACCGTAGCGGTGCCTCTTAATACAATGGCTGATTTTGCTTTTAGAAGCTATATGAAGCACTTCAAAGTCGACGTTTCAACCCTAAGTATTGTTGATATGGAGCCGGCAGATGGTGCAAAATCCCTCGCTGATGGCAATGTGGATATGGCATGTATTTTTGGTGGTAATTCAAGTAAGGCAGCAGCAGAAGTTGGCGCAGCGATAATGACTGACGCCCAAAAGGTTGATGCTGGCATCGGATCTTTTGATGTGATTTCTGTCACTGAAGCTTTCGCTACAAAAAATCCTGACCTTTTGCGTACGTTTATGGAGGTCACTGCTGAAGCAAACTCTGCTTGGACTGGCAGTGCTGCCCAACTCGCAACAGTAGCTAAAGATGCGGGGATGAGCCCAACTGACACAAAAGACCAAATGGATACATTTATCTTTCTCTCACCAGACGAGCAAAAAGCGAAGTATTTTGGTAGGAACGGTGTCGCTGTGTCAGCTGCAGAGTCGCTTGGTTTAATGTTCAAGAAACCTGGCGCATGGAATGTTGATCAGAAGATTAGCAAAGTCGTCACAGGCGAATATCTTAATTAAAAAAAATTTTGAAAACAGGAAAAACAAGGCTTTTGCGAGCCTTGTTTTTCTTCCTTGATAAAGGGGGTCACGCTTGGCTGATCTCAAATGCACAGATTTATGCATGACCTTTTCGAACCAGCAAACTGGTGCCAAGGTCGAAGCATTAAAAGACATTAATTTCACTTTAAAAAAGGGTGAGCTGCTAAGTGTTCTTGGCCCGTCTGGCTGTGGCAAGACGACATTGCTGAACATGGTTGCCGGTTTCATCACCCCAACCAGTGGCCAGATTGCCGTTGGCGACCGAGTGATTGACGGTCCGGGTGCCGATCGCGGTATGGTGTTCCAGCAGGGCGCGCTTTTTGAATGGCTGACTGTTGCCAAAAATGTTGATTTTGGACTTCGGATGCAAGGGGTTAGCGAAGCCGAGTCGCGTGACCAGGTGGAAAAATGGCTGGCAACTGTTGGCTTGCAGGGGATTTGCCGACACGCCAACATATCAATTATCAGGTGGTATGCAGCAACGTGTGGCATTGGCGCGCTGTTTGGTGAATGATCCAGATGTGATTTTGATGGATGAACCGCTTGGCGCGCTCGATGCGCTGACACGCGAAAAGATGCAATCACTGATTCTGGAATTATGGAAAAAAACCGGCAAGACCATCATCATCATTACTCATTCAGTTGAAGAGGCTTTATTGCTTGGCGAGCGTTTGTTTGTGATGGCGCCGCGTCCGGGCCGAATTCACAAGGAATATCAGCTTCCTTTTGCGGAATGGGGGCTGAAACGCTCATTGCGCGATATTAAATTAGAGCCTGAATTTTCCACAGTTCGTGAAGAAATTCTAACGATGATCTGGAATATGGAAGAGGAGATCATGGGTGGTGCTTGATTGGCTTTCAGATAATCGCGCCTTGGTCGCGGCAGTCATCATCCTTTGTCTGGTTGGCAGTTTTTTTGTCTCGATCTTTTATGGGTTAAAGCAAACTCGGCTTCGCGAAAAAGATCAGGTTTTTGGTGATCCAGAACGAACCGTTGGTGGCTGGTTCTGGGCAGTATGCGGTGTGTCAACATTGCTTCTTGTCTGGTTCTATTTTTCATGGGGTTCGGCGCGGGCATTTTTCCCGCAAGCGGCCAATGAATTATGTCAGGTTGCCAAACTTCATGAAGCGGCATCGCCGGTCACCTCGTCCCTGGCAATCGAGTCACGCTATTCCAAATCGAAAACCTTGCTAGTGCGCAATTCACGCCAGCTTGATGAATTGCAGGCACGGCTTCCGGTTAACGTCTTTTCGACAGCCGACGCGGCGCGTGTGACCCTAGTCATGCAAAATACCCAGCAATTGATCAGCATGATGGCAACGCCAGATTTTGTTGATCAGAGAACGATTGTCGAAATTCAAGCCATCAAGGCTGGCTATGCTGGGATTACCAATGAATTGGCCAATCCGAAACTGGGTTGGACAGCCTCAACTGACGCCTTGGCGCAGCCATCATGGGGCATTACCGAGCCAGAAATCCCGTTGCTTCCGATTTCGGCAAAAGGTGCGATGTATGATGCGCTTGCCCGGGATGCCGCTGACTTATCGAAAGATTATTTGAAAATTCGCAATTTGGCGCCAGCAGCAAAAGCGCTGATTGTCGAAACGAACGCAATGATTGCTGCGTTGAAAAAATCACCATCAATGCGTGATGGTGATGCGCAAATTGTCAAAGAACGCGCTGATTACATGAAAGCGGTTGATCGTATTTTCAAGCGGATTGACGATGGTAAGATTTTCCCAGCTGTTGTCATGGCCGAAATGCAGGTTGCTGTTCAGACGATGCTTGATCAAGCTGAACGGGCAAAAGGCAGCCTTGGTATTGTTGAAATGCTGTTTTTCCCGGCTGGCGATATTGTGAAATCTCGGACCCAATGCACCGAACAAGGGCCGGGTCGCTGGTTACCAAAACCAACCGATGTTGTTGCCACGTTTTTTGCGCTTGCCAATCCTGATGTGGAAAATGGCGGCGGCTATAAAGGTACCACCTTATTATGGTGGAAATGGCTTCCAATTTCAGATGTTGTGTCCTTTGTGATTCCAGACGCGCTGATCGATCTTCTTCCCGGTGATTACGGCCGGTTGAATGATGATGGGCGGTTCGAACTGAATTATAAAGATTGGATGCTGGCGTTGGCGCAAGGCGATGTTTATCTTGGCGCGGTTCCAATGCTGGATGGCCATATTTGGGACTCGCTTTTCCGCGTTCTGGTGGCGATGTTCTTTGGTGTTTTGCTTGGCGTGCCACTTGGCATCTACATGGGGGTTTCGCGCTTTTGCAAATCCTTCTTTGACCCGATGATCGAGCTTTACCGTCCAGTGCCACCATTGGCATGGGCACCATTGATCCTGACTATTTTCGGCATTCAGGATGACGGTAAGATATTCCTTTTGTTCATGGTTGCGTTTGCCATCATGGTGATTTCGGCACGAACCGGCGCATCAGGGGCGCAATTGTCAAAAATCAGAGCGTCACATTCGCTTGGCGCCAGTGACAGACAGATTTTGCGCTATGTGATTTTACCAAATGCTTTGCCTGAAATCATGACCGGTATCCGTATTTCGATTGGTGTTTGCTGGGGTACGCTTGTGGCGGCTGAAATGCTGGCTGGTACAACTGGTGTTGGCTTTATCGAAAATGTCGCGCGTACGGTGTCAGACTATGAATTGATCTGGGTCACGATTTTGATCATGGGCAGTTTGGGTCTGATTTTCGATCTGATGATGCGCTGGGTTATTGGACGGCTTATTCCATGGCGCGGCAAAGGCTGATAACGGCTTTCATCTTTGATGATGATTTGGCGGAGGGGCAAAGGCCAGCTCGTGCCGCCTAGGCGGCGGCCCAGACCTCAGCAAGCCATGCGTTTAGCATTGGCGCACCACCAAGGCCAATGAGCGTACTTCGCACCGTTGCGCCAGCGCCGTCAAGCGCCATGATTTTGCTGCTTACCGCCGCTTTTTTGAAAATCACGCCAACCGCTTTGGATCTTTCACGCGCGTAACCCGACAGCGCCGAATCAAGATTAGCATTCGCCATCCAGTGCAAAAGGCTGGCCGCATCAACAAGGCTTTGCCCAGCGCCTTGTGCTAAATTAGGTGGGACCGGATGGGCGGCATCGCCTGCCAGGACCGTCCGGCCACGTCGCCAGCAATCATGATAGTGATGCGCGGGAAGAGCTGTTTTGACCCATTTAATATCGGCATGGTCGCAAAGCTGGCCAAGAATGTCATTGCTCCCAAGATAGCGTTGCTGCCAGCCATCAGCAGCCTTGGCCGCATCAAGCGTCAGCACCATATTAACATCTTTGCCGCCATGCAATGGGTAATGCACAAAATGCGCGCCCTTCCCAAGCCATAGATTGCAAAAAGGTTGTGAAAAAATACGTGGCAAATCGGCGGTTCTAGCAACGGCGCGCATTGCAACGCGTCCCTTATTGGGGGCGGTATCTGTGCCGTTATCAATGCCATTGACATAATGGCGGCCAAAACCAGAAACGCCATCGGCGGCGATCAACGCATCGACAACATGCCTGCCGCCGTCATCCGTTAGCATATGCACCGCCTTGCCCTGATCGGAGCCGCGCTGAACCACATGGGTGATATTGGCGGTGATATGGGTCATGCCCTTTGCTGCGCTGATTTCGGCTTTTAGAAGGTTGGCAAGATCGGCGCGTGACAGGCTGGCATAAGGTGACGCGCTCAGATCAAGGCTGGCAAGGGTTGCCGCTGACCGCATATCGCGAACCGTAATCGCTATTAAATTAGTAGCATGCGCGCGGGCCGTATCGCCAAGCCCAAGTTGGTCAAGGGCTGCCCAGCCATTAGGGGCGATTTGCACCCCGCCGTGAAGCATTGTTGTTGGCGTCGAGCCAGCAACAAGCAATAGTGGTTTTTGATTGCGAAGAACGGCAAGCGCAGCCGCTAAACCGGCAATGCCGCTGCCGCTTACCGCTATCATCAAATGCTGGCTTCTAGCGTTTCGTCCAAGGTTTTGCGGAATTTATCAACAATCTCGTCAATGTGTTTGCGCTCGGCAACAAAGGCCGGAGCAACAATCGCATTATCGCCAGTCCATTTCACATGAAGCCCGTTCCAGAACATATCCTTTTGCATCTGCCCACCACGCCGTCCGGGGACGCCGTCAGAATGAACCTCGATACCAGCCATCAGGCCAATACCGCGGATATCGGCAACAAGTGGATGATCTTGGAAGCGTCCAGATGGCATCAAGAAAATAATCCTCAAGCGCAGCTGAGCGTTCAAAAAGGCTTTCGCTCTCATAGATTTTCTGCGTAGCAATGCCCGCAGCACAGGCTGCTGGATGCGCTGAATAGGTGTACCCATGGAAAAACTCAATGGCATTTTCTGGTGCAGCATTGGTGATGGTGTCATAAATTTCATCAGTCACTGCAACGCCGCCCATTGGAATCGAACCATTGGTCAATGCCTTGGCCATGGTGATGATGTCGGGGCGCACATTGAATTTCTGTGTGGCAAATGGGGTTCCCATACGGCCAAAGCCGGTGATGACCTCATCAAAAACCAGCAATAGACCATGCTTGTCACAAATTTCACGGATTTTTTCCAGATAGCCAACTGGCGGAACCAATGTTCCGGTTGATCCTGCAACAGGCTCGATAAAGACCGCAGCCAGTGTTGAGCCACCGAGGTTTTCGGCGATCCGCTCAAGATCCATTGCAAGTTCGGCGCCGGTTTTCGGCTGGCCTTTGGCAAAGCGCTGATCTTCTTGCCATGTATGGCGGATAAGCGAGATATTTGGCAAAGTCAGGCCAAAGGTTTCGCGGTTGCGAACCATACCGGCAAGCGACACGCCGCCCATATTCACGCCGTGATAGGCACGTTCGCGGCTGATCAAACGGTTCCGCTGGGCCTGACCTGCGGCACGCTGATAGGCCAGAATGACCTTGATCGCGGTCTCGATTGATTCGGATCCTGAATTAGTGAAAAACACATGGTTGAACTGATCGGGAAGAAGCCGGCAAACCCTCTCGGCAAGTTCAAATGACCCTGGATGCCCAAGCTGGAAATGCGGTGTATAGTCATTGGCCAGCATTTGCTTATAAACGGCTTCGGCAATTTCACGGCGGCCATGGCCAAGCGGTGTGCAGAACAAAGCGGATGATCCATCGATGATTTCGCCGCCCTTGTAATCCCACATATACATGCCTTCAGATTTAACAACGATACGCGGGTCTTTTTTGAAGTCGCGATTTGCTGAAAATGGCATCCAATGTGCTTCAAGTGAATTGACGTCATACGACATTTGACTGCTCCTTCTAAAAGCTGCGTCCGCCGCGATAGCGGCATTAACGGCAATCGGCCTAAAAACCTTATAACTCTGTGTATCACTTTTTGTGATAGTTGAAAATGCTAAGCATTCAGCAATGTGCAAAGGCGAATGGATATTGCATCCGCTGCAACATTACTAACACACTGGCAAAAGCCGTCACCGACAGCAAGTCTTGTCTATGGAACCAGTTGTGGCATTGATTGGTACCAGTTATAATGGCCCCAGTTCGAAACCGTGTTTCCATTGCTAATGAGATAGGTGGGCATCGCGAAAACTGACAAGATAAGGGTGTTTTTATGAATGAAAATCTGACAATCGCGTTGGATCCGTCATCTGGGATCAGTCTTCAGGCGCAGATAAGGCAATCAATTGTTGAACTGATTCTCAATCATTCGATTTTGCCAGGTGACAAATTGCCATCAAGCCGGATGTTGTCGCAGCAGCTAAAAGTATCACGCAATACGGTAATTCTTGCCTATCAGGCGCTTGTTGATACGGGCTACTTACAGCCGCGTGAACGGTCTGGCTATGTTGTCAGTGAGGATGCGCCAACGACACGGCTTGTCGATACACCGGGTGCTCAGCAGCTGCGTGATCAGCCCAATTATGCGGTAAATGATGATGCCGCGAATGGCAAAATTGATTGGGATACCAAGCTGGTGCAATCTTGCAGCTATATACGGCCTGTGCAAAAGCCAGTTAATTGGCGCGAATATCGCTATCCCTTTGTCTATGGGCAGGTCGATGATGAATTATTTTCACATTCTGAATGGCGTGATTGTGCGCGTCAGGCGTTAGGCATGCGCAATTTCAGCACAATGGTTGGTGATTTTGGCCAGCATGATGATCCAATGCTGGTCAATTATATTTGTTCGCGAAGCTTGCCACGGCGGGGGATTAAGGCACAACCAGAACAGATTTTGGTAACATTGGGCGCGCAAAATGCGCTTTATCTTCTTGCCCAATTGCTTGTCGATGCATCCAAACATGTGGTGATCGAAAACCCGTTTTATCCTGATTTGCGTGATATTCTATTACAGCGTACACAATCAATCACGGCCTTGCCGGTCGATGCTGGCGGGTTAATTCTTGATGAAGATGTGCTTCGGCATGCGGACTCGGTTTTTATCACTCCGTCACATCAATGCCCGACGACGCATACCATGTCACCATCGCGCCGGCGGCAATTGCTTGATATGGCGGAGCAGCATGATTTGCTGATTATCGAAGATGATTACGAATTTGAGATGAATTTTCTGGAATCGCCAACACCGGCGCTTAAAGCCCAAGATACGGATGGCCGCGTGATCTATGTTGGCAGCTTGTCAAAATCGGTTTTTCCCGGATTGAGGCTCGGCTATATGGTGGCACCCGAAGGGTTGATCCAACAAGCGCGCGCGCTTCGCCATTTGATTTTAAGGCACCCGCCCGGCCATGCGCAGCGCACGCTGGCCTATTTTATGGCGCTTGGCCATTATGATGCGCAAATTCGCCGCCTTCGCCGCCATCTCGCCGAACGACGACAGGTGTTGCAAACCGCAATCGATGCTGAAGGGCTATTTTCGCATAGCGCCGCGCATTTTGGTGGAACCAGCTTTTGGGTCAGCGGGCCTGATTGGCTCGATTCGCGTATTTTGGCAGACCGTGCGATGGAAGATGGTGTGCTGATCGAGGCCGGTGATGTGTTTTTTGATCGTGATGCATCGCCGCTAAATTATTTTCGGCTTTCCTATTCGGCGATTTCGGCAGACCGTATTCCCGACGGCATCGCGCGGCTTGCGGTGAGCATGCGAAAATTAAAACCCTGATCAGAAGGCGCCCGCGCCGCCGCAATATGGATCGGCGCAACTAGTGCCAGAAATAGCGTTGTCTGGTTCCAATCGGCGCTTTAAGATTGGCGGCAAATATGGCATATAGAAATGGCGGTGGGCATTGCGCTGGGCGTCCAGCACAGCCGGTCGAATCTTGGTTTTGTAAAATCCAAAAAGATGATGTCGTTGAATAAAAAGTCGTGCTTGTTTTGCAGGCGTTCAAAATGGGAATAGAATGTTGAAACGCGCCGAAACTTCCAGCCCAATAGCAAGCCGTTTTCTGGCTACAGGCGATATGGCCTGCCCGCCAGAATTGTTCGAACTGGCCGCGTCGTCTGCCCCAAAACCATTTGGATTTGTGCGCGCAATTGGCGAAGCAACATTGGAAACGGCACGCGCTGCCGCGGCGGCAAAATTAGTTGTCCCAATCCTTATTGGTGAACCCGATATTATAGCAAAAGATGCCGCCGCAATGGGTTGGAATCTTAGTGGTGTTGAAATTATACCAGCAGAAGGCGAAGACGGGGCGATTGCGGCGGCGATTGCGCTTTTTTCCCAAGGGCGGGTTGCCGGTCTTGCTAAAGGCCAACTTCACACCGATGTGTTTATGAGTGGCATTGTGAAGCGCGCCGCTGGCATCCGCACCGGCAAACGGCTGGTGCATTTGTTTGCCATGCTGCCGCCAACAGGTGGCCGCCCTTTGATGATTAGCGATGCTGCGGTCAATGTTGCCCCTGATATTGAAACACGTGTTGAAGCGGCATTGTATATGGCTGACATGAGCCGCCGCCTTGGCGAGTCGCGGCCTCGTATTGCCGTTCTATCGGCCACGGAATCGGTTTTGCCAGCGATGCCATCAAGCGGCGAAGCGGCCGAAATTGCCTTGCGGGCAGCCGCCATTGATACCGAGGCTGATTTTGCTGGTCCGTTATCATTTGACTTAGCGGTATCGCCAAAAGCGGTTGCCATGAAATGTGTTGAAGGGCCAGTTGCAGGCGTTGCGGACGGTCTTGTTGTGCCAGATATTGTATCTGGCAACATCTTATTTAAATCAATCGTCTGGTTTGGGGGCGGTCTCGCAGCTGGGCTGGTTCTTGGCGGAGCAATCCCGATTATTTTAACAAGCCGGTCTGATCCACCTGCTGCGCGCTTGGCATCTTTGGCATTGGCGGCTATTTTTATCAAGGCGTGAGGAATTTTTCTCTGACTTTTAGTTGGTTAGCAATTCAAAAAAATTATCTACCTCAGTTATTTTTTATAAAAGTTGGTTATAAAACCTGCGAGAGCACACAGTTGCGTATATCGGCGATTTAGCATCGCCATTGTCTTGAGCAACTAGAAATCGTTGACCATCAGTGGCGTATTTAGTGTCTATGTGAGCGATGCCTATCGTTTTTTTTAACCAACCAGACCTAGCATAACTTTGGATTCGGCCTCTTACTTTCCCATTGATAACAAGGCCCTTTTCTTCAAGTTCAAAAACTTCAGACTCGAATATGATGCCCACTGCTTTTATTTCGGGCTTTCCCCAGTTTTCTAGACAAGCTTTTTTTCCTCGAAAGCTGTGATCATCAAAATCAACAACAAAATTTAGGCCAAGTTCCGTTGGTGTTTCATTGCCAGTCATGTCTTGCCCAAAGAACAAAAGCCCAGCCTCAATTCTGGCAATGTTCAGCGCGTCAAAACCGACTGGGATGGCCCCTTTAGAAATCAACAGGAACCAGATTTTTGCTGCTGCCTCTTTTCCAACAAAAATTTCAAAACCATCTTCTCCAGAATAACTTGTTCTTGATACCAGGGCGAGGTAACCGCCAATTCTTGCAAGCTTGTGCTGAAACCTTTGAGGCGCATCGCTGTGGAGGAATGTTAGAAGTGGTAAGATTATAGTGGTTGCCCTTGGCCCTTGTAAAAGCAAACACACAATGTTGTCGTCATGACGAATGTTGAGGCCCTGTTTTTGAACTTGTTTTTGCATGTATTCGAGTCCAAGACCGGCACCCAGACAAATTAACCATTCTGCTTTAAAACTGGTCTTGGCCTGGTCGTCTAAATGAAAAACGATGGCATCGTCGATTACTTTCCCGATATTGTTCAAGAGAACAGTATAAACTGCGTTTCCAGGCTTAACCGTTGACAAATCCCTGGTCACTGTGTGGTTTAAGAATTCAAAAGATTCTATCCCTGACAGAAAAACCTTATTGATTCCGGTCATGTCAGTTAAACCAGCGTTTGTCCTAATAGCGAAGTGTTCAGCGTTGATGTCCGAGGTATAATTCGCTGGTACAAACATGTTATTCCAGAGCAGTGATATGGCACCCATACTTTTATGGAGGTGCGCTAGAGGGCTTGTCCTAGATGGCTGGGGAAAAGTGGCTTCTTCCACGTGCTTAACAAAGTCAATCCTTTGTTCGGCGGAAGCGCCGAACAAACAGAAATAGCGCAAGAGTTAAGACTGGGCCTGATAGCAGGTTAATTAGGGTAATATTTTTGAACTTTTTCTTGATACCCTCGCGCATTTTTAAACGAATTTCACGCAATTCGCGTCTTATTGGGTATGCTGCTGAGCGTAAGTCTTTTATTTGGCCCCGTAATGTTAATGGCAGCTCTTCAACACTTTTTGCCCCAGTCATCTCTAAAACTTTGGTTATGCTTGCCTCTGTGTTGCTTATACGTGACGCGTAGTCAGACTCTCGCTGGTAGTATGCTTTGCGGCTCTCGAAAAGCATTTTCTCTATTGCGGTAAATGTCCTGATAGGACTTTCTCTCGAACGAATGTTCATGAGGTTAGGGTCACCAGCTATATGCTCAACCATATTTAAAAACAGCTTGTGGTTATCATTTATTGGCCGTGAGAAGACGCGATCACCCATCCGTGCGTCGGCCAGGCTAAAGCCGTTATAAATCCAATCAACATCGGCTATTGCGAATATCGATGAGGCTGGTTTGTCCATTTCATATTTTGTTTGCCCATAAGGTGAAGCTAGTTGTCCAGATAAATGAAGAGCAATTATCTTACGTGTCTCATCTGTGGTTTGAAATTCTGTAGCTAGAGTTTCAGTAGACTTTTCACGCAACTCTCGTTTGCTAAGAAAATTTGTCTCGTCACTGGTTAGAATGATTGGTTGAACGTCAATGTCGTTTTTGTTTGTCTCAAAAAAACCAGCTTCAGCAAATAAAAGTTCTTTTAAGTTGTCAGAGACAATGTGTTTTTTAGAAATGTTATTGCCTTTGATTTTAAGCCAGTAGGGGTATGAAAAGTTTCGCCCTGTAGTGGACTCCACTGTCGCTGCGTTCTTAAAATCTCCAACAATCTTGCTATTTGAAAAATCTAAACCATAGGATTTTAACAAATCATCAATTGAATTGATTTGCCCATCTTTTGATGGCTTGATCGTGAGTGCGGCATTTGCGCGGTTCATCCGCTGGAAAGGGTCTAGCATCAAGATTGCGCCCTTTCCACTTTGTATATGGAGGTCAATGTCCTTGAGGGTTTCTTTTCTGATGACTGGCGCATCGAATACGATCAAAACATCATACGTTTCTGTTAAGCCATCAGAAAAATAGGGTATTATAGATACATCATATTGGCTTTTTAATTCTTCTAAAACTGACAAGCCAGCGTGCGGTGTGTCTATATTCGCGGGCTTCAATACCGACGACAAAATACCAATGTGTGCGGTTTTGCTTCTGGATAAATTGCTCAATTGCAGAGCTAGGTCATATTCAAGAGAAGTTGCTCGGTTAACATCAAAATAGCTTGTTACTAACTGTTTACCGCCTGATGTGAAAACAGCACCAAAATATAAACTGTCGCCAGAACTCATTGGTATTTTTCTAATACCTGCTAATTCCGCTGCCTCTGCCAAATCAGTATCTGGCTGTAAGAGAACAGACTTAGAGTTGATGCGGCCATCACTCTGTTTCGTTAAGTTTAAAAGTGCCCGAGAAACTCGATCAATATGCTGAAGGATTTGTGGTGGTATTAAACTTTTGTCTTCATTAACAAATAGTGTTATTTGGGTATCACTTGGGCTATTTTTTGCAATTTCTAAAGTCCCTTGCCTCAACGTATATTCTTTGTGCTCAGTGACGTCGACTCTCAGATCAAATTTTTCAATACCGCGTACCGCGCTGCCAACGAGTGCAGCACAAAGAAACAAGCCAACAATGCCGGATATAAAAGGGGCAAACGGATGTATTGGCGATGAATAATACTCGCGCATTTGTTGACAGGCTAATAACAACGTTAGAGATGTCAGTAGAATAAAGTATAGCACTGCTGACAAGCTGATTTGACCGGTTGTTAATTCATCCATCCAATGTTTTGGACTAATCACAAAAAGATAATTGCTTACATATTTAAACCAATCAGGGACTAATGAAGTTTGCACGGCATTTACGTCTGTAAAAAGAAGGATAAAAATCAAACTTGAGCCAAGTAAAAACGAACTAATTTCTTCTTTACATATTGCCGACGCTAGTAATGCTACTGAGTAAAGTAATGACAGGGCAAGAAAAGCGCCTATGTAGCCTGAAACTAATATACCTAAATCAGGTGTGCCAATTGACGTTACCGTTATTAAGAATGGAAAGGTCAGGACCAAGGCGCAAACTATTAACACTATTCCTGCGAGCCATTTTCCAATAATGGTGGAATATGCTGGAATTGGGTAGGAGAGTATCAAGCCGACATCTCCAAGGTTTTTGCCCTGAAAACTTCGCATTGCTAAAGCGGGTAAAAAAATTACCGAAATCCAAGGTAAGAACTGCCATTGCAACGTTAACGTTGCCAAATTTGTGTCTAAGAAATCTCCGACAAGAAAGATACATACCGATAGAAAAAATAGTATTCCAGATAAGAAAATTGCTGTTGATAAATTAAAAATACGCTGCCGTAATTCATGATGAAAAACAGTTCTTATCCCAGCCCAAGGTGACCACATTCCTGAGTAGGCGGCTTTTAGAGATTCTGTTTTCATGTTAATTTTCCAATTAACTATTTAGCTCGCAAAAACTCTAATAGTTTCTTCTAAACGGCCTTTTTTATCAACAAATGATGAAGTTGGGCCATCTTTAACTAATCTCCCACTGTTTATAATCAAGACACGATCACAAATGGCCTCTGCCTCCTCTAGAATGTGGGTTGACATCAAAATTATTTTACCTTTTGACAGTGTTTTAATATGACTCCGGATAGCAATCTTCTGGATTGGATCAAAGCCGTCAGTTGGCTCATCAAGAAATAATATGTCAGGGTTGTGAATTAAAGATTGGCCAAGCCAAGCTCGTTGGCGCCAGCCTTTTGATAAGTCTGAAAGTTTTTGATACTTTACCTCACCCAGATTTAGTTCTTCACAAATCCTGGCAACAGCTCGACGCATGGTTTTCCCGAAAACCCCGTGTGCATTGGCTGAAAATGATAAAAATTCGTAAACAGTTATGTCGTCAAAACCGCCAGTTACTTCAGGTAAGTATCCAATTTTACCCTGCGCTTCCCTTCTTTCATTCCGAATTGAATGCCCATTCAGAATGGCATCACCCCTATCCGGTTTTATTACGCCTGCAAGTAGTTTTATTAACGTTGACTTGCCAGCACCATTTGCACCTAGGATGCCAATTAACTCACCGCCAGTTGCAGAAAAAGAGCAATCCATCAACGCCCTTCTGTTAGGGTAAGATTTACAGAGATTGGTCACTCGTAAGTGGGGCATTAAATGATATCCGACGTTGATATTATTTCAGGTCAACAATAAAACCTGCAACTATGAACAGGCTAATGCTTAACCCAACAAAGGTATACCCAACTCTTACCAGAAACTTTTCTAAATTTTGAGGAAATAATTTTCGCTTATAACTACTGTTTGAATTTTCCTTGGGCTCTGCCCATTTGCTAATCTTTGGAGCGATAGTGACAAAAGTAGCACCCAGCAGTGCAAAGGCCACTACAATTTTTTTTGCTGAGATCCAGAACAGGATTTCTAGCATTTGGACCTACTCCAATAGCACCGCTCTGAATTAACGTCGCTCGGCAAATTGACCGATTTAAGATTGCTTATTTAAGAACCGCGAAACTCTTCATTGCTTCACCATGCAACAGATCCATGGCCTGCCGCTTGTATTTAAAGGCTTTAGCTGTAGTTAACATTTTATAATTACGGGGCCGCGGCAGATCAATTTTGATCACTGTCTGAACAGAAGTGGGTTTATTTGAGAGAATAACTAAGTTGTCTGCCAAGAAAATAGCTTCATCAATCTCCGAAGTCACAAAAATGTTGGTTTTTTGGTTTTCTTCAAAAAGCTCAAGGAAGAATTCTTGCATCAAGCTTCGAGACATTGCATCAAGGCCACGAAAAGGCTCGTCCATAATCATAACGGTTGGCTCATTTATTAGCGCTCTTGCTAATTCAGCCCGCCTTTGCATGCCACCTGAAAGCTGGATTGGGAATTTATTCATAAATTCTCCAAGGCCAACTTTTATTAACAAGTCTTCTGCCTCTTTTTGTAAAGATGCCCCTTTTTTTTCTCCCCGCATTTTGGGGCCAAAAGTGACGTTTTCAATAGTTGTTTGCCATGGTATGAGAGCAGTCTCTTGAAAAACCACCATTCTATCCTTAGCTGGTCCAGTTATGGGCTTTCCATTTACCAGCACCTGGCCTTCATCTGGAGTTTCGAAACCTGCTAGCAAGTTTACTAGCGTTGACTTTCCACATCCGGAGGGGCCAACAATTACCGTTAATTCTCCAGCAGGGAAATCAACAGAAATATTCTTAAGAACATCTTCTGACGCCCATTCTTCACCGTAGGATTTGCTGATACCTTTTAATGATACTGATGAACTATCTGATTTTTTGGGCCGACGGGCATTTGATACCCCACTTTTTAATTTTGTCGTAGCCATGAAATTTCTCCGGTCATTCCTAAAGTCCGTTTTTTAGTGTTTTGTTATCGGCGGTTGCTCTAAAAAAGCCGACGCCAGGGCATGAAGTGAAACCCTATTTTCCTTATCGCGCTCGATGATAAGTAACCGGCAATTCCGATAGAAATCATCCCAACAATAATCTGTTCTAAGGATCCTCCCATGTAAGAACTCCAAATAAAGAAGCCAAGTCCGCCACCACCTTGAGTTCCGCCACCTGAAATCATTTCTGCGGCCAAGACGACTTCCCAAGTAATTCCCATGCCAACAGCGGCGCCTGTGAAAATGGATGGTAGAGTTCCCGGTAGAACTATTTTCCAGAAAAGATCGAACTGGCTAGCCCCCATCGATTGAGCCGCTCTCAAATAACTGATGTCAATGTTTCGCGCTCCGCCCAAAACGTTAATCACAATTGTAAAAAAGGCTCCAAGAAAGGTTACAAATGCAATGGACATTTCATTAGTTGGCCAAAAAATTAGCGATGCTGGAACCCATGCAAGCGGCGGTATGGGCCTGAGGATTTCAAATGGAGGAAAAAAGACGCCCCGAAAATAACGATTCACAGCTAACAACAACCCAAATGGTATTCCCACAAGCATTGCAACTAAAAAGCCGGTGATTACTCGGCTAAAGCTTGCAACCCAGCTCATCCAATACCCAGTTTTTGGCATCACGCCTAAAAACGCGGTGAAAACGTCCACAGGTGGGGGAACCAGGCCGATTCCTAGTAAATCGTAACCAGTCCACTCATCGAGTTGAGATCCGATGTGCCAAATAAACAAAAAAATAATGATTGCGCCAAAACCACGTCTGGTTGTCGTATTACTGAAAAGCGCTTGAAGATAATTCATCATTGTTGCCTCGGTTGCATTTTTAGTTTGTCCATCAATAAGACATATCGTTGAAAATATATAATTTAGGCCATTTCTCTTTCGCCTGCTTTAAAGGCTTTTACTGCTTCCTCGTGAACAGCGTCATTAACTTCCACAAGAAGTTTTCTGAACTTTTCAGATGACTGAGTCTCATAGGAACGCGGGCGAGGTATCTTCACTTCTACAGTCTTCTTAAGTTGGCAAGGGCGAGTTGTGACAATGTGTACTTTGTCTCCAAGGAAAATTGCCTCTTCCAAGTCATGCGTAATAAAGAAAATTGTAACGCCAGTACGATCGTATGTTTCAAGCAGAGACTCGTGCATAATTTGCTTTGTTAAGGCGTCCATCGCACGATAAGGTTCATCCAATAAAAGAACCTTTGGGTTGTTAATCAAAGCTCTTACAATTTCGGCGCGCCTCGCCATTCCTGATGAGACTTCACCGGGAAATTTCTTAATGAAATTACCTAATCCAGCCTCAGCTAGCATTTGCCCACCCTTTTCCATCGCTTGTGAAGGGGACAAAGCTTTTTGAACGGTAGGGCCGTAGGCGACATTCTCCTGTAATGTCTTCCATGGAAAAAGGGCGCCATGCTGAAATACGACCATTCGTTCAGCGCTTTGTTCAGCCTTTGGTCTTTCTGGCCCACAAAGCAATTCACCATCTAAGTGAATGCTACCTTCGGTTATTGAATGAAAGCCCGCAATTGCATTTAGTAGAGTGGTTTTGCCACATCCAGATGGACCAACGATCATGCAAACTTCACCAGCGGCTATTTCCATGGAGCAGTTGTCAACGGCCATTACATTTACGCCGGTTGGGTCATAAATTTTAGTGACGTTTTTAATGCTCAACGCACCTTTTTTTTCAGTTTTTGAGGTGTTTTTAGCCATTGGTTCTTCTTTCATGTTCACATTAATTTAGTTCAATCGTTATAGTACTTCAGGTTATCGTCCCTGTTGAGCAAGTTCTTTAACATGCCAGCCCATAAGTTTGTCGCCGAGAGCACGAACACACGCAGAGCTAAAATAGCCAATGAACCCAAGGGTGATCATTGCGATGACCATAGGCACTGTTACGTTATTCATGTATGCGTCAACGATCAGATACCCCAAGCCGAGGTCACCAGACACCATTTCAGCTGCAACAAGGGAAAACCATGCAACTCCTATCGATATTTGAAGGCCAGTAAAAATGAATGGGAGCGCTCCGGGAACGACTACATTTTTGAATACGTCCCAACGGGATGAACCCAAACAGCCTGCGGCTCTGAAATACTCTTCATCGATTGAGTCGACCCCAAGCATGGCATTAAGCGTTGTGACAAAAAATGATGCTAGAGTCGCAAGGAAAATAACGGGCCCTTCAAAACCAGGCAATAACAAAATTGATAGCGGCACCCATGCAAGAATTGGAATTGGGCGAAGGAGTTCTATAACAGGGAAGAGGTAATCCCTAATCGATCTGGACCAACCCATGAAAAGACCGAGCGGCACGCCAAGGCCAGTCGCGATACCAAACGCTATTAGTATGCGCTGGCAGCTGACGGAGATATGGTCATAATATTCTGCAGTGAAAATTGAAATTCCCTGAAATGGTGTTGTGGAAAACCAGTCTTTTGAGATTGCCACTGGCCCAGGCAGCTTGGTAAAGCGCCAGATTTCAAGTCCCTCACACAACACCCAGTAGGTAAAAAGCCATAGGAACACACCAGCAACCGTTAGGTATGGATCTGGACCAGTAAACTTCTTTTTAACCCTGTAGATGAAAAGGTTGAAGCCTTCGGGTGCAACTGTGGTTGTGTTTGCTGAAGAATTCATTATTTCCACTCCGATAATATTAAATGCGACTCTTGCACTTTAATTGCCAAAGGACATGCTTATTAAGCACAGGCCCCGTTTAAATTGAGTAATAAAATAGATAAAAGAAAACAAACCAAGGCTCAAAAATATTGAGCCTTGGTCTTAATTTGTGTGCTGTTTACTTAGCTATGATGCGCCCGACTGGTGTCTTCAGACCGCGCTTCTCAAGAACACGCTCTGCGAACTGACCCATTACGCCCTCAGGACGAATCTGTGCAGCAGCAGCCGGCTTCTTCTTCAAGCTGTAAAGAAACGCAGTTGCATCTTTCAACAATGATTTGGCGTCGTCACTGATTGTGAAATCAAGTTGCAACTTTGTTGTGCCCGCCATTGGTGAGTCGTATAGGCTCGCCTTTAAAACTGATTGGTCAATTTGCTCAGTTTGAGCCTCTGCCATCGCGGCAATCGCGTCGGCATTAGCCGGGTTAGCTACGAACTCTTGAGCGTCAAGCTCGGCCTCTAGCCAGCCCATGACAGCGTCAGGACGCTGTGAAATCAGGTCATTTAGCATCACCATGAATGCACCATCCTGAAGACCAAAATCCTCACCTGATGCTGCGCGACGAGCAATGCCAGACTTGACCATCTTGGTAGCGGTTGGCTCCCAAATGGCTGCCGCATCTAGTTTGCCGGCCCGGAAGTTTGTGGTGATAACTTCAATGTTCTGGTTGAGATATTTTGCTGGCTTTACGCCTGCTGACTTGAAAGCGGCTTGAGCAAATCTGTCAGTACAAGCGCCGTGAGGTGCGGATGTTATTTTTCCGTCCATCCACTTCACAGCTGCGGTGCCGTCAGCAAATTTAGGCGCGTCATTTCTCACGAGGAAAATGTTGCACTGCTGCTTTGATGTGCCAAGGGCGGCAACGATGCGAATGTCTGTGCCACCACGCTCAGGCAAATATTTAAATGTGGAAGCAATTGCAGGCATGTCACCCATGTAACCAATGTGCTGCTTTTCTCCAGCCATTGCATTCACGATAACTGAGCCCTGGAGCCCGACCTGAAATTCAGCTGTAGATCCAGCTGGCAAATGCTTTTTCCAAAAGCTTTTCCCGTTATTAACTACTCCTGTCCAAGACTCGGTGTAATACGGCTGGTAGCCGATTACCAAGTTAACAGCTTCGCCTCTTTTTCCAAAATCGACGCCAGCACTGGCGGCCGATGCCCCCATTACGACAGCACCCAACGCTGCCATTTTAACAGATGTTTTTAAAATATTAATCATTATTCCCTCCCAAGTGGTTTAAACTTATGTTGCTGCTAAATTTTGCCTCAACACAAGTAAATTATCACTAGTGCCGTAAAACTAAGCTATAAAGTAGCACAGTCTCAATTAGTGAATATCAGGATTATGTTACCGACTTCGGACGGTGGCTTTCAAAATCCATTAAAAAGTTAAGAGCGATTTTTTAAAACTATCAAGTACTTTGATTATTCATATAAACGATCAAGTGATAGTGAGGCGCGATCGTATCAGCGGTTGTCATAAGCGGCGCCTCATATAAAAATAGAGTTCATTCTCCCGAAAGGTCTTCAGATGGATTTCATAGAAAACAACTCTGACGCTCAAACCAACAGTGATCAGTCAAATATTTCCGATAAAGTCGCGGCCAAGGCGTTAGACAAAGGTTTCATCGAGGAACAATCAAGGATCTTTAAAAATACTTGGATTCCAGTATGCCACGAGTCTGAACTGCCTGATCCATATGACTTTCGCACATCAAGCATTGGCAATGAGAATGTAATCATTTGCCGAGCGCCGGACGGAAAAGTAAACGCGCTTTTAAACGTTTGTCCTCACAGAGGAATGCTAATTGAGCGGCGACCGCAGGGTAGTTTCCTTGAGGGGCAAGCATCAGGTAATCCAAAACGAATCACCTGCATGTTTCACGCTTGGCAATTTGATATGAGAGGCAACTGCGTATACGTGGCTCGTGAGAAAGAAGGCTATCAGGATAGGTTTTGTAAGGATGATGCGGGCCTGCGAAGGTTGCGGTGCGAAGTCAATTACGGTGGGTTTGTTTGGGTGAATATGAACGATCAGCCAGCCATTTTCCTCGAGGAATGGGCCGGAGCCGCATTTTCGGCAATTGAATCGCAGATTTGCTCTGCACCGCTCGAGGTCGTCCACTATCACAAGGAAGTCGTGGACACAGGTTATCAACAATTAATGTCTCAAGATTTTGGGTCGATTGCTGGCGACGCAAACGCCGCTAATCTTGACTATGGGCACATCGTAACAAGACATGGTGAAGTTGAAAATAACGATCCAAGTCAGACAAGCTCTTTCCCTTCCCCAGAGTCCGGACAATCCACAAGCGTCAGGCTTTTCCCCGGCTTTGCATTTCACCTTGATGGACCTACCTTAAATGTGGCTACCATTACTCCCTTGAACGATAGTCAAGTAATGATTGAGCATCGGGGGTTGGCGCCCAAAGCAGACAGTGAAGAAGAGAGAAAGCTGCGGTCTAAACACTATAACGCCAAGTTTGGGCCCTTCCGATTGCAAAAAATGCCAGAGCCTAATGAGAGCGTATCCGGCAAGGTTGAAGAGAATGGTTTGTTCATCCATTATAACAATGAATGGTTGCGGTGGATGGATCAGCATCCAAACGGTGAGACACGTATTTCAGAGTTTCCTAGCTCACATTCCAAAACTCAGGGACTTAGTGAGAATGGCGAGCTTTCTGGGCCTCATATTGTGGTGATTGGAGCGAGTCACGCTGGTGTGGCTTTTGTGGATAAGGTCCGAAAAAATGGTTTTGGTGGTCGTTTGACTGTCTTTGACCGTCAGGTTGGTGGGCCAATGGAACGACCACCCCTCTCAAAAGCCTTTCTGCTAGGGGGAGGTGAGACGGTTGAGTCGAAGTCACTTTTGAGACAAAAGAAGTGGTATAAGACCAACAAAATTAAACTCAAAACGCAGTCCAACGTTGAGGCAATTGATACAAAGAAAAAGACGATAACAGTTAGCAGCGGCGCGGTCATAAATTACGACAACCTAGTGATTGCCAGCGGTGCGATTCCACGTGAACTGCCTGACACCCATGGGATGGGCAATGCTTTTACGTTGCGTCAACCGTCTGATGCAAATGCGATTCGCCAGGCTGCAAATAACTCTGATACCGTTGTGATTATTGGCGGTGGCTACATTGGGCTTGAGGTTGCAGCCTCTCTTCGGAAAAAAGGAATGGCAGTAACCGTTATAGAGGCTGCCAAGAGAATTCTAGCAAGGGTTGCCAGTGAGCCACTAGCTGATCGCTTGACGACATTGCACGAGGATAATGGGGTACAAGTGCTCACAGGCGTTGGCGTTGATAGTATTAATGCAGAAGATGGTATCTTTGATAGTGTCACACTCACCAGCGGTCAAAAAATTGTTGGAGACATGCTGATCACCGGTATTGGTGTTTTCCCCGATAGCAAGTTGGCTGCAGAAGCTGGAATCGAAACGCAGCGAAAAGATGGCGGAGCGATTCTCGTTGACGAGACTATGAAAACCAGTGAAGAGGACGTATTTGCCGTGGGTGACGTCGCGTTACGCCGTGACCAGTCGCTGGCTATTGAGTCTGTCCACAACGCTCAGGAGACGGCAGCTGTAGCAGCAGCGGCAGTTACCGGATCAATTGCACCAACGTTGCAAACCCCATGGTTTTGGTCCGACCAATATGATGTAAAACTCCAAATAGTAGGAGTTGTCCCGGTTAGTGATGACGATGTCTATCAGGTTGCCCGGACGGGGAAGCGTGATGGAGCAGTATCTTTTTGGAGCTATCGAGGCAAGGAATTAGTGGCGGTTGAGGTTGTGAACGATCCTGCAACTTACATGGAAGCGCGGCAATGCTTAGATACAGGACAATCGCCAGATCCAGAGCAGATATCTAGCTTGTCGTTTTCTCCCATAGATAGTGGTGGGGCGCGATCCTAGAGAGGATTTAAGCGGTTTTCTGGAGCCTGTAAGGGCAAAGAAATAACATTATCGTAAACGTAGATCTTGATTTTAAATTATCAAACGCGGACTTGGAAAGTAAAAAGATGGAAAATAATTCACTAGTTACTATTGAGAGAAAGATTGAGAAAATAATTTATCAGGCCGCGCTGGCGCTGGATGAAAATAACTGGGCTGACTGGTTCAAGCTTTGTGATGACTCTTTTTTCTACTCGATAACGTCGTTTAGCCCCGAAATTGGTAAGGATATGACCTATTTCAGTGGTGATAAAAAAGAGCTAACTGGCCTCATGGACATGCTGCCAAAACATAACACTGATCACTCGCCACTTCGCAGGCATACATCTGTTTACACCATAGACATTTCGGAAGATGGCAAAACAGCAGAGGCTGTCAGTTCAGTGGTAATTTATCAAAATTTGCTCGATGGGATTAATTCTCATCTCGACTCCGGAGAGAGCAGACTTTTTGTAGTTGGGAAGTATCATGATAAATTTTTGATCAATGATAGTTTACCAAAATTTGTTAATCGAGAGACAAAAATAGATAACAGGCGTCTCGATAAAGGCTCGCATTGGCCCCTCTAGATGGGAACCCTGGCGCCTGGGCGCATTCGACGCCTTCAGTGACATTGAATTTATAAAGAGGGTAAAATACATGACTTGGACAAAAGTCTGTGACAAGAGTGAGATACCAGAAGGCTCAATTAAAAAAGTTTGGGCTCGTATTGGTGGTGGGATCCCTATTGCTGTTGCTCACCACAAGAAAGGTTTTGTTGCCATACCCCCAGTCTGTCCTCACCTTGAGGAACCATTGGAAGAGTCTGGCCTGGTAATGGGTTGTAAGCTTACTTGTACCAAGCATTTGTGGTCATGGGACCTTGAGACTTTGGAGTTGCAGGACGAGGCAGAGTTGCCGCTCAAAACATACGACGTCAAAGTCGAAGGCAGTAATGTAATGGTGTATGTCACTGAGCAACTTGAATATAATTTTGATGAAGATGAAGATATTGATGAGAATACGTTTTTTGATGATGATGACGATGATGAGTGGTAAGCAAGCTCCTTCATAAAAATATTCTGACTAAATTTCACATCGATTGGAACCGTGCTGCAAGGTCAGCAAAATGATAGATAGATGTGCTTAACTAAAACGACACCAACATTTGATAGCGTGCTGAAAACTGCAGTTAAAAACTGATGGTACTGATTGAGAGAGAGTTTGTTGAACAATTCAAGTCAATGGCCATCTGTAAGCATTTTCGACACGAAACAGTTTAGGCAAGCAAGAATCGAAGCGCATAACGCATTATTTTGGTTGGCTCGGGGAGCCAACAGTTTCCTAGATGCAGCCCCGAATAATGGGCACCTGAGTCTATTCTGGCACAAAGATTCAAATAATTTTCGAACTAGATCTTTTGACGGCGATCTTCAAATTGGCCTGAATTTCCCTGACTTGGAATTGTATTTTTGTGAAGGGGGCCGGAAGGTGCCTCACAGCTTTTGGTTAGACGAGAGAACGCCTGCATTTGCAGAGGCGTGGTACTTAGTTGAATTGCTGCATAGGGACCGCGATCAATCAAAATTTTCCACTGTTCTTCCTTTCTCGTCGCCAAATATGTTGATGGGTGACACTGAAGACCACAAAGCTTCAGTTTATAAACCGGAGCTCGATGCGTTGAATTGTTGCGTGTTGAAAGGAAACGAAATACTCCAGAGTGTGTCGTACACACTTGCCCAACAGCCTGAATTTGCAAAATGTCGGCAATGGATAACGTTAGAACCGGAATTGTTTTCTTTGACGCTAAATGTTAGCGCAGATAACGAGCTAGTCAAATTGCCTTCAATTGGATTAAGTCTCGGTGACCATTTGCGCCCCGCACCCTTTTTCTTCGTTAAAGACAGTGTAACTAATGGAAGTTCAAAACCTCACCTACTCGACTACGACCCACAAACTTTGCTGCCATTAAAATCAATCGTTACTGAACCCACGTCTGATGTAGCGCTTGTCAAAAAGCTTGTTAACAAGTTCACCGAGGTTGATAACGCGAAATAATACTCTATATCTAAGAAAGTCCATACTTTCAGGCGAGAGTTTTTACCAATATTAGATTTCGGCTATTAGCCGATTAGTCCTGTTTTTGAAGATCTTCGTTGACATCTGCGGTGTCAAAATGGCAAATTATTTATATTCGTTGGCTCTTTAAGCAACAAGTGACCGCTTCGACTGACAACACGTAAATTTAGATGGGAGTGCGAAATGCCACCAAGAAATCATAAAAATTGGTTAAATGCCCCACATATCGAACACATTTCGAGTGAATGCTACAATAACCACAGCATTTATGAGCAGGAAATTGAGCATATTTTTGCTAAGGTTTGGGTTCCGATGTGCCACTTTAGCGAAATGTCTAATGACGGTGATTTTCGTTCATCGCAGATAGCGCACCAAAATGTGGTCGCGGTAAATAATAAGGGCGCCATAAAAGTTTTTCTGTGCCCTTCAATTGACCGCCCTGCCGGTAACGGCTTGGATACTGTTGGACTGAAGGAACTTCACAGTGAGGTGAAGCACGGCGGCATGGTATGGACAACTCTCGACCCGAATCCAACACAAAGCGTTGAAGAATGGACTTGTGGAGCATTTGATTGCATTGCTGAGGCTATCGACACTGAAGAAATGGAAATTTTCCATTATCATAAAGCTGTCATCGACACTAACTATAAACTTTGGCATGACACAAACAGTGAGTTCTACCACGATTTTATGCACTATTTTAACCGGGTGTCTGGGTTTAATGATGAATACTTTGCCAGGAAAAACATCCCGTTTGACAATGGCCACGTAAATGTTAGTAGCTTCACAGTTAACTATGAAGAGTACGATGGCTTTGAAGATCGTGGGGAGTTGTCTTTTCCAAATTTGCCGCCAAATCAATGGTATATGGTAGACTTGTTCCCAGGTTTTAATTTCAATCTCCGTGGGAGCGCGTACAGGAGCGACACTGTTACGCCGCTTGGTCCAAACAAGGTACTTATCGAGTTCAGGGGCTATGGTCTAAAAAAAGATACTCCACAAGAGCGTCAGACCCGTATAAAGCACCACAACTCTATATGGGGCCCATTTGGCCGTAATCTGCATGAAGATTTAATCGGTGTTTCAGGGCAAGGCACAACAATGAGAGAGGGTACTGAAGCCCGCAATATCTTGCATGGTCGCCACGAAAATTCAACGATTCATGATGAAGTTGGTATGCGTCACTATTACGAGGCCTGGGGAAGATTCCTCGGAGTATCTCCCGGCAACCCTCTTGGCTTAACGGCAGAGGAAGTGATTGCTGCTGAATAGTTTAGCTAAAAGACTTCAAACAGAAAAGGAGCAGACATTTTATGTCTGCTCCTTATTTTTTATTAAAAATTTTAAAGCAAGCATAACCGGGTATTAGCTCACTACTGCATTTGCTTTATGATAAAGGAAATTCTGTAGCTCATTGTTTTTTGCAAGAGCACGACCAACTTCTTCAGTTATTTTTGTGATTGGAATGGTTGTCTCGGTTTTTACCCAAAACAGTCCTATCCCTTTTCGTATAATTGGGTCCTTTAACAACAGTGCTTTGGTTCCACTATAAAGGCCAGGCATTCTGGTGTAGTGTGAAGGGATAACCGTGCAAAGTTCTGTGAACTGAGTTTGGAACATCAAATGAAGTATTGATTCTGACTCAATTTTCGGGACAACGCTCTTTCCTGCAGCCGTGAATGTTTGATCAATTACTGAGCGCTCGTACATTGATTTTCTTAACAAAGCTAGCGGTAGGTCTGCAGCCTCTGCCCAAGTGATGTCACTCAGGTTCTCAAATTGAAACGAATCTGGCACCAATAAGCTCCAAGTTTCTTCAAAAACTGGCAGGGCCTCACACCAGGGCATTTCATCGGATTGGTCTATGTACGTTATGGCGCAATCAATTGAATAATTGTCTAAACTGGTTTTAAGCTCATTGTTTCCAACAAACCTTACATCGACTGAGACTAGCGGGTATGCTTTTCTTATGCGTTGTAAAATAATCGGTAATACCGGAGACATCGAAGGAATTGCGCCAAGGCGAATAGTTCCACTCAACCTGTCCTGCATTTCTTCTATACTGTCTCGCATCGCGGTGCAATTGGCCAGGATTAATCGGGCCCAATAAGCTACACGCTTTCCTTCCTCCGTAATTCCATAAAGACGTTGGCCGCGCCCTCTCTTAAATAGGGTGACGCCTAATTCAAATTCTAGTTGCTTTATGCCGTTTGATAAGCTGGGTTGTTTAACGCTGCAACGGGCAGCTGCCCTTCCAAAATGGTCTTCCTCAATAACCGCGATAAGATACTCAAGCTGTTTTAGAAACATCCTATTGCCTTTCGCGCCTAGCTTTTGTTTTCAACCGCTGCAAAAATAGTTTTGATGCGTTTACCCACAAGAAACTGCGGCTAACGCCAACCAAAACCATAGAAGAGTAAGACATTATCACCTATGCTTAAGTTTTCCGAGTTAATAATTCCGGGTCATACTGGTTATTTGGAGTGGCAGTGTCGTTTGTTTTTGTTTTTTTGTGCGGCTTTCTCTCTGGAACTTTGATAGGAGCTGCAGGGATTGGCGGTGTGGTTTTGGTGCCACTCCTCGTTTATGGTGCGGGCTACAGTATTCATATCAGTATCGCAGCGGCAGTTTCATCTTTTATTTTTTCGGGTTTGATTGGTACGTTTGCGTACGCGAAAAGAGGGGAGGTAAATTGGCTTCAACTAACCTATTTGACGGTTGGAGCGGTTCCAGGGGCGTTGGTTGGTACACACGCGCTCTCTAGAGTTAACGCTGACTTTCTCATACTCTTCATTGCCACCGTCCTAATTTTAGCTTCATACAAACAGATTGCTAATTTAAAGTTTAAGCGTCTTCATAACCAATCAACCCCGTCAAATATAAGCTTGTTGTTTGTTGGTTTTTTAACTGCGTGCCTTTCTGTGCTCAGTGGAACCGGTGGGCCGCTAGTTTTAGTCCCAATATTAACCTTTTTATCGATGCCATTGCTTGCGGTTATCGGATTGTCACAAGCCATCCAGATACCTATTGCTGCATTTGCTACGGTTGGGAATGAATGGTCAGGAATAATCCGATGGGAAATTGTGGCTCTATTATCACCAGGTTTAGCTTTAGGGACATTTTTTGGTGCAAAAGCTTCTGAGTACCTGCCAGTTAACAAGATAAAGAATTTAGTAGCTTTTTTATTGCTTGGTTCTGGCATTTACATGTTGATAAACGTGATTTTTTTTTAGACAAGAGAAATCCAATCAGGCAAGAGAAAATAGACATCACGATAGAGCTAATAGCCACGAGAGATTTTATTTCGAAACTTTTATGATACTTAATGTCTCTAGTTATCAAAACATTGTGCATGCGGTGTTAAAAGTCACGATTAATTAATTAAGTCAGTGGGAGAAAAAAAATGAGTGATGCCAAGCCAAGAAAGAAAGTTACGTTTAAGACATTACAAAAGAAAATGGCAGCCGGCGAGCCGATAACCCAGTTGGCGGCTTACGATTACAGAACTGCGGTAGTTGCCGATCGCTTGGGTATGGACATATTGTGTGTTTCAGATACCGGTGGAATGATCTTATTTGGACATCAAAGTACGACCGCTGTCAGTTTCGCTGAAGTGATGATGATGTCTCAGGCAATTGATCGCGGGTCTAAGTATGGATTAAGAATGGTTGACATGCCGTATTGGAGTTTTCATGTCTCCAAGGAGCAGGCAGTTGAAAATGCTGGCCGTTTCGTTCACGAAGCAAATGCCGAAGTGATGAAATGTGAAGGAAATCGCCATCATGTTCCTGCTATCGAAGCGATTGTTAATGCTGGAATACCTGTTCAAGGGCACATTGGGATCACCCCAATGCGGATGCCTCAACTCGGCGGTTTTATTGCGCAGGGTAAGACCGCAGACCGTGCCAAAGAGTTAATCGATGATGCTAAAGCAATGTACGATGCGGGCTGCTTCTCAATACTTTGTGAAGTCACAACATCAGAGGTTGCAGAATACTTGGCTGAAATTCTACCAGTACCAGTTATTAGCTTGGGTGCTGGTAACTGTGCTGATGGTGTCCACATCATCTCTTCGGACTTGTTCCATCTGTGGGAAGAGCATGTGCCTAAGCACTCTCGGATATACACAGATTTAATCCCGATTATGGAAGATGTCATAACGCGATACATGGATGATGTGAAAACTAGAAACTATCCTGGCCCAGAAAACACAATAAAAATGCCGGAAGATGAGCTGCGTAAGTTTGCGAAAGATATGAAGTGGGAGCGTAAGCTTGATGAGCTTGGGTAATTTGAGATAACGAGCATGACTTGGATGGCGGCGCTATTAACTTAATAGAAGGGTTAATACAGCGCTTCCATACAGGCCATCGCTTATTTTTTACAAGATTAGGGTAAAAATAAAGATCAAGTAATACTGCTTTTTTTAGAGACTTTGTGCTTGATAGCATACTGATCCGATCTGCCTACAACTTCAACATAGCCCAATTTTCAAGTGGCACTGTGGGAGCCTAGCCCTGCCGAGGGTGTGGGCCTTGTGGCATAAAATTTTTTAGGAGAATTTCATGAGTGACATCGAGATTGCACGTGCGGCAAAAAAGAAGCCAATTTTTGAAATTGGTGATGTCTTGGGTATCCCGTCCACTGAGCTGGTTCCATTTGGTCATGATAAAGCCAAGGTAAGTCAAAATTTCATCAATTCGGTTCAGGACCGCAAGGATGGCAAGCTGATTTTGGTAACGGCCATTAACCCTACGCCAGCGGGTGAGGGTAAAACAACGACAACAGTTGGTCTTGGTGATGGGTTGAACCGCATTGGCAAGAAGGCGATGATTTGTATTCGTGAGGCTTCTTTGGGGCCAAACTTTGGTATGAAGGGTGGTGCAGCTGGCGGTGGCTATGCGCAAATCGTTCCGATGGAAGACATGAATTTGCACTTCACAGGTGATTTTCATGCGATTACATCGGCGCATTCATTGCTGTCAGCCATGATTGATAATCATATCTATTGGGGCAACGAACTAGACATTGATACGCGGCGAGTCGTTTGGCGGCGAGTGGTCGACATGAATGACCGTGCCTTGAGACAAATAACTGCGTCACTAGGGGGTGTTGCTAACGGGTTTCCACGTGAAGCTGGGTTCGATATCACCGTAGCGTCTGAAGTTATGGCTATCTTGTGTTTGGCTAATGATTTAACGGATTTGCAAAAGCGACTTGGCGATATGATCGTTGCTTATCGTCGCGATCGATCGCCCGTATTTTGCCGTGACATAAAAGCTGATGGGGCGATGACGGTGTTGTTAAAAGACGCAATACAGCCCAATCTTTTGCAAACCCTTGAAAACAACCCAGCGTTTGTGCACGGGGGGCCTTTTGCTAACATTGCGCATGGTTGTAACTCAGTGATTGCAACAAAAACGGCGCTGAAGCTTGCTGATTATGTCGTAACGGAAGCTGGTTTTGGGGCTGACCTTGGAGCTGAAAAATTTCTAAACATTAAATGCCGCAAGGCAGGTTTGGCTCCATCAGCTATTGTTCTAGTTGCCACAGTCAGAGCTATGAAAATGAATGGTGGGGTCGCCAAGAATGATCTCAACAATGAAAATGTGGATGCTGTTAAGTCAGGGTGTCCAAACCTTGGCAGGCATATTGAAAATTTGAAATCATTTGGTGTGCCTGTTGTCGTCGCAGTTAATCATTTTGTTAAAGATACTGACGCTGAGGTTCAGGCAGTGCAGGATTATTGCGCTGAGATGGGCACTGAAGCTATTGTATCAAAACATTGGGCGGACGGTTCGGCTGGTTCAGAAAATTTAGCTAAGCGAGTTGCTGAAATTGCTGACTCCGATAATGCAAATTTTGCAACTATCTATCCTGACGACATGTCATTGGAAGATAAAATCCAGACCATTTGCAAAAATATCTATCGAGCTGATGAGGCTGTGATAGACCAAAAAATTATAGCTCAGCTAAAAGAATGGGAGGCTCAGGGATACGGTAACCTTCCAGTTTGTATGGCAAAAACTCAATATAGCTTTTCTACTGATCCCAACTTGCGTGGGGCGCCAACTGGGCATGTTATTCCAGTCCGCGAAGTGCGGATTAGCGCAGGCGCGGGCTTTATTGTCGCCGTTTGTGGTGAAATCATGACAATGCCCGGTTTGCCAAGACATCCTGCCGCCGAAACTATTTGTATAAATGAAAATGGCGAGATTGATGGTCTGTTTTAGAAGCTGATAGCTAACCCACTATTATGAATTAGGCCCATGAGGATAAATGTGTTGGGTCCAGATAAGAAAGTTTTGTAGACAATGTCAGCGAATATTATTGATGGTAAGGCCTTTGCCGCAACTGTTAGACAAAAAGTGGCTTCAAAGGTTGCCGACCTGAAAGAGACCCATAGTATCATTCCAGGTTTAGCGGTCGTTTTGGTTGGTGAGGATCCGGCATCACAAGTTTATGTGAGGTCTAAAGGTAAACAAACTATTGAAGTTGGGATGAATTCGTTTGAGCATAAGCTTGGCGTTGACACGTCAGAAGAAGTGTTGTTGGCGTTAATTGATGAGTTAAACGCTGACCCAAGCGTCCACGGTATTTTGGTTCAACTCCCGTTGCCAAGTCACGTTGATGAGAGTTTAGTAACCAATCACATAGCGCCAGAAAAAGATGTCGACGGATTTCATATTGCCAATGTAGGGCTTTTGGGCACCGGTCAACAATCAATGGTGCCCTGCACGCCTCTCGGATGTCTGCTGATGTTGCGAGATTATCATGGATCACTCTCTGGAAAAAATGCTGTTGTTATTGGTCGTTCAAATATTGTTGGCAAGCCAATGGCTCAGTTGCTTTTGAATGAGAGTTGCACAGTAACCATTGCTCATTCACGTACAAAAGACTTGGCCGATGTTGTGCGCCGGGCTGACATTGTTGTGGCTGCTGTTGGCCGACCTGAGATGGTTCCTGGTGATTGGATCAAGCCTGGGGCTACAGTCATCGACGTTGGTATTAACCGAGTTGATGCGGGTGATTCAAAAACTAAACTGGTTGGTGATGTTGATTACGCGAGCTGTGCAGCTGCTGCTGGTGCTATTACCCCAGTGCCTGGCGGTGTCGGTCCCATGACTATCGCTTGTTTGTTGGCCAATACGGTCACCGCCTGCTGCCGGATAAATAATGTGTCGGGTGAGGATTTTCTGCTTTGACCATTAAGCCGCTTCATCCACGACACCTCTTAGGTGAACCAATCAAACAGCGTATTCTCGCTGATGTGCGGGATTATGTTAAAAACACAAGTCGGATGGGCAAACTAGTTTCTATTGCGATAGACGGCACAGCAGAAGTCGGCGTCTACATCAGAAATCAAGCAAAAGTTGCAGCAAACGTTGGCATTGAGTTTGAACAGCAGTTTTGGGATCGAAACATAACTCAAGGGGCTTGCAAAGCCATAATTAAAAAATTGAATGATGACCCTAGTGTACTTGGTATCATTATTCAGCGCCCTTTGCCCCCACACATAAATGTCAGGTTACTTCAAACAACGATTCACCCGCTGAAGGATGTCGAGGGCATGAACCCCGAGTCCATTGGAAATATCGTTTATTCAGATATCGCGCTTGCTCCGTGCACTGCAGCAGCTGCCATTGAAATGATAAAGTTCTTAGAACTAGAGATAAAAGGTCTCGAAGTTGTGATGATTGGCCATTCTGAAATTGTTGGTCGGCCGGTGGCCATGATGTTAATCGCCGAAGGGGCAACAGTGACTGTTTGTCATAATATGACGAGGTCAGTTGCAATGCATTCTCGGCGTGCTGACGTGGTTTTAGTTGCTGTTGGGTCAGCGCACCTAGTTGGGCCGGATATGATTAAGCCTGGCGCGGTGGTTATTGATATTGGAATAAACCAGCAAGAAAATAGTGATGGTAAGATAAAAATTGTTGGCGATGTGGATACTGAAGCTGTCGCTGAAGTAGCTGACTGGGTTACGCCTGTACCTGGTGGTGTGGGCCCAGTTACTGTAGCAATTTTGATGCGCAATACGGTCTTAGCTCACCAACGCCAACTCCAAAGTATCTGGAGGGAAGTAGGTTGAATATATTTAAACGCCTCCCTGAGCTCCAGTTTCTTATCTTAATTACTATTGGTTGTTACGTATTCCTTGAGCTGTTTGTTAAGTCAAACGTTCTTAACGGTGATTTAGGGTTCTCTGGCGTTGATATAGTTTTTATTTCTTTCATTTTAAGTTTTTTAGTTGCGATTTTGTCCGTAATTGCGGGTGTTGGCGGGGGAGTAATATTTACGCCAATAATGCTAGCTTTTACATCAGTGGATACTTTGATAATCCGGTCCACTGGCCTTGTAGTAGCAATGTTTAGCGGTTTGGTTGCTTCCGGCCCATTTATGCGCAAGGGTCTTGCCGATATTAAACTAGTGTTTTTGGGGGCGCTCCCGATCTTACTGGGGGGCTTTCTGGGTTCATATGCCGCGGTGAAGCTTTCTGAGCATTTTGGTGAAACTGGAGACTCAATAGTTCGTCTTGGCTTAGGCTTATTATTAGCAGCAATAGCTCTGGTATTTGTTTTGGGCGGTTCTTCCAACGAATACCCTCAAGATAAAACAAAAAGCAAGCTCGCTACAAAGCTTAAACTTCGTCACATGTATTGGGAGGAAACACTCCAAAAGCCCGTAAAATATAATGTCCAAAATGTAAAAATTGCAGTTTTTTTATTGTTTGCTGTTGGCGTTACTGGTGGGTTTTTTGGTTTGGGCGGTGGTTGGGCAGTTGTCCCTGTTCTGAACCTTGTTATGAGTGTTCCATTAAAGGTTTCGGCAGCTACCAGTGGTGTTCTTTTGGCAATGGGCAACTCTGCAGCAATATGGCCATACATTAACATCGGTGCGTTGATAGGTGTTGTTGCTGCCCCTTGGATGCTTGGGCAAATAATTGGAGGTATCGTTGGGGCGCATATTTTGTCGAGTATAAAGGCAGCCTTTGTTCGGAAACTTTTGATTGTCATGCTTTTCTTGACCAGTTTTAAATTGCTAAGCCGCGGCTTAGAGGGGCTTTTTAACATTTCAATTCCTTTTATATAAGGTGCATCATGCCCACACAGAAAAAACCACCAATTCCAATTTCTGGAGTAATATATGGCGAGTTCATCTATTGGTGCACCTGTATTTCAGCAATGATTGTTGTATTTGGGACCATAAAGAGCTTTGTAGAGGGCTCTTCCTCGGATATTCCAGTTGAGCAACTTCTAGATGCGGTGTTTGCGGGGCAATCAGCTGATGCTGTTTGGGCCAGCTTACCGGTAGGCTCTACTCCTAACGCAGGGACTTATCTATCACTCTTAAATACTGGTGAGGCAATTACAGTTCTGGGAATTTGTTTTGGTGTATTGAGTGTGGGCCCAGCTATTTTTTTATCGGCGGCATTTATGTGGCGATCAAAAAATAAATTTTTTGCGATAACCGCTCTCTTTTCTGGGGTGTTTGCGGTGATTGCGCCATTTGTCTTTTTCTTGATTTAGAGTAAACCGTTGGGAACTATAAATCGGAATAACGTAATCGAAGCTGTGATTAATGAGCTTTTAACGACTGGCTATTTTTCAATAGCAAAAATGAGCTGATAGCCACTTGCTATTATCAAGTAATAAAAATGACCTAATAGCCACTCGCTATTAGGTTTTTGCTTGAAGCAGAGCGCCTTATATACTTATCCTTAAATCAATAGCAAGGGGCTATGAGCTCATTTGTAGAAATATAGTTTTCAAATGCTTGTTTTAGTCGGTTTTTGGGGAGAAAACGGCGTTGTTAGTTCCACCACATGGTCATTCTGAACTGAAGCCTCTGCTTGTTGCTGAAGCCGACCGCGCTTATCAGTTAGATTTGGCGAAAACACTTCAATCTATCCCCATGACTTCAAGAGAATTGTCAGACCTTTTAATGCTAGGCATGGGTGCATACACCCCGCTTGATGGTTTTATGGGAGAGGAATCATGGAGAAAATGCTGCACTGACTTTTCGACAGATAATGGCCTTTTCTGGCCGATACCCATTACCTTATCGATATCTGAAGACAAGGCTTCCGAAATATTGATCGGTCAGATCGTGGCTTTGACAGATGGTGAAGGCATTATATACGGTACGCTCAAAGTAGAAGAGAAGTACAAAATCGATAAAAAGCTTGAATGCCAAGAAATTTATCGCACACTCGATCCAAAGCACCCGGGTGTTGAAAAAGTGATGACTCAAGGTGTTTTCAACCTCGCCGGGCCAGTCAGGGTTTTAAATGAGGGTGTCTACCCATCAAAATACAAAGGCTTGTATTTAAAACCAAAAGAAACAAGAGAAATCTTCGAAAAAAATAATTGGTCGACGGTTGCCGCATTTCAAACCCGTAATCCAATGCACCGTAGCCACGAGCATTTGGCAAAGATAGCGATAGAAGTTTGCGATGGCCTGCTCATCCATCAGGTGTTGGGCGCGTTAAAGCCTGGTGACATACCTGCTGAAGTTCGAGTTGCAGCGATTGACGCACTAGTTGAAAATTATTTTGTTCCAGGGACTGCAATCCAGGCAGGGTATCCTATTGAAATGCGCTACGCAGGACCTCGTGAGGCTCTTTTACACGCCCTTTTTAGGCAAAACTTTGGATGTTCACACCTCGTTGTTGGAAGAGATCATGCGGGGGTTGGGGATTATTATGGACCTTTTGATGCTCATAAAATTTTTGATGAAATTCCAAAGGACAGCCTCAAAACCCAGCCACTGAAAATAGATATTGCCTTCTTCAGTTACAAGTGCGGCGGCATGGCAACCGGTCGAACGTGCCCATCTGATGAAAGCCAACGCCTCAATATCTCGGGGACACGGCTTAGGGAGATGCTCTCAAACGGTGAGCCTGTTCCAGATGAATTTAGCCGGCCAGAAGTCGTAGAAATTTTGCGGAAACACTATGATAGCCGGTGATTAGCTGTTTTTATTTAACGAATCAAGTGAGTCTTAATCTTTAACCTTTTGATGTACGGAGAAGTCTGAAAATGTTTGAAATAAATCCATTTGCGGAACTAGCGGTAACGGTTCCAGCAGGCATAATGCAGGGCTTCGTGACTGTCATGATAGCCCTCGTCGCTGGGGGAACTATTTTCGATATTATTCATAAAGGCAGTGCAAAATATTTCTTTCAGCGATGGTCTCGTGAAAAAGGGTTAAAACAAAGAGATCCAGGCTTTGATGAAAAGATTGCATCAGTTGCTAAAACGACCGCTCATGACGTCCTTACCTCTGGCGAGTTCTGTAATTTTAAGAGGCGTTTAGCACATCTACTTACAATGTATGGTTTCATTGCGTACGCAGTAGCAACCGCCGTAATGGTTTTTTCATACCCGACCAAAGATATTGCTACACCAGCTTATTGGCCTCAGATTTGGTGGCTAGGCAGTGCAATGGTTTGCGCGGGCGGTTATTGGTTTTGGTTTTTCATCCGTGTTGACGTCGCAGCAGAAGGTAACTCACCTTTTAGGGTAATGAGGGCAGACCTTTTCGTTGTTTCTTTGATTTTGAGCACCACGTTCGCTCTAATCTGGGCTTACTCTCAAGCAGTTGGGGCCTCATATTCTTTCGTAGCTCTTGCCCTCTATTTGATCGCAACCGCTGTTTTGTTTGGTTCCGTGCCCTGGTCAAAGTTTTCGCACATGTTTTTCAAACCGGCCGCTGCATATCAAAAGAATCTTGCACACCTTAACGGTGGTAGAAACCACTTGCCAGCACCAGTTGATAAGCCAGCTACATTAGGTAAGCCTGAACGGCATGGTCACAACTACTAAAAGTCACAATCTATAGGAGATTAAAATGCCAACCTTTGTATATATGACAGCTTGTGATGGATGCGGACACTGCGTAGATATTTGTCCGTCAGACATCATGCATATAGACCCGGTAACAAGACGTGCAGTTAATATTGAGCCAAATTTTTGCTGGGAATGTTATTCATGTGTGAAAGCCTGCCCACAAAATGCGATCGATGACCGCGGTTACTCCGATTTTGCGCCCATGAACCACAAGGTCAGAGTATTACGGGAACCAGAAAAAGGTACTATTTCTTGGCGTTTGAAATTCCGTGATGGCAGAGAGAAAAATTTTGTTTCTCCAATCCGAACGACTGAATGGGGCACAATTAAATGCGCATCTGAATACGAAGCGCCTGATGCATCAGAGATTGATGGTCAAGAACTTGCACATGAGCCCGATTATCTGAAAGCCGAAGGTGGCTTGAGAAGAATATCAACAAAACAATTTAAGAAACATCCGATAGCAAAGAAAAGTGCCAGCAGTCTGAAAGCCGCTGAATAAGTTGTTTGGATAAACTAGTTTCCTAGGGAGAGTATTTATGGCTGGTAAAAAGATTGTTCACGTAGACTCAGATATACTTGTTATCGGGGGTGGCTTTGGAGGTTGTGGCGCAGCATACGAGTCGCGTTACTGGGGAAGGGATAAAAATGTTGTCGTAGTTGAGAAAGCTAATATCGAACGAAGTGGCGCAGTTGCACAAGGACTTTATGCGATCAACTGCTACATGGGTATGCGCTGGGGACAAAACGAGCCAGAAGACTATGTTCGCTATCAGAGAAATGACCTGATGGGCCTCGTGCGCGAAGACCTAGGGTATGATATTGGCCGTCACGTTGATTCTACTGTTCATAAGTTTGAAGAGTGGGGGCTACCCATAATGACTGATGAAAACGGGCAGTATCAGCGTGAAGGAAAATGGCAAATCATGATCCACGGTGAAAGCTACAAGCCGATTGTTGCTGAGGCCGCTCGAAAAGCTGCGAACAAAGTTTATAATCGCATTATGGTTACCCACCTTCTAATGGATAAGAAACAGGCTAACAGGGTAGCTGGGGCTGTTGGATTCAATGTTCGGACTGGAGATTTCTACGTTTTTCAGTCGAAAGCAGTGATTGTTGCTGCGGGTGGCGCATCACACATATTTAAACCACACTCTGCAGGCGAAGGTATGGGGCGTACATGGTATGCACCTTGGAGTAGCGGATCAGCCTACGCATTGCCCATCCGAGTTGGCGCAAAAATGACTCAAATGGAGAACCGAATTGTTCTTACACGGTTTAAAGACGGATATGGGCCAGTTGGCGCATATTTCTTACATTTGAAAACATACACGGAAAATGGATTTGGGGAACAATATGAGCCCAAGTGGAGAGAATCAATTGAAAAATTGGTTGGCGATTACGTAAACCATGAACCCGTGCCGACATGTCTCCGAAACCATGCTTTCCTGAAAGAGGTGGAGGCAGGTGGTGGGCCAATAAGAATGGTAACTAAAGAAGCCTTTAAAGACCCGCACAAAGAAATTGTCGGTTGGGAAAATTTTTTAGGCATGACCATTGGACAAGCCGTTGTTTGGGCAGCAAACAACATTGACCCGAAAGAAATCAACCCAGAATTAGTCATGTCAGAGCCTTACGTAATGGGGTCCCATGCAACATGCTCTGGAGCTTGGGCGAGTGGACCAGAGGATTATGCACCTGACGAATACCAATGGGGTTATAATCGTATGATGACGGTGGATGGTCTGTTTGGTGCTGGAGACACCCTTGGTGGAACTCCTCACAAATTTTCTTCAGGATCCTTTACTGAAGGCAGATTGGCAGGAAAGGCCGCCGTCAAGTATGTCAACGATTTGGGAACCAATGTTCCTGAGGTTGATGAAGCTGAGTATATGGCCTTACAAGTGGAAATTTACCAGCCTTTGGAAAATTACAGAGTCGGCCGCAATGAAATTACGGGCGGGACAGTATCACCAAGCTACCTACTGCCACTGGCTGGATTGCAGCGACTTGAGAAAATAATGGATGAATACTGTGGTGGTTGTGGCCAGCGTTATATGGTCAACACACCCTTGATGGAGAGAGGCATAGAGCTCCTAAAAATGCTCAAAGAAGACCTCGCAAATCTTGGTGCAGATGGATTGCACCAATTACTACGTGCTTGGGAGTTACATCATCGTGTTTTAGCATCTGAGTGCGTGATGGCGCATACAATGTATCGCGAGGAGACACGGTGGCCTGGATACTATTATCGCGGTGACTTCCCCAAGCTAGACGATAAGAATTGGCATTGCTTTACTTTGTCTCAATATGAAGAGAGGACTGGTGAGTTCCACATGGAAAAAGCACCGGTGTATCACATCGTTGACGAGCATAAGAAAGCTGCGGAATAAATTTGGCCAGCTAATGCTCATCGCACAACTAACCGATACACACATAACAGTTCCCGAGAATGGAAATGGGGACTGTTATGTAAAGCTTGAAGCGCTAAGGAAATGTGTTTCAGCTATAAATAAGCTCAATACTGCACCAGATGTGGTAATCCACACTGGAGATTTAGTCCACAATGGCAGTGATGAAGAGTATCGGCTGACCAAATTAATTATGGATGAATTGCGAGCACCGTATCTTATTACTCCTGGTAATCGTGACTCTGTAACAGCGTTAATAAGGAATTTTACCCTACACTCATACCAAAATGCTGATACAGCGTTTCTTCAATATGCTACTAGTGTATTAGATTACCGCCTTATTGCGTCAGATACTTCCACTGAAAACAACAATCTTGGTTTTTTAGACTTTCAAAGACTGGCTCATCTTGACAATTTATTGAATGAAAAGCCTGAACGCTCTACTGTAATATTTATGCACCACCCGCCAATCAATCTATCAAACTCTGAACCGTTAAAACACGAATATGAGAGTTACGGGATGGTTAGAAACTTTTCTGAAATTATTGATCGCCACCCTCAAGTGGTTGCCATACTGTGCGGCCACATTCACCGTTCGCTCACTGGTTGGATAAACGCAACGCCTCTTGTAGTTATGCCGCCACTAAGTAAGAGTTTGAACAGAGATCCGGCTTCTTACTCTTCGACACCCAATATTGCTTTTTACTTACATACCATTTCGACAAAGGCGTCGGTAGACACTGAAGTAATAACCGTCAATTAAGATTCACTCCAAATACTGAAAGTTGTGAGCTCGAAAAATGGAAACAGCAGACAAATTCATTTTCAAATCCTTTGATAACATAAAAAACTTTATGATAACCCAATGTACGTTAAGTGAAGAGCCTGACGTAGTCGTAGCTATTATGGGCGAGGATGTCCCTGAGGACTTTGAGGCCCCACTATTCCTTGGAAACAAATACGTGGTCGCACTTCCTCAAATAATAGTTGGCTATGCTAAGGAAGTAACAGTTTGGTTTTCAAAAGAGGTGCCTCCTGAAATCATGTCAAATCTAATACAAGAATACTTTGACGCTCATTTTCCCAACCTTAATATTGACGAGTCCACGTCAATGGGAGTGTCCGAAGCAGGAAAAATACGCATTATCAAAAATAGCTAGGGCCAAAAAACCTTTTAAAACTATTTCAAATTGACACACATTTGTAGGATTGGAAAAATTTTCAACTAGTTTATTTTCTATTGGCAAGGAAACCAGTTTTTTTGTCGCTGTTAAATAATTTGGTTGAGGCTATGTATCAAATGGCTTGGTGTTTAGTGTTATGAATAAACTGAATCAGCGCTTTTTCAGCATCAGTTTTTGGTCGCTCCTTGTGAACAAGCATGTAATAAATTCGAGGAGAGAAATTTAATGCAGAGGATTTAAGCAGGCCAGTTTGTATTGATAGAGCCACAACGTGCTTTGAAATTAGAGTAGCGCCCGCGCCGGCGACAACAGCTTCTCTAACCGACTCGTTGCTTGGAAGTTCAAGAATGATATTTGAACTGTCCCAAGTTAAACCATTCTGGTTGATAAAGTCTTCTAGCATTTTGCGGGTGCCTGAGCCTTTTTCCCTGACTATCCAGGGGATGTTTTGAAGATTGATCAAACTATTTGACATCCCAAATGACAACCATTTTTTTGCAGAAGCAACCATCACTGGCTGATCATGATCGACTTCTATTAGTTCAATTTTATTTGACGTAATTTTTCCCTCAACAAAACCAATATTGGCCGTTCCCTTTAATATGGCCTGTTCAACAGCGGCCGTATTTATCATGGATACGTTTAATGTTACTTCTGGGTTTCTTGTGTGAAATATTGCCAGTCTCTGGGGCAACCAATAATTAGCGATGGTTTGGCTCGCTGGTATATGCAGTCTACCGTGTGTTTTACCGCTTAATGCCCGTAAGTTCCGCGCAGCTGCCATGGCGCTTGATAGTGTGTTTTGTGCCTCAGGTAAAAAGATTTGGCCAGTTTCAGAAAGCTCGATTGAACGCCCTACCCTTTCAAAAAGTTTGACCTCATATATGTTTTCTAGGGATGCAATCGCTGCTGAAGCAGCTGACTGGGTCATCCCAAGTATCTCTGCTGCCTTAGTTACGCTGCCAACTTGAGCGACTGTAATGAAAATTTTTAGCTGTGTTAATGTCATTCCTTTATATAAGTTAAATCGATTAATTTAACAATGATAAGTTATTGGACAACTTATTTTGTTTTAGCGTACGACGTATCTTAGGTTTTGAGGTCAACCTAAATTGATGGCTGATCTTTGATGCTCACCTAGCACTCTAGACTTCGAACCAAAGGATATTATCGTGAGTGAACCACACATAGAAAATTCGCCGCAAGTTTCGGACGAGGTAAAACAGACGACGTGTTACATGTGCGCCTGTCGGTGCGGTATAAATGTTCATATCCGCGACGAAAAGATCCGTTACATTGAGGGTAATAGGGATCATCCTATTAATAAGGGAGTTTTGTGCGCCAAAGGTTCAGCAGGAATAATGCAGCATTATTCTCCCGCACGACTTAAATCACCGATGAAGCGCGTTGGACCTAGAGGATCTGGTCAATTTGAGCCAATTAGTTGGGAGGAGGCGTTATCAACTGCAACAGAATGGCTTGCGCCCATAAGGAAAAGTGATCCAAAAAAGCTAGCATTTTTTACTGGACGCGATCAATCTCAGGCCTTGACAAGTTGGTGGGCGCAGCAATTTGGAACTCCAAATTTTGCGGCACATGGTGGCTTTTGCTCTGTAAACATGGCTGCAGGAGGAATCTATACTATTGGAGGTGCGTTCTGGGAGTTTGGCGCTCCAGACTGGAATCTGACTGAAATATTTGTGCTTTTTGGAGTGGCTGAAGACCATGATTCTAACCCTATTAAAATTGGGTTAGGCAAGGTCAAGGGAAGAGGGAAAAGAGTCGTTTCTGTTAATCCTGTTCAGACTGGTTATGCCGCAATATCGGACGATTGGTATGGAATAACACCTGGTACGGACGGTTTATTGATAATATCGTTAATTCGTGAGTTGATGCGTTCTGGCAATATTGATGTTGACTACCTTCGTCGTTACACAAATTCACCATGGCTTGTGATCCGTAATCCTGGTGCTGCTAATGATGGACTGTTTCTTCGGGATTCTGATGGGTGCCCTCAGGTAATAGATCGCTCAACGGGTAAAATAGTTTCGCACACAACAAAGAATATAAGCACTGCGATGCATGGTGAAATAGCTCTTGATGGTGGTGGTGTAGCAACACCTGCGTTTGTGATTATGGGTGAAACCTATATGGATGATGCATACGCACCTGAGTCTGTTTGCGCTACTGTCGGCATTTCAGCTGATCGTATCCGTCAATTTGCTGCGGATTTGGCTGAAGCCGCTTTTGCGAAGGAGGTTGTAATTAATCAGCCTTGGACGGACTGGAAGGGTGAAAAGCATAAAACAATGATTGGTCGCCCAGTCTCTATGCACGCTATGCGAGGAATATCTGCTCACTCCAATGGTTTCCAGACTTGTAGAGCGCTGCATGTTCTTCAATTAATGTTGGGTTCTATTGAGGTTCCTGGTGGTTGGCGGTTTAAGCCGCCATATCCAAAACCACCCGAAGCGCACCCAAAACCTGCAGGCAGACCAGATCAAATTCAAGCTGGCAAGCCTCTTGCTGGCGCTCCTCTAGGCTATGTGTTAGGGCCGGATGATTTGCTGCTTAATGCTGATGGTGGCCCTCAGAGAATTGATAAGGCCTACAGTTGGGACGCCCCAATGTCCGCTCATGGGCTGATGCACATGGTGATTTCAAATGCGGTTGCATGGAGATCCATACCATGTTGATGTATTGTTTATGTACATGGCGAATATGGCATGGAATTCATCAATGAACACCCGCGGTGTGATGGAAATGCTCACTGAGAAAAACTCTGAAACTGGCGACTATAAGATTCCCAAAATCATTTATTCGGATGCATATTCATCAGAAATGGTGGCTTACGCCGACTTAATTCTTCCAGATACCACGTATCTTGAACGTCATGATGCTATTTCCTTACTTGACCGGCCAATATGCGAGGCTGATGCCGTTGCCGACGCCATTCGATGGCCCGTATTTCGCTCCGATCGAGACGTAAGAGGGCTTTCAATCTGTTCTGCTGGACCTTGGTGCCAGGCTTGGACTTGCCGGGCTATGACTAATGAAGATGGTCAGCAGAAATATGCGGATTATGGCGACTATACGTAATCAATCATGAGCGAAAGCCCGGCATTGGCCCACTTGCCGGGTTTAGAGGTAATGGATGAATCAGGGCGCGGTGAACCTCAATCCTGGACAAATTGAAGCTTACATAGCTAATGGAGCGTTCTGGCATAAAGAAATTCCTAAAGAAGCGCGCTATTATAAAATGGCTAACATGGCTTATCAGGATTTTGCAGTTGATATGGGTATTTACGACAGCCCTCAGCCCTATGCTTTTCAAATTTACAGTGAAACACTTCAGAAATTTCACCTTGCCGGAGCGGGACACGGAAATATTCTCCCCCCCGAGCATTTGCGCTCAAGAATAAAGACTTGTTTTACTCCCCTGCCAACTTGGTATGCGCCGTTTGAAGGAGAGGCAGTATCGGACGTTGAATACCCACTCCACGCTCTAACCCAGCGGCCGATGGCCATGTATCATTCGTGGGGTTCACAAAACCCATGGCTTAGACAGATACATGGTCACAATCCTATGTTCATTCCAAAGGGACTTGCAGAGCAGCACGATCTTTCTGACGGTGACTGGATCTGGGTAACATCTCACCACGGCAAAATAAGAGTTCCCGTAGCTGTAATGGCTGGCCTTGAATGAAAAAACTATATGGACATGGAATGCCATTGGTAAAAGAAAAGGGCGCTTGGCAACTTGAAGAAGACGCGCCTGAAGCAAAAAAAGGATTTCTACTAAACCATCTTAATCAAAGAACTTTTGCCAGCGCAAGGCTGATGGACAAAGATGGTCAAATTCAGATCCAATAACAGGGCAGGCCGCTTGGTTTGATTTAAAGGTCAAAATAGCCAAGGCGGATCCTATGAACCAGCAGTATCCTCCCCCAATTTTCAGCTTTACCGCGAATGAACGCCGTTGATCCGAGCCAGTTAAAACCCTCCGATATGGATTACAATGGACCGTAAACGATAAGAAATCTTGGTGGAGGAAAAAGTAATGACAAGTTTACCGGAACCCTCTGCAATCAAACTTGGCTTGGTGATTGACCTCGATATTTGTGTTGGGTGTCAAGCTTGTGTGGTTAACTGTAAAGAGTGGAACACCTCTGGATATGGTGCCCCTTAAGTGATGAGAGTGCATATGGTGCCGACCCGAGTGGATCTTGGCTTAACAGAGTACATGCATTTGAAGCTGGGGTAGGAGAAGATGCAAAAACTGTGCATTTTCCAAAGTCATGTTTGCATTGTGAGGATGCTCCCTGTGTAACTGCATGTCCGACGGGAGCCTCTTTCAAACGTGCGGAAGATGGAATAGTTTTGTCAATGAAGACTGGTGTATTGGCTGTGGTCTTTGCGCATGGTCGTGTCCTTATGGGGCTCGAGAAATGGATCCTGCGAAGGTGTAATGAAAAAGTGTACGCTTTGTGTTGATCGAATTTATAATGAAAATCTTCCTGAAGAGGATAGGGTGCCAGCATGTGTGCGAACTTGTCCCACTAACGCCAGGCATTTTGGCGATTTTGGTGACCCAAATTCTGATGTGAGCATTATGGTAGCTGAACGAGGCGGGTTTGATCTGTTGCCAGAGCAAGGGACAAAACCGGTGAATAAATATTTGCCGCCAAGGCCTCGGCGCAAATCAGTCGACCAGCCAATGTCATTACTTGCAATGGCTGATGCAGCCACACCAAAAGGCTTTTGGCAGTGGATGGATAATACACTTGAAAAGTTAGGATGAGTTCATGCACCCCGCGTGGTCAATTATTTTCTTCACATCTATATCTGGGTTAGGCTTAGGGCTTGCTGGATTCATTGTTTTAGGACTTGTGAATCTTACCCTTTTTTTGCATTTTTCTGTCGCAATCTCAGTGGTCTTTGGATTGATAGGGGCTGGCTTGCTTAGCTCAACATTACATCTTGGCCATCCCGAACGTGCCTGGAGGGCATTAAGCCAATGGCGGTCTAGTTGGTTGTCAAGAGAAGGGGTTCTAGCGATACTTGTCCTTGCCTTATTGAGTTGTTGGTTTGCGTTCACCTTCTTTATTGGGCCGCCACCGCTATGGTCTGGTTTTTTGATACTGGTTTTGATAATAGCAACAGTCTACGCAACGTCGATGATATATGGATCATTGAAGACCGTCTCTTGTTGGCACCACCCATTGACGCCAGTTTGTTATTTGATGTTCTCTGCATGTGGTGGATCACTTGCTTTCTTATCGATGTTGGCTTTGTTTGGTCAAACCATTCCCGGCATTCTCACCGAGATCACCTTCTGCTTTTCTCATTGGAACGTGGGCTCTGAAATTTGCGTGGTGGTGGGCGCTGGACCACAGTGTTTCAGTTAGCACGGTGGAAACAGCAACAGGACTGGGCGCAATGGGAAAAGTCCGCTCACTTATGCCACCTCATACGTCTGAGAATTATCTACAAAAAGAGATGGGTTTTGTTGTTGCGAGGCGTCACGCCGTCAAATTAAGGTATATTTCCATTTTTTTTGGAGGGATCCTTCCAGTCATCTGCGTTATTTTTAGCGGCTCATCAGCGGGCGTCGCTGAGCATGGCCTGCAGTTTTTCATATAATGGGAGTTTTCGTTGAGCGCTGGCTATTCTTTGCCGAAGCAAAGCACGTCGTCACTCTCTATTATGGCGACGAGCAATTGATGTTGATCTGAGCTTGCACCTTAATAAAAACTATTGAGCCTAAATAAAACCGGCCCCAAATTAACTAAAGGACCGGTTTTAATATTTTGATCGTCAGGATCACACCAAAAGAGGTGCAATCACAAGGCTGACAATGGCCATCACATTGATCAGGATGTTCATTGCAGGGCCTGAGGTGTCTTTCAGCGGGTCACCAACTGTATCACCAACAACTGCCGCTTTATGGACATCAGAACCTTTACCCCCAAGGTTACCCTTTTCGACATATTTCTTTGCATTGTCCCAAGCGCCACCAGCATTTGCCATCATCAGCGCCATCATCACACAGCAAACCAATGCACCAGCAAGCACGCCGCCAAGTGCCTTTGGTCCAAGACCAAAGCCAATAACAACAGGTGCCAACACAGCCATTGATCCAGGCAGGATCATCTTGCGAAGCGCAGCGCGGGTCGCAATGTCAACACAACGTGCTGTATCTGGCTTTGCTGTCCCTTCAAGAAGGCCTGGGATTTCTTTGAACTGACGGCGAACTTCGACGATCATGTCAAACGCTGCATCACCAACCGCAGTCATTGTCATTGCACTGACAAGGAATGGGAAGATGCCGCCAATGAACATACCACAAAGAACCATCGGGTCATTGATCGCAAGAACGAAATTTGGATCGCCATTGCTGATCTTGGCAATATAGGCGCTGATCAGTGCCAGTGCGGCAAGCGCCGCAGCACTGATGGCGAAGCCTTTACCAATCGCAGCAGTTGAGTTGCCAACTTCGTCAAGTGAGTCGGTGATTTCACGGGTTTCTTTGCCCATGTTTGCCATTTCGGCGATACCACCGGCATTATCGGCAACTGGGCCATAGGCATCAATCGCCATGGTGATGCCAACAGTTGACAACATGCCAACAGCAGCAAGACCAACACCGTAAAGGCCAGCGGCCTCATTGGCGCAATAGATGATGGCAGCAATGGTCAGAGCTGGAATGGCAACAGACTGCATGCCTGTGGCCAAACCTGAAATCATCACAGTTGCTGGGCCAGTTTCACCGTCTTTCGCAATTTTACGAACCGGCGCACCGCCTGTGTAATATTCAGTAACAAGACCAACGACAATGCCGCCGATCGCGCCAACCAGAACAGCAACCCAAATACCGTTGGCGCCGCCCATGGCTTGGACTAGGAAATAGGCACCGCCGATAAAGATAACGGCTGAACCGATTGTGCCGAAACGCAAGGCAACATCAGCGCTTTTGCTTGAGAAGAGCTTCACCGCAAAAATGCCAGCAAGCGAACAAAGCAGGCCAAGTGACGCAAGCGCCAAAGGCATGAACTGAAGAACTTCCTGATTACCACCAAGGCGGGCGATGTTTTCAAGTGACATTGACGCGGCAAGAGCGATCGAAGCAATCATCGCACCACAATAGGATTCGAAAATGTCCGAACCCATGCCGGCGACGTCACCAACGTTGTCACCGACATTATCGGCGATAACCGCTGGGTTGCGAGGATCATCTTCAGGAATGCCTGCTTCAACCTTACCAACAAGGTCGGCGCCCACATCGGCGCTTTTGGTAAAGATACCGCCACCAACACGGCTAAACAGGGCAACTGATGAGCCACCCATCGCAAAGCCCTCGATGGCTTCGATGCCATGCGCGGTGCCGCCCATGAAAAAATAGAGTGTGCCAATGCCAAGAAGACCCATCGACGCCACGGTAAGGCCCATGATCGAACCGCCAAAAAAGGCAACGTTCAGGGCAGCGGCTGCACCTTTTGTATTTGCGGCAACGGCGGTTCTGACATTTGCCTTGGTTGCTGAATACATGCCAATGTAGCCAGCTACGCCAGAGCAAAGCGCGCCGAGAGTGAAGGAGATTGCCGTGTCAGCACCGAGGCTGGCATAAAGAGCGACGATACAGATGACGCAGAAATATTGCCAAACGCTTGTATTCGCTGGCCATGAAGACCATTGCGCCGAGATGAATTTCGTCGGAAATTTCTTTGACTCTACCTTCGCCAGCTGGTGATTTGATAATATTGACGTAAATCAATAAGGCAGCGATCATACCGAACCCACCAAAGGTGATCGGCAGAATTGCATTTGTAAGCATGAAAGGATCCTCTTGCTTGATAAAGATGTGCGCAATGCTCTAGCGATAAGCTAGAAGCGGCGCGAAGACGCCGAGGTTATAACGGTAATGACGCATAGTGTAAACCATAGAATACTCAAGGTTTGCAAAGCTTTTGGATTGATTGCGATTGCCCAGATTGAATTGTACATATTGGGCTTACTATGACGATGCGATTTGCCTTGAATTTTGTCTTTCTGGCAGCGTCAAACGGCATATTTAGCCGGTTTCCAAGAGTGAGTATTTCGAGCGAATTACCTCTTCTACTGAATAGACATTCAAGGGCGTAAAACCATTGAACCCAACTGAGGAATAAGTTGATGTGTAAGCGCCAGTGGCGTGAACCCACACTTTGTCTCCAGATCGCAAGTTAATAGGCATTTCAACTGGCGTACGTTCATATAGTGTGTCGACGGAGTCGCACGTTGGGCCAGCTATAATTGCTTTTTCACATATTTCGTTCTCTAGCCCCGGAACCGAGATGTGGTATTTGATTGCCTCACCTTCAGTTTCTGCTAGACCGTTAAAACGGCCCACATCAAGAAAAATCCAGCGATAGCGGTCAGTTTCACTTTTTCTCGCAACTAAAATGACTTCGCCAACTATTAAACCAGCATCGCCCACAATAGCTCTTCCGGGTTCCGCTATGAGTTTTGGGATTTCATTATTAAAATATTTGGTTAACGAGTTTTGAATTTCTTGGGCGTACAGTCGCAATTCTGGAGGCCTACCATTACCAAAATTGGTAGGAAAGCCGCCCCCTAAATTCAGAGTGTCTAACTTTATATCTTGAGATGATAATTCGTCGAAAATATATTTGGCTTGGGCAATTGCTGCATCCCAGGCTGAAACGCTAAGTTGTTGCGAACCAACGTGAAATGATATTCCTCTAGGCTTGAGGCCGAGAGATGCAGCCTTGGCCAGCAACTCGATCGCCATAATGGCATCACAACCAAATTTTCGGCTTAGAGGCCACTCGGAGCCTTTTCCTAGGTTATTAACCAAAATTCGGCACATCACGTTGGATGCTGGCGCGCATTTAGCAATTTTATCCAGCTCCTCAAGGGCATCGAATGCAAAGTGTCGGACGCCCAACTGGAAAGCTTTGGCAATATCGGATGACTTTTTTATTGTGGAGCCAAACGAGATTTTATTTATCTCTCCACCGGACGCAATAACCATACAAATTTCGTTGAAAGAAGCGCAGTCGAATGATGCACCCTCTAGTGCTAGTCGAGACAGCACATCAGAATGAGGGTTGGCTTTAACAGCATAGAAAACCTGAGCATTTTTGAATTTATCGCTAAAATTGCGATAATTTTCAGCCGCCCGTTCCTGGTCAATCACAAGAAAAGGGGTAGATAGTGAGCAATCGGTAATGGCTGACTTGATGCGTAATGTCACTATTTTGCCTCCCTAACTCATTTTCCTTCAGGGTTTATGACAATTGATGAAGCGTGAAAACAACGATAGTGCCAATGTCTTCGGTGGACACAACGGCCAATTTCAAAACTATTCGGTAAGTTGTTTACGGGTTCCTCGGAACTCCACGTTCAATAGCGAGAAAGCCCAAGCCACTTGCTTTACCTAATATTGGAGAACATTTATTCTTATTTGCAGGAAAATGCAAATAGAATATCCGCCCCCATCATCGCCTGAAGCGTTATGGAAGAGCGTAAAGGTTAGCAAAAGAAAGTGATGATGTTTGTTATAATGATAGTTGTCCGAGTACTGTAGATTTTGCGCAGTGATGTTGGTATGAGTTTTGGCATCGTGTTGTTTAATTATCGTCTTCGTAGTGATTAACGTTTATGGGAATCTTTGTTATGACCCAAATGACCATCCGTCGCCCTGATGATTGGCATCTTCATCTTCGTGATGGCGCCATACTTGGCGCGGTTATTGATGATACGGCGCGCCATTTTGCTCGCGCCATCATCATGCCAAACCTGGTGCCGCCAATAGTAACAGGCGCCGAAGCGGCGGCATATCGAGACAGGATCATGGCTTGTGTCAATCCAGATCATGGTTTTACGCCACTTATGACTTTATATCTGACCGAAACAACAGGTTCGGATGATGTTGCCGCGGCGGCCAAATCGGGCTTGATCAATGCGGTTAAGCTGTATCCGGCAGGGGCAACCACCAATTCAGCATCGGGCGTTCGCGATCTGGACAAGGTCATCGCCGTTCTGGAAAAAATGGCTGACATCGGCCTGCCACTATGTGTTCATGGCGAAGTGACTGATCCGCAAATTGATATTTTTGACCGCGAAGCGGTGTTTATCGAAACCGTTCTTGATCCGTTGCGGCGGCGGGTGCCTGATTTACGGGTCGTGTTGGAGCATGTGACCACCAGCGATGGTGTCGATTATGTCCAATCTGGCGGTGCCAATATTGCCGCCACCATCACAACGCATCATCTGTTTATCAATCGTAATCATATTCTGGCTGGTGGCATTCGCCCACATTATTATTGTTTGCCAGTCGCCAAGCGCGAAAGCCACCGCCGTGCCCTGATTGCGGCGGTCATTTCCGGTGATGGCAGTTTCTTTCTTGGTACCGACAGTGCGCCGCATCTGGACGCTGCCAAGCTGATGGCTTGTGGCTGTGCTGGTATCTATACCGCACCAAACACCATGTCGTGTCTTGCGCATATTTTTGAAGCTGAAGATGCGCTTGATCAGCTTGAAGCTTTTACCTCATTGCATGGCCCGGAATTTTATCGCTTACCAGTTAATGAAGAGCGGATTACTTTGGTCAAACAGGATGCACCAGTCATCTATCCGGAAAGCCGCGCGACGCCTGATGGGCCATTGACGATTTTTGATTGCGGCACGCCGCTTTACTGGGCGGTTCAGAATGCCGGTTAAACTGGACTGACGCGGGCTGGCATTCTCAACCCACCCCCTCCGCTTTGCGGATGACTTATCATGAGGGGCTATAGTTTGGTCTCGCGGGCTCCGGCATTTGGCCGAAGCGATTTTTTGGCGCGTGCCTCACGCTGGGTGATATAGACGGTCGAGGCAAAAATAACTGCCCCGCCAATCCATGTCCATAGACCCGGCAATTCGCTAAAAATCAACCATGCTAGAATAACTGCAAATGGCAATTTGATGAATTCAAGCGGTTGCAAAGCGGTTATATCAACAAGCCGATAGGCGCGGGTAAAGCATAGATGCGCAATCGTTCCGGCAAGCGCCATCGCCCATAAATAGCCCCAGCTTTCAAGGCTTGGCCATTGCCAGACACTGAGTGCCGGTATCAATGCCAACGGCGCCTGCATTGCCACCATCCATGTCACAATGGCTTCGGGTGTTTCGGTTGCGGTTAGTTTTTTCACGATCAGTGACGCCATTGCAATTGACAAGGCACTGGCAAGCGCCATCATCGCGCCAACCGAAATTTCGGTAAAGCCCGGTTGCAAGATGATCAATGTTCCCAAAAATCCAACAGCGATAGCAGCGATCCGCCGCGCGCGAATGATTTCACCAAGAAATAACACCGCGCCAATGGTTACAAATAAAGGGCCGGTAAAACTAAGCGCGGTCATTTGCGCCAGCGGAATTAATGTTAGGGCAGTAAAGCCGCAAAACATACCGCCAAAGTTGATCACTGCACGCAGGAAAAACAGCTTTCGCTTTTGCATGCGGATGCTTGACCAGCCAACGCGCATGATCAGTGGCACTAATAAAACCACCGCCAGGGCATTGCGGAAAAACACCACCTCAATCACGGGCAGATTGGCGGCAGATAGCCGGATAAAAATCCCCATGCAGGTAAACATGAACAGCGCAACAATCATCAAGATTGTGGCGCGCATTTGCGGCGGTAAATTTTGAAAGGCCAGAGACAAAGGCATAGGCATAGGCAGCAACGACCAACATAATAGAGGGTGGCAGCAAGCTTGTTTTAACCAAGATGACCTGTTGCCATATTATTGCCAGCCTAGGCGCGAAAGGAAATCAGCGTCAAAGGAAATCATTTTCAATTGTTATTTATCATTAGCCCGCTATTTTGGCTGCGGCCCATTCATCCAATGCTTTGGCATAGGCGGCATATTCATCACAAACCGAGGGGTGAGCGCATAATGCCGCTTCATAGGCTTTGATCGATGCGGGTAGAATTAGGTTAAACCCAAACAAACCCTGTAAACAACGAATAATAGCAAAACTCGGCGCAAAGCCGCAATCGGCAAGGCTAAGATCGGTTCCGGTCAAAAGTGGTGATGGCGTCCTGATCTCGGCAAGCTGGTTAAAGCGGCGTTGGAGAAGGGCGGCATTTTCGGCAATGAAATCGGCATTGCGGTTCGCTGGGGCAACCTGTCCAAAATAGGCACGAAGCAGCGGTTCGATGCGGGTGTCGTGAAACCGTGACAAGGCGCGTGCCATTGCCCGTTCCTTGATGGGTTCAGGAAGCATTGCCGGTTCGGGTGCCAACTCGTTTAAATATTCGGCAATGGCATCCGACTCGCCAATGGTAAAACCATCATGCACCAAAGCTGGAATCGTGCCTGATGGCACAATCTTACAATAGGCTGGACTGCCATAGCCATCAGGCGGGGCAAGGCTTGTCCATTCCAGCCCCTTATGGCGAAGCAAAATGCGGGTTTTGCAGCCATAGCTGCTTATTGCAAGGTCAAAAAGCACAAGCATGAAACGGCTCCAGAAAATTTTGCAGTGGCGATGCTAAGGTTAAAAAAAAGAGGCATAAGATGCCTCTTTTTTCATATTTGATATAATTGCAGTCTAGTTGGCAAGCTGCCATTTCCGGCCAAGATCGGCAAAAAAGCCACGCTCGGTCTTCAACGCAATCCATGTGTTCACATAATTGATCCACACTTGATCGGCTTGCGGCAACAGCATGGCAATTGGGGTTGGTGCCTTTGGCGCTGAAACGGGAACAACCATCATTTCTGGATATTTCGCGACCAGCTTGTAGGCCTCGACATTGGATGTGATGTGCGCATCGGCGCGACCGGCCAGCACTTCTTGGAAGTCGCGTGCAGGGGCTTCAACAATTTTATACTTCGCGTTTGGGAAGAACTGCTTGACCTGTTTTTCTTGGGTCGTGCCAAGCGTCGCGGCAACGGTAACAGATGCCTTGTCAAGATCGGCCCAATCGGAGAATTTGTCAGCATTCTTTTTCAATGTAAGCGGCACTGTTGCCAATGAAAAATAGCTGTTTGAATAGCCAGCGGCTTTTGCGCGGCCGGCTGAAATCGAGGCAGAACCGGTCATGTGGTATTTGCCTGAAGTGACACCGCTTACCAGTGTTTTCCAATCAGTTGGCACAAACTCTAATTTTACCCCCAGATCTTTTGCAAGCTCGGTCATGACGTCAATATCATAGCCAGTGTAGCTGTTTGTCGCTGTGTCTTTCATGGTCATTGGGTTCCAGTCGCCAGTGGTGCCAACTTTAAGCACCCCATCCGACAAGATTTCATTCAGTACGCTTGCCGCATGAACGGGCGCCGTCACCGTGCTGAACGCAAAAAGAGCGGTGATTATCTTTAGAAGTCGCATTTACAGGTCTCCTTGGACTCGGTTTGGGTTAATTTTTCGATTAGAAATCCTAGATCACAGAGATGGGGTTTCGTTTGGGTAATACAAGCTTTGACTATGATTTCTTGCGCCAGAACCGATTGGGGGCTAGCCGATGGTCGCGGAATCGGGTAAAAAGGACTAAGTTTTTTGGACGGCCTTGCTGGTTGGTTATTCCTTGTGGCGAATTTATGATCTGCCCTTATGTAATGATAGAAATTTAGGTAACAGTCACGATGAGCCAGCCAGCAACACAGCCCTTTATTCAAGTCAGGGATGTTTCAAAATATTTTGCCCAGTTCTGCGCGCTTGATGCTGTATCACTTGACATCGAGCTTGGCCAAAAGCTAGTGATTTGCGGGCCATCCGGTTCGGGCAAATCAACCTTGATCCGCTGTATCAGCCGGCTTGAGCGCCATGAGGCAGGCAAAATCTGGATTGACGGTATTGTTGTTGATGACAGCCCCACTGGCCGTGCTGTCTTGCGCAACAATGTTGGGATGGTGTTTCAGCAATTTAACCTGTTTCCGCACTTGACCATTTTGGAAAATCTGATGCTGGGGCCAGTTCGTGCCCGTAAGATGGCCGAGACTGAAGCCCGTGATCTGGCAATGCATTATCTTGAGCGTGTGCGGATTCCCGAACAATTCAGCAAATATCCAGCGCAACTATCGGGCGGCCAGCAACAACGTGTGGCGATTGCACGGGCGCTCTGCATGGCGCCAAAGATCATGCTTTTTGACGAACCAACATCGGCGCTTGATCCGGAAATGATCGCCGAGGTTCTGGATGTGATCGAAGAACTTGCCGATAGTGGCATAACAATGATTTGCGTCACCCATGAAATGGGTTTTGCGCGACAGGTTGCTGATATAATGCTTTTTATGGATCATGGAAAGATTGTTGAAATGGGTCCGCCAAAAACATTTTTCACTGCGCCAGAAAGTGATCGTTGCAAATTGTTCCTTAGCCAGATTTTGCGGCATTAGGGGCAATCAGATCATGCAATTTATAATGTTGAAATTCTGGGCCTTGGTGCCATCATCATTGATTCGTATTTTGGGGCTTGCTGGCCTTTTCAGTCTTGGCGGCTGTTCGGGCAATTGGGGATGGTATGTTGTCAATCCAGCAACCGAAACCGGCCGCCAGAATCTGGCGTTCCTGATTGATGGTCTCTATTACACGATTGGCCTGTCAGTCACGGCAATCTGTATTTCAATTTGTCTTGGGCTTTTGGTCGCCTTGCCAGCGTTGTCAAACCGCCGCGCGCCAAAAGCAATTAACCGCATTTATGTTGAACTGGTGCGCGCCATTCCCATTTTGGTGCTGATCTTGTGGGTTTATTATGGCCTGCCACAAGTTGCCAGCCTGTCGATTTCGGTATTCTGGGCGGGGGTTCTGGCATTGGCCATTTCCGATAGCGCCTTTCAGGCAGAAATTTTCCGCGCGGGAATACAGTCGATTGACCGTGGCCAATATGAAGCGTCACATTCGATTTCGTTGAATTACCGCGATACCATGCGCTATGTGATCTTGCCGCAGGCAATTAAACGCATTTTGCCAGCCCTTGGAAACCAGCTTGTCTATATGTTGAAAATGTCATCGCTGGTATCGGTGATTGGCATGCAGGAACTTACCCGCCGCGCAAATGAACTGGTCGTTACCGAATACCGGCCATTGGAAATCTACACGGTTCTGGTGCTTGAATATCTGGTGGTTATTCTGATTGTTTCGGCGGGTGTGCGCTGGCTTGAACGCCGCCTTGAAACAAACTGAATAAGGATCATCGCTGCAGCGTGAATTCACGGTTGTTTTTGCTGCGATTTTTGAGTTGAATAAGCGATGAGGTGGTAACGTGATGGATTTATCCAAGAAACATGATGCGGCGGGTCTGTTGCAGTTAAACAAAGATGCCCAAGGTATCTTGCGCGTGACGCTGGATGATCCGGCGCGGCGCAATGCCCTGTCTGAGGCAATGCTTGACCGGCTTGGTGCAATTTTGGCTGATGCGGCAATCGATGCCAGCGTTCGGGTGATTGTTTTGGCGGCCAATGGGCCCGCTTTTTGCGCTGGCCATGATCTTAAAGAAATGAGTGCAGGCCGCGCCAATGCTGATCAGGGCGAGGCCTATTTTACCGATGTTTTGAAACGCTGTTCGGCGGTCATGCAGGCAATCTTGCAAAATCCGAAACCGGTGATTGCCGAAGTGGCGGCAACGGCAACGGCGGCAGGTTGCCAGCTTGTGGCAAGCTGTGATCTTGCCTATGCCGCACAATCGGCGCGGTTTAGCACGCCCGGTGTTCATATCGGTCTTTTCTGTTCAACACCGATGGTGGCGCTTTCCCGCAATGTTGGAGCGAAACATGCTATGGAAATGCTGTTGACCGGCGAGATGGTGCCAGCGGCGCGCGCTGCTGAAATCGGGCTCGTTAATGCGGTTTTTGATGATGCTGATCTGACCGATCATGTGACCGCTGTGGCGCATAAAATTGCCAGCAAGTCACCGGTGACATTGGCCATTGGCAAAAGCGCTTTTTACACACAACGTGAATTATCAATCGCGGATGCCTATGAATATGCATCGCGGGTTATGGTCGAAAATATGCTTCACCGCGATGCTGTTGAGGGCATTGATGCCTTTATCGAAAAGCGCGAGCCGAAATGGTAGATGAAAAGGCTGTTTGACGGCAAGGGGACGGCAAAATGACAAATCCATATGATATCGGGCTCGACCAGAATCCAGCAAATTACCAGCCTTTGACACCGCTGACATTCCTTGAGCGTGCAGCGATGGTTTTCCCAAATCAAACGGCCGTTATTCATGGGTCTTTGCGGCGTAATTATGCGGCGCTTTATGCGCGATGCCGGCAATTGGCAAGCGTGCTTGCGGCGGCAGGGCTTGGGCGCGGTGATACGGTCTCGGTCATGCTATTAAATACACCAGCAATGATCGAAGCCCATTACGGCGTGCCGATGTCGGGTGCGGTTCTGCATTCGCTGAATACGCGGCTTGATGCGGCGACAATTGCGTTTCAACTTGATCATGCCGAAGCCAAAATTCTGATTGTTGATATCGCGCTTTTGCCGCGTGTGCGTGAAGCATTGGCGCTGGCCAAGGGCAACCCGCAATTGATCATTTATGATGATGCCGAATTTGACGGGCAAAGATCGGGCTATGACGAGACCGAATATGAAACATTTATCGCGTCAGGTGATGCTGATTTTGCGTGGAAAATGCCCGATGATGAATGGGATGCAATTACGATCAATTACACATCAGGCACAACGGGCGATCCAAAGGGCGTGGTGTATCATCACCGTGGTGCCTATTTGCTGGCGCAGGGAAATGCGCTGACCGCATCAATGAAAAAACAGGCAGTCTATCTGTGGACTTTGCCGATGTTTCATTGCAATGGCTGGTGTTTCCCTTGGACCATTTCGGCGATTTCGGGAACGCATGTCTGCCTTCGCGAGGTGCGCGCCGAAGATATCTGGAATGCTATACTGGAACATCGGGTTAGCCATATGTGCGGCGCGCCAATTGTTATGTCGCTTGTCGTGGCTGGCAAACCGGCAAGTGCCAAACTGGATTATGAGGTTGAATTTTTTACCGCTGCCGCGCCGCCACCCGAAGCCGTGCTTGCCGCCATGAAAGATGCCGGTTTTAACGTCACCCATCTCTACGGCTTGACCGAAACCTATGGGCCATCAGTGGTCAATGATTGGGATCCGGAATGGGATTTGTTGGATAATGTTAAACAAGCTGCATTAAAGGCGCGTCAGGGGGTTCGCTATTTGGCGCTTGAAGGGCTTGATGTTGTTGATCCCTCCAGCATGGTGCCGGTGCCGCGTGATGGCGCAACGATTGGCGAGGTTGTGATGCGTGGCAATGTTGTGATGAAGGGCTATTTCAAAAATGCGCCATCGACCGAACGCGCTTTTGCTGGTGGCTGGTTCCATTCGGGTGATTTGGGGGTTGTTCATCCCGATGGCTATGTTCAGTTAAAAGACAGGTCAAAAGATATCATCATCTCTGGCGGCGAGAATATCTCGTCAATCGAGATTGAGGATGTTTTGCATAAACACCCCGCCGTGGCCAATGTTGCTGTTGTTGCGATGCCGCATGAAAAATGGGGCGAGACACCTTGCGCCTTTATCGAAATCATTGATGGCAAAAACGCCAGCCAAGACGTGCTGCGCGATTGGTGCCGCCAGAATCTTGCTGGCTTTAAAGTGCCAAGTGAATTTCGTTTTGAATCAATTCCCAAAACATCAACCGGAAAGATTCAAAAATATGCGCTTCGCCAACGCATTGCCGCTGGCGGCGACCCCGATTAAGATTCGAGTCACGATTGCATTGTGAAACACTCCGGTTGATCAATCCGCTATATATCATGGAGACTTAAAGATGCGCCTTGTCCGCTATGGAGACATTGGTCAGGAAAAGCCCGGCCTAATTGATGCGGCTGGCATATTGCGTGATTTATCGGATCACATTGCCGATATCGACGCCAATTCGATTGATGATGCCAGCCTTGACCGGATTCGGGCGCTTGATCCGGCAAGCCTTGCCGGCGTGGCAGGGTCGCCACGCCTTGGCGCTTGCATTGCCAATGTTGGTAAATTCATTTGTATCGGTCTGAATTTCCATGACCATGCCCGCGAGACTGGCATGCCGATTCCGGCGCATCCGATTGTGTTTATGAAGGCGACTTCGTCAATCAATGGTCCGGATGATGATATCATCATGCCACGCGGTTCAACACAAAGTGATTGGGAAATTGAACTGGCGGTTGTGATTGGCACACGTGCCAAATATGTAACAGCCGAAACCGCGCTTGATCATGTTGCTGGCTACTGCATTGTGAATGATGTGTCTGAGCGCCATATGCAGATGAATCTGACTGGCCAATGGACCAAAGGCAAATCATGCGATCATTACGGGCCTGTCGGGCCATGGCTGGTGACGCGTGATGCGGTTTCCGATCCGCAGAAATTAGCCATGCGATTGGCGGTGAATGGCAAGATGATGCAGGATGGCAGCTCGGCCCATATGATTTTTTCGATTGCCGAAATCATCGCGCATTTATCCGAATTGATGACATTGCATCCAGGCGATATCATTGCCACCGGCACGCCAGCAGGGGTGGGGATGGGACAAAAGCCCGATCCGGTCTATCTTCAAGATGGTGATGTGATGACGCTGGAAATTGATGGGCTTGGCCGTCAGCAACAGACCATTCGTGCCGATCATGGCTAGCTGATCCCATAATGGACAGACTGCATATACCTTGTTTTTCGTCCTTGTGACGCCTATATCGCCTACAGTGATTTCCGGGTATGTTTAGCGGTTAGGTTGCAAGGTGGCGATGTCAGGTTCAGTTCATATTCATTGGTTTCGTCAGGATCTAAGACTTTCCGACAATCCATCATTATCTGCGGCCGCGGCCAATGGCGCGGTTCTTCCGGTTTATATTCTTGATGATGCCAATGCTGGTGATCACCGTATGGGTGGTGCCAGCCGCTGGTGGCTTCACCAGTCCTTGACGGCGCTTAATCAGGCACTTGACGGTAAATTGATTGTGCTATCAGGCAATCCAGCCGAAATTCTGGCGAATCTGGCTGATGCTGTTGCCGCGGCAGGGCTGTCTTGGAACCGCGCTTACGATCCATGGCGGATCACTCGCGATGCCGCCATTAAGGCGCAATGTGCCGCGCGCGGCCTTGCGGTTGAAAGCCATAATGGGTCGCTTCTTTGGGAGCCTTGGGACGTGCTAAAAAATGATGGCACCCCCTATAAGGTCTTTACGCCTTATTACCGGCGCGGCTGTCTTGCCGCCACACCGCCACGCCGCCCGTTGCCAGTGCCGCCAAATCTGGTCATTGCCAATGGCGATGGGTTTGCCAATGGTCAAAGCGCAATCGATGCGCTTGGCCTTTTGCCAGAACGCGATTGGAAAGATGGGTTGGCATCGATTTGGGATGTTGGCGAGGCGGCAGCGTATGACCGGCTTTACGCCTTTCTTGATGATGGTCTCGACGGTTATAAGGATGGCCGTAATTTCCCCGCAAAACGCAATGTATCGCGGCTATCGGCCTATTTGCATTGGGGCGAAATTTCGCCAAACGCAGTATGGTATGCTGCCAAAGATCGCATGGATGCTGGCATTGGGCAGGATCTTGATTGCGATCATTTTCTGTCCGAACTTGGCTGGCGTGAATTTTCCCATTCGCTTCTTTATCATTTCCCCGAATTGCCGCGCAAAAATCTGCAGCCGCGTTTTGATAATTTTAACTGGCGTGATGATCCTGCATTGCTGAAAAGCTGGCAAAAAGGATTGACCGGCTATCCTGTTGTTGATGCTGGCATGCGCGAATTATGGCAAACCGGCTATATGCATAATCGGGTGCGGATGATTGTTGGGTCATTTCTGGTGAAAAATTTGCGGCTGCATTGGCATCATGGCGAGGCGTGGTTCTGGGATTGTCTGGTTGATGCTGATCTTGCCAATAACAGCGCAGGATGGCAGTGGATTGCCGGTTGTGGCGCTGATGCGGCGCCTTATTTCCGCATTTTCAACCCAATCACCCAAGGAGTGAAATTTGATCCTGACGGGCATTATATCCGGCGCTATCTTCCCGAACTTGCCAATCTTCCCGATGCGTATCTTTGCAGCCCATGGGAAGCGCCTGCTGAAATTCTTGCTGGTGCTGGTGTCCGGCTTGGCGAGACCTATCCAAAGCCGATTGTTGATGTCAAAGCATCACGCGAGGCAGCTTTGGCCGCCTTTTCGGCATTGCGCGAAACAACATGAAAACACTTCGGCTTGTTCTTGGTGATCAGTTAAGCCGTGATTTGCCAAGCCTGAAAGATCTGGATCCGGCCAAGGATTTGGTGTTGATGGCCGAAGTGATGTCCGAGGTCACCTATGTCAAACATCATAAGCGGAAAATAGCCTATCTGTTTTCGGCGATGCGCCATTTTGCCAACTCGCTTGGTGATGATGGTATCGCGGTTCGCTATCGCCGGCTTGATGATCCGGATAATGCGGGCTCGCTTGCTGGTGAAGTTGCCAACGCGATTGCTGCTTTTGGTCCAGATCGGATTGTGATCACCGCACCGGGGGAATATAGGCTTGCCGATGAAATGGTGGGCTGGCAGGCGCGGTTTGGCCTTGCTGTCGATATTCGCGCCGATACAAGATTCCTCTGCAGCCTTGATGATTTTTCTGGATGGGCTGAGGGACGAAAATCGCTTCGCATGGAATTTTTCTATCGCGATTTGCGGCGGCGTTATCAGGTACTGATGGAAGGCGATGAGCCAATTGGCGGCAAATGGAATTATGATGCCGATAATCGCCAACCGCCAAAAGCCGGACTGGCTGTGCCGCTCGCCAAGCAGCTTTGCGCCAGATGCGATCACAACCGAAGTTTTGGCCCTTGTCGAGGTGCGTTGCGCCGATCATTTTGGGCAATTGGCCGGATTTGATTTTGCCGTTACCCGCGATCAGGCCTTGCATGTTCTTGATCAATTTATCGGTGAACGTCTGCCCCTTTTCGGCACTTATCAAGATGCGATGATTGAGGGCGAACCATGGATGTATCACAGCCATATCGGTCTTTATCTGAATGCTGGATTATTATCGCCGATCGAAGTGATCAGAGCGGCCGAGACAGCCTATCATAGCGGCGATGCGCCGTTAAATGCGGTTGAGGGCTTTATCCGCCAGATTCTGGGCTGGCGCGAATTTGTCCGCGGGCTTTACTGGCTGAAAATGCCAGCCTATGCCGAGGCGAATTTTTTGCAGGCAACGCGCCCGCTTCCCGATTTTTTCTGGTCTGGCAATACCGATATGAATTGCCTTGCCCAATCAATAAAGCAAACCGATGCTCTGTCTTATGCGCATCATATCCAGCGTTTGATGGTTCTTGGTAATTTTGCACTTCTTGCCGGTTTATCGCCGCAGGCGGTGAATGAATGGTTTTTGGTTGTCTATGTTGATGCCTATGAATGGGTGGTGATGCCGAATGTGTCGGGAATGGCGCTTTTTGCTGATGGTGGCTATCTTGCCAGCAAACCCTATGCGGCTGGTGGTGCCTATATCAATCGGATGTCAAATTATTGCAGAAACTGCCATTATAAGGTGACGGAAAAATCAGGCGAAGATGCATGCCCATTTAATTATCTCTATTGGGATTTTCTGGATAGGCATCGTGAAAAGCTTGGTAATAATCCGCGGCTTGGCATGATCTATCGCACATTTGACAAAATGGCGCCGGAAAAACAGGCTGGCGTCAGTGCTGATGCTGGCCGGTTTTTGGAGGGTTTTGACAAGGCTGGATAGGGGTGATGGCGCGCATTTATGGCACCCCAAACTGAATTTATCAGCACGACCTGTATTAGTTTGCTAGGTTTGCATTGACATCAAATGAAGCGCGAAGGGGAGGATGATATGGCACGACAAAAACGAAGCATGGCTAGGTTGATATTTGGTGGATTAATGCGCCTATTTCTTACCGCCGGATTATTGGTTGGCGCCTTTGCCGCTTTATCGGCCTGTGCGCAAAAAGATGTAACGCATCTATCGGAACGCCGTCCCTCGCTTGTGCTTGAAGAATTTTTTGCTGGTGACACGATCGCCTTGGGTATTTTTGAAGACCGGTTTGGCAATTTGCGGCGTCAATTTCGGGTGAATTTGCAAGGCACAATCACTGGCAATCAGCTAGTGCTTGATGAAACCTTTTTATATGATGATGGTGAAAAAGCCTCGCGCGTCTGGGTGATTGACAACCTTGGCCGATCCGAAGATGGCAGTTTTCGCTATCAGGGACGGGCGGATGATGTCGAAGGTCAGGCCGAAGGCCGCATTTCCGGCAATGGCCTGAATTGGCAATATGACGTGACCCTTGATATGGCTGGCAGCCAAATGAATGTTCATTTTGATGATTGGATTTATCGGCAAAGTGAAGATATTGCGATAAACCGCGCCTATGTCAGCAAATTTGGGATTGAAATCGGATCAGTTACGATTGTGTTTTTGCGTGGTCAAGCGGCGGCGGCGGTTGGCCCGCTGGATGTCGAACAATGGATTGCGCGTTAGGTGGGTTGAGGGGCTGATGGCATCCTATCCACCGATGAAGCTGGTGTCGTTCTTTCTGGAAATTTTACCGCTTGCCGGGTTTTTTCTGGGCTATGAATTTTTCGGGCTTTTTGCAGCGGCGGTTATTTCGGTTGGGCTTGGGGCACTGGTCATGGGCGCAAATTGGTTGCAGACCAGACGGCTTGCAAGATTCGCGTTATTTTCACTATTGATGTCAGGCGGAATGACGCTCGCCGCGCTCTATTTTAACGCCGCTATTTTTATCAAAATCCAGCCAACGATTTTCAATGGTCTTTTTGCCATTGTTCTTCTTGGCGGGCTTTTTTTTAGGCAGGCGATGATGCGTGAGTTTTTCGGCACGCAATTTCACCTGAAGGCATCAACATGGTTTTTGCTGAGCCGAAGATGGGGGCTTTTCTTTTTATGTTTTGCCATTGCCAATGAATTGGTTTGGCGCAATGCCAGTGATGCCGATTGGGTGGCTTTTAAAACCTTTATCGCCGCGCCTGCCAGCATTTTATTTATGATGGCGCAATTACCGCTGACGCTTCGCGGGCGGATTGCCGATACCGCGCCAGATCGTGATCAATAGGGAATTGGCGTGCCATCATAGGCAAAGAATCCGCCGCTATCTTTGGGCGATAAATGATCAAGAACGCCCCACAGATTGGCCGCGCTTTGCGCCGGACTTTGTAATTGACCCTTGGCAAGATGCCCACGAAAGGGCTGGGATAAATTTGTATCAACAGTGCCTGGATGAAGCGTTGCGATCACGGCATCGGGGTTATAGCGGGCAAGCTCGATTGCAAGGGTGCGCATATATTGGTTCAATGCGGCCTTGCTGGCGCGATAGCTGTACCAGCCGCCAAGCCGGTTATCCGAAATAGAACCGACCCGTGCCGATATGCTGGCGGCGACAAGCGGATGGGCGCGGCGCAATTCAGGCCATAATGATTTGAAAAATAGGATCGGCCCCATTGCATTGATCTGATACAGCGTCAGCATTGCATCAGGCGTCAATGCGCCAAGCCGCTTTTCGGGTTGCAGATCACCATCATGAAGTAACCCAGCGGTGGTGATAATCCGGTCAAGATGGGGCGCTGCGGCAAGGATGGAATCGCATGTGTTGGCAATGCTGTCAGGATCTAGAAAATCCATCGCAAACCAGTGAATATTGGGTGATGGTGGCAATTGCGCATAGCCCGCGCTTTGTTCAGGATTGCGGGCGGTGAGATAAAGATGGGTTGCACCAACAGTGAGGGTATGATGAGCGAGAGCAAGACCGATGCCGCGGCCTGCGCCCTGAATCGTAATATGCATTTGTTTGTCCTTTTGTTCCTCGGCATCAACGTATGCTTCGCCATACCGCATTTGCAATATTAGAGATAAGTTGTCATCCTGACATAAGCAACTATTCGTGATGAGATTGGATTAAAGATGCGTTTTCACCGTTTTTATCTGGCAGGGCTGTCAAGCCTGATGGCCTGTCTGTTTTCCGTTGCCGCACTTGCTGATAATTTGGTGCGGCCAGACCCGTCAATTGCGCCTGCCGAGGTGGTGGCGATCCAGCTTATGAGCCTCAAAAATAATGACCTTGTCGAAGCTGATTTTGGCATACGCCAGACATGGAATTTTGCGCATCCGCAAAACCGCAAGGTGACCGGTCCCGTTTCCGCGCTTTGCTATGATGCTGAAAGGGCCGGGCTATGATGTTTTGCTGAACCATAAATCCCACAGCATCAAAACTGGATCAAATACGACGTCAGGCAAAACAAGTGATGGCGCGATGTGGCAGCAATTTGACGTCCTGATGGAGACCCGCCGTGGTGAAATTCTGTATTTTTCATGGGTTGTGCAAAAAGTTATCTCAGGCCAGTTCAAGGATTGCTGGATGACGGTTGCGGTTTCATCGCCGCGTCCGGCAGGTCAGTCTGGCTAGTGGCTTTTGACCTTGCTTTCGCGTTGCAGGGCAAACAGGCCTGAACTAACAATGATGCTGCCGCCAATAAACAACATGGGATCCAGTGAATCGGCAAAAACCAAAATCCCAATGCTTGAGGCAAAGACCAGTTGCAAATAGGCAAAGGGCTGGATCGTTGATGCCTTGGTTGCGTCAAACGCTTTGATGAGCAGATAATGCCCGCCGGTGCCGGTTAGGCATAATAATCCCATCCAGCCCCAATCACTGCCAACCGGTGGCAACCAGAAAAACGGGCCGATACACAACATGGCAATGCCGCCAGCCATTGCGGTCCAGAAAAAGCTGGTTTCGGCCGCATCGCGGCGTGCGGCATAGCGGGTTAAAATCCCATAGATTGCCATCATGAAGGCCGCCAGAACTGGCAAGATATTGGTGCTGCTAAACATTTCTGTTCCCGGCCTTAGAATTAACAGCACGCCGCAAAAGCCAACGCAAACCGCCAGCCAGCGTCGCCACCCAACCGCTTCGCCAAGAATGGGGACTGAAAGCGCCATGACCATCAGCGGATAACTCGCAAAAACCGCATGAAAATTAACCAGCCCGACGGTGCTGAAGCTCAAGATCGCAACGCATATCTGCGCACAAGTAGCAAGCCGCGTCCAATCTGTAATGGCAATTGATCGCTGCTGGCCACTTGCCGGATACCACCTTTTTGGCGGCTGCTATAGGCCAGAACAAAGCACATGAAAAACATATAGCGGATCGTCACAACGGTGATGACGTTATAATTTTCGGCAAGATATCTTGAAATACCATCCTGAACCGCAAAGACGACCGTTGTGGCAATCATCAGCGCAATGCCTAGGCGCGGGTTATCTTGCATCGAATCAGTCGGCCCTTATTTTCAAATAAGATCCATATATAATTATCACATATTCCTGGTGTTTTATGTGAAAATAGCCATCTCAAAAATCAGTCGAAAATCGGCAAAAATGGCAAAGTGATCCACGTTGGATTTCAACTTATAGATATCTGTCATGTTTGACTTGAAAAACAACCAACGCCAGCGCAGTAATCTGGACAGGCTATAGCCGCCAGTCAATTGGGGTGATTGCATGGCTGGCAAGATAGTCATTGGTTTTTGAAAATGGTTTGCTGTCCCAAAACCCATTATGTGCCGATAAGGGTGATGGGTGCGCTGATTCAATGACCAAATGGCGTTGCCGGTCAACCTGTTGGCCTTTTTGCTGCGCCTTGCGCCCCCAAAGCACAAAAACCAGATGATCGCGATCGGCATTCAAGGCGGCGATGGCGGCATCGGTAAATGCCTCCCACCCTTTGCCAGCGTGCGCTGCGGCCTTGCCATCTTCAACCGTCAAACAGCTATTCAGTAAAAGCACGCCTTGGTTTGCCCAAGATTCAAGGTTGCCATGACCAGGATGGGGCAGACCAAGGTCATTTGCCATTTCTTTATAGATGTTTTGCAAAGATGGAGGTGGGGTAATGCCGTGGCGTACGGAAAAGCTAAGGCCATGCGCCTGTCCTGCCCCATGATAGGGGTCTTGGCCAAGGATGACGACCTTCACCTTATCGAATGGCGTCATGTCAAAAGCGACAAAGATTTCGCTGCCAGCCGGATATATATGTTTTCCAGCGGCTTTTTCAGCGCGCAGAAACTGGCTTAACGCAGTCATATAATCGGCAGCAAATTCATTCTCCAGCCGGTCTTTCCAACCTGCTTCGATGTTAACCTCGCGCATGATGTGTTCCTGCATTACAGGCGGTGCGTTCTAATCGGCCGCAGCATGGAACTAACATATCTGGCTGGCGGCAGAGCCGCAAGATGCCTATTCGGCAGCGGCGGACAGGTTGCGCCTTGCCACGGTTTGACAGATGGCATCAATCTGGCAATTGGCGGCGCGAAGGATCCCTTCCTTATCATTGGCAAGGCCGGTTGCGTCAACCATATCAATATCGTTGCAACCAATGAATCTCAGGATGAACCGCATGAACCCTGTGGCAAATTCATCATCAGCACCAGCACGCGTGTGGTTTGATGTCAAAATGACGATGGCATGTTTGTAACGATGAGCATCGGTTTTGCCGATCGCTGTAGCACCGTCGACATTGTTACGACATACCATGTCAATCCATGCTTTTAACGCGGCGGGGATGCTGAAATTGTAAATTGGAACGGCAAACACAATAATGTCGGCTCGGTCAACCTCGGATGATAAAGCGTCTGACTGTGCTAAAAGGGCGCGGTCTTCGGCTGAGCGTGCAGCAGCGGCGCCAAGGCTGGCATCACGCCATGCGCTGTTTACATGACCTACGCCTGATTTCAGATCACGCCAAACAATCTCGGGGTCGGCTAGTTCGGCACGAAGCCTGGCGACGGTTACATTGGCAAGGTCGCGGCTTACCGAACCATGCTGCCGCATGCTGGAATCAATGCGTAATATTGAAACAGTATTAGTGGTCATGGCACTACTTCCCTAATTTGAGGCCCGGATAGATTGAGCCAAGCCCCTGGGGCATAGAGCCATGAGAGGGGGGAGGTCTCTCATGGCTAACTGTTTATAATTCTTTCTCGCTTTAAGAATAAAGTGGTCAAAACGAAAAATATATTTCTAATAAACAGAAAAATAAATTATATTGTTGGCATGAGCCAGATTGAAGAACTTCGTGCCTTTGTCCTGATTGTGGAAACAGGCAGCTTAACGCAAGCTGCAGACCGGATGGGAATTGCCGTCTCGGCAGTTAGCCGTAGGCTTCGCGATCTTGAGCTTCGGCTTGGTACAGCCTTGATCCAACGTTCGACAAGGCGGTTGTTTCTGAATGAAACTGGACAGCTATTTTATCAGCGGGCCAAAACGGTCTTATCGACTCTCGAAGATGCTGAACAGGAAGCGCAAAATGCTGGCGGTGCGTTGAGTGGTGTTTTGCGGATCAGCGTTCCTTTGTCATTTGGGATTGCGCATATGTCGACTGCGATCGCGCAATTCATGCATGCGCATCCTGACATTCACATTGAGATGGATTTAAGTGATAAGCGGGTGGATATGATTGCTGAGGGTTTCGATGCGGCAATCCGCATTGGCAATCTGACCGATTCCAGCCTGATTGCTAAAAAGATTTCCTCGGTCAGTGTTCTGCCAGTCGCCGCGCCAAGCCTGATTTCGCAATGGCCCCAGCTAAACCATCCAAATGATTTGGCAAATATGCCAGCACTTGTCTATGCCAATGACCGAAGCTCGCATGATTGGCATTATGTTGCGCCGGATGGCAAAGCTGGCAGCCTAAACATCACGCCGCGCATGTCGGCCAACAATGGTGATGTACTTCGCGATTTAGCCGTTGCCGGCCTTGGCATGGTGTCATTGCCAAATTTTTTGCATTATGAGGCGATTAACAAAGGCCTTTTGCAACCGCTGTTTCCAGATTATGACTGGAGCAGCTTTGATATTTTCGTGGTCTATCCAAAAACAACGATCTTGCCAAAGCGCACGCGTGTTTTTGTTGATTTCATATCTGGCCTTTATGGCAGGTCGCCTTATTGGGAAGAGATTGACCGGACGGCTCTTGCCGGTTGATCTTTTTTTGCAATATCACGCTTCATGTCATTGACAAATGACCGGTAGCAAGGCACCAGTCTGACCCATGCTAAAAATTCAAAATCTATCATTCTCCATCGAGGGAAAACCGCTGTTTGAAAACGCGTCTGCGGTCATCCCAACCGGCCATAAGGTGGGAATCGTTGGGCGCAACGGAACGGGCAAAACATCGCTTTTCCGGTTGATCCGTGGCGAATGGGCGCTTGATTCAGGCCAGATCGAATATCCCCAACAATTTCGCATCGGCGGTGTCGATCAAGAAGCCCCGGCAAGTGATATCAGCCTTGTGGATACGGTTTTGGCAGCAGATAGCGAACGCGCCCAGCTTTTTGCCGAAGCTGAAACTTCAACCGACCCGGACCGTATTGCCGATATTTATACACGCCTTTCCGATATTGACGCCTATTCTGCCGAGGCGCGCGCCGCCTCAATTCTATCAGGGCTTGGCTTTAGTGCCGAAGCACAGGCGCGTCCTTGCCATGAATTTTCGGGTGGCTGGCGCATGCGGGTGGCGCTGGCGGCGGTGCTGTTTTCCCAGCCTGATTTGCTGCTTCTTGACGAGCCAACCAACTATCTCGATCTTGAAGGTGCGGTCTGGCTTGAGGCATTTTTGGCGAAATACAGACACACGGTTTTGGTGATTTCGCATGACCGGCAATTGCTTAACCGATCAGTGACCGGCATTTTGCACCTGACCGATCGCAAGCTTGGATATTATACCGGCAATTACGACCAGTTTGATACTGAACGGCGAATGAAGCTTGAACAGCAGCAATCAATGGCGCGCAAACAGGACGCCCAGCGACAGCATATCCAGTCATTTGTTGACCGGTTCCGTTACAAGGCGTCAAAGGCACGTCAGGCACAATCACGTCTCAAGCAGCTTGAAAAAATGCAGCCGATTATGGCGTTGTCGGAACAGGCCGTATCGCCTTTCCGTTTTCCAACGCCTGAAGAATTGCCACCGCCTTTGCTGGTGCTTGAAGATGTGGCAGTTGGCTATAATCAAAAGCCGGTTTTGCGCAAATTGGATTTGCGCCTTGATGCCGATGACCGCATTGCCCTTCTCGGGGCAAATGGCGAAGGTAAATCAACCTTGTCAAAGCTGTTTGCCGGACGGTTGCAGCCGTTATCAGGATTGGTCAAGAAATCAGGAAAATTGCGTATCGGCTTTTTTGCCCAGCATCAGCTTGACGAGCTTGTCGCGGGAGAGAGCCCCTATCAGCATATGCAACGATTGCGGCCAAAAGAACTGCCAACCAAATTACGCGCCCGGCTTGGCGGGGCTGGATTTAATGCTGATATCGTCGATAATCCGGTTGAACGTCTATCAGGCGGACAAAAGGCACGTTTGCTGATGGCGATGGCGGCGATTGATGCGCCGCATATTCTGATCCTTGATGAGCCGACAAACCATCTGGATATTGAAAGCCGTGAAGCCCTTGTCCATGCCTTAAACGTTTATGAAGGAACGGTAATTCTAGTCAGTCATGATTCGCATCTTGTTGAAATGATCGCTGATCAATTATGGATTGTCCAAGATGGCAAAGTTGCATCATTTGATGGCGATATGGCCGATTACCAGCGTCAATTGCTGGCGCGTCGTGGTGCTGGTGGCGCCCGCAGTCAGCGTGGCGGTGATTATCAAACGGCCGCATCAAATGATCAGGCGCAAGGCGGGTCAGGTGAGAAATCAGGCGGCAAATCGCAATTATCCGGCCGGGTGCGCCGCAAGAATACTAGCCAACTTCGCGCCAATGTTAAACAATGTGAAAAGCTGATGATGACGCTTGCTACCGAAAAAGACAGCATTGCCGCAGAAATGGCAAAGCCCGGTTTCTATGATGGCGACAATGCTGATACGATTGCCCGATTATCCAGCCAGCTTGCCGAGATTGATAGATCATTAGTTGAGGCTGAACAGGCCTGGCTTGCGGCTGAGGAGTCGCTTGCCGAAGCCGAGGCCAATGGCTAGCCATGTGGGCATCGTGTTTATAAAACGATGATATCAATGATGGTTTTTAACATTTGGAATTTTGCCTGAATTCGTGTTTGATCGTAACAGTAAAACTACCTTTCGGTAAATTCACCAATTGCATCATTCCAGATGGAGGCTGCGGCAATCATGAGCAAATCCCATGATGATCACGGCCAAAATCGGGGATGAAAAGCGTGTCGAATAGGGCATTGATTTTGATATGTGGAAAACACGGATGCCGATGATCGGCCATATTCGGCTTGGGCTGTTATGCGTGGCATGGATGGCGGCGCTGATACAGGTGACAACAGGCGCCGATCTGATTGAAGTGGTTAATCTTGGTGTTATCGCCTTTATTGCCTTTGTGATTTTAACCTTATCACGCCTTCGGCATGATTCGGCTCTGATCTTGCTATTGCTTGTGGTTGTTGGTTGGGCGCTTCTTGATCATTTTCCCGATGGCAATGAATGGGCTATTGGCGGCCGTTATGTTTTGATATTTGCCGCGCTTTTACCAACCATGGCATTGGTGCGCGCGACCGCCTCAATGATGCCTTCGGTTCACCGAACGCAGGACGCGCTGGCGCAATTGCCAGCTTCGGCCTCGTCGGGTGGGTTGCATCTGGCGGCCAATATTTTTGGTGGTATCATCAATACCGGTGCGCTGGCAATTCTGTCGGCGGCCATTCCCAAAGGTGCTGACGATCAACGCCGCCAGCTTGCTGCCGAGGCGGCACTTCGTGGGATGGTGACAGCGGCGGCTTGGTCGCCCTTTTTCGTGGCTTTCGCGATTGGTCAAGGCTTTGTTGGCAAGGCCAATTCTTGGATCGCAATTGGCATTGGTGGGGTGACGGCCATTTTATTTGCAGCGATTTCATTACCGCTGTTGAACCGGTCATTTTCCGGCGGGCAATTACGGCTTGCGCTGATCTGTCTTAAACCTGTTCTGATGCGGCTTTTGCTGGTGCTTGGGGCGGTTCTTGGGTCGGCGTTGCTGTTTGATTTTACCGCTTTATCGGCAGTGGTTGTGGTGATGCCGGTCTTGGTATTGGTGCAATTCATCCGCTATCCGGCGCAGATCAAACCCATCATCGAAGATACGGCAAGCAGCATGCGTAATATTGCTGACGATATTTTGATCATCAGCATGGCCATGTTAATCGGCTATTTTGCAACACGAACTGGCGCCTTTACGGTTCTTGTGACCAGTCTTTATGACGGTGTCATCCCGGGCTGGTTTGCGCTGATCATGACGCCGCTTGGCATGATGCTAGCCTCGGTTGTCGGTGTTCATCCGGTGATTAGCAGCACGGCATTTCTGGCGGTGTTCAGTGGTGGCCATGCCGATGTGCATCCGGCATTATTGATGCAAGCGCATTTGATTGGATGGGGCGCGGGAACGATGAGTTCGGTTGCGTCACTTTCGGTAATCACCGGCGCCAATCTATTTCGGGTGCGATCGCGTGATCTGGTGCTTGGGCCAAATCTTTGGACAGCTTTAGCCTATGCGGTTTTTGGTGGGGCGGCATTATGTCTTGTAAATATGGTGATCTAGCCAATCATAGAGTGCTGGTTGTAAAACAGCGTGAAATGGGGTTTGCGGAGCATCGGGTATGAAAAAATCAATAATTGTGATCGGCGGCGGCATTGTCGGGGTTGCGGCGGCTTTACAGCTTCAGCTTGATGGGCATCAGGTGCGTTTGATTGATCGGCAACAGCCAGGCCGTGAAACCTCATATGGCAACGCCGGTGTGTTGTCGGATTCATCGGTTGTCGTGCTAAATAATCCGGTGCTGATCAAGGCATTGCCAAAATTGCTTTTGAACCGGTCAAATGGGCTTCGTTACAATCCTTTTTTCGTGTTGCGGCGGCTTGGTTGGTTTGTGCGGTTTCTGGCGCATTGCCGTCCATCGCATGTCAAACATGCTGCCCATGCCTTGCGGGCGTTGCTGCAACTATCGCTAGGCCAGCATAAAAAATGGATCAAGGCCGCTGGCGTTGATCATCTGCTTCGTCATGGCGGTGGCTGGTTTAAGCTGTTCCGAACCGAAAAAGGCTATGCTAATTATGCGGCTGAAATGGATACCATGCGCGAAGTTGGGGTCGCGTTTTCGGTCTTTGATCGCGAGCAGATCCGGCAAATCGAACCCGGGCTTGCGCCAATCTATCACAAGGGCGTGTTGATGGATGAGACCTGTGCGGTGTCCAGCCCTGCTGATCTGACCGATGCTTATCTTGCGCTATTCAAGGCGGCTGGCGGTGTTGTTGATTGCGTGACCGTAACTGGCCTGACGCGCGCCGATGATCGTTGGCAGGTGCGTGGTAATCATGGCGCATCATTTCACAGTGATGATGTTGTGCTGGCGGCAGGGGCATGGTCGGCCGAAATTGCTGGCTTGCTTGGATATGACATCCCGATGGCTTGGGAGCGTGGCTATCATCTGCATTTCGAAGCTGGTGATGAGCCAGTGGTCACAAGACCCGTTCTTGATGTTGAAGGCGGTTTTGTTGTCGCGCCAATGCGGCAGGGTTTGCGGGTGACATCAGGCGTTGAATTGACCGATCGTGACGCCCCGCCCAATTTTAGTCAAATCACCCGATCAGCGGCTTTAGCGGGCGAGGCGGTAAAGCTGGGAAAGCAGATAGAAGAAACGCCATGGATGGGGCGACGGCCAACTCTTGTCGACTCGCTGCCAATAATTGGTGCTGCACCGCGCCATGATGGGCTGTGGTTCAATTTTGGGCATCATCATATAGGCCTGTCGATAGCACCCGGATCGGCATTGCTGTTAGCAGCTTTGATCGAAAAGATTCCGCCGCCGATTGATCCGGCACCCTTTCAGGCGTCTAGATTCTCAATCTGATTTGGTGACTTTAGCGGTAAATAGTTTATCCTTGCACACAGTCAGCATCAGCAAGTTGGTAGCAAAAGTATTGAAAAAATAATCACTTAACCATCAAACATAATATCGCCGGCCTGGGCAATACGGTGGCATGGGGAATGGATCAGGTCAGAGAGTTGAGGCGGCTCCACGATCCATTGTAATGATGGACGTAAGGCTGACTATATACTGACATACAACATGGACGCGGTTGGGGTTGGGAGATCAACAATCAAAGGAAAAATTGTGCATGAAAATATCAACTTTTCCGATGCTTTATGATAACCTTATCCTTAAATTTATGCCCCTTAGTTCCAGTTTGGAGAGATATCAATGGCATCGTCTACTATTGATCACATTGTAATCGGTGCGGCCAACTTAGAAAAAGCCACAAAAAAAGTAGAAGGCTTACTAAAAACCACGTTTTCAACAAGTGGAAACCACGTTTCGATGGCTACGCATAATCGCCTTCTAAAGCTACAGAATTCTATATACATGGAAATTATTGCTACCGACCCTAGCGCCTCATTTCCGAAATCATGTAATCGAGAAAAACGTTGGTTCTCACTTGATTCTAGCAAAACTAAAAGAAGATTATCACGGGCCCCACAACCGCTTTGTTGGGTTGTTGCCGTGAATAACATTGAGCAAAGTGCCTCAAATTGTGGCTACGAACCTGGCAGAATCACTGAAATGTCACGAGGTGACTTTCGATGGAAATTAACCGTACCAGACAGTGGTGAGTTACCCGAGGATGGTGTTTTACCTGTTTTAATAGAATGGCCAAATGCCAAAAACCCAGCCGAAGTGATGCCAAAGAGTGGTTTGATTTTAAAACAGCTATTACTTTTTCACCCAAACCCAAATTCTATCGAGCGCATATTGTCTAAATTGGACATTTCAGGACCAATTGGCGTCAAACTTGGCGAACCAGCACTCCAATTTTCTTTTGAAAAACCGGACGGCAGCAATGTTTTGTTTAGCGAGAACTGTTTGGCTGAAGTTTGAGGCCTTGCCGCAGCTGAGCAAAATTAAACGGCAAGTCCTCAAAGACGTCTGATACATGATCTGCGTTTTGGCAACTTTCAAAACAAACCTAAAAACGACTGTTATCTCACCTTTAAATAAGGTCAACCGGGACAACACATAATTCTTTATTCATGGTGTTTTGCTAAAGGTGCCTGATCTCTTTCTTTCATACTGTAATTGCGGCTAATCAAAAACAATTCTATTTTGTCAAAAAAGTCTGGTGACATCGATGAGGTAAGCGCCAGTGCAGAAGATAAATTATTTGGTTTCACTAGGGTTATAAATTGATCTGAAGCTGACAGGTCGCAATAAACACAATCCAGAGACGCATGCTTATTAAACGCAGTATTTGGAATAGATACCCCACTTTGTATGCTTAGCAACAACGCATCTGACTTTGAAGTTATCTCAAAATTTACATCGGTTACTATGTCGGCTTGCCAGCAAGCCAGTCTCTTTCCAATTCGAATTCTGTAATCTTTGAAATGCTTCTTAATGCCAGCCTTTTGCGCCAGGCGGTGTAGTTTATTTCGCTGCCAATTTTCCAACGATTTCTCACTATCCCATAATTGATGAGATAAAAGACACTGATCATCAAACAAGGCTCGATATCGGTTCAACCAAATTAAGCCATTATGTTTTTCTAACTCGGGTTTTAGCTTTTCTACATAGTCGAAATAATGATTTAAATGGCCTGGATTTGGAACAACTTCAAAAAACAGGCCTATTAATGCTTTGTTTGACACTGAAATAAAACCCTTCAAATCTTTGGTCTGCAAATTATTGGGTGCTTCAATTGCTGTATTCCATAAAGTCCAACTCACCAAACATAGCAGAATATGATGGACAAAAGATTAGAATCGATTGAACATCAGCATCAAATCAGTTGAAAAAATTTGGAGGAAACAATGGATAGAAGATCTTTCGTGACCGGATTAGCGGTTGGTGGTGCTGTTGGCGCAGGAGCGGCCTCACTTTTGGTTAAGCCAAAGGAAACAGGTGAAAGAAGTTGCGGCTCCAGCCATTGCTGCAGAACGAATCGAAATCGCAATGGTGGCAACTTGGGGTAGAGATTTCCCTGGCTTGGGTACTGGAGCGCAGCGCTTTGCTCAAAGGTTGTCTGATGTGAGTGATGGCCGTATTCAGGTAACTTACTATGCAGCTGGGGAACGCGTTGGTGCATTTGACTCATTTGATGAAGTCGCTTCAGGTAATGCGCAGGCTTATCATGCTGCTGACTACTACTGGAAAGGCAAGCACCCTGGGTGGGCGTATTTTACTGCAGTACCATTCGGCCTAACTTATCCAGAGATGAAATCCTGGCTCCATTGGATGGGTGGCCAAGAGCTTCATGATGAACTTGCCGGAGAATTTGGTTTAAAGTGTGTTCCGATGGGCAATACTGGTGTTCAGTGGGGTGGCTGGTTTAATAAAGAAATTAACTCAGGTGATGACCTTAAGGGTTTAAAAATGCGTATCCCAGGTCTTGGTGGAGACGTTATGGCGAAGCTTGGTGCTTCACCCGTATCTTTACCCGGTGGCCAGATTTATGAAAACCTTGTGTCTGGTGCTATTGATGCAACTGAGTGGGTTGGGCCATGGAACGATGAAGCAATGAAGTTCTATGAAGCGGCTAAGTATTATTACTACCCTGGAATGCATGAGCCGGCATCACAGCTCCATGCAGGATTTAACGCTTCATTCTGGAGTGGCCTTAGTGCGTCAGATAAGGCGCTAATCAGCGCGGTTGCCCAGGGAGAGGACAATAACTTTATGGCTGAATACAATGCCAAAAATGGTGCTGCCCTGGAACGTCTCGTTAAAGATCAAGGGGTCATTGTCAAAGAGTTTAATGATGATGTCTACGCAGCCTTCAAGCAAGGTTCGGACGAGGTCTACGCCGAAGTTCGTGAGCACTCTGCATTGGCAGCAAAGATCCACGACTCTGCAATGAATGCACGAAAAGTTGTTGGTGATTACATTCAGTTAAATGATGTTGCGTACACTAACAAGCGTAACGCAGCACTCAGCTAATCGACATATCAAAGACCTGCCAGTGAATGGCAGGTCTTTGATATTTTTTAATTTTCCAACCGTCTTATTGGGAAAAGCTATGACTTCAATTCAAAAAAATACATTTTCTTCATTGATTCAATTTTTTGGGCTAAGTAGCGCATTCCTAGCAATAGTTTTTGTAATCAATAATTTTATTATATTTAATTTTGGAGCGGCTGGGTTTCTACATACCCTGAATCTCGGTAGTTTTTCTGGTGTGAAGATCCCAAAAACTGGTTTCAGTGATCAAGCTGTCATCTTTGGCGTTATCCAAACTTTAATTATTTTTGGCACAATTGGTTACTCAGCCTATCGGGCCTTTAGTGCTAGCAACCTTCGCAATGACGCGGACATTTTAGGATGGATATCTGCATATATTATCCGCGTAGCTTTTTGGGCAGTTTTGATTGTAGGCCTTACTGATGCGATACTATCATTCTTGCGGGTTGAAGGATTTCATAAGGTTTTGTTTGGTGACGGCGCTGGTGCAGCGATCGCTTTGCCAAGTGCGCGAGGATTATACATTCACGTTCCACTTATGATCGTGTCAGCACTCATTGCACTACGTGATAAATCTGTTTCGCTTGTTTGGCTGACGCTTTTAGTTGTCATTGCAGAGTTTTTGATTGTAATTGCGCGCTTTATTTATGGGTATGAACAAACCTTTATGGGAGACTTAGTGAGGTTCTGGTACGCGGCACTTTTCTTATTTGCCTCAGCCTATACCTTGAAAGAAGATGGTCACGTGCGCGTAGACGTTTTTTATGCTGGCTTGCGGAGAAAAACTAAGTCAGTTCTGAATATAATTGGCATAATTTTTTTTGGCTTACCATTGTGCTGGCTTATTTTAGCACGCGGAATGTGGGGAAAGTCGAGCCTCATCAATAGTCCGATGTTGAATTTTGAAACCTCGATGAGCGGTTTTGGTATGTACGTTAAGTACTTAATGGCCGCTTTTTTAATAATTTTTGCTCTCAGTATGATTTTTCAGTTCACCGCCTACTTGATGAATTCAATGGCAGATATTGAAGAAAAAGTTATTGATGAAGAGGTCAATACCTGATGGAATTGGTTTTTCTAGCACTCCTGTTTGTTTTGATGATGTATGCGCTTGGTTCAGGCTTTCCAGTCGCCTTTGCCTTGCCTGGTGCAGCTATCGTTACCATTGTTCTCGCCGGCATGACCGGTCATCTAATTGAAGGTGATAGTGGAGCTTATTTTATCCAAGATGGTCCCATTGAATGGTTAACTGCAGGCGTTACAAATTTTCGTGGCATTTATTGGGAGGTTGAGAGAGACACACTAATCGCTATTCCTTTGTTTATTTTTATGGGAATTATGTTGCAGCGCTCAAAAATTGCTGAAGATCTTTTGGTAACAATGGCGCAACTTTTTGGCCCTATTCCGGGTGGTTTGGGTATTTCTGTCGTATTTGTTGGTGGGTTATTAGCAGCCACTACAGGCATTGTTGGCGCAACGGTAGTAGCGATGGGTTTAATTTCGCTTCCCGCTATGCTGCGTAATAATTATTCAAAGCCTCTTGCAACTGGGGCAATTTGTGCGTCGGGAACACTTGGACAAATTATTCCTCCATCTATCGTTTTAATTATCCTAGCAGACCAACTTGCAAGCGCCGCAGACCAAGCAGCAACAGCGCGAAAAGCACTATATAAGCAAGCCACTGGGCAATTCAGTATGCCATCCGAACTAAATATCATTTCCACGAGTGCGGGCGATATGTTCCTCGGCGCATTTTTGCCGGGCATTCTCCTTGTCGGTCTCTACATGGCATACATTTTAGTTGCAGCGCTTATTCGTCCGTCTATCGCACCGGTTGTTCCATACGAGGGTAAGCTGCTTGAGCGATCATTCTTGTTTAAAGTTGCCTTAGCATTAGTTCCGCCACTATTGCTTATTTTTCTTGTTCTTGGCTCAATTATTGCTGGAATTGCAACCGTCAATCAAGCTGGCGCTATTGGCGCTATTGGCGCTATGTTGATGGCTGGCTATAAGTTACGAGAAGGAACAAAATCTGCCTTTTATCCAGCTATCTTAACAATTGCATCACTCTTATTGATTTGGGGAATATCATCTAACTACAACCTCAGCGTTAAGACTATAACTGAAACGTCGGACAGGATTGCTCTATTCTTCGTAACAATTGCAGTGATTGGTCTGCTTGCTGGAATTTCATGGAGTGGCTGGCGAGCATTTTCAGTAGAGAACACGCTTCGAGATGTTATGGCTGAGACAGCAAAAACAACATCGCTGGTGTTTATAATCCTCCTTGGTGCAGCCATGTTAACGGCCGCCTTTCGTGGCTTTGGCGGCGAAGAGGTTGTGAAGCATTTTTTATCTAGTTTGCCCGGAGGTTTTTGGTCTCAGTTCATCGTCGTGATGTTGGTTATTTTCGTGCTTGGATTCTTTCTCGACTTTATTGAAATTGCAGTTGTGGTCGTTCCAATTGTCGCTCCAATTTTGTTGGCTGATCCATCCGCAAACGTGACTGCAGTTTGGCTTGGCGTTATGATTGGCCTAAATATCCAAACATCGTTCCTAACGCCGCCTTTTGGTTTTGCTCTATTCTACCTTCGTGGTGTAGCCAGCAGAGCTGTGAAAACAATTGATATGTACAAGGGCGTCGTCCCTTTCATTGGGCTCCAACTGATTGGTTTGGCAATTGTTGGCTTTAACCCAAGTTTGGTCAATTACCTGCCAACAAAAACCTTTCTGTCTAGTGAGACCGCACCGCCACCCAAAAACCCTCGCCTTCAAATGTGTTTAGAAAATTACTTGTTCAATTTCTATGACACTAACCAGGCTGGATTTAATAGTCAGCTAGCACTTGTAAACAATCTCGACTATTCGTCTATGCCCAAATCAATGCAAAAAAGTTTAGAAAAGAACTTGAGAACAGCAGACAGTATTTTTGAGCTGAAAGATGAAATTAAATCTGCCAAAGCAGAAATGGCTGCTGCATCGATAGCGTATAAGCCAATTCACACAAAAGTTCGTTCTATAGAGCGAATGATCCGACAGGATGAAAAGCAGATTAAATCTCTAAAACTTGAAATGCGTGCTATCGATGATCCAGCCAAAAAGGCTGCTATAAAAGAAGAAATTGTTGCATTCCAGAGAGAAATTATTGAACAGAAATCGTTGATTCCAAAAACATGGAAACAGACAAATAAAGATTTTAAATTGATCACAACAAGGCTCAATAAAGCTAGGATGCAGTTTAGACGCAAATCTGATCAGGCCTATTCTGAAGTGCGCATGATTATTAATGCAGTTGAAGCGGTGCCAAAACTATCTCAGATCAGTGACCAACTTCGCACCGTCAGAAGGCAAATTCAAAACAATCTCTTAGATCTGGCTCTTCGTGATGTTAAAACTATCCAAAGTGAATTATCCAAAGTCCCTGGAGCAAACGACGCGGTCAGTTTATTATCAAAAGCTCGCCGGTCAATTGATAGTAAAAAACCTAATTCAAAAAAAGCTCTATCATTCATTGATGATATCTTAGTTGCAGTAAGAGACGAGACTGAGTGGCGCGAAATCATGTTAACTGGCCCTTATACTGAACTAGTGGCATTTGAGCGCTACGCCAAAAACAATCTAGGCTTGCGGGAACAAGACCGTTTGACAGAAGAGCAGGTAGATATGATCATTCCATGCTTAGCTAGCCATCGGGATATTTCATTACATTTTTAAAAATTTAGGTTGTTCTACAAAATAGCAAATTGACGGTAGATGTATGAAAAAAAGTAGCATTAACACACAAGACGTTCTTTCAATGCGCGGGGCTGGCTACTACTCAGAACGAACAGCTGGAGCGCGTAATGTTATAAATGAAGCCGGTGATATGATTTTTGCAGCGTTAGTTGACCTGCCTGACTCAACTGCTTTAAAAATTGCAGATTATGGTGCCGCTGATGGTGGTACTAGCCAGCAAATGTGGAACACTGTTATCAGAAGCCTACGTGAAGCCGGCGACATGCGTCAGATCGAGATGATATATACCGACCTTGCAAGTAATGATTTTTCTACTTTATTTCGAATGATGCAGGGAATGCAAGGGGACCCCACGCACGCCTATCAAAATCATTTTGAAAATGTTTTTGTGCATGGATGTGGTACCGGATTCCACAAACAGCTTATGACTAGCGAATCACTCCATCTAGGTTTTAGCGCAACGGCAATGCATTATGTTTCTGTCAAACCTATGGAAATTTCTAATCATGTTCATGCCGTATGCGCCGACGTTGGTTCAAAGACAGCTTTCGCCGAACAAGCGGCAGTAGATTGGCAGAATATTTTGTTAGCGCGAGCAGCGGAACTGGTTCCAGGTGGAAGGTTCATCTGCCTTAATTTTGGCATTGATGCAGAGGGACGCTACCTTGGCAATACAGGCGGCAAACATATGTTTGAGCATTTTCATAAATATTGGAAAGCGCTTCATGACAAAAGCAGAATCACAAAGGACGAATATGAGCGAGCAACCTTTGTTCAATATTATCGAACAATGGAAGAGTTTTGTGCCCCTTTTGCCGACCCTGATAGTCGTGTTAGCCGTGCCGGGTTAACACTAAAAGCGAATTACACTAAACTAACCAAATGCCCATATTCTGCAGCATTTCTAGATGCTAGTGGAGGAATGTCAAATAGGGAATATGCTGAAAGTCTTATTCCTACCATGCGATCATGGTCAGAAACTGTGTTCAAGACAGCCCTTACCGGACGTGAAGCTTCTGAGATCAACAAGATTATTGATGAATTTTATCAAGCCTATTTGGACGAAGTAACGGCAAATCCAGAGGGGCATGCAATGGATTATGTCCATATCATTCTTGATATAGAAAAGACTGTCAGTTAATTACAAATAATAATCTACTTAACATTTAGCTATTTGTATTTTGACCCCTAATAGCCGATTGCGCATCCGTCTTTGCGGGGATCAGACCCAGCGTGAAGCAGGTTGGTATCCCAATCAATAAAAATTGCCTGCGACCCACCAATCGGCTTTTCGGCTGGTTGGATATTATGGCCAAGGGCGCGAAGCCCATCACGCAATTCGTCACTGATGGGCTCTTCAACCTCGACAACATCGCTAAAGGGATCGGGCATAAAGCGTGGCATATCCTGCGCCTCTTGAATATCCATTCCATAATCGAAAAGACGGGTCAAAAACTGCATATGGCCAAAGGCCTGATATTCACCACCCATCACGCCAAATGGCATAACCGTTTTACCATCTTTGGTGGCCATACCCGGAATGATCGTATGAAGCGGGCGTTTGCCAGGTTCGATACAATTTGGATGGCCAGGCTTTACAACAAATCCCTGTCCGCGATTTTGCAGAATAATGCCTGATTTTGGCGCAACATATCCGGCGCCAAAATTATGAAACACTGTATTGATCAGGCTACAGGCATTGCGATCCTTATCGACCACTGAGATGTAAACTGTGCTTTTATGGCGCGGCAGGGTGGTTTCTGGCAAATCTTCAAGCGCCTTTTGCGGATTGATCTGCGCCCGAATGGCCGCAGCATGGTCAGCACTCAAAAGATCATCAACCGGAACATCACAAAAAGCTGGATCAGCAAGATAGAGCGACCGATCGCGATAGGCGAGACGACCAGCTTCGATTTCGTGATGCATGCGTTCAAGTGAAATCGGGTGATCACCAAATTTATCAACACCCGACATGATGTTCAGCAATAACAGCGCAATTACGCCCTGTCCATTTGGCGGGCATTCCCAGATATCATAGCCTCTGAAATTGGTTTTGATCGGCGTCACATATTCAGCAATAGCCGCATCGAAATCAGCCGCCGAATGCAGCCCACCCAAAGATTGCAATTTGCCAAGAATATCATCAGCAACCCAGCCCTTATAAAATCCGTCACGACCATGTTTGGCAATTTCTTCCATTGCCTTGGCCAGATTCGGATTGGAAAACCGGTCACCCATTTTGTAGTTTTCGCCGTCACGAAGATACAGCGCACTGGTATCAGCATCACCTTTGATCAAATTGGCGCTGGCTTTAAAATCGGCAGCAACACGCGGGCCAATGGCAAAGCCATCACGCGCATATTTAATCGCTGGCTGCAATAAATCACCAAGCGGGCGCGACCCGTAATCACGGTTCAATTGCACCCAAGCATCAACCGCGGTTGGCACGGTAACCGCATGCGGCGATTGCTGCGGAATTTCATGAATGCCCTGTTCGATCAGCCATTCGGCGCTAAGCCCCATTGGCGCGCGGCCAGATCCGTTCAGCGCAATTACCTTGTCACTTCCACCTTCAGAATAAAGGCAAAAACAATCGCCGCCAATGCCAGTTGATTCAGGCTCGACAACCGCCTGAACAGCACAAGCAGAAAGAGCCGCATCCATCGCATTGCCGCCATTTTGCAGAATATTCACTGCGGCTTGTGTTGACAGGGGATGAGATGTGCTTGCCATGCCTTCAGGGGCAAGAACCGGCGACCGACCCGGACGCTGTAAACTACGCATAAGGAAACCTTTACATTAAAACCTTAAAAACGACTTGAGTTCAGAGTAATACATTACCTAATCTTATTTGAGCAATGAAATATCGCTATTTATAAAAGTGGCGCAAGCTGATGGTATGGGGAAAGATATGAAAATTGGGTTCATTGGACTAGGTAATATGGGCGCCCCAATGGTGAGAAGGCTTGTGGCAGCAGGTCACAACGTTACTGGTTATGATGTAATGGAAAGCGCTATAGCTGCTTTGTCAGACGTGAAAATGAATGTTTCCAATGACATTTTAACGGCTGCCAGCGAACAGGAAGTTGTCATAACAATGCTTCCGAACGGTGAGGCGCTTATCAGGGTTGTAGAGGCAATCATTCCTGTTATGCCGGAAGGGTCGTGTTTTATTGATTGCTCAACAGTTGATATAAATACTACACGGCGGGTGGCTAAACTGCTCAAAGATGCGGCCATCCATGCGCTTGACGCTCCAGTTTCAGGAGGAGTCGGTGGCGCTGTTGCAGGCACACTCACTTTTATGGTTGGTGGCAGTGAAGATAGCTTTGCCATAGGAAACCCGCTTTTCAAAATTATGGGTCAACGTGTAATCCATTGTGGCATTGATGGGGCGGGACAGGCAGCCAAAATTTGTAATAATATGATCCTTGGTGTAACCATGTTAGCAACCAGTGAAGCTTTTGCTCTTGCTGATGATTTAGCACTCGACAGACAAAAGCTTTTCGATGTTGTTAGCACTTCATCAGGAAATAGCTGGTCGATGAGCACCTATTGTCCAGCACCTGGAGTTGGACCAAAAAGTCCATCTGACAATAATTACTTGCCTGGTTTTTCAGCATCTTTGATGTTGAAGGATTTGACACTTGCTCAAGAGGCAGCTGCAATCCACGGCACACCAACCAAAACCGGTCAGCTTGCTTTAGAAATATATCAAGAATTTGTAGAATCAGGTAACGGCGGAACATTCGACTTTTCCGCAATACTCCAAGACCTAACTTTGCGCGTGAAAGATAAAAAATACTGAGTTGATTTTGAGAAAGCCCTTCAAGTGGTGGCTTCCCAGTCACCCAATCAGCAGCGGTCTCTGCAATCATCAAAACGCCAGCATTCAAATTTGCCAATCGCATAGTTGTCATTGTGAAGGCTTCAACAACGCGCAAATTTTGCATTCTGTAAAGCTGCAATTGATCATTGGCCAGCGCACTTGAGCCCCGTTTCTGGCGCCATCCGACAAGTTGCCATAAGATGACAGACTATAATGCTTCGCTGACGAGCTACATCCCGTAATTTATTGTCACTTTGAACATGAGAGACATGATAACCCTTACTGTCAAAGTAAGGTGTTAATGGTTTAGTGTTTATAAGTCGGCGGCCCAGTTTAAGCCTGCCTAGATTGACGTTGTTTTTCAGCTTTTAAATTTAACAGAATTGCCATGAAAATAACTCCAGCACCCACAAGGATTGGTAATTCAAAGGCCTCACCATATGCCAAAAAACCAATTACACTAATCAATGGCAAACGCATGAAGTCCAGAGGAATGACAACAATTGCCGGGGCAAGTGCCAATGCATTAGTGATACAAAAATGAGCTGTAAGGCCACCAATTCCCACGATCACAATCCAGATGATATTTACACCTTCTGGAAAAGTGACCGTGCCCATAAAAACCGTTGCCAAGAGTCCCATGGCAAGTTGCATTAATGTTAGCCAAAAAAGAATACAAGTAATGGATTGGTCGCTCGTTAATTTTTTAGTTGCCATCATCGAACCGGCAAAACAGATAGCACAAGCGACAGCTGCGATAATTGCAAAATCAAACTGGTTAATATCTGGCCTAGCAACAATCAAAACGCCAGCAAAGCCCAAGATAACAGCTAGCACACGTTGTTTGGTCAAAACTTCACCCAAAAACAAAGGAGCCAGCAAGGCAACCCAAACTGGAGTGGAAAACTCTAATGCAAAAAGTTGCGAAAATGGAATGGAAGCAACAGCCAAAAACCATAAATTTTGTCCCGAAAAATGGGCTAAATTTCGGAACAAATGCAGACCAAGGCGGCCCCCCTTTATTTCACCAAGTGTTTTGGCAAAATGACCAATAACTAAGACTATCAAAAAGCCAATTATGGATCGATACAGCATTATCTCAAAAGTATTCAAGCTGGTTGCAAGTTCACGTCCTGAAACTGCCATAAGGCTGAATGATAACATCGCCCCAATCATCCAAACGGTTGCCTTCATTGGTTCAGATTTTGTTGTCATGATTTAATCTTTCAAATCCAGATAAAGGTGGAAAAAAAATAAAAATTTAACTGCCAAATTCAGTATTATTTGCGTACATATTTTAGCATATGGTTCAAACAAAGCTTTTCTACTTTAAAAAGTAGAATTGAAACTCAGAGTTAAATTAGTTTTACTAATCACTTTATAGTTAGCTTAAAATTATGGTTAAATATTTTCTAATGGGTGGAATAAAACTGCGTGATTACCGGGTAAAAGATCAGGGATCAGCCTGCATGAGTGGAGCCAAAGCAATTGGAGATCCCTGTCCATTGTAGAGGACTACTTTGAACGCGAGCAGAGCATTAACAGCTGAGGCCTCGTCAGTTGCTATCCTGTCTCAGCCCACTAAAAATCTGCTAGAGTGTGACTGTTTTTAATTGGACAAAGAAGAGTGCGTATTGATGCTATTCTTCAGATCAACATCACAGAGCACACGTCCTATCGCCGTAGCAAGCAATACGGGGGCATTGGAACGGATCAGCTGAGAGAGTTAAGGCAACTCCATGCTGAAAACGCGCGGCTCAAGCGTGTTTTCTCCGACTTCACGCTGGACGAGTTAATTCTGAGGGAGGTGTCCAGGGGAAACTAATCAGCGCCATATGCCGTTCGCAATGAATTGATCTAGTTTGTGATAAGCTATGTGTTTTTAACGCTACGTTGGTCGTTTGCTCAAGCAACATTGATCAACAGAGTGGCATGTGCCAAGGGCAGAGAAGATGTGGAGCGTCTAGTTGTGGATATGATTAAACTTACTCTTCGGTTTGGTCGTTATGGCTGCCGCCGAGTTTGGAGTCTGTTGTTGCGATGGACTGAAGGCTGATCATGCACTAGCATTCAAAATGCGCTAGGACTGCGGTGCATCAGCGCTTTAGTTGCGGGATTATCTTTTCAAGCGATTCTTGCCGCGCTATCAATGGAGATCCAATGAAAGTAACGGGGTAGGAAACGCTAAATGACATCAGCTTTACAGATGGTGCAAATGATCCACGATGGCGAGACTACCTCGGTTGCGCTTGTTACCGCTGCGCTTGAACGGATTAACGAAACCGATGATGCATTGAAAGCTTGGGTATGGCTTGATCGTGATGGGGCGTTGGAACAGGCGCGGGCAATTGATCAATTGCGACAAGCGGGTCGGGCGCTCGGCGCACTTCATGGCGTGCCGATTGGTCTGAAGGACATTATCGATACTGCCGACATGCCAACCGAATGTGGCAGTGTTGCGCTTGCTGGTCGCCAGCCTGAATTTGATGCTGTGCTGGTGTCGCGGTTAAAAGCGGCAGGGGCGGTTATTCTTGGAAAAACCGCAACAACTCCTTTTGCCTTTATGGATCCGGCGGCAACCCGTAACCCGCACAACCTGGAATATAGCCCGGGCGGGTCATCGGCAGGATCGGCAGCAGCCGTGGCAGCAGGCCATATACCGGTTGCCATTGGCACGCAAACCAACGGTTCGGTTATTCGGCCAGCCTCTTTTTGTGGTGTTTATGGGTTTAAGCCATCGGCAGGCATGATTCCGCGTACCGGTGTTCTACGCACCTCTGAAACGCTTGATCAGGTGGGTGTTTTTGCCCGCTATTTCGAAGATGTTGCGCTTGTTGGTGATGTGATTTCTGAATTTGATCCGGTTGATCCAAGTTCCTTTTGTCGCCCGCGTCCAAAGTTGCTGAACGGCGTTTGCAGCGAGCCGCCAGCCGGGCCAAATTTGGTTTGGTTCGAAATGCCCTATTTTGACAAATTGTCAAATGATAGCCGCGAAGGAATGATGGCGGTTCTTGATACGCTTGGCGGTCAGGTTGAACGGCTTGACGCTGGTGGGTCATTTATCCGGCCTTGTCGAGTCGCAGAACATTATCCATTATTATGAGATCGCGCGGAACCTTGCCGAGATTCGCGAGAATCACAATGATACGCTAAGCCCTCAAGTGGCCAAGCTGATGGCGTATGGTGCAACGATCAGTGATGACGCCTATCAAGAAGCGATCGAGTTTCGCAATGGGGCAGTTTCCTATTTTACCTCATTCTTCAAGGATTTTGATGCGATTATCACACCATCTGCCTCGGGTGAAGCACCGCTATTTAGTGCAGGCAGCACGGGCAATCCGATTTTTTCCACTGTCTGGACATTATGTGGGCTACCTTGTTTGAACATGCCGGTTCTTATGTCAGAAAATGACATGCCGATCGGCATACAGCTTGTTGGTGGTCCTGAGGAAGATGACAGGCTATTGCGGACGGGAAGCTGGATGCTTGCGACATTGAACGCAGTCGAGGCAGACGCCGCAGATTCTAATGAAACCGTAGCAACCAAATTATGATTAGTAAACGTACCAAAATGATCACCGCTGCCATTGGCTATATTTTTTTTGCTAATTTTCGTGCTTGGTCTGGCTGAAAGCAATACGGCCGGTTTTGCTGGTTTCAAGAGTGGACTTCCATTCTGGATGATTGCTCTGACAGTCATGGCAATGGTTCTTTATGATTTTTATGATGAGACTGCCTGCAAGTCCGAAGGCTAGCTTTTCGGCCTATTCTGTTTTTGACCACCTAAGGAAATTGTGCCGATGGCTCGCCCTGTGATCTGGATTGCCCGCCGCTTGTCCGATGCGACGGCTGAAATTTCGCTTTTGCTGATGCTTGGCGCCGTATGGCGCGTGGGGTGTTGGTTGATGAAACAGCCTTGATGGCCGTGCTTGATAGCCGCAAATTATCAGCGGCCGGTCTTGATTGTTTTGTTACAAAACCTTTTGGTAACCCGGCATTAGCTGGTTATGACAATGTGTTCATGCTGCCTCATATTGGCAGTTTAACGGGTGCCACACGCGACGCGATGGGATTTTGGGCGCTTGAAAATCTTGATGCGTTTTTGGCTGGAAAACAGCCGCGCGACCTGCTGTAGGCTGCAGCATTTGGCTGGCTAAAAAGCCCTGTCCATCTTCATCATCTTTCGTCTGGCCATGATTTGCCTTTGTTGGTCACAAATTTGGCTGGCCTTTCCGTTATCTTCAATTTAGGGTTTTTCTGCCTTTGCCGATTTACGCATTTGCCAAGTCTGTTGCACGGCAGTCAAATGCCATTTATTCTGGTTTCTTGATGCGAAGCCAGCTCATTATCCCAGATTGAGGAGTTATTCCAATGCAGTTGCGTTCAAGCCCTTCATCGCCGTTCGGCCGTAAGGTCAAAATGGCAACCTATATTCTTGGCTTTGATGATCAGGTGACGCCGGTTCTAACCGATACACTTGACCCCAATGACAGTATTTGCGAGGTCAATCCGCTTGGCAAGATCCCCGCGCTTGAAGATGGAGGCAACACCTATTACGACAGCCGCGTGATCGTGGAATATCTTGATGCCAAGGCTGGTGGCGGCAAAATCATTCCGGCAAGCGGTTTGGCGCGTTATGAGGCGTTGACCCGTGCTGCATTGATGGATGGCATTCTGGATGCTGCCATACTTGTGATCTATGAGCGTCGCATGCGCCCTGAAGATAAATATGTTGAATCAGTAGTGGAACGCCAGCGGGGTAAAATTATTCTTGGTCTTGAAGTGATCTCTGCGAAGAACCCAAGCTATAGCAATGGTGCGATGCCTGATATTGGCGAAATTGGCCTTGCTTGTGTTTTGGATTATCTTGATTTCCGCAAACAGGTCAATTGGCGTGATCATGCGCCAAATCTTGCGTCATGGCTTGCCGATTTTGCCGCGGCTGTTCCGGGCTATGAAGACAGCATGCCGCCAAAGGAATAGACCGACTAGGTTTGGTTGGCACCGAAAAGGATACGACATGCGGTTGCAAATCAGCCTTCCCCATGATGCCGCTGTGAAAATGGTATCGGTTGCCATTGATGCAGCGCGCGCTGAAAACATGCTTCCTCTGACCGTTGTTGTACTTGATGCGGCTGGCAAGATTGTCGCCAGCCAATCCGAAGACGGGTCAGGGCTAATGCGGTTTGACATTGCGCGTGGCAAGGCATGGGGTGCGCTTGGTATGGGCATGTCTAGCCGTCTGATCTGTGACCGGTTGGCAAGCCGCCCAAGCTTTCAGGCGGCGCTTGCAACGGTTGCTGATGGCAAATTTGTGCCAGTGCCGGGGGGCGTGCTGGTCATGACCGAGGATGGAACCGTCATTGGCGCAGTTGGTGTGAGTGGTGATACATCTGAAAAAGATGAATATTGCGCGATCACAGCCATCATTGCTGCGGGTTTTCAAAGTGAACCAGAAATGCCCGATGATGGCTGGCGTAATTCGTCACTTTCAGGTGCGTCGGCGAAAGCGTGATTACTCGGTAAATTCTTAGGAATTTATAAACCATTGGGTGCGAAGGATATGAAGGCCAAGCACCAGCGCAACAAAGCCCGCCCCTGCCATCATGATGATTGTTGGCTGTTCACCAACACCAAGCCATACCCAAAATGGGCCAATCACCATCTCTAGTAGCATTAACAGGCTGACAATCGCCGCACTTGTGTAGCGTGGTGCCAAATTCAAGCAGGTAAAAGACACCGGAAGGATAATCAAGCCCATCGTCAATACTGACCACAATGGCACATCGGTGATGCTTTTTAGGTCACTTAAGAACAGCCCAACAAACCCGCTGATCATCGCGCCAAGGGCGGCGGCTGGCAAAATGCCAAGATCATTATACTTGCGCGCCATGGTAAAGGTGAGGGCAAGGCCAGCAGCGGTTAACACGCCAAAGACACCGCCAAGAAGAACCGATCCTTCAGGGCTGCCAATCGCATTGCCGCCATCCAGCACAACGACAATCACCCCGCCCATTGCCGCGGTGATGGCCAGCCAACCGAGCCAGCCCTGACGCTCGCCTAGCATGAAATAGGATAAAATCGCCGCAAAGATTGGCATTGTCGCCACCGCCGTCAAAACTACGGTTGCCGATGTTTCAACAATGCCGAGGGTGAAGGTTGCCGAATTCATGCTAAAGGCGGTGATCACCAATACCCCTTGCCAACTGGCTAGGCTGCGCCATTCGCGGCTGGCATTGCGCGTTAGCAACAATCGCCACAACAGCAAACACATCGCCCCCATTAAAATGCCGCGCCAGCCCATAAGGGCCCAGCGTTCAAGCCCCGAAAGGCGGATAACCAAAGTATCAGGGGTCAGCACCAAAACCCCGATAAGAGCCAGTAAAGTGCCAAACCGCTGTGGGCTGCGGGCAAGTAATTCCATAAAATAGCGCGGCATTAAATGACCTTTGAAATTTGTGACTTTCGCAATAAGACATCCATCGTGATTTAGCGACAGTGCCGTGTGCGATAGGCGGTGTCAATCTGGATGCGAAGATGGGGCAATCGTTCAGCTTGCCTGAATGTGGTTTGCTTTTCTTGCCGTCATAACAGCGAAAATATGGGTAGATATTAACAAAGGTAAATCACGCAAAACTTTATTTGACGCCGATTCTGCAGAATCACCTTTCATATAAGAGTAACATCACAAGCTGAAGCGCTTTATGTCATGCAATATCCACCAAATTGTATACGAAAAGCCTCTCTAAAGAGCAATAATGCTGTTTTTGAGACCTGTAAAACCAAAAACCAAATGTTTGTAGAAAATTTTTCTCTGAATGGAGCGTAGGCAGGGTTTTGCCATTGCTAAGGTCGGCACAAGGGCAGTAGTGTGTTAACAATCTACGTTAAACAAACACAAAACTAATTTCAGAGGTGACACTATGAAGAAATTTTCGATTTTATCTGCCATTTGTGGTGCGGCAATAGGATTTGGTGCCGTTGCATCAGCCAATGCAGCGACCACACTTGAAGCAGTTAAGGCAAAAGGGTTTGTCCAGTGCGGGGTCTCACAGGGTCTTCCTGGTTTCTCGAACGCTGACGACAGCGGCAAGTGGACAGGTCTTGACGTTGATCTTTGCCGTGCTGTTGCAGCAGCTGTTTTTGGTGCGGCTGAAAAAGTTAAGTACTCACCGCTCTCTGCGAAACAGCGTTTTACGGCTCTAAGCTCTGGTGAAGTTGATATTCTATCTCGTAACACAACCTGGACAATGACTCGCGACACACAATTGGGTTTGAATTTTGCTGGCGTGAATTACTATGACGGTCAAGGTATGATGGTCCCAAAGGGTCTTGGTGTGAAGGCCGCGACAGAACTTGATGGTGCCAACATCTGTACCAACACGGGCACGACAACTGAGCTCAACATTACAGATTATTTCCGTTCGAATGGAATGAGCTTTAACCTAGTTGCTTTTGAAAAAGCCGATGAAGTTGTAGCTGCTTATGATGCTGGCCGCTGTGACGTGTACACTACTGATCGCTCGGGTCTGGCTGCTCAGCGCGGCAAATTGACTAAGCCAGATGATCATGTGGTTTTGTCAGAAATTATCTCAAAAGAGCCTCTGGGTCCTGTTGTTCGACAAGGTGATGATCAATGGTTCAACATTGTACGTTGGTCACTTAACGCGATGATAAATGCCGAAGAGATGGGCGTTTCATCAAAAAATGTGAACAACATGAAATATGACAGCAAATTGGCACCTGGTACCGCACGTTTGATTGGCAAAGAAGGAAACTTTGGCGAAGAACTGGGTTTGTCAAACGACTGGGCTTACAACATCATTCTCAAAGTTGGTAACTACGGTGAAAGCTATGAAAGGAATGTTGGGCCGAACACACCATTGAAGTTGGCACGCGGCGTTAACGCGCTATGGAGTCAAGGTGGAATTCTTTATGCGGCGCCTATCCGCTAATTACTGAATATATTTGCGCCCAGCTTTCAATTAGAGGCTGGGCGCTTTTCACTTTTTGAACAAATTAGATTTGAGCGATCAAACATGAACGTGAAACTCAACACATTTTCGAAAATTGCCAATGACGCTAATGTGCGAGGTATTTTTTTCCAAGTTGTTCTGATTGCGGCACTTGTTTTTTCTTTTTTTTGGCTGACCGACAACACCCTCACCAACCTTAGTAATCAAGGTAAGTCGCTTGGTTTCGGTTTTTTAACCGGTACTGCAGGGTTCCAAATTAGTCAAACATTTGGCACCTGGCTATTCGATTATAAGGTGGGCACTTCGACTTATCTGGATGTGTATTATATTGGGATAGCAAACACACTTTTGGTAGCTGTTCTTGGTATTTTTGCAGCAACAGTGATTGGCTTCACATTAGGAATAATGCGGCTGTCAAATAATGTTGTATTCAGGGCCTTTGCAACCACTTACATCGAAATGCTGAGGAATATACCCATTCTCTTGCAGCTGTTTTTTTGGTATTTTGCAGTGCTTCGCGCGACTGCCGGGCAAAAGAGAAAAATTAGAAATTATACCTGACTTGATTGGGGTCAATATCACAGGGTTGTACTTGCCCGCCCCTGTACCTCAAGAGGGCTTTGTTTATTCAGTAATTGCCTTTGCGCTCGCTGCACTACTCACAATTTGTGTTAGCCGATATGCCAAGCATGTTCAGGCACAAACTGGTAAAATCATTCCAGTTTTTTTGATTGGCATAGCTCTTTTAGTTTTCATACCATTGATAACTTTCTTATTTACAAACAGCCCGCTTGATTGGAATATCCCGGAGTTTAAAAATACTGGATCAATGCTTCGGCGTGGTTATCAATCAGGTGCTGGGATGACATTAGTGCCAGAATTGTTGGCGGTTTGGCTTGCCCTATCTTTATATACCGCTGCGTTTATTGCTGAGATTGTGAGAGCCGGTATTCTGGCGGTTAGTAAAGGCCAGACTGAAGCTGCGTCGGCGTTGGGAATTCGTCCGAATTATACACTCCGGCTAGTTGTCATTCCTCAGGCGATGCGGGTTATCATTCCACCGCTTACATCGCAATATTTAAACATAACAAAAAACTCATCTTTGGCTGTGGCTATTGCTTACCCAGAACTAGTATCGGTTTTTGCTGGTACCGCATTGAACCAAGTTGGCAAAGAAATCGAAATGATTTTCATGATGATGATGGTCTACCTAACTGTTTCATTAATCACAGCTGCTTTTATGAATTGGTACAATGATCGTGTGAAATTGGTGGAGCGTTAAAATGGCTTCAAACGGAACTAGTAAGCAGCGCTCTGCTGCTAATAACAATGAAGTTGCATTCATTCGTCAAGAAGATGCGCCAATACTGCCGCCCCCTACCATAAGTTCTGGCCCTGCTGGCTGGCTATATGAAAATATTTTTGCCAGCATGCTAGATTATTCAAGCTTGGGTGCTGCAGTGAAATCAATTTTGATGACCGTATTCACAGCTTTTGTGGCTTATGTTTTTGTTGTTCAAGTATATGGACTTTTGGATTTTGCAATCTTGTCAGCAGTATGGCAGGACCCTGAGGAACAAAAGCGCCAGGTTTGCTGGACTGTTGAGCAAGGAGGCGCACTTCCTAATGGTTGGCATGGTGCGTGTTGGCCGTACATTATTGCAAAGACGAAATTTATTTTGTACGGGGCTTATCCAAATGAATCCCTTTGGCGTGTTAACTCGACCTATCTTCTAGGGGCAATTCTTTTAGCTTGGGTCATGATTGAAAGGCTGCCCTATCGCAAATTTGTCGCAGCTTTCTTTCTTACAATCTACCCGATATTCGCAACAGTTATGTTAACTGGGGGTGGCTTTGGCTTGTCACAATTCAGTGTTGGCGTGAATACTATTGCTGGTCTTGCTTTGATTTCATTCGGCCGCGCCGGAAAAGCGGGCTGGATAACGGGGCCACTTTTAGATTTCTCCAAAGTAGCGGGTCTAGCGGGCTGGTTTTTCATTTTTTTTGCGGCAGCGCTTGTCAGCGTTGGCGTAGATTTTGATTTAGAAAAAATAGACACGAGGGATTGGGGCGGTCTTTTAATTACATTAGTAGTGGCGACAACAGCCATCGTTGTGTCTCTTCCTTTGGGTATTTTGCTGGCCCTTGGTCGTCGCTCAAATATGCCTGTTGCGCGAACACTATCCATAATATTTATTGAGTTTTGGCGAGGGGTTCCCCTCATTACTGTATTGTTTATGGCGTCAGTTATGATTCCGCTCTTTATGCCTGAAGGAGTGAATTTTGACTCGTTATTACGAGCGTTGATTGGTGTCACGCTTTGGCAATCTGCTTACATGGCCGAGGTTATAAGAGGGGGGTTGCAGGCTATTGATAAGGGTCAATATGAAGGCGCAGATGCTATAGGATTATCTTATTGGCAGTCGATGCGCTTGATTATCTTGCCGCAAGCTCTCACTCGTGTCTTGCCGGGCATAGTCAACACAATCATAAGCGTCTTCAAAGACACATCATTGGTTAGCATTGTAGGCCTTTTTGATCTCCTGGGAGCAACGCAGTCCACTATTGCTGATGCTGCGTGGTCAACGCCCGTACAGGCGTCAACTGGCTATCTAGTGGTGGCATTAATTTTCTTCGTGTTTTGTTTTGGAATGTCACGATACTCCATGTACCTCGAACGTAAACTAAACCGTGGCCATTAATTACGTCGGATATCAGAGTTGGGAGCCAGTTAAATGGTAAAAACGTCAGTTGCTAGGGATGAAAAAAGAAAAACCTCGCTTGATGAAACAGTTATTGTCTCTATGGAGCACGTTAACAAATGGTTTGGTGAGTTTCACGTTCTTCGGGACATAAATTTGCGCGTAGTAAGAGGCGAACGGATCGTGGTGTGCGGACCATCTGGTTCTGGCAAATCGACACTCATCAGGTGTTTAAACCGCCTGGAAAAACACCAAGATGGGGATATAAACGTTCACGGTATTGAGTTAAATAATGATGTAAAAAACATTGATGAAATCCGACGTGAAGTGGGCATGGTTTTTCAGCATTTCAATTTATTTCCACATCTGTCGATTCTGGAAAACTGCATGTTGGCGCCAATCTGGGTGCGTAAAACACCACGTGCCGAAGCCGAAGAAATTGCTATGCATTTCCTGACAAGGGTGAAAATTCCCGAGCAGGCCAGCAAATATCCAGGCCAGCTTTCAGGTGGCCAGCAGCAGCGTGTGGCGATTGCCCGTGCCTTATGCATGCAGCCGCAATTGATGCTCTTTGATGAGCCAACCTCGGCGCTTGATCCGGAAATGATCAAAGAGGTTCTGGATACGATGGTCGAGCTGGCCGATGATGGCATGACGATGATTTGCGTGACGCACGAAATGGGTTTTGCCCGCCGAGTGGCCGACCGTGTGATTTTCATGGATGAAGGCCAGATCGTTGAACAGAACGAGCCTGAAGCCTTTTTCAGCAACCCGCAATCTGACCGGACCAAGCTGTTTTTGAGCCAGATTCTCGGCCATTAAACCGGTAACAGATAACTGTGTTCAAAAATCAAGATCGGGCATCGTTTTGGTCTGATCTTTATACCTTGCCTGCTGGCGGCTTTGGAATGCTCTCAGCGATGACGCGGCGTCGCCCCAATTGTGCAATGAATAATCCGGTCAGGATGACGGCCAACGCCATCAGGAAATGACCTGGCAAGGCCTCATCAAGAACAAGCGCGCCAATAACCACCGCCCAGACCGGCACCTGATAATTGACCAGTGATAAAAATGGTGGCCCTGCGCGCCGAACCAGAATGGTTAGTAAAATAGTCGCAATCGCCGTTGGAAATACCGCAAGATAGGCAAGACCAACAAAGGCAGTGCCAAAGGATGCATTTGGCACTCCTTCGATCAAAAGCGCGACAGGGATCAGAATAATGCCGCCAAGCGTTAATCCAGCCGCGGCAAAAGATAGCGCGCTGACCGGTGGGCAAAGCCGTGTGATGATGCTGCCAATGGCATAACAGCTACTGGCGGTGACACAGGCAAGCTGGGCGGTAAACATTAAGGGTGATGGCGCGGCACTGGCTAAAATCTTATCGCCACCAATAAGCAGCACAACACCGGCAAAGCCAAACATAAATCCAATGACTTTGATCCGGCTCATCAATTCGCCCGGAACCAGAAAATGACTCAGCGGCAAAACAAACAACGGCACCACCGCCATGCTGATACCGGCAAATCCAGAAGTTACCACCTGCTGACCCCATGATAGCAGGCAAAAGGGAATGGCATTTGTGAATAGCGCCATGCCAAGGCTGTGAAGCCAGATACGCCGGTCGGTCGCTGTTTGAAAACGTGGCAAACCATCGCCATAGACAAGCGTGATCACAAGCAGGATTAATGCCGCCGCTGATACGCGCCCTGCGGCAAGCGTTATCGGGCCAAATCCGGTAAGGGCAAGTTCAACACCAAGAAAGCTGGCTCCCCAGATAACGCCAAGCGTGATTAGGATTAGCCAGTTTATAACCATGCCAGAAGAAGAGGTGTTTGGTGTCATGCCTGCCAAGCTAGTCCTACCGAAGGTGAAAATCAAAGGGAATTAACGGGCTGATCTGGCGCGGTAAATGCCCGAACAATCGGGTGCTTGATGATTGGTGTGATCGTCACCCAAACTCCATGCTGAAATCAGCCCTAACGTGGCCGCCAAGTCGTGTCAAAGATTGACAGTCTGGCGCGATCACTGGCACTGTTAACTCGCTGATTGATCAAAGCTGTTGATTGTTTTTCAGCAGCTGCAAAAGGGAAAATGGCACTCACCGCAAATTATTTTTTTAAAAATAAGGGTGAAAAAATGCGGCGTGTGATTATTGCCATTACGGGTGCATCCGGGGTTATTTATGGAATTCGGGCGCTGGAATTGCTGCGCGCGGTTGATGATGTTGAAACCCATGCCATCATTACCCCATCGGCATTTCGCACTGCGCTTGCCGAAGTCGATTACGAGCCTGACCAGATTAAGGCACTTGCCGATCATCTCTATAATCACAAGGATATTGGCGCGGCCATTTCATCAGGTTCGTTTCACACTAATGGCATGCTTGTTGCGCCCTGTTCAATCAAAACGCTCAGCGCAATTGCCAATTGTTATAATGAAGAGCTGACCGCGCGGGCTGCCGATGTGTGCCTGAAAGAGCGCCGCCGCGTTGTTCTGATGCTTCGCGAAACGCCGTTTCATGCAGGCCATATCAGGCTAATGGATCAAGCCACCCAAAGCGGCGCCATCATCATGCCACCAGTTCCCGGATTTTATGCCCGGCCGCAAACGCTGGATGATGTGGTTAACCAAAGTGTTGGGCGCGCGCTTGATCTTCTTGATATCCAATTGCCAACAGTCAAACGCTGGACGGGATCAGGCGTTGATTAAGGCTGAATGATTTCGGTTTTGTGATCTTTGATTTGGCATGCCGCGGCGGCAATAACGCGAATATGATCATGCTGAGTCTGGGTGATCTCAGTCTTGCTGCTGGTAATCACAATGCGTGTTATTATGTCAATGATTGCTGGTAATGCTGGCAAGCCATCAGCCTGATCAATGGCGGCAAGCTGACTGACCCATGCCTGCATCATTTCAAGCTGGATTTTTTCTGCGGCTAGCTCGGTCGCCTTGACCTTGTTACGAAGATCTTCAGTCACTACATTTGGTGCTGGCTGGGGGCCGGTTTTCAATTGGGTGCGAATGCGGCGAAGCGATCGCACAATATTGCTTTGCCAAGGGCTGGCAAGATTGTGAAGCTGCGTCAAATCCTCTTCCAATATCGCTTTGCCCTGAATGCAGGCAAAGACAACGCATAGCATCAAGGGAACATCAATCTGGCATTGCTCTTGAAGATCAAGACAAGCAGGGGCAACAGCATCAAGCTGATAGATTGTCAGTGAAAATGACCAAAGCTTGTTTTCTGTCATCACTTGCCTACCTGGTTTTTGTCATTGCTTAGAATGCTGTTAGGCATGCTAGCGGTACAGCGTGATGATTGCCCAGATAAGATATAGGGCGGCTAGCACGCTAATGATGATTTGGATTTTGCTAATGCGAACATCATCGCCAAGCCAGCTTTTTTTCCCGCGCTTAGCAATTTGTTGTGGCGCTGGTGGCGGCGCGCCGGTTATGCGTGTTTTCATCCTAATGAAAAGCGCATAAAGCGAAACGCCAAGAATGGCGAAAATAATCAGCTTGCCAAACATTGGCACCATCCTCAATTTGATCTCTGGCAGACTTCATGCCACGCATCGGGTGGCCACGTTATCTCTCAGGTCTCATTTTATAGCATGGGCTGGCGGCAATCCCTATAATGATATTGAGGCCGCAGCCATCAGGCAGTAAAGGCGCTTTTCAAGGTGCGCCAAAACATCGCGGCTAAACCCTCTTCACATTTGCCAGTTTCGAGCCTAACCTTTACAGCAGCTGGTACCAGCCAGACTCGTTTTAAAAACATTCAACAATAACTGGTTTTTGGGAGCATTGATGTTCGTCGAAAGGGCTTGTCCTTTTCGTGGGATTGTCATGTGCGCGTCAAAGGCCTTTGGAGAGAGTAATGTCAGTAACCACTGTCTATCAAACAACCTGCCGTTTTTGCGAATCAATTGAAGCCGGTATCATGCTTAGCCTTGCCTTTATTGCCGATTTCTTTTCTGTTGCACGCGTTGCAACCAAAGCCTCGAATGTTGCCATGTCAGGCGATTATGAAGAAGCAAAGCGGATCATCGAAACCCTGTAAATCTATTGCTGATTTGCAAGCACAAGACCAAGCATCATTTTATATGATTGCAGCAATCTTGATCGGGGCGTAACGCGCTTTTGAAAAACCCGTACCCGCCAGATTTGGCCGGTACGGTTTTTTATGTCGAACCATCTTTAAAAAACTCCAATTTTGAAAATCACTGGTTATGATATCACAGTTATGATTATGGATCAGTTTGTGAAAAAGGGAAAAATGATGGATATCAATGTCACTGCGGATGATCTTGCGCTTTTAACCAAGTGGGATACCCCCACCATTTGCAACGTGCTTGAAGAAATCATCCCCGAACGGCGCGGATATGGCTTTACCACCACGCATTTTTTCAGTCTTGATCCAGCGCTGCCACCAATTTGCGGTTTTGCCCGTACGGCAACCATTCGTGCTGCAGCGCCATCGCCCGAAACCAGCGAACAAATGATGGCAAAACGCGCTGCCTATTATGAATATGTTGCGGCCGCGCCAGCGCCAACCATTGTCGTTATTCAAGATATTGATCCCCAGCCCGGGTTTGGTGCCTTTTGGGGGGAGGTGCAAACCAATATCCATAAAGGGCTTGGTGTTTTGGGGGCTGTTACCAACGGGTCATTTCGTGATGTGCCGGATAGCGCCCGCGGGTTTAATCTGATTGGTGGCAAGGTTGGGCCAAGCCATGCTTTTGTTCATCTTGTCGATATTGATTGTCAGGTCACGGTTTTTGGGCTGACCGCCACGACAAATGATATCATCCATGCTGATCAGCATGGCGCCGTGCTCATTCCGCCAGCCGCAGTCAAACAGATACCAGCAGTGGTGGATTTGATTAGCCGGCGCGAAGCGATCATCCTTGAGGCGGCAAAATCTGCCGATTTCACCGTTGCCAAATTGAAAACCGCAATGGGGCAAATCAAGGATATTCATTAAGTTGCAACGGGATGGCAGAATTTCATTTTGACAAATTGGCGACCATCATCAATCCGGCCTCAGGTCAAAATTAGTCACCCGTCCGGTCAGGATTGCAACTTGATGATCGGCTGTGAAATTGTGTCTTTGGCGCGGGGTCTATTTCCCGCGTTCGGCAATACATTGGCGGCAACCCGTACTGCCACGAAGGTGAAGGCGAGGTTGCTGTTCAAATGGCCCGTGATGCCGGCATATGATGATGACCTTGGTTGTATGGTTGAAGTAATCAACCTTCGAATAATCAAAGGTGCCACCGTGAATTTTTTGAAATTTACGGACGATGGATTCGGTATCATCGGGTTTTGATTTTGCCACCTGATTTTCCTTTTTGACAATGCCCCTATCACGGTGGCGTTTTGGTTCGGCGGTGCGGCCTGTGCCAATAATTTTGCCGCACAATCCGCATTCTGGGCTTTTGGCCGATTGGATGAAAACCGGCATTGCGTTTTGCGTGACGAAGGTCTCACTATTGCCTAATTTTGTTCATTTCTCAATATCTAGGCCGAAAGATCGGTAAAACCGTTTCATCATATTGCGGTGCTTGCTTGCTATGATGGGATTTATATAGTTAAATTCATATATTAAATTCTATGTTTTAAAGGGTTTCGGTGATGGGGAAAGCCAATTTGCGACCGCATATTGCGGGGCTGCGCCAGACTTCGGGCAGTCGGTGATTGCAAGATGTTTGGTGCCATGTCTGCTGTGATGTTCGGTGCAATCTCAAGTGCTGCGGCACAAACTGATCTTGCCGATCAAATTGCCAAAGCCGATCTTGGCTATGGTGAATACCTGGCAGGCGAATGTGTGACCTGTCATCGAAAGTCGGGCGCAGGCATTCCGCAGATTAATGGTATCGAGGCCGAAACATTTGTTATCATCATGAAGGCCTATCGCAGCAAAGATCTGGATAATAAGGTCATGCAGATGATGGCTGGCAGGCTTGATGATGAACAAATTATATCACTTGCGGCCTATTTTTCATCGCTGTCCAACTAATCATCCCCCTGCTGAGATGGAGCGGCATTAGATATTAGATGAACAACCTTTTGGTTGTATTTTCAGGTAATCTTGATGGTTTTCTCTATGTAATGAGAGGCGGCACGTCCGTTTTTTGCTGACCCGTCATCAGAAATCATAGATGATAAATCAACAGGGGAGGTTTTTATGACTTCAATTTCACGACGCGGCTTTGGTGGCTTGTTCGGGGCATCGGCTCTTGGGCTTGCGATGCCGTCATTGGCTTTTGGCGCGGTTCCGAAAGTCGTTGTTATTGGTGGCGGCGCGGGTGGTGCAACTGCAGCACGTTACCTCGCGAAGGACTCAAAAGGTGCGCTTGATGTCACCTTGGTTGAAGCATCAAAGCGGTATTACACTTGTTTTTACTCAAATCTTTATATTGGGGGCTTCCGCAAATATGGGTCGATCGGTCATAATTATTATGGGTTGGCAGTAAATAACCGTATCAATGTTGTGCACGAGTGGGCCGCATCAGTGGACGGTGCTGCGAGAACAGTCAACTTGGCGTCAGGAGGAAAATTGTCATACGACAAGCTTGTCCTTTCACCCGGGATCGCACTGAAATATGATAGCATTGCAGGCTATTCGCCTCAGGCGCAAGGGCGTATGCCACATGGCTGGACATCTGGAACGCAAGCTCAACAAATTCGCAACCAAGTTCTCACCATGAAAAAAGGTGGTACTTTTGTTATGATGCCTCCGCCAAACCCGTATCGGTGTCCACCAGGACCATATGAGCGCGTTTCGATGATTGCTCATCTATTGAAAGAACGCAATCCAACCGCCAAGATCATTGTTTTGGACCCTAAAGAAAAATTCTCAAAAATGGGTCTTTTCACGGCGGGTTGGGAAAAGCATTATCCTGGAATGATTGAGTGGCTTGGTCCAGATTCTCATGGGGGTATCAAATCGGTCAACCATGAAACCATGGAAATTGTTACTGATCTTGACACCTTTAAAGCTGATGCTGCAAGTGTAGTGCCAGCACAGCGAGCAGGATCAATCGCAATGGCGGCAGGTGTTACTGACGGTGATTGGGCGCCAATTATTCCGGCAACAATGGCGTCAAAGGCTGATCCAAACATTCATGTGCTTGGTGATGCATCGGTCGCATCATCAATGCCAAAATCCGGATTTTCAGCAAATAGTCAGGCTAAGGTAGCAGCGAATGCAATCCGTGGTGAGTTGACGGGAAGCCGTGTTTACGATCCACGTTTTGCTAATACCTGTTGGAGCCTGATTGCGACAAATGACGGGATTAAGGTTGGTGCGAATTACAAAGCTGGATCAGAAAAGATTGATGTGGTTGATAAATTTGTATCGCAGGGTGGCGAAAGTGCCGATGTTCGCAAAACCACCTATGAAGAATCGATTGGTTGGTATAATGGTATCACCAGCGATATGTTTTCATAAGTCGCATCTATCACTAATTCAAGAAAGCCGGTCATTAGACCGGCTTTTTTTATTTGGAGCGGCAAAATGGCTGGCCTCTTGTGCATGATCTTGAAGAAGTCTGGTTGAATATCTAAATCAGGGGTAAGATGCCCTGTCTTTTCCGGAGATTGTTTATGCATAGATTTTTCCTAGCGGTTTTGCTCAGTCTTTGCGCGAGCGCAGCAGCAGCATCCTACCAATCAACAAGATTGGTTTATACTGTTAGCTGGGGCAATATTCTACTTGCCAAAAGCCAGCTTGATTACCAGTTTGGCGACGATGATGCCCGCATTTTGGCTAGCGTTGACAGTGATGGTTTTATTGCCTTTTTTAGTGGTTTTCAAAGCCGCGCCAAAGCTGATCTGGTGTTAAAAGATGCTGGATGGACGCCTAAAACCCTGTTTATGGAACGGATTTCTGGGCGTAAAACGTTGCAAAGCCGCGTGGCGTGGGATGATGATTCAAATGTCAGCACTGAATCGCGGATGCCCGAACTGGATCTTGACGAAGTCTATCCGTTGACGGCGCAGATGCGGGTGAATGTCCTTGATCCCTATAGTGCCGTTCTTCGCCTTATTCGCCATATCGAAACAACCGGTGATTGCGCTAAAAGCTATGAAATTTATGACGGTCGGCGGCGAAGCCGACTGCATTTCAAAACACTTGGCACCAATGATTTAACCGAAACACGGCCTGGTGAATTTGTTGGAGACGCGCTTATCTGCAGTCTGGAATTTGAACCAATTGGTGGTCATCAAATTGATTCAAAATGGCGCTCAGACGATAAAGACGATGATGACGAACGGATCAAAATGTTTTTTGGCCGCCCGTTGCAGGGCCAGATAGTGCCTGTTCGGGTTGAGGTGGATAGCTGGATTGGAACAATTGTTGGCAGGCTTGATATACGCAAAATGACGGTTCAATAGCTGCTATTTAGTCCAACCAGTTTGTCAGTCGCGATACAAACACAAGCTGGTCAAAATTGTATTTATTTTACCGGTCCGCCAGATAATAACGGACCGGTTGTTATGTGACTAGTTGGCAAGCGCCTTTTGCATGACGTCGGACAGGCGTTTGGCAAAGTCGCGTGAATCAGTGATTGCCTCGCCTTCGGCGACAAGCGCGCTGTCTAAAATCAATTTGGCAAAATCATCCGATCCTTCAAATTCGCCAGCTTCCAGCTTGGCATTCAATGATTTGATCAATGGATGCTTGGCATTCACTTCTAACACTTTTGGCATGCCTTTGAAATCGGGATTATGCATGCGCATCATGCGCTCCATCTGCTGATCCATGCCATTGTCATCGGCAACAAGGCGGGCAAGGCTGGTTTCCATATTTGCTGAGCTGCGTACATTGGCGACACTGCCGTCAAGAACATGTTTGATCTTGGCAACAAATTGATCGGATAAAATTTCTTCTGGCTGATCATCTTTTGATGTGGCTTCGCCCACTTTGGAAATATCAACTTCGCCGCGGGTGATTGACTGGAAATTCTTGCCTGCAAATTGCTGGATATTGGACAGCCAGAAATCATCAATCGGATCGGTAAGCAGCAGAACGTCAATATTCTTGGCCTGAAAGGATTCAAGATGCGGGCTCAGTCGCGCCCGATCGGCATCATCGGAAGATAGGTAATAGATGACGTCCTGATTTTCGGCGAAATCATCGATATAATCTTGAAGCGTGATCAGCTTGTCCGTTTTGGTCGACCGGAACAAACAGATTTCAAGAAGCTTTTCGCTATTGGCCTGGTCCTCATAAAGCCCTTCTTTCAGAACCTTGCCAAGCCCCTCCCAGAAGGTGGCATATTCGTCACGGCGCTTGTCCAATGCTTTTTTCAGCTCAGATAGAACCCGTTTAACGACGGCCTTGCTGATTTTGGTGACAGCTGGATTTTGCTGCAACATTTCACGGCTAACATTCAAATCAACATCGGGGGTGTCTATAATGCCTCGTAAGAACCGCATCCATTTTGGCACAAGCCCTTCATAATCATCGGTGATGAAAACGCGGTTTACATATAGATGCAGCTTTGACTTACGTTCGGGATCATAAAGGTCGAACGGTGCTGATGACGGAATGAAAAGCAGGTTGGTAAACTCAACCGCGCCCTCGGTTTTGTTGTGAATCGTGATAAAGGGCTTGTCATAGGATGACGCCACCGCATTGTAAAAGGACGTATATTCTTCTTCGGAAATATCTTTTGCCGAGCGGGTCCACAGGGCAGCTGATGAATTTAGCTGTTCGGCGGCATCATCCTTGCCGATCCAGAAAATAGGCTGAGCAATATGATCTGAATATTTTTTGACAAGGTGCGTGATGCGCTCCTGTTCAAGATATTCTTTGGCTTCTTTACGAAGATGAAGAATAACGCTTGTTCCGGTCTCATCGCGGCTGGCATCGGTGATGGTAAAGCCGCCCTGACCATCGCTTGCCCATAGGCTGGCGGTTTTGGCGCCATGCTTTTTTGACAAAACTTCAACTTGGTCGGCAACCATAAAGGTGGAATAGAATCCAACGCCAAATTGCCCAATAAGTTGGTCACTCACATCATCGGTATCTTTTGTGGTTTTGGCCGCTTCGATAAAGGCCTTGGTTCCCGAGCTGGCAATGGTTCCAAGCGTCTCAACCATTTCATCTGATGACAGGCCAATGCCATTATCTGACAAGGTGATGGTTTTGTCCTTTTTATTGACGGCAATGGTGATTTTGCCATCAAAGGTATCAGCGGCATTGCCAGCCGTCATAATGTCAAATTTGCGTTTATTAATTGCGTCTGAACCATTCGAGATCAGCTCGCGAAGGAAGATTTCTTTTTGTGAGTAAAGTGAATTGATCACGATGCTCAGAATTTTTCCAGTATCAGCTTCAAAATTGAATGTTTGAACAGTCATGCGTTGCTCCCTTGGTACCACGATGCATTCTGGATTTAAGCGCTTGGCAACTGATTTGCAAGATAAAGCAAACAGAGAAATCAGTATTTTAGTTGATTGCCAATCTCTTTGCCGCCATTTGCTGTTCTGGCGTTGGGGCATTCCCATCACGTAAATCTATGCTAGTGTTTATTGTTAAATCAAAAAGCCGCACCCGGCGGTTTAGGACTACGTGCATGTTTGGAAAAAATGATGAAACCTGCCTTGATCACCCATGACATATCAGCCCGCCATGACGTACCGGCTGGCCATCCCGAAAGGCCGGAGAGATATGCGGCGATTCTTGATCATATTGGCGATAATTATCAATCGTGGCAGCGTGCCGCAGCGCCGCTTGCCGAACGATCTCAGCTTGAGCTGGTGCATAGCGAGTCCTATCTTGATATGGTGTTTGACGTAACAGGTGATGCCGATGAACCAGCGCCGCTTGATGCCGATACATGGGCCAGCAAGCGCGGCTATGAATGTGCATCGCGTGCGGCTGGTGGGGCGTGTCTTGCCGTTGATATGGTGATGGAAAACAAGGCCAGCACCGCTTTTAGCCTGATGCGTCCGCCGGGTCACCATGCCGAACCTGAACAAGCCATGGGATTCTGTTTGTTTTCCAGCGCGGCAATCGCGGCGCGTCATGCTCAGCAAAAATGGGGATTAAACCGGATTGCCGTTATTGATTTTGATGTTCATCACGGCAATGGCACGCAAGCCTGTTTCTGGAATGATGGAAGCCTGTTTTATGCATCATCGCATCAAATGCCGCTTTTCCCGGGCACTGGAGCCTATGATGAAACAGGTGCTTATCAGAATATTTTCAATCTGCCATTGGCTTATGGCACTGGCGGCAGCAGTATCCGGTCTGGCTGGCGTGATGATTTATTGCCATCGGTTGTTGCGGCCAAACCTGATCTGATCATCATTTCGGCTGGTTTCGACGCGCATGAGGCAGATCCGCTTGGCGGGTTGCAGATGACAAGTGATGATTTTGGCATTTTAACAAATGATATTATTGATGCGGCAAATGAAGCGGCCGAACATAGCGGCGCAGTGAGGGTGGTTAGCCTGCTTGAGGGCGGTTATGACCTCAATGCGCTTGGGCAAAGTGTGTGCCAGCATATGACGGGGCTGGAAGGCATCTAGCGTAACAGGCAATCGAGCAGTCCCTCAAAGATCAGCAGATGGAGCAGCCTTTTTGAGGCCGCCCGCTGATTTTGGAGGATGTTTTAAGGGGCAGGTTTGATCAAAGCATTGCCAGTATAGGGGATATTATTATCGACAAGATCCCATATGTGGCGTCCGGCTGGGTTTTGTTGTTCTTCCATGACATGTGCGACCAAACCGGCGGCGCGTGAAATTACCGCAAAGCCGCGCATGATGCGAACTGGAACCGCCGCGCCCATCAATACTGCCGCGGTGGCGCCGGTCGCATTAATTGTCAGATGTTTGCGATAATTCCGGTCAACATATTGCCCAAGCGTTTGCATCATTGCAATTGGACGTTTGTCAATTTCTTCATGTGCCATGGCGATTTCAAATAATTTTGGCGTTCGAGGATCATCAGGGCGATGAAGGTGATGCCCAAAGCCTGGGCATGTGATTGCCGCTGTCAAGATGTTGTTGGACGATGCGCTGGCAGGCTGCATTTTGGCCGTTGGGGTCATTGGCAATTTCCTCTAAAATTTTTGCCACATTTTCCATAGTGCCAATAAATTGGCTGGCGACGCTCAATAATCCCGCCGCCACCGCTGATTGCATGGCCTCTGGAGCAGAGAGATATGTCATGCGGGCGGCGATCGCACTAGGGGTAAAGCCATGTTCCATTAAGGTGACAAGCACCGCATCCAAAATTGCGCGCTGGCCAGCTGATGGCGCAATCCCCATAATGTGATAAAACATGGCATCGGTGAAACTCATCTTTCCCATCACATCTTCGACAAGATTTTTATCGCGAAGAAACAAAGCTTCATTTGAATGGGTGGATAGTTTTGTCTCGGCCATGGAAAAGCTCCCTTTTTAGTGCAAAATTCTAAAAATCTGCGTTGATTCCCATCAATAAACCAGCCATCATCTGGCCGCGCATTGCCAGGCTATCAATTTCAATATGTTCTTCAAGCGTGTGGTATTTGTCGCCAGCAACCCCAAGACCGTCAAGCGTCGGAACACCCATTGCACCAGTAAAATTACCGTCGCTACCACCGCCTGAACTTTCATGACGAAATGGCTGGCCTAGCTGCGTGGCAAGATCATTGGCCATTTCAACAAGTTTCAGGTCAGCCGTCGATGGCGTCCAGACAGGCCTTGTTAGGCCAAGCTTGACCTTGGTAATAACCTCGCTATCTGGATCATTATGGGCAAGCATTCTGGCAATGCCATCATCTAGGTCTTCTTGGCGTTTTGACATTGATAGAACCTCAGCGCTGGCTTTTGACGAAACGCAATTCACCCATTTTCCGGCGTTCATAACACCGACTGAAAAGCTGCAATCCTCACTTGTCATGGCTTCGATATCGATAATTTTTTCGGCCATTTTACGGATTGCTGAACGCCCTTCAGACAGCCGCAATCCGGCATGGCTTGGCCTGCCATGGGTGGTGACATCATAGCGAGCAACAGCATAGCGGCCAGATGTGACGCCATTACCTTTTCGTGCTGGTTCAGGTATCAGAACCGCCTTTGCCCGCGCGGCTTCGGCTTCGATAAGTGCACGGGTGTACGGTGATCCGATTTCTTCGTCCGAGGTAAAGAGAACAGTGATGGGAAGTGGCGTTTCAAGTCCGGCCTTTTGCAGCTGGCGGATTGCCTCTAGTGCCAGATAATTGCCACCTTTCATATCGCAAATGCCTGGGCCATAGCAGCGGTTGCCATCTCGTTTAAACGGCAATTGTTTCAGTGTGCCAAGCGGGTGAACAGTATCCATATGGCCAATAATCAAAAGTCCGGCTGGTCAGATTGTGGATGGGCAAAACGCGCGCGAATACAATCACCAATTGAGGAATGCACTGGAATGCGCTCAATTGGTGCCCCCATAACTGCAAGATCATGTGCGGCAATATCTTGCATCCGGTTCACCGCCGCCGGATCATAACTGGGGCTTTCGCACAAAACCCAGGGCTTTAATCCAGCAAGCATATCCTCATCATTAAAACTTAGCTGCGCCATATCCATAATTGCCCTCCGTTTCGTCGTTTATCTGCTTTATCTTGCAGTTCAATCATAACGTTAGCGTGCCGATCATCACAAAAACAAGTCATTAGCTGACAATAATTTACCATCGATAGCTTAAAAGAGTTCACTGGCAAGAATTTCAAAAACCTGTTTAAGTCGGTAATGGATTAGGTAGATAATTCGTGAAGGAAAGTATGATGACGCGTTGTATGATTTCGGCACCACAGCCAGAAGCGGTAGAGGCTGGTCTGGATATCTTTAAAGCTGGCGGCAATGTAATGGATGCGGCTATCGCAGCCGCATTTGTCCAAACAGTTGTTGATCCACAAATGTGCGGTATTGCCGGTTTTGGCTCGATGCAAATCTTCATGCCAGAAAAAGATATTCACAGTTTCATTGATTTTCACGGCAAGGCGCCCAAAGCAACCAAGCCAGATATGTGGGAACATCTGATCGAACGCGAATGTGACGATGGCTTCGGTTTTGTGCTCAAGGGCCAGGTCAACGAATTTGGTTATCAATCGATGACATCGCCAATGACACTGCAGGCGTTTAACACCGCACTGCAACACCATGGCACAATGTCGCTGGGTCAGGTTTTGCAACCGGCGATTGACTATTGCATTAATGGATTTGCGGTTCGACCAAGGGTTCTGGGATTTTGGCTTCAGCCGGCACAGGCAGGTCGCATTGAACGGGTCGCCGTGGTGAATAAATTGGATGCGGCCCGCAAAATCTATCTAAGCGAGGATGGTGCGCTTTTGAATGTCGGCGATATTCTGAAAAATCCAGACATGGGCCGGCTTTACCAACGGATTGCGAACGAAGGCATTGGTATTTTTTATGATGGGGACGTCGCTGATTTGATTACCGCTGACATGAAAGCCAATGGCGGGCTACTGACAAGTGATGATCTGGTCGATTGCGCGCCAACCAATCTGGCCCCGCTGATTGGCAACTATCGAGGCTTTGAGGTAGCAACCAATCAATTGCCAGGTGGCGGTTTGATGATATTGGAAATGCTGAATATTCTAGAGCATTTTGATTTGGCCGCCATGGGACATAATTCGGCGCAATATATCGCAACGGTTGCCGAGGCGATGAAATATGCCACGATCGATAAAGATCAGTTTATGGGTGATCCAAATTTCATTGATGTGCCGCAAGACCTGCTGGCAAGTAAAGCGCGGGCAGCCGAGATTGCGGCAAAGATTCGTGCCGGTGAAAAAGCTGATATTGTGCGGCTAAATTCAGGCGCGCCCGAAAGCAAGGACACAACACATCTAGTTGTTGCTGATGCTGCCGGCAACGTTGTTAATGTTACGCATTCGCTTGGATCAAGCTCGGGAGTTATTACTGACGGGCTTGGCTTTATGTATAATAATTGCATGATGGTGTTTGACCCACGGCCCGGCCATGTCGGTAGTCTTGCTCCGGGCAAAGCCCGCTTTACGGCGATGTGTCCAACGATTCTGTCAAAGGACGGAAAGCCGTTTTTGGCGTTGGGTGCGCCAGGCGGTACCACCATAACCATGGGAGTTTTGCAGACTATTCTAAACGCGGTTGACTTTCGTATGAGCGCACAAGACGCGGTATCTGCGCCGCGCTTTTGTGCAACGTCTAATGTGATTGAGTTGACCAATCGGATTCTGCGCGGTGTCGAGCGTGATCTAAACCAAGATGGATATGTAACACGGCGCTATGCCGCCAGCTATATTACGCCAATCTTACATGCGATTAGACTGCAAGATGGCAAGCTTGATGGCGGCGCTGATCCAGCTGGTGATGGTATGGCGGCCTCATGCTAAAGCGACTGTTTGCTGGCAGGGGTGCTAAAGGCCTGTTTTAGTTGGTGTCGTGGCCAGTTCCAAAATTGTCTCGGCAATGAATTTTGCCCGCACTGACAGGCTGTCTATCTGCATCCATTCATCTGGCCGGTGATAGTTTCCACCAATTGGCCCAACACCGCAAATTACTGGCGTATCAGCATTGGCGATAAAGCCACTATCTGCGCATCCACCTGAATGCTTCCCCTGTCACAACAAAACCATTATTGGCTGCTGTTTTTACATAAAGATCAAACAGCTCGACTGATTGCGGCGAGGGGTTCAGCGGATGAAATTCGCCTTTGATAACCATGTCTGAGCTGGTGCCATCAACACTTGTCGTCGTACAAATTTTCCGCACTTTTTCAAAAATGTCAGCGCGGTCGTCACTATCGCGATAGCGGATGTCTATGCCGCAACTCGCCTCGGCGGCAACCGTGTTGACCGACTGACCGCCAGCTATCAGCCCGACATTTATTGTGATACCCCGGTTAAGATCGGTCAGTGCGTGCAGTGCCTGTACTTTACGAGCCAGCTCTTCGATGGCGCTGCGACCATCTTCGAAAAACCCGCCTGAATGCGCTGCAACACCGTTGATTTCGCAGTGGCAGAATATGCCACCTTTGCGCTTTGTAACAATGTTTCCATTCGGTCGTCCGGGCTCACTGTTGAACGCAAGGCGCGCTTTTTTTGCCTCGGCGATAATCACATCCTGAGATGTAGGTGAGCCGATTTCTTCATCGCCGGTAAATAGCCCAACAAGAGGATTTGGGTGCCCACCGAATTTTTGAAAGGCGGCCAGAATAAACGCATTGATTACAAGACCGGGTTTCATGTCAGCAACGCCCGGACCGTAGGCCCTGCCATTTTCAATTCGGAATGGGCGTTTTGCGACCTCACCCGTTGGAAAAACAGTATCGCGATGGCCGCATAACAAGATCGGCCGATTACCGTTGCCGCCAGCAACAACCGCGCGCATCGCATCACCATGGGTGGTGATTGGAATGGTTTCGTGCGGGATGGACTGGGCATCAAAAAACTCAGCAAGTCGATTTGCCACACGGTCAACGCCGGCTTTGTCAAAACTGTTGCTATCGATATTTACCAGTTCGCCTAGTAAATCCAGCATATTGTCCTGTTGCGACCCCAGCCAGTCTATCACTTGGTTTGACATCGCTCTCTCCTTGTTCAATTCGGTCATATTAATTACGCTTTTTCGCTTAACAGGACTTGTTTTCGCAGCGCATCTTTCTTTTCACGCATTTCTCGCCGGATCACATAGAATGATGAGGCAAAAATAATACTGGCGCCAACCCATGTCCATAAATCGGACAGCTCGTTAAACACTAACCAGCCAAATAATACCGCAAAGGGTAATCTTGCATAATCAACCCCCGCAACAAAAGATGCGTCGGCAAGCGAATAGGATTTGGTCAAGGTGAAGTGGCCGATCACTGCAACCGGGCCAGTCGCCATCATGATTAGCCAAACCTCATGATTGGGCCATTCCCAAACAATAATCGCCGGAACTAGTGCCATGGGTATCATGATGAGATGCGAGATAAACACGATAATCAGCGGGTTATCCTGCCGCGTCAATTGTTTGATGATAAGGGCTGAACAGCCCATCGCCACCGCCGATAAAATGGCGACCCAATGGCCAAAGCTAATATCGACGATGCCTGGGCGAATAATAATCAAGGCGCCAACAAATCCGATAATGATTGCTGACCATCGTCGCATTCTGACTGTTTCCCGCAAAACAAACGCTGCGCCAATCGTGGTAAAAAGTGGGGCAAGAAAGCTAAGCGCAGTTTGCTCACCAATGGGGATGAGGGTCACTGCATAAAACCAAGTCCACATTGCTATCATGCCCGAAATTGATCGAAGGATATAGGTTTTTAGCTGGCCCGTTGTGACCGTTTTAAACCCCAGATGCATGACCATTGGAAGCATGACCAGAAAGGCGAATAACAGGCGACAAAATACTGTTTGAAACGCGTTCACCTCATATTGCCCCAAAAGCCTTCCCAGCGCGGCAAGAATCGATAATGCACAGCAGGAAATTAGCATCCAAACTACCGATTGTAGTGCCGTATCCTTGCTACGTAGTCGTGTCAAAATTGACGGCTTTTTGGGTTTGGTATTAAAGATCAAGATTTCATCCAATGGCAGGGCCCATAACGCAAATTTTGAGTCTTAGGGCTTTCCGTGTCATCAAACTATGTTGTGTGGTTGGCAATCATGCAACTAAAAATGGGCTCACAGGTGCATCAAGAACTTTGGCAATTGGTTACTCATGCATGACAGTACGCCTGCTATATTGTGTTAGCTTTTCTTTGCGTTACAAATTTCGAATACCTTCTCGACAGTAAGTGTAAGGTGTGATTAGATTTGGGAGTAAAAAGGCACTAAGGGCCTGACTAATCAATAAAAGGGAGAGTGGTATGACTGTGAAAAAGTACTTTTCAACATTTCTTGCTGGCACCTTGCTTGCAACAGGATTTGTATCTGTTGCACAGGCAGGCAAGTCAGATGATACGCTGAATGTAGCTATCGACAGAGAACTGGAATCCATCGACAACTACTACAACACAGCTCGCGAAGGTATTGTGATTTCAAGGATGGTTTGGGATGGCCTGCTGTATAGGGATCCTAAAACTAATGAATATTTACCCAATCTAGCGACGTCCTATAAATGGGTGGACTCAAAGACCATTGAATTTGATTTACGCAAGGGTGTAAAATTTCACAATGGTGAAAAATTTGATGCTGATGACGTGGTTTTCACTCTAAACTACCTCGCTGATCCAGCGAATGGCGCCAAGCCTGCTCGTAATGTTAATTGGTGGACCAATGCTGAGAAATTAGGCGAATATAAAGTCCAGTTAAATTTGAAAAAAGAATTTCCAGCTGCGCTAGAGTTTTTGTCTGGCCCAGTCGTTATGTATCCAAATGATTATTACAGCAAGGCAGGTCCAGAGGGGATGGCGCTCAAGCCAGTTGGGACAGGCCCTTATCAAGTCACAAGTGTTGAGCCGGGTAAGCGCTATAAATTCAAGAAATATGATGGCTACCATACAAGCAGTCCCAAAGGATCTGCCAACATTGGTAATATCGTTATGCGCACAATCGCTGAGAGCAACACCCAGCTTGCAGAATTGTTCTCTGGCGGCATTGATTGGATTTGGAAAGTCAAACCTGACCAGGCACAACGCATTGCTTCGCAGGGGGAATTTACGACGAAAAACTCATCAACAATGCGCATTGGGTATTTGAATTTTGATGCCATGGGTAGACATAGCAAAAACCCAATGAACGATGTTCGTGTGCGGCGCGCTATTGCACATTCAATTGACCGTGACGGTATTGTAAAAGCGCTTGTGCAAGGCGAATCAATAGTAGTTAATTCACTTTGCTTTCCGTCGCAGTTTGGGTGTGCGCAGGATATAAACTCTACGATTACAACCCAGAAAAGGCAAAGAAACTACTTGCTGAAGCTGGTTATCCAAATGGATTTGAGACACCGTTCTTGCCTACAGAAACCGTGATTATGCTGAGGCGATGATCAACAACTTGAACGCTGTCGGCATCACGGCTAAAGTTTGAGTACCTGAAAGTACGCTGCCTTCAGGGACAAGGTTCAAGAGCGGTGGTGCGCCATTTAACTTTGGAACCTGGGGCTCTTACTCAATTAATGATGTTTCGGCGATCACCAGCCATTTCCAGTCAGGTGGCAAGGATGATTACTCAAAAGATCCAGAGGTGATCAAACAGCTAGGGATTGGTGACACATCTGTCGATCCCGCGGTCCGCAAGGCAGCGTACAAAGCGGCCCTGTCGCGGATCTCTGACGAAGTGTTCATGTTCCCACTTTGGTCTTACAACACTTGGTACGCTTTCTCAAAGGATGTTGATTTCAACCCAACGCCGGATGAGATTCCGAGGTTCTTCACCGCAAAGTGGCTGTAAAATCAAGTCGTCACCTGCGCACTGTTAATCTAGTGCGCAGATGATTGCCATCTGGTTTCTTTTGTGAGTTATTTACAATGCTGTATACTACACGCTATAACGCCTCGGTCTTGCTCGCAGCCTTGGTTGCCCTAACTGTTTCATTCATCAGCTTTGGGCTTCTCTATCATATCGAGCGACCCGGCGATTGCGATGGCTGGGGAGACAGCGTCTGACGCCGACATTGAGGCGATTCGGCAGCTTTATGGATTTGACCGCCCAATTTTAGTCCAATATTTTGACTGGCTGCAACGTGCTGCTTCCGGTGATCTTGGAAAAAGTTATTATTTCAGAACTGACGTTAGCGCTCTTATTGGTGAGCGTTTGCCCACAACTATGATATTGGGCGCATGCGCCATCACATTTGCGATTTTATTATCAGTGCCACTTGGCGTGGCTGCGGCAGTTCGGCCGAACAGCCTTGTTGATCGAATTGCTCTGTTTCTGTCTGTTATGGGTCAGGCCCTGCCAAGTTTCTGGTTTGCGCTTATGCTGATCGTTTTCTTTTCTGTCTCTCTCAGGTTGCTGCCAACATCTGGTTCTGATACTTGGCTACATTTTGTGATGCCTACAGTTGTTCTTGGCTATTACGCTGCGCCAGCAATTATGCGCTTAACACGAACAGGAATGTTGGAAGTTTTGAGTACTGACTATATCAGAACAGCGCGAGCAAAAGGCCTGCGCCCTCCAGTTGTCCTTTTTAAGCATGCGCTCAGAAATGCAATTATTCCAGTTGTCAGTTTGGCAGCAGTGCAATTTGGATTTATGTTGGGAGGTTCAATTGTTGTTGAAACTATTTTTGCGTTGCATGGCGCAGGGTTCCTAGCTTGGGAGTCCATTACGCGTAATGACCTGCCCACAGTTCAAGGACTGATTTTGGTGTTCTCGCTTTTTTATATTGTTTTGACTTTTTTTGCCGATCTTATCAACGCTTGGTTAGACCCCCGGATAAGGATTAAATAGGCAATGGGTAATGAAAATATAGCGGCAACCACTGTCACAAAAGCTTCAATCTATAATAGATTTACTGGTCATCAAGGAGTGATGATTGGCGCATTTATTGTTATTGCAATTGTTTTAGTGGCTTTGTTCGCCCCAGTTTTGGCGCCTCATGATCCTTATCATCAGAACCTGTTAACGAGATTAATACCACCTGTTTGGGATGACCGTGGCTCTTGGGAACACGTTCTTGGGACGGATCATTTGGGGAGGGATTATTTTTCGCGATTAATTTATGGAGCAAGAATTTCACTTCTGATTAAACTCAGGTGCTGCTCTAATCTCCGGACTAATTGGAACCATTATGGGTGTAATGGCTGGGTACTTTGGTGGGCGCGTAGATATGGTAGTTACCTTCTTAATTACTGTTCGCCTGTCTATGCCGGTCGTTCTCGTGGCTTTAGCGGTCGTTGCAATTGTTGGAGGTTCACTGCAAGTAGTTATAAGTGTTCTCGGATTACTGCTATGGGACCGATTTGCGGTTGTGATGAGATCCTCCACTCTGCAAATAAGGTCGATGGATTACGTGGCTGCTGCACAAGCTGTTGGCTGTTCAACAAAGCGTATTCTAATGACAGAAATTATGCCTAATGTAGTGAATAATTTGATTGTGATTGCCACTTTAGAAATGGCGCACGCGATAATCCTTGAAGCTGCGCTATCATTTCTAGGTCTTGGCGTTCAACCACCTCTGCCTTCTTGGGGCCTTATGGTCTCAGAAGGAAAAGATATGATGTTATTTGAGCCTTGGCTTATCACTATCCCGGGTGTTGCATATTACTGGCTGTATTGGCAATCAATTTAATGGGTGATGGTGTTCGGGACATTACTGCGCCAGAAAACAGGAATTGAGGAGAGGGACATGTCAGAGCTTGTGCTCGATGTAGAGAGCTCTATCGATTAAAATTCCAGTGATTGGAGGGATGTTGCACGCTGTGGACAATATCAGCCTCCATGTGGAAAGAGGGGAAACCTTGTGCATTGTTGGTGAGTCAGGTTGTGGAAAATCCCTAACATCGCTTGCAATAATGGACCTTTTGCCGAAGAAAGCCATCCGCACCGTTGATAAGATGTCGCTATGTGATGTTAATATTTTGAATTTTTCTGAGAAACAAATGTCTAACGTCAGAGGCAACAAAATGGGCATGATTTTTCAGGAGCCAATGTCAAGTTTAAACCCTTCTTTTACCGTTGAAAACCAGATGCTCGAAACACTATCGAGGCATAGAAATATTGTTGGTTCAGAGGCCAAAGCGCTTGTTGTTCAGATGCTTGAAAAAGTAGGCATCATTCCAGCAGAGAAGCGGCTGCGTCAATACCCGCATCAACTTTCTGGGGGGCTTCGTCAACGAGTCATGATAGCGATGACTTTATTATGTGAACCTGAACTGATTATTGCAGACGAACCAACAACGGCTTTGGACGTAACAATTCAAGCACAAATTCTCAAGCTAATGAAAGACCTCCAAAATGATTTTAATGTTGGTCTGATTTTCATAACTCACGATCTGGGCGTTGTGGCAAATATAGCCGATCGGGTGGCTGTTATGTATGCCGGTCAAATAGTTGAAGAAGGAAGTGTCTACGATATTTTTGATAATCCCTCGCATCCCTATACACGAGGGTTGTTGAGTTGTATTCCCGTCCCGGGTAAAATAAAACGAGGTGAGCCGTTGGGTTCTATTCCTGGCATGGTTCCTTCATTGGTTGGGAATTTCTCTGGTTGTCGGTTCTCCGGTCGATGGAGTGACGCTGATGAAAAATTGGAAAGAGCAGATACAAGACTTGTTGCTGTTTTAGGTGAACCAAACACCTTTACGGTTAACGGGTCAGAAACTCACCGGGTACGCTTTTGTTGTCAGGACTGCCTAGAAAAGTCATACAAATTTGACACGCGAAAGGGCAACTCATGACTGATTTAATGGTTGAGGCCAGCGTCGTAACAAAAGATTACAAGATATCCAGAGGATTGTTCCGTGGCAAAGAGGTGTTGAGGGCTGTTGACAAGGTCTCGCTTTCCGTCAACCGGGGAGAGACGTTAGCAGTGGTTGGTGAATCAGGCTGTGGCAAAACCACATTAGCAAAAATAATACTTGGCCTTTTGGAACCTGATAGTGGAACTGTCAAGCTTTGTGGTATCCCAATAAATGAAATTTCAAGAACAGATCTCGCGAAGCTTGTTCAACCAATTTTTCAAGATCCATATTCCTCACTTAATCCAAGAAAAACAATAGGCTCCATTATCCAACTACCGCTTATAGTTCAAGGGGATAAGAACCCGGAAAACTGGCGAAAAAGGGTTCTGACCACTATGGATCTGGTGGGACTTCCATCTCGTATGTTCGATCAATTTCCTAATCAATTATCAGGCGGCCAAAGGCAGCGTGTTGCGATTGCCAGAGCACTGATAAATAGACCAAAAATTGTGATTTGTGATGAACCAACTTCAGCTCTTGATGTTTCTGTGCAATCACAAATATTGAATTTACTGAATGAATTGCGGAGGGAATTAGACTTAACTTATGTATTGATAAGTCACAATTTGGCTGTTGTAGAGCACATGGCAACACGGGTAGCAGTGATGTATTTTGGGGAAAAAGTTGAGGAAGCAGAGACGGACCAACTCTTTAAACAACCAAAACATGATTATACCAAAACGCTTCTCGAATTCTATTCTCATTCCTGATCCAAGGAGTACTTCGAAATTCAGTTGATTCCTAGGTTATGTCAATTTCAACACGCTAATGTTCAAAAATTTTTCAAACTTAAGCTGAAAGTCGATCTAAATTTGGTTTTGGTTGTTGAGTTATGGTATGTTCTGAGAGTGCTGCCTCCAAGCCTCTTGCGACTTCAATAATAAGTCGGTCATTCCCCGGGGGGCCCAATACTTGAATGCCGAATGGCATGTTATTATCATCCACTCCGCATGGCAGGACAATTCCCAGGCGAGGGTTGGAGTTGGCAGATAGGTGATGGCAACCCAGCGCATATAGGTTGCCATTTTTTCATCATCAATTTCAGAAACTGACCATTGATCATGGGCAAATGGTGTTGTTGATGCAGCTGGGCAAATTACGACATCCACTTCGTCAAAAAGGTCTAGCCAGCTGCGGGCAATCCGGCTTTGCTGCAAGATGCGCCTTCGCCACATCTTCTAGGTTATAGGCGAGGCCCCGATCAACGTTATCCACAACATTCGGGCTCAGCTTGCTCGCGGTGCTGCCGAACACGCTCGCCATGCGCGGCAACAAAATTCACCCCGCGCAAAACTTCAAAACAATTGTCGCCATCGGTAAAGTCAGGGTTGCCATCAATTGCGTAGCGGCAAAGTAGTGGCCACTGAAAACACCAACCCGCTCGGCAAAAATGGACCGGTAGCTTTTCGACATTGGCGCGGCAGTTCCAAGGTCAGGCCGTGATCATCGCCCTGATGCTGCCAAGATCGGCTGCCCTCTAAGCGGCGCGAATAAATCCATATCAGGCGCAGTTGAAAACGGGTCATGGGGATCAACTCCCATCTGCGCTTGAAGCAATAGATAGGCGTCATCGACAGTCCTACCCATCGGCCCAAGAACTGAAAAGGGCAGAAGGCCAACTGGCCGCCCTTCTGCCGCGACAATTCCAGGTGATGGTCGGATGCCAACAACGCCGCAAAAGCCTGCTGGGGTGCGAAGGCTGCCGCCGTAATCAGAGCCGCTAGCAAGTGGCATCATGCCAGTGGCAAGCGCAACTGCTGAGCCGCCAGATGAGCCACCACACGTTTTTTTCTGGATCAAACGGGTTGCCGGTAGCACCAAACACAAGATTGCGTGTGTTTGCGCCAGCGCCAAATTCCGGTGTGTTGGTCTTGCCCACGACGATACCGCCCTCGGCACGGATATTCGCGACCGACCCTTGATCCTTGGTTGGGATATGGTCAGCATAAAGTGCTGAACCTAAAGTGGTCCGGATGCCGCTGGTCGCTTCAAGATCTTTGATGCCAACTGGGAGCCCGTGTAGCAAGGCCCAATGCGTTGCCTTTAAGAACCGCTTTTTCAGCAACAATTGCTAAAGCCTCGTCCCGAGCGCGGTCAATACGCACGGGTCACGTCCGCATATGACAGCCCCATCTGTCGCCTCGATCCGCGTGATGCAGCTCTCCAGACAGTTCGACCGGCGAGATATCTTTGCGCCCAATCATGACGGCGTAAGCTCTACAGCGGTCTTATCACATAGATCTGACATTTTAAGTTCCCTCTCACATTCAACAAAGGTCATGGCCACGCTGGCCAATCAGGTAGGGTCTTTTGGTGTGTTGCCGGTGCCAAGATCCCACCATAGGCCGGTCATTAGCCGAAGTGCCGATTGGCTGATTGACTCCAGAATATGCTCATTTGGCGCATGTTGTGAACAGCCAGCATAGCTATGCGGCACCCAGATGGTTGGCAGGCCAAGCAAATCGGCAAAGACGTCATTCGGCAATGATCCGCCAAGATTTGGTACGACGAAATTTCCTCACCAGCGGTTTGCTCAAGCGATTCTAACGCCCATTTTGCCCATGGATGATCGGGGTCTAGTCGGGTGGCATACATCGGGTCGCGCTCACTGGTAATTGTGATATCGCCAAAGCCATGCTTGTCGAGATGCGCCCGCAGCAACGGCATAAGCTGGCTGACCTCGGTGCCAACAACATAGCGTAGATGGCCAAACACAACCGCGCTTGGCGGAATGGCATTGGCTGGTGATTGTGGATTGCCGGTTTCAAAGGCGCGCACTTCAAACGTGTTGCTGGCAAAAACCCGTTCGGCGAGGGTCATGTCAGGCTCGCCCCAATTTGGGTTAATCTCGGGCGCATTATCACCGCCACCGACCTCAAGCTTGGCAATCGCTGCGCGAACCGAATTGGGGATATGGGTGTTGCGCCAACCTTCGACAAGAATTTTGCCATGGCGATCAACCATGCTGGCAAGCGCATGCGCCATCACCACGCCCGGATTGGTGAGCAAGCCACCCCAGTTACCCGAATGATGCCCGCCGGCATGCGACTCAAGCCGCATGGTGAAATTAAACACCCCGCGTGACCCCATGAAAATGGTTGGTTTGTCAGGATGGATTCGCGGGCCGTCCGATGCGATAAAGACATCGGCTTTGAATAAGATTCTTGTTTGCGGCGCAAAAATCCTTCAACCCGGGCGAACCGCGTTCTTCGCCCATTTCGATCAGGATCGTAACGTTAAAGCCAAGCGTGCCACGCGTTTCCAGAACGGTTTTCAAGGCGGCGATATTGATTGTGTGTTGGCCCTTATTATCGGCGGTGCCGCGCCCATACCAGCGCTTGCCATCCTTGGTGATATGCCATGGTGACATTTGATTGTCCCATTGCGTGTCATAGCCGGCAACAACATCACCATGACCATAGGTCATAACCGTTGGCAGGTCGTCACCTTCGATGCGCCGCGCAACCAGAAACGGGCCTGCATCAGCGCGTGGATTTGGAAAGGTTTCACAGGCAAAGCCAAGATCTGCAGGCAGGGAACAAGCTCATCATCAAGATAGGCCTGAAGCGCGGCCTCGCAACCGGCAAGATTGCTTTCGGTCTTAAAGGCGATGCGGCGGGCGAGTTCGGCTTCAAAATCACCATTGTTGAAATAATCATCAATTCTGCTTAATGCCTGATCACGGCTCATTGCCACGCACTCCCCTAAACACGGTCACATAAGGCTGTTTTAATGCAATCCAGAATAAGGCTATCGCAACCGAAAAGTGAAGTTTATTCTCAGTTTTTAGTCTGTAGGCACCAAGGCTGTTTGACCCCGCCCAAAATGAGGTGACGAGGCATGTTATCGCGTCTTTTATGTTTGATTATATCGCTGATATTTATGGCTTCGGCGCGCGCCGGTGCGGCATCGGGAATTGATCAAACTGAAGTGACAATTGGCGCCTTTGCCGAATTTGCCGCCGCCACCGGATTTCGCACCAAGGCTGAGGATGCAGGCGGTATGGTCTATGAGGCGGGGTGGGTGGTCAAACCTGATTGGAACTGGCGTCACCCTTATGGGATTGCAAGTCCGCCAGATGAACCGGCGGTTCATATTACCTTTGATGAGGCAATGGCCTATTGCGACTGGCGCGGCCAAAGATTGCCAAGTCGTGATGAATGGATCAGGGCTGGCCATACTGAGTTAAGATCCGATCCACCAGCATCTTTTCAGCGCGGCATGACTTATGAATTTCCAACCGGCAACAGCCCTGAAGGTGCAAATTGTCTCGCCGAATGCGGCACTGATCTGCGGCCGATTGCTGGCAAGCGTGACTATAGCCGCTATCTTGATCGTGGTTTTGGCCATGCACCGGCAGGGCAAACAAAAGCGGGGGTCAATGGTCTGTTTGATATGGGGGCGAATGTCTGGGAATGGGCGGTGATGGGCAATGGGCCATCTCAAGCAACAATGGGGGGATCATGGTGGTATGGTGCCGATCAGATGCGATCAGATTATGGCGCCACCAAGCCGCGAGATATGGCGGTTGTCTATATCGGGTTCCGCTGCATCGCCAAATGACGACAACAGATCAATGACCCATCAAGCAAATGCCGCTTTGACGCTTGGCCATCATGTTAAAATCGTCAAACGCCGTCACTGCTGTGCAGGAATTGAACAAAATTAGACGCTAGGTGGGCAGTTTGCCTCAAAACATCGCGATAGGTTGTGACGGTTATTCATTTTCGCCCTTGCCAAAAGGGCCTGTTCGCCTTTGGAGCATTCGCATATGTCTGATCTTGTTGATTTTGGTTTTGGAACACAAATTCGCAAATCCCCCTATTTTGACGCTACAGTGAAATGGGGTGCCAAGGCATTTTCGGTCTATAATCATATGTATATTCCGCGCGATTTTGGCGACCCTGAACAAAATTTCTGGAATCTGGTCAATCATGCGATTTTATGTGATGTCGCGGTTGAACGTCAGGTTCAGGTTACTGGACCCGATGCTGCAAAATTTGTTCAATATCTAACCCCGCGCGATCTTAGCAAAATGGCGGTTGGTCAGTGTAAATATGCGCTTATCACCAATGCCGATGGCGGTATTTTGAACGACCCAATCATTTTGCGGCTGGAAGAAAATAAATTCTGGATCTCGCTTGCTGATAGCGATGTTCTTTTCTGGGCGCAGGGTGTTGCGGTTCATGCTGGGTTTGACGTTCATATTTGCGAGCCTGATGCCTCGCCAGTTCAGCTTCAAGGGCCGCGATCGATGAATATCATGAAGGCGTTATTTGGCGAAGATATTGCTGATCTGAAATATTACTGGCTTCGCCATCTAACCCTTGATGGTATGGAACTTGTGGTGTCCCGAACCGGATGGTCAAGCGAGCTTGGTTATGAAATCTATCTTCAAGATGGCACGCGCGGTACCGAATTATGGGATCGGATCATGGCTGCCGGACAAAAATTTGGCTTAAAGCCCGGCCATACATCGAGCATTCGCCGGATCGAAGGCGGCATGCTGTCCTATCATGCTGATATGGATATCAATACCAATCCGTTCGAGCTGGGGCTTGACCGGCTGGTTGCGCTTGATGAGGCACATGATTTTGTTGGCAAATCGGCGTTGCTGGCCATTCGTGAAAAGGGCGTGTCACGCAAACAGGCTGGATTGATCTTGCATGGGGCGCCATTGACCGCGCCAAACACCACATTCTGGCCGGTGATAAAAAATGGCAAAGTGATTGGCAAGGTGACGTCAGCTGTCTATTCGCCGCGGCTTGAGCAGAATATCGCGCTTGCCATGGTCGATTCTCAGGATCATGAATTGGGCGCGCGATTTGATGTCGAGGCCGCGCAGGGTCTGTGCAAGGCTGATCTGATTGAAATGCCATTTTATGACCCAAAGAAAAATATCGCCAAAAGCTAGCGCCAGCCTCTATGATTGGGTGTAACGGGCAAGGTTATGCCTTGCCGGTTGCAACTGGGCTCAATCATGTCCGGGCTTAATCATGAGATGTATTTATCGTAAGGCATGAAGGGCGAAATATGGGTAGAAAAATCAGACGTGTTGTCACCGGTCATGATGAAAATGGTGTGGCAACGGTGATAATGGATGGCGAAGCGGACTGTATTTTACAGCGTCCAAATCGCCCCGGCGTGACCTCTGACCAATTTATGGCAGAACACCAAGACCCCAGCAGCAATGGAAAGGCATGACGATCCGGTGACCGGCCCGTTGATCCTACATCCGCCCAAAAATGGTTCGGTTTTTCGTATTGTCCAGTTTGATCCAGAAAATCCCGACGAGCTGGCCAAGCTTGATGGCAAAGCGGCATTTTCAGAAATGGGCGCTGGTGAGAATGTTGTTGAAGGCGCGCGCCACCCTTTTATGCATCGCACTGACAGTCTGGATTATGCGGTGGTTTTGACCGGCGAAATCTACATGATGATGGATGAAGACGAATATCTGGTCAAAGCTGGTGATGTGATTATCCAGCAAGGCACTAACCATGCTTGGTCGAACCGTGGCACCGAACCTTGCCAGATTGCCTTTATCCTAATTGATGCCGAAAAGGCACTAGTCAGTGATAAGGCCATTTGTTTGATTTGCCTGACTAGTTCGGGCTGGTGATATTTTTCATCACGCCAAGGAACTGTGCCACCTCAGCAGCGCTGTTATAATGACACATTGACACCCGAATGCAGCTATCAAGGCCAAGTGGATCAAGAACATTTCCGGAATAATGATCGGCTTTGCGAAGATGGGTTCTGACCCCTTCGCTGTTCAGGCGGGCGACAACATCTTTTGAATCGATGCCATCAACATAAATCGAAACCAGCCCTTCACGCGCCGGATTGTCAACGCCGCCAATAATATGAACATGCGCCATTTCAGCAAGGCCGGGCAAATTGCCAGTGCCGTGGATCATGGCATCGGTTAGCGCCTGTTCGTGATCATGGATGGCATTGCCAGCGGCCTCGAAACGGGTGCGTTGATCATCGCTGTCACAAACCTGACTGCCAAGCCATTCAATATAGTCAACAACATCAGACATGGTGGCGTAGGCGCCGGTATCGCGCGTGCCAAGTTCCCAATTTTCGGCCGGCCCACCAACAAGGCTGTCATGCGGCAGCGCGGCCATACGGTCGGAAATCCATGCAAGGCCATAGCCATGCCGCGAAAACATTTTATAAGGCGAGATGACATAGCCATCGACATCATAGGCGCTGATATCAATCTGCCCGTGGGCGGCATGCTGGATGCCGTCAACAATGATAAAACAATCAGGGCTAACCGCGCGGATCGCTCTCGCAATGGCGGCCACATTCATACCCATGCCGGTGACGGGTGATGTGTGCAAAATCGTGGCAACGCGTGTGTCTTTTGAAATATGGCTTGCATAGGCATCAGCGGTGACAAGCCCTTTGGCATCATCATGCGCGATCAGAACATGTTCTTTGCCGCTAATCGGCGCCCAGCGTGCGCATGCACTTCTCGTTGCGGGATGTTCGATTGTCGAGCCAAGCACAACCCCGTCTTTTGCCGTGCCAAGACAGGCATTCATCACCAGACGGAAAATCAGTTCAGTGCCGCTTTCGCCAACAAAAAACTGTCCCTTTGGCGCATTCATAAAAGCGCGCAAATCTTGTTTGGCCTTGTCGATGACGCGAACCAGCTCATGCGAGCCCGGATTGTCACGACCCTGATTATCGGGGATCGCCGCATATTTTGCCGATGTGTCGACGATCTTGCTAAGCGTCAGGGCGCCGCCCGCATTTTCAAAGAAAACGCGTGGCCCTTGGACTGGACAGCTATCAATTTGGGCAAATTGGCCGCGAATATTTTCAAGAAGATCAGCAGAAATTTTGGTCATGACAGATTGCTTTCAAAACGAAGAGTAAAAAATATTTAACCATAGAAAACCAGAAGGTAAAGGTGAATTTGATTGGGTGATCGGCCGAGCTGCCACAATCTTTGTGGCGGCAATGCCAGATCAATTGAAAGTCTTCATGCGTTAGTGCTAATATCCGGCCATGCAGCCCAAAGTGATCATTGTCTGGTTCAAACGTGACCTTCGTGTGTTTGACCATGCGCCGCTGGCCAATGCGGTGCATGACGCTGATTTTGTTTTACCACTTTTTGTTGTCGAGCCGGATTATTGGCGATTGCCAACATCATCAAGGCGGCATTGGTGTTTTGTGAATGACTGTCTTCACGAGCTGGATGCCAGCCTTGCAGCGCTTGGCCAGCGGTTGATTTTACGCATTGGCGAGATGAATGACGTGCTGGATGAGCTGTCGCGCCATGTGCAAATTCAGGCGGTTTATGCGCATGAAGAAACTGGCGACGCATGGACCTATGCGCGTGATCGAAAAATGCATGCCTATTGCCAGCGGACGAAAATACCATTTCTGGAATCTCCGGCAAATGGCGTTGTTCGACGGTTGAAAAACCGCAATGATTGGGCGGCGATGCGCCATCAGCGCATGCAAGCGAGCCGAATTCCACGCCCTGCCAGCCTGCCAGCCTTGCCCTTGCTGCAAAGTGAGGCGATCCCACAAAAAGATGACCCGCTTTTTGGGGCAGCTCTTGACCAATTGCCCACAAGTGGAAAAACCGCGATCCAGCCGCATGTGCAAAGTGGTGGGCGCAAAGCGGCCATTGCCTCTGCTTACCTCATTTCTGCAAGACCGAAGTCAATTCTATATCAAGAATCTTGCCTCGCCATCACAAGGGCCGGATACGTCGATGCGGTTATCGCCGCATCTGGCATGGGGAACGATGTCATCGCGTGAGGTTGAGGCCAGCATCCGCAATTATCTTGGTAACCCGGAAAATGATATCACGCCAGCCAAACGCCGTGGTTGCCGTGCGGTGATGTCGCGGCTGGCTTGGCGCTGCCATTTCATGCAAAAGCTTGAAGATCAGCCAGATATTGAATGGGCCGCGATGCACCCGCTTTATGAATCGGTTCGTGATGATACGGATCAAGATGCCGGTCGCAAAGCGGCCTATCTGGCCGCATGGAAAACGGGGCAAACCGGCTATCCGATGATTGATGCCTGCATGCGGTCGCTAATTCATCAAGGCTGGATCACTTTTCGGATGCGGGCGATGTTGGTCAGTTTTGCCAGCTATCATCTATGGCTCGATTGGCGGTTAACCGCGCCCTATTTGGCGCAATTATTTACTGATTATGAAGCTGGCATTCATTATAGCCAGTTCCAGATGCAGTCGGGAGTGACCGGCATCAACACAATCCGGATCTATAATCCGGTCAAACAATCAATTGATCATGATCCTGATGGGCAATTTATCCGCCGATGGGTGCCTGAACTGGCGGATTTGCCTTCACAATGGATTCACCAGCCGCAGGCCATACCGCCGGTTGAGGCCGCAGCGATTGGCTGGGTCATTGGACGTGATTATCCGTTGCCCATTGTCGAGAATGCAGCGGCCATGCGCGAGGCGCGTGACCGCATTTATGCCGTCCGAAAAAGCGATCAATTCAAGACGATGGCGCGTTTGGTCTATCAAAAATTAGGAAGCCGCAAACCGGCGCCAAAAAGGCCGCGCCGCAAAATCAATGGCGCGCAACCCCGCCTGATTTAAACACCGCATTGATTAGATCATTATCGCCAGATAGGGGCGTCATCAATATGGCTTTGCGCTTCGTCAAGCATTTGAATAACAGCTCCTTCAAGTGCGCGCGCAAAGGCCATTGCTGCACGCGATAGCGGGCGGCGCTTTGGCGTGATGATCGAAAATTGATAGGTAATCTTTGGTGCAAATCGGCGAAAGGCAATGTTGTTGTTATTCGACCATAGGCGGCGTTGAAACCATGTGCTTGATGCGCTAAAGACGCCGAAGCCCGCACCTGATCCGATGATTTCATATTGGGCTGCTACATTTTGCATCTGGAACTTTGGATCGAAATCCACACCAGCGTTGTTAAAGGCCGCTTTGAGCGCCTTGGCAATATGATGTTCGGGCAAAAAGCTGGCGCACGGGCGACCTGCTAGATCTGCTGGCTCGATCACCGATTTTGCCAAAAGTGGATCCCGATTTGGTAAGGCGCAAACACAATCAACTTCAAAATGCCGACATTGGGTCAAATCACTATCTTTGCCGCGTTCGGCAAGCCCAACATCGAATCGTTGTGTCTCTAGGCTGGAGATGACTTCAGATGACCCTTGGACCGCAACTTGAAAATTGGCTTTTGGGTATTTCTTGGAGAATTTGGCGATAATGGCTGGCAGGAAATGGTCACCAAAAAGAGGCATCGAACTGACATTTATTTTTGTCGGGGTTGCCTCGCCACCTGATTTTAATAATTGTTTCAGATCGTCAACCTGCTCCAGAATTTCATTAGCCCTGTCGAGCAGAAAAAAAGTTTCAGGAACGGGAATTAAACGCCCCTTTTGACGCTCAAATAACTGGCAATTCATGCTTCTTTCAAGCTCTTTGACGGTTGCGCTTAAGGCCGGTTGGGTGCGCCCTAATTGCCGCGCCGCAGCAGAAATTGAACCGGTCTTCATAATTTCGCGAATGACGGTCATTTGCCATAAACTAATCATTTTGTGCCTTTTGTGTTTTGTTTGATATCGTACGATAGCCCATAAGAATTTTTTATGGAATTAGAATAATTTATAATTTGTTTTAATGGAAATTCTCGCTCTAAAGTATTGTTCGGCTTCATGCTGAATGATGCCGAAAATTTGGCAAATGGGGGAATGCCTGATCTAGATATGGATCATTTGGGTTAAGGCCCTTTCCTTTATTTGTTTGTCGAAGCGTTTGGCTAAAAAAGGCTGTAAAGGCTATTGGCCGTAACTGCTTTACTGATTGACGTAACCATTGTGGAGGAACCCATGAAATATTTAGGCAAGCTATTTGCAACAGCTTTGGTTTCATTGCTTGCGATGGGCAATGTAGCCCAGGCGCAGGACATGACATTTTTTAGAATTGGTACTGGTGGAGCTGGTGGAACTTACTTTCCAATTGGCGGTTTGATTGCTAATGCGATTTCAAGCCCTCCAGGTGCACGCTCGTGCGAAAAAGGTGGAACCTGTGGTGTGCCAGGATTGATTGCAATTGCAGTATCAACAAACGCATCAGTGTTCAATATGAACGCTGTCCAGGCAGGCAACCTTGAAGCTGGTCTCGCTGGCGGACAAAGCGTGGCTCAGGGTTATGAAGGAACAGGGAAATTTAAGGGCAACAGGAAAGACAAAGTCCGGATCATCGCCAATCTTTACCCTGAAGATATGCACCTGGTCCTTCCAAAAGGAACGAAGATGAATAGCCTCAAGGATCTTGAAGGCAAGAGCGTTGGAGTTGCATCAGCTGGTTCTGGAACTCAAGTTTCTGTCAAAATGATTTTGAAGCATTATGGCATCTCAGTAAAAGAAAACGAATTGGGACTTAATCAAAGCGCCCAGAGGCTTGCCGATGGTCAGCTTGATGCATTTTTCTATGCTGGAGGCACACCATTTGCTGCGCTGATTCAGCTTGGATCACAAAAAGGATTTGAGCTTTATAATTTCTCAGCTTCGGAGCGAAAAGAAATCAATAAAATCATCCCTTATTATGTTGAGTCAAAAATCCCTGCCGGAACCTATGAGACAATCGGTTATGACGTTGCAACAGTTGCAGTCAATGGCCAGCTTGTAACATCGATTGATCAGCCAACTGATTTGATCTATGGCATTACAAAAGCATTGTGGAGCAAAAAGACACGTAGTTTGCTTGATAAAGGGCATTCTAAAGGTAAGGCAATCCAGTTAGAGACCGCGCTGAAAGGCGTTCTTATTCCAGTTCATCCTGGTGCTGAGAAGTTTTACAAAGAACAAGGTATGATGAAGTAAAAATCGTATTTATGAAGTTGCAGAGGCCCCTAGGAAGGGTGTTTCTGCAACTTTTTTTAATTTTATTTTTTTATAAAAAACCTTTGAGGAAACTTTAATGGCTGAACTGGACATCGAGAAAGCAGAAGAGCTGGAGAAAAAATACGACTCTGGGCTGCAAACACGTGTCATTGGGCCATATTTGGTAAAGTTTACTTATTATTTTTCAATATTGTTTGCAGCTTATCATTATGTCACCGCGGGGATTGGAGTGCCTATTGATTACTGGCATATGGGCTCGCACATGGCTGGCGTCATGGTTTTGGTTTTTATTGGATTTCCTGCCTTTCGCGGTAAACAAGCGGGACAATTGCGTTCCAATAGCTGGTGGATATACGGCAATGTGCCCATTTGGGACTGGCTCTTGATTGTTGCCGGTGTCGCATCAGCTTACTACGTGGGTATAACATGGTATGAGATTGATTTTGAATTTTTAGGTGGCAGATTTCAACTTTCTGATCAAGTGATGCGTCAAGGCAATCCCGCTACAATTGACGTTGTTTTTGGCACAATTCTGATTGTGGTTTTGCTTGAGGCTGTGCGAAGGACACTCGGTATCATTGTGCCAATAATTATTGGTATGTTCATAGTCTATGCCGTTTTCGGCATGTACATGCCGTTTCAAATCCTAAAACACCCCGGTGTTAACTGGGAACTTTTCATCAACAACATGTATTTCCCTGAGGAAGGTATCTTTGGAGTGACGCTGTGGATTGTCTCGACAGTTGTGTTTCATTTTGTGCTCTTTGGAATTCTTGCTCAAAGGATGGGGCTGGGACAGTTCTTTGTTGACGTTGCAACAGTTGCTGCAGGTCGCTACACAGGCGGTTTAGCGAAGGTCAGTGTGGTTTCTTCAGCTTTTTTTGGAACAATTTCGGGATCGTCGATCGCAAACACTGTTTCCACGGGCTCTTTAACAATTCCAAACATGAAGCGGATGGGATATCCGGGGCATCTTGCGGGTGGCGTTGAAGCTGCTTCTAGTGCGGGTGGCCAGATTACACCGCCAATAATGGGTGCTGCTGCATTTGTGATGGCAGAATTCCTTGCGGTTCCTTACACGACTATTATTTTGGCTGCGCTGGTTCCGGCTTCGATGCATTATGTTGGCGTAATGTCGATTGTTCACTTCAAGGCTAAACGTCTCGGCTCTGAAAGGTATGCCTGCTTCTGAAATTCCAAAATTGTGGGATGTGATTAGACGAGGGTGGCCAACTGCCATCCCTTTGGCTGTACTGATCTACGTTTTATTTAGTGGCTATTCACCTCACATGGCGGCGTTTTGGGGCATCACGACTGCATTGGTGGTTGGTTTTATCAACCCAATGCACCGTATCGGTTTGAAAGACGTAATGGATGGCTGTGTAACTGGGGTGAAATATGCTCTTGCTGTTGGCGCTGTATGTTCAGCGATTGGTATTGTTGTTGGTGTAGTAAATACAACAGGCCTTGGTTTCAGGCTTGGCTTCATGGTCGCAGAAGTGGCAGTGAACTTTGGTGAGTCAGCCGTTGCCGTTAATAGCCTGGATCCCGCTGGCGGATTTCAGTCTGCAGGATCTTACACTGTTTATCTCTTTCATTATGATTGCAATCACTTGCATTTTTATGGGTGCTGGATTACCAACAACGGCGCTTTACATAATGCTTGCAACAGTAGCGCAGCCTGCCTTGGTGAATCTTGGTGTGCCGCCACTAGCAGTCACACTCTGTTTGTGTTGTACTACGGCGTTATTTCTGAAATTACTCCGCCGGTTTGTGCGTCTGCCTATGCGGCGGCTGGCATTGCTGGAGCTAACCCGTTTAAGACAGGCTTATCGGCCTTTTCACTTGGCATCGGAAAGTTGTTGGTGCCCATGGTGTTTGTGTACTCGCCAGCCTTGCTAATTGTTCTTGATGATTATTTCACTTGGGCCGAGTTTATTCAAACTGCAACAACATGTGCTCTCGGCGTGTTCATGCTCTCCGCATCAGTTGCTGGGTATTTTCTGGTATTCATGAATGGTCCCAGCCGAGTGATGTTTGCGCTAGCAGGATTGCTTTTGGTGTCGCCTAGTACAACTGCAATGTTGTATGCAGCTTTTGCTGGCATCCCCGGTCCTTGCTCATCAGATTTACGAACGGTATTTGAACAAAGGGCGCCCAAAAATGGAGCGCTGATGCATCCTGTTTCAAAAAGCACAAAAAAAGCTTATCAATGGGGTGATGGTGGTCTTGGCTGGCCACTTGTCGAGACCGAGGGCTTGCTTGTGATTGAAGAAACGCTGGCACCTGGCTGTGGCGAAAAACATCATTATCACATGCACGCAGCACAATGTTTCTATATGCTGTCGGGGCGCGCGATGATGCAGTTTGCTGACGGCCAGAATGTCGAAATTGACACCGGCATGGCCTTGCATATCCCGCCTGAAACCCATCATGCAATTGTTAATCAGACTGGCGAAGAAATTCGCTTTCTGGTGATATCGGCGCCATCATCACGCGGTGATCGGCATGAAGTGGAACAGAACTCATGACACTGCCGGAAAGCAGGATTGATGTTGCTGTTATTGGGGCGGGCATTATTGGCGTCTGTACTGCGCTTGAACTTGCTGAGCGTGGCATAAAGGTTACGATTTTTGATCCTGCGCCCGTATGTAGCAAAACCAGCTATGGCAATGCTGGCGTCATCTCGCCTTGGACCTGTGTCCCGCAATCAATGCCGGGCTTGTGGAAACAGGTGCCGCGCTGGTTGATCGACCCCGAAGGGCCGGTTTCGATCCGCCTTGGGCATTTACCAAAGTTAATGCCGTGGGTTTTGCGGTTTCTGGCGGCAGGACGGTTCGAACGGCTTGATCCGGTTGCCGATGGTCTGTTCCGTTTGAGCAGGGGTAGTGTTGCCGCCTATAAAAAGCGGCTTGCCGGAACCGGACAAGAACAACTTGTTCGCGATTCCATGTATGTTCACGTCTATCGAAATCCAAAAGCGGCGTCGCTTGACCATCTTGGATGGCAATTGCGCCAAGCGCGTCAGGTGCCAATCGAGCTGATTGACAAGTACGCCTTACAGGAAATCGAACCGCATATTGCCGATGGTTTTGAGGCTGCCATTCTGATCAAACAGCAGGGGCGTGCAAGTGACCCTGCGGGGATTGGCATTGCATTGGCGGAAAAGGCATTAGCAAAAGGCGCCAATCATATTCAAACAAAGGTTCACGAAATCCATCCTGATGAGGGTGGCGGTTGTCAGCTAGTCACCGATCAGGGCGTGCTTACGGCCAAAAAAATCGTGTTGGCCGCAGGCGTTTGGTCATGTCAGTTGCTGGCACGCTTTGGCATTAAGTTGCCGATGGAGGCCGAGCGTGGTTATCACTTGGTGTTACGTAATCCGGGCATTGAGATCAATCATTCGGTCATGGATGCCGACCAGAAATATGTCGCCAGTCTGATGGAGGCTGGTGTCAGGGTTGCTGGCACGGCTGAATTTGCTGGTCTTGAAGCTGCGCCAAATTATGCGCGTGCGCGGCGGTTTGCCGATCAGGCCAAAATGCTTTTCCCGCAATTAAACTGTGCTGATCCGCATGAGTGGATGGGATCGCGCCCCAGCTTTCCAGATAGCCTTCCCTGTCTTGGTACGATTCCGGGTGTGAAGAATATCATCGCTGCTTTTGGGCATTCGCATTATGGATTGGGCATGGCACCAGCCACCAGCGAGATAATTGCCGATTGCATCGACAAGACTATAGATTGCGAAACGCTTTTACCCTATAGCATCACGCGGTTCCGATGACTGATATCGCAAAATCCAATTTTGATGCCATTATCGCTGGCGGTGGTTTGATTGGCCTTTCGATCGGTTATGGATTGTCGCGTTGTGGCTTGTCAGTGCTGTTGCTTGACGCTGAAGATACCGCCTTGCGGGCGGCGCGTGGTAATTTTGGGCTGGTCTGGGTGCAGGGCAAGGGTGCCTATTTTCCGCCTTATGCTGATTGGACAATGCGATCATCCGAACTATGGCCGAAGCTGGCCGGGGAACTGCAAGAAACTGGTGGCCCAGCATTGGGTCTTCATCAAGATGGTGGTCTTAGTATATGCCTTAGCGAGGCCGAGATGCAGCAAAGATATGAAAAGCTAGATCATCTTCGCGCACATCAAAATGGCCGTTTCCAGTTTGAGATGCTTGATCGTGCTGCGCTGAAAGAGATCATGCCGGGCATTGGCCCCCAAGTTGTTGGGGCGGCCTTTTGTCCGCATGATGGGCATGTAAATCCGCTTTATCTGATGCGGGCGTTGCAAACTGGTCTGACCAGAAATGGTGGTATTTGTCTTGCAAATGCCGCGGCTCGCACAATTGATAAAATAGGAAATAGCATCCGCGTTGGCACAGCAAAAGGTGATTTTGAATGTCAAAGGCTTGTTCTGGCGGCGGGGCTTGCCAATGCCGAGCTTGCCCCGATGGTTGGTCTGCAGCAATCGCTAAAGCCGCAAAAGGGACAGATCGTTGTGACTGAAAAGCTTGATCAGCAAATAGCATTGCCTAGCTTGCTTTTGCGGCAAACTGATGAAGGCGGGTTGATGATTGGCGACAGCCATGAGGAAACCGGATTTGAAACCAGCGTTCGCCCCAATATTGTTAGCGGGATTGCTGATCGTGCGCTGGCAACCTTGCCTGCCTTGGCTGATGTTGGAGTTGTGCGAAGCTGGGCCGCGCTTCGGGTGATGTCAAAAGACGGCTATCCGATTTATGATCAATCTGAAACCATGCCCGGTGCCTTTGCCATATCTTGTCATAGCGGTGTGACATTATCGGCAGCACATGCGTTTGATCTTGCGGGCTATATTGCCGAGGCCGGATTAGGCCAAGAACTTGACGGATTTTCGCAGAGGCGGTTCAATGTTTAGATCGACGATGCCGGAAACTGGTAAAATTATTCATCTTCACTTTGATGGTGAAGCGATAACTGCTTTTGATGGTGATAATCTTGCCGCGGCATTATTGCGTGCTGGCAAGGTTGAATTCCGCACTGCCTGCAAAAAATGATCGCCGTGGTCCCTATTGCATGATGGGTGTTTGTTTTGAATGTCTTGTTGAAATTGATGGGAGGCCTAATCAGCAGGCATGCCAGATCACCGTTTGCGATGGCATGATCATTCAGCGTCAGAATGCGCCCGATAGCGCTGGCAAAGCATTAGGATAAAAGATGGCAAATCAGCATTTTCAAATTGTCATCATTGGCGCTGGCCCTGCAGGCATGGCGGCGGCTGTGACAACAACCAAGGCCGGCCTTGAAACGATTGTCATTGATGACCAGAAAGATAGTGGCGGTCAGGTTTACCGGAATTTGCAGGCAAATCAGGGAAAGTCACCTGCCTATCTTGGTCAAAGCTATTATGACGGCGCCAAGCTTGCCCAAAGCTTTGCCGATTGCGGTGCGATTTACTGGCCCGATTGCACGGTTTGGCAAATTACCGATATGCATGAAATTGCGCTTGTCTCGCGGGGCAAAGCCGAATTGATTACCGCCGATTATATCATCATTGCCACTGGCGCGATTGAGCGCCCAATGCCGGTTAAGGGCTGGACATTGCCTGGTGTGATGAGCGTTGGTGGGGCGCAAACTTTGTTAAAACAGGCAGCGCTTGGGGCTGATGACGCGGTATTTGTTGGATCTGGACCGCTCCTGTATCTGACCGCATGGCAATATATCCAAGCGGGGTTGGCGGTTCGGGCTGTTATTGACATTGTCGGTGCGAAACAATGGCGATCGGCGATTCCATTTGCCCCTTTGGCATTACTGCAACCCGATATGCTGGCGATGGGGTGGAGATGGCTTGGTGATATCACCGTAACACTGAGGTAATCAAAGATGTAAGTGTGGTTGAAATCACCGGCCAGTCGCAGGCTGAAGGCGTGTCTTGTACCCTGTCGACAGGAGACAAAATTGATATCGACTCAAACCATATATTTTTGCATCAGGGCGTTGTGCCGAATGTTAATCTGACAATGGCAACCGGGCTTGCACATCAATGGGATCATCAGGCGCATTGCTGGCGGCCGGTAATTGATGTCGCGGGAAAATCGTCTGATGAGCAGATTTATATTGCTGGCGATGGTGGCGGTATTGGCGGTGCCAAGGCGGCCGCAATTGCTGGGCGATTAGCGGCAATCGCGATTGCCGCCCGCTGTGGCAAGCCCCGCTTTCTGGCACAGCTATATTATAAATTGCGGCATCTTCATTATCTGACTATCCGTCCGTTTCTTGACCGGCTTTATTTGCCACCTGCGCATTTTCGGTTGGCACAGACTGACGAGACAATCATCTGTCGTTGCGAGGCTGTTAGCAAAGCCGATGTCAATGCGGCCCTTGCCAGCGGTGCCAGCGGCCCAAACCAACTTAAAGGCTTTTTGCCGCGCGGGCATGGGGCGGTGTCAGGGGCGCAGTTGTGGCTTGGTCGTTCAGGAAATGATCGCGTCTCATACGGGTCAATCAATGGCTGAAACAGGCTATTACCGGCTTCGTCCGCCAGTAAAGCCGATCACTCTTGCCGAGCTTGCTAGTCTTGAGGGACCTTGGCCAGACTAGCCGGGACGGCCTCGATGCGCCCTGTTGTCATCATTGGCGCGGGCATCCAAGGCTGTGCAACAGCGTTCTTCTTGAGCCAGCGTGGCCAGCCTGTCATTGTTTTGGAAAAAGATCATGTCGGACGTCACGCGTCAGGGGTCAATGCTGGTGGGGTTCGCCGTCTTGGGCGCGATATTGCGGAGATTCCTCTATCAGTTGCGTCAATGGATTGGTGGAACCAGATTGATCAATTGCTTGATATCGATAAGGGGTTTCATCAGCAATTTTATGTCAAGGTCGCGCTTGATGATGCAGGGGCTGATCTTGCGTCGCGGCGCATACAGCAATTACACAAGGCCGGATTTCAACATGAAACATGGGTTGATCGTGACCAGCTACTTTCCCGTATTCCGCATCTAACAAAATCTGTTCTTGGCGGTGTTCTGGTTGAAGGTGATGGATGGGCCTCGCCGTGGAAAATCACCCGCGCTTTTCATGATAAGGCGGTGGCACTTGGTGCCGAATTCCGAACGCCAGTGACTGTTACATCAATCGATGTATCTGGAGAACACTGGCAAGTGACAACTGATGCTGGCATGATCGAAACGGATATTGTGGTCAATTGTGCTGGCGCATGGGGGGCGCAAATTGCCAAAATGACTGGGGATATTTTGCCAATCGAGGCACATGCGCCAATGCTTGTGGTCACTGATCGCCAGCCGATATTTTTGCAATCTGTTGTTGGGGTTATGGGTGGCACTTTGTCATTTAAACAGCTTGATAATGGGTCGATGGTTATTGGCGGTGGTGAGCGCGGTGTTGCAGATGCGGCGCATAATTCGACGCAAATAATTCCGGCCGGTTTAAGCAGTTTTGTGATGACGGCCGGGCGGGTTTTTCCGCATTTGCGCGATGTTGCCATCTTGCGCGCATGGGCTGGAATCGAAGGCTACACAAAAGATAATTTGCCGATTATCGGCAGTGGCAGCCAATCAGGCATCATTCATGGTTTTGGATTTTCAGCGCATGGGTTTCAGCTTGGCCCAGCTGTTGGCGAAGCTTTGGCGGATCTGGCAATGGCACGGCAAACGCGGGTTAATTTAGAGCTATTTTCACCGCACCGCTTCGCTGCATCGAGGGGTCAAGCCGCCTGCCGTTAGGCACGCTATTAAGCAATAAGACCCGGCTATGAGGCTTGTTTATTTTGACGTTGTTTTGAACTTATCCCGAATCGCATAAAGCCCCATTGCCAGTGGCAGAAACCATGGCTCCCCCGAATAAAACGGCATCGTGCGAAAGGTAATGCCCTGAAATGCGCTGCCTGGAAATATAGATCCATCAAGATCAGCAAGCACCATATGCGCCGCTTTCTGGCCCAGCCAGCGCGCCCAAACTGTTCCCGATCCGCAATAGCCAGATGGGTAAATAACCCCATCATGAACCGCCAATTTTGGTAGCTGGTCGAACGGAAAAGCAACAAAACCAAACCAGTGATTTGTGATGGCGATATTGGCAAGCTGGGGAAAGATTGACGTTAATCCTTTAACCAGACGTTTGCGCGCTTTGGCCGGATCAGAACTCATGCGGCGCCCGCCCAGCAAGATGCGCTTTCCATCGGGCGATGGTCGGTAATAATGTCCAAGCTGCAGGGCTTCGCCATACATATTCAATCCTGGCATCAAGCTTCGAACCATGTTTTCGCCAAGCTCTTCGGTGGCGACCATTTCGGAAATTACTGGAACGAGGCGGCGGCGCAGCCATGGCTGGCCTGCATCTGTATAGGCATTTGTGGCACTGATAACATGACCGGCATGGATTATGCCGCGGCTGGTCTCAACACAAAATTCAGGGGTGGGTGATGATGCGCTTTGCTGACTTACCGCGACCACCTCTGTCTGGGTTGCTATTTTGACTGAAGCTGCACGCGCTATTTGGCACATGCCAGCCAGTAATTTTGCCGGATGAATGCCGCCAATATCATCGCGCATCATGCCGCCACAATAGCGCGACGTGTCAATATAATTAGGAAGGTTGGCACGATCATAAACCGTAGCATCAATATCAAGTAATTTGATCAGCCTTTCAGCATCACGTTTCATGCTATCAAGAGATTCTGGGCGCAATGCACCAACCAGACGCCCGCATTGCTGCAGGTCGCAATCAATCTTTTCATTGGTGATGAATTGCAATAGATCAGCCCGCGCCGCTCTGGCTTCTTGATAAAAAGCTGTGGCTTTTTCTGCACCAAATTTTTTGGTCAAATCGTCAAAAGACAGCCGCAAATTGCCACTGGTAATGCCGCCATTGCGTGTTGAGGCGCCTGACCCAATTTGATCACGCTCGAGAATCAAAACATCAAGCCCTGCGCGCGCAAGCGGAATGGCTGCGCCAAATCCGGTATAGCCGCCGCCAATGATCACCACATCGGCACGTTCTGGCCAATGATCAATATGGAAATCTTGTGGCGGTGCGGCCTGCCACCAATAAGGATCAGCAGAGATGCCTGTCATGAATATTATCCTTTAGTAAGACATGTCGTGTGGCGCGTTTCAGGAGGGCGCTTATCAAAATTATGCTAGACTGAAATATGGAAATGAAAAGCCTGCTTTTTGCGTAATGTTATTCTTTGTGATTTTTTTTCAAACTATGGTTAACTAATTTTCGAAAGCTGGGGCCTCTGATGCTGTAAAGCATCGCCATCTTCAGGCCTTGCCATCACCAACTTGCCCTCTAGGATAAAGCGTCACATCATCATGACGATCAAAATTCCCAAAACCCAACCACGCCACGCCCAAACAGCTTTGTGAGTCTTCCTGTCATTACCGATTGGAAAGATTTGCAAGCCGAGGCGGTTATTTTTGGCGTTCCTCATGGCAAGCCCTATCTTGCCGGTCAATTTCCCAATAACCAATCAACCGCCCCCGCCGCCTTGCGTGCGGCAAGCCCGCGTATTCTGCTTGATGGGCGATCGCTTGATGCCGATTTTCAGCGCGCTGTCTGTTTGGATGATTTTACGATTGTTGATGGCGGCGATATTCCGCTTGAACGAGGTGATGTTCAGCAGCATTACGACGCTGCAGAAAATGCGGTTCGCTTTGCTGTTCAACGCGGCATGATGCCGATAAGCATTGGCGGTGATGATGGTGTTACCAATCCGGTGATTAGGGGGCTTGATGGCTTGTCAGATGTTACTTTGATTCAGATTGATGCGCATTTGGATTGGCGTGATGAACGCTATGGCATCCATGATGGCTATTCCAGCCCGATGCGCCGCGCCTCCGAACAGGACCATATCACCGCCATTCACCAGATTGGCATCCGGTCATTTGGCAGCGCAAAACAACGAGAAACAGATATGGCGCGGAGATGGGGTGCTAAGATTCATCTGGCACAAGATATTCACCGGCATGGTATGGCGCCAGTGATCGCGGCGCTGCCATCATCGGGTAGGTTTTTTGTGACATTGGATGTTGATGGGCTTGATCCATCGGTGATGCCAGGAACGGTTGCGCTCGCGCCAGGCGGGCTGATGTGGTGGCATATTATCGAATTGTTCGAGGCGTTGGCGGCAAAAGGGCAGATTCTGGGGCTTAATCTGGTTGAACTGGCACCAAAAAATGACCTGAACCAAGTTTCAATGATTGGTGCTGGCCGATTGATGCTCAAGCTGATCATGCTTCAATTGATGAAAGTCACACGGCAAAATAGGCTAGTGCGGCTTTGTTGCCGCTGCGGCCTTATACCTACTTACCAGTGGTCATTGCGCTTTCGTAAAGATGCCATAGCTGCCCTCCGTGGAGCATCATTGGAAGCAATGAGCTTCTGAAGAACTGCGCGAATGCGGCTAAAGCAAGACGAAGTTAATCGCGTGGGTCCCAATGCTTTGGGTAAAGACACCCCCAGTGGAGAAAAATAAATACTGACTTTTTTTATGGGCTGTTGATTAGATCAGTGTTTTTATCGTGCCATAGGGGTCCGTGCTACCGCGACGAAAAAACGGCCATCTTCGATTGAGACATTTCCTCAAGCGTATGGGAAATCCCGCCAACGCCAAGACCAGACCGCTTTCTGCCGGCAAACGGCATCCAATCAACCCGAAATGCCGAATGTTCATTGACCATTATGGCCGATCCATCGATCCTGTTAACCGCGTCCATAATTTCGGTGTAATCATTTGAGAACACTGATGCCTGGAACGCGAAGGGAAGGCTGTTCGCCTGCACTATTGCATCATCGAGGCTCTTTTTGTCATAGACGGAAATCAAAGGCCCAAAAATCTCTTGGCTTGACACCCGACAGGTTTCTGGCGGATTCAGCAGTACGGTGGGAGCGTAGCAGGAAGCAGACAGTCTCTTGCCACCACAGATAACCTCAGCACCCGCATCAACAGCTTCGTTAACCCATTCCTCTACCCTGTCAACTTCTCTGTTCCTAATCAGCGGCCCACATTGCGTTTCAGCATCAATGGCGTTGCCAACAATTAATTTTGAAGCATGTTCCGCAATATTTTCAGCAAGTTCCCTTGCCGAAGAGCCAAAGGAAAACACACGTTGAACAGATACACAGACCTGGCCTGAGTGATAGAAGCCTCCTTTCACCAGGCTTGGAATAAAAGTTC
>CAJJBY010000002.1 GCA_905182545.1 uncultured Candidatus Puniceispirillum sp.
ACTGTCAAAGCAAATATATTGAAAACAGTGATGAGTATTTTTCATCTCTTTGAATAGAATCATTTTACTTGATGACGTTGATGTAAATACTGGGACGCGCCTAATCCAGCGATCCTTCCAAAAACTAGACCTGACGTAAGTCCTGAACCACCTGGGTATCCATTATAGAAAACTCCGCCAACGAGTTCACCACAGGCATACAAACCAAGTATTGGATTTTCATCTTCATCTAAAACAGACCCATTTTCAGATATCTTCAAACCTCCGTAAGTAAAAGTAATCCCTCCCGTAACAGGGTACGCTCGAAAGGGAGGCTCAGAAATGGTTTGTGCCCAATTAGATTTAGGCAGCGCTAACCCAGAGGTCTTTTTTCCATCTAAAGTTGTTGGATCAAATGGTTTGTTAGAAGAGCAGGCATTGTTAAAATCAATTATCGTTTGTAAAGCCATTTTCTTATCTAAACCATGAGTCTTCTCCATAAGACTGTTTAGCGTTGAAGCTTCAACAAAAGTCGCCTTTTCGAAATGATACTCATCGTATAAAAGTTCAATAACTTTATTATCAAATATTTGCCACGCTTGGCTCTTGGGTTGTTCGATAACTTTTTTACCAAATTGAGCATAGGTGTAATTTCTAAAATTTTCACCTTCATCAACAAATCGCTTTCCCTCAATATTGATCATTAACCCCAAAAAATAGCATATCTTCCGATAAAGTTTCCGTTGTATTGGGGGCAAATCCAAGCCCCCCAAAGTCTGGCACGTTTAAGTCCATAGGAGTGGCGTGGCAACCATCATAAACCCCATATTTTTTTGCTCCCAGGGAAAATGCCATTCTTAGACCATCGCCTGTATTATGGGGAGTACCTCGGACCTTAGCATCGCGCCAGTTCTCGCCAACAAATTTCGCACGCATTTCCCTACTGGCCTCAAACCCCCCACTGGCGAGGACAACTGCGTCAGCGGCAAAATACTCGTTCCCTACGTAAACGCCATTTACTTGCCCTTCAGCATATGACAGAGAGGTAACCTCTTTGTCATAGAAGAATCACACCTCCAAGGCTTAAGAAAGCATCTCTTTCTTGCTCAAACAAACCTATTCCCTCATTTGCAGCTGATAGAGCAAGCCCGCCCCAAAAAACGTGTTTGCCCTCTTTTTGACAAAAGGATTGCCGATTCGTAGATAGGTTCAAATTTTACATTATGGCTGGATAGCCATCTGATCGCATCATAGGAATGTCCGAACCAAAACTGTTTGTTCATCACTCAGCGGTTGGCCATTGTTAAAAGACAAAAGATCATTTGCAAATTGTGTCTCTGAGTAGCAGCCAAATTCGGTGCGTTCCAGTCTAGAGTCATTTGGATCCATGAAGAAGAGGAATGAGGTCTTCCATCCCATTAAAACAAAACCTCATCGCGCCTGCCGTGTATTTTGTATTGCCGCCTGAAAGAGTTTCAGAAGCTTTTTCAAGCATCATCACGTCACTGCCATTCTCTAACGCCGCAATACCAGCTGCACATCGCAGCATTGCCAGAGCCAATTATTAATATCTTATTTTTCAAAGTTAATCCATTACTCACCACCATGGTCATTAACACAGGTTAAGCTGTGCAACCGAGTTGGTCCACCTAGCTTATCTGACCTATCTCAGCACCAGGTTTTTAACCCACAAAAGCTCTCTCAAGCACAAAGTCGCCAGGGCTGCTGATCGACCCCTCCTTCATCCCCTTTCCTTTCAGTATGCTGGCCATTTCCTTGTTAAATTCCATAGACCCGCAAACCATTGCTTTATCGGTATCATAGGAGAAATCCCCAATGCCAGCATCACGGAAAAAATGCCCTGATGAAATCAGTGCAGTTATTCGACCAGTATTCACAAATTTTTCTCTTGTTAAGGTGGGAAAGTATTTTAACTTTTTTATATTTAAATCTCTGAGAAGGAGGTCTTTTTTTCGTAATTCTAATATAAGCTCACCAAAAGCCAGATCCCGCTTCATACGACAAGTGTGCGTTAGGATAATGTGGTCAAAGTTCTCATAAATCATCGGATCGCGAATAATTGATGCGAACGGTGCTATTCCAGTTCCCGTTGCAAATAGAAACAATCTTTTGCCACGACGCAATGCGTCGAGTACCAGTGTGCCTGTTGGTTTTCGTTTTAATATTACACGATCACCAGGATTTATTTTTGAGAGAATTGAGGTAAGCGGACCATCTTTTACGGAAATAGAATAAAACAAAAGAGCATCATCCCAACTAGGGCTTGCTATCGAATACGCTCTTAAGATCAATGTTTCAGTTGTATCTCGCAAACCGATAAGTACAAATTCCCCAGACTTAAAACGAAAACTCTTGGGTCTTTTAAGCTGAAAAGAGAATAGACTATCAGTCCAGTGGGTTATTGAAATTACCTCAACTGTCTCGTCCGATGGATCCAAATTACTTTTTGCCACACTTTTTAAAGAGGTTTTCATAATTTCCTTTCTAAAATAAAAACAAAACGTCACAACTGTAACGGCCTTTATTATTAAGAATGATTCTTATATTTATTGCAATTAAGAATGATTAACATTTACTTTTTTCAATTAACAAATTATTTTTCATTTAAAATGATAAATAAATAAAATCAGAGGGAAAATTTATGTTTATCGCGATGAACCGATTTAAGATAGTTCCAGGCCACGAGGAAGCGTTCGAAAAATTATGGAGGGAACGCGATACTCACTTGAACGGCGTTTCGGGGTTTAAGACATTTAATCTTGTCAAGGGAGAAGAGAATAATGAGTACACACTATATGCCTCACATACCGTTTGGAATTCTCGGGAAAGTTTTGAGGATTGGACAAAATCCCCTGCATTTCGCGCGGCTCACAAAAATGCTGGAGAAAACAGTCACCTTTACTTAGGACCATCCAAACTTTGAAGGTTTTGACGTTGTGCTATGATGGAGTTAATCTACACAAGGTTTGTCTGATACAGTATTTAAAGTAAAGCTACAACAAAACTACAACAAACACAAAAAAACAGCCCCCAGCCTGGTAAGGACTGAGGGCTTGTTTTTGAAGCTATGCTTGGGTTGTAGGCTGGCATCCCGTAGGGGATTCGAACCCCTGTTGCCGCCGTGAAAGGGCGGTGTCCTAGGCCTCTAGACGAACGGGACATCTTTAAAAGCAAAGCCATTGACGCTTGTATTAGTCAAAACCGCCAACCAAATCAAGCCGCTTTTATCATCAATTTGTGTTTTTCCGCAAAACAGGCAAAACCGGGAGAAATTCTAGGCCTAGCGCGCAAATGCCAGTGGCGGAACAGCAACATCATCAATTTCAAACTGCATGGCATTGCCGCCACGAAACCGGTCGCGCCGCACCCGACCAAGAATATGCAGATAGTGACCATCGCGGGCATCGGCTACCGCCTGACCAAGCGGCGTACCGCCTGCCTGAAACGCAATTGCATTCAAGGTGCCGCTGCCATCATCCAACTGGCAGGATAAATGCGCACCCGCCTCGCCCACGAATTTTGCCGATTTGATTCGGCAATCTGGAATGACAAATCGTGGTTCAGGATTGCCGCTGCCAAACGGGCCAAGCCGGTCAAGCCAATCGGCAATATCAGGCTTGCAGCCGGCAACGCTCAACAGACCACTGGCTTTATGCATTGTTTGCGGAATAACCCCATTCAGATCAGTCATCAGCCGGTCATTCAAAAATTGCTGAAGATCATCAATTTTATCAGCCCTGACGGTAAAGCCTGCGGCCATATCATGCCCGCCGCCACCTTCTAGAATCTCGGCCTGATGCGCGGCGATAATGGCGTTGCCAAGCCGAAAACCAGCTATACTGCGCCCTGATCCTTTGCCAATGCCATCATCATTCATGGCAATCACCAAAGCAGGCTTGCCAAAACGTTCGCGAACCCTGCCAGCAACAATACCAATCACGCCTTCATGCCAAGATGGATCATGCATGATCAAAACAGGATGGTTTATTTCGGCAGCCCGATCAATGGCGGCGATGCGGATGCCTTCTTCAATCTGCTTGCGCTCGCGGTTCATTTCATCAAGCCGAAGCGCCAGGCCGGCCGCCTCGTCACCATTATTGCAGGCAAGCAGCTTTACCCCAAGGCCAGATCCGCCAATCCGGCCAGCGGCATTGATTCGCGGGCCGAGCAAAAACCCAAAGGCATAAACATTGGGTGCCGTGTTCATGCCGGCAACATCGGCAAGCTTGGTAAGCCCAGGATGACGACGTTCGGCCATCACCTTTAACCCTTGGCGGACAAAAGCGCGGTTTAATCCGACCAGCGGCACCACATCACAAACAGTGGCCAGCGCAACAATATCAAGATAGGCCATCAAATCAGGCGGGGTGCGGCCTTCGGCAAAATGGCCGCGTTCACGCAATTCGCGAACCATGCCAACAAGCACAATAAAAACAACACCAGCAGCGCAAAGATAGCCATATTGTCCATCTTCATCCAGCCGGTTGGGATTCACCACCGATTGTGCGCGCGGCAATTCGGGTCCGGCGATATGATGGTCGATCACAATGACATCAAGCCCTATTTCGGCCACTGCCGCCAACGGCGCATGCGCCGTGATGCCGCAATCGACCGTGACCAATAGCTGTGCGCCTTTTTCTTTTAAGGCGAGCAAAGCGGCCGTGTTGGGGCCATAGCCCTCGGTAAAGCGATCAGGAATATGAACATCACAAACCACATCAAGATCGCGCATCGCCGAAATCAACAGCGCCGCCGCCGCCGCACCATCAACATCATAATCACCAAAAACACCAATTGGAGTTTTGCTCATAACCGCATCGGCTAGCCGTTTGGCCGCCTTGTCTAAATCTTTAAATCGTGACGGGTTGGGCAGTAAATCACGGATTTTCGGATCAACATAATGCGATGCTGTTTCGGCTGTTAAGCCCATACCAGCCATAATGCGTGCCAAGGGAATGGGTAGATCATCAAAAACATCCATCAAGGCGGCGGCAAGCCGATCCTGATTTGGCCCTGATAATTGCGTTGACGCCTCGATCCAACGGGCGCCGCTTGTCGAATGGGTTATGCCAAGGAAAGCGTCCTCAGCCATTACCCCTCCAAATCTGCCAGCAAGATTGGCATAGCAACCGGCTTGGCTTTAACAATCGGCAAGTCTTCCATCTCGTCCAAAGCTTTTTTCAGGCTGTTAACTGGGGTTTCATGCGTTGTCATGACAAGTGCCACAACATCGCCCGGTGCGCGTCCTTGTTGCAGCAAGCCTTCAACCGAAATGTCATGCTTTTGCAAAATCGCGGTTACAGTCGCCAAAACGCCCGGTTGATCAACAACCATCAAACGCACATAAAATGGTTTATCTGGCCCTGCCCCGTTTTTCACCGCGCCGGAATCGGCAAGCTGGCTTACCGGCTTGCCAAAGGCAAGACCACCACGACCAGCGGCAATATCAATCAAATCGGACAAAACCGCCGATGAGGTTGGCCCCCCACCAGCACCCGGCCCAACAGTCAGAACGCTTCCAACCGGCGTGCCATGAAATTCAACAGCATTCAAAACACCATTCACCTTAGCAAGCTGGCTGCTAAGGGGCAATAAACAGGTTTGCATCCGCGGCATTAATCCGGGCTCGGCAACGCCGACAAGTTTAATGCGAAAACCCAATTGATTGGCATAGGCAAAATCAACCGATGACACATCACGGATACCTTGGATCGACACCGCGTTAAAATCAGGCTGATGCCCAAATGCAATGGCGGCCAAAATGGTCAGTTTATGCGCGGCATCAATGCCATCAACATCAAAGCTTGGCTCAGCTTCGGCATAGCCAAGGCGCTGCGCGTCGGCCAGCACTTCGTCAAAATCGCGCCCCGTAGTTTCCATCGTTGATAGAATATAATTGCAAGTACCGTTTAAAATACCGGCAACGCGGTTAATCTGGTTTCCGGCAAGCCCTTCGCGAAGCGTTTTCACCGCTGGAATGCCGCCAGCAACCGCCGCTTCAAACATAAGATGCGCGTTATTGGCCTCGGCAAGCGTAGCCAGTTCGGTTCCGTGATGCGCGATCATCGCTTTATTGGCCGTGACGAAATGTTTTCCTGACGACAGTGACGCGCGGGCAAGATCCAATGCCACACCTTCGCTGCCGCCAATCATTTCAACGATAATGTCAACATCATCACGCGTGGCAAGCTGGGCTGCATCATCATACCAGTCAATGCCGTTAAGCGAAAAGGCGCGGTCTGCTGACCGATCGCGCGCACTAACGGCAACAATGTCAAGCGATTGCCCTGCGGCGATCGCCAAATCGTCATTTCGATTGATTAGCTGGCGGGCAACTTCAGATCCAACAACGCCAAGGCCAGCGATTGCAATTTTTAAACCGGACTTTGCTTTTGTCATCACAAATTCACTTTTTCACACATTTTAGTTTCTGCCAGTAACAAGCGGCTTTGCAATGGTGTAAACATTTGCCCGATTTCTGGCAAGGCTCCTGCCGGTCATTCTCGCAGATTTACCATGTTTTCTTGGCCTACAGATTGGTCGCGCTTCGCGCAGCCTGATCATAAAGACCCGATAACAGCCGTAATTGACGCGCCACCTCACCAAGCTCGGCGCCACTGCCACCGTCAAAAGGCATAAAGCCATCAACAAGACAGGCCTCGCGGACAGCGCGATAACGAAGGCACAGATCAATTCCCAAATCTGTTGTGGCGTAAAGCACTTCCTTGCCATGTTTTTCGCTGCTGACAAGACCAGCCTTGATCAATTTTTTCAGCGCGTAATTGACCGTATGGCTGTCATCGACATTCAATTTGAAACAGATATCGGCCAGCTTTTTTGGCCGCGCCCGATGATTTACCGAATGAAGGCATAGAATATCAAGAACGTTAAGATCAGTGCCACTACTAACGCTTATGCCAGCCTCGGCAACCGCGGTTGCCATTGCTTTTACCATCCATTTGCCAAAGGCGTTCCACGCGACAATCAGGCCATATTCGACCTCGCTTAACTCAGCCGCCTTTTCCGAAACCAAATGCGATGACGAAACAATCCTTTTGGCATCAGAGGTTTTAGACTTTTCTTGTGCCATCAAATCTCCTGTCATCATAAGCGGTTTTGGTTGCTAAAGAGGTTATTTCGCCAGTTTGTCACTTTTGCCAAAACCGCCACCGCCAGGCGTTTCGATCACGAAAACATCGCCAACACCCATTTTGCGAATATCGGTTGCGGTTAAGCTTTCGGACGTGCCATCGGTTCGTTCAACCCAATTGCGCCCAAGCGCCGCTTCGCCGCCACCATCCATGCCGTAAGGCGGGATAATACGGTGATTGGCAAGAATTACAGCTTCCATTTCCTCAAGAAAGCGCAACCGGCGGCGAACACCATTACCGCCATTATGCCGGCCAATGCCACCTGACCCATGCCTGATCTCAAAGCTTTCCAGCAAAACCGGATAGCGCCATTCCAAAATTTCAGGATCGGTCAAGCGGCTGTTGGTCATATGGGTATGAACCGCGTCGGTACCGTCAAAATCAGGCCCTGCGCCTGATCCGCCGCACAAAGTTTCATAATATTGATAGGTTGCGTTCCCATAAAAGAAATTATTCATTGTGCCTTGCGCTGCAGCCATGACACCAAGCGCGCCATAAAGTGTGTCTGTGACGATCTGCGAGGTTTCAACATTACCAGCAATGACCGCCGCAGGATATTGCGCTTTTAACATGCAATCATCGGGAAGAATAATCTGAACAGGTTTTAAACAGCCTTCATTCATTGGAATATCATCGGCCACTAAAGTTCTGAAAACATACAAAACCGCGGCACGACAAACAGCAGCAGGCGCATTGAAATTATTCGCACCCTGCTTGCTTGTGCCGGTGAAATCAACAATTGCCGACCGGTCGGATTTATTGATTGAAATCGCAACCTTGACCTGCTGTCCATTATCCATTGGATAGGTAAAGCTGCCATCTTTGAGAACATCAATGACGCGGCGAACCGATTCTTCGGCATTATCCTGAACATGGCCCATATAGGCGATAACCGTTGCCAGCCCGTAATGCGTGACCATTTTATGGAGTTCGCGAACGCCTTTTTCATTGGCCGCTAACTGGGCACGAAGATCGGCGATATTTTGATCAGTGTTGCGCGCTGGATATTTTGCCGAATCCAGAAAGGCGCGCATTTCTGTTTCACGATAGTTTCCGCCATCGACAAGCTTGAAATTATCGATCAAAACGCCTTCTTCTTCGATATGTTTTGAATCTGGCGGTGCCGAACCGGGTGTGCGGCCGCCAACATCGGGGTGATGCCCGCGCGAGGCGACAAAGAACAAGATATCCTTGCCAGCATCATCAAAAACCGGCGTGATAACGGTGATATCCGGAAGATGCGTTCCGCCATTATAGGGGTTGTTCAGAACAAAGGCGTCACCAGCATTGATATTGTCCTGATTCCCGCGGATAACGGCGCGAACTGATTCGCCCATTGATCCAAGATGAACCGGCATATGCGGGGCATTGGCGATCAACGCACCAGCCGGATCAAAAATGGCACAAGAGAAATCCAGCCTTTCTTTAACATTGACCGAAAGCGCGGTGTTTTGCAGCGTATAGCCCATCTGTTCGGCAATCGACATAAACAGGTTATTGAACACTTCCAGCATTACCGGATCGCAATTTGTGCCAATCGCCACCCGCGGTGCAACAGCCACGACACGCCGAACGACAAGATTGCCAATCGCGGTCATTTCGGCCTGCCAACCAGGTTCGATTACATTGGTTCCGGTGGCTTCGGTGATCAGGGCTGGCCCCATGATCCGTTGCCCTGCGGCGATTGTGCTGCGAGCATAGACCGGTGCCGTTACAAATTGGTCATCCATATAGCATTGAACATGATCCAGAATATCCAGCGGCGCGTCAGGTGCTGCGGTGACAGTGGTTTCAACATCAAAATTCCGGCCAATTGACTCAACCGAAATCGTGGCGGCAACAAGTGCCTTACCCGGCATCAAAAAACCAAAGCGCGATTGATAGGCAGCCTCAAAATCAGCCGTCATAGCAGCAATCGAGCCAAACGGCACGGCAAGCGCGGTATCCGATCCATCATAGCGAAGATGGACATAACGATTTGTTTCAATGCGCACGCTGGCAATATCCTGACCCGCAAGTTCAGCCTCACTTTGCTTGGCGAGATCATCAAGCTCGCTTTGCAGCCTTGGCGTCAGATTTTCATGGAACCCGGCTTCAAGCGTGCGTTCGCGAAGCGCCGTCACATCGGCCAGCCCCATGCCATAGGCCGATAAAACACCAGCAAAAGGATGAATCAAAACCGTTTTCATGCCCAGAACATCGGCAATCAGACAGGCATGCTGGCCACCTGCCCCGCCAAAACATTGAAGCGCATATTCAGTGACATCATAACCGCGCTGAACCGAAATTTTCTTGATCGCATTGGCCATGTTTTCAACCGCAATACGCAAAAAGCCGCTGGCAATTTCTTCTTCGCTTCGTTTGATACCGGTTTCCGCTTCAACCTGCGCCGCCAGCGCGGCAAAACCGGCGCGTACCGGTGCAACGTCAAGCGCCTCATCCTGATTGGGGCCAAAAACATGCGGGAAATATTGTGGCTGTAGCTTGCCAAGCATGGCGTTGCAATCGGTCACGGCAAGCGGGCCACCCCGGCGATAGCAAGCAGGCCCCGGATTGGCACCGGCGCTTTCCGGCCCGACTTGGAACCGGCCATGTTCAAACCGGCAAATTGACCCACCACCAGCGGCAACCGTATGGATCAGCAACATTGGCGCATGAATCCGCACGCCAGCAACAATCGTGTCAAACACGCGCTCATAGGCATTTTCATAATGCGCAACATCGGTTGAGGTGCCGCCCATATCAAAGGTGATAACCTTGTCAAACCCTGCCTGTTTAGCGGTTTTCACAGCGCCAACAATGCCGCCAGCAGGACCTGATAAAATGGCATCCTTGCCCTGAAACAGGCTGGCATCGGTCAGGCCGCCATTTGATTGCATCAATTGCAGCTTGGTGCCTTTGGATTGGTCAATATCGCGGGCAAGACGGTCAATATAACGCCGCAAAATAGGCGACAGATAAGCATCAGCAACCGTGGTATCGCCGCGCCCAACAAATTTGATCATCGGGCTGGTGCCATGGCTTGTTGAAATTTGCGTAAAGCCAATTTCGTGGGCGCGTTCTGCAATTGCCAATTCATGCGCCGGCACGCGGTAGCCATGCATCAAAACAATAGCAATGGCACGGATGCCATCATCAAAGGCGGCCTGCAACCGCGGCGTTACATTATCAAGATCAAGCGGCGTAATAATCTTGTCACGCGCATCAACGCGTTCGATCACCTCTTCAATACGGTCATACAGCATTTCAGGAAGGATGATTTCCTTGTCAAACAGGCGTGGCCGTGCCTGATAGGCAATGCGAAGCTGGTCACGAAACCCCTTGGTCACGACCAGCAGGGTTTTATCGCCCTTGCGCTCAAGAAGCGCGTTAGTCGCCACAGTTGTTCCCATTTTCACAGCATCAATGGCATCGGCTGGCAATGGCGCATCTTTGGCGATATGCATCAGATCGCGCATGCCCTGCAAAGCGGCATCTTCATAGGCTTCGGGATTTTCGGACAGTAATTTATGCGTTAGCAAATCGCCATCGGGCGTCCGCGCCACAAGATCGGTAAATGTGCCGCCACGATCAACCCAGAATTGCCATCCTGATTTATCATTGGTTTTGCTGTGTTTATTGTGATCGGGCTTGGCCATTTATCGTCATCCGTTAAACTGGCGTGATGCGACAACGTTTATAAATTGTCAACAAAATGTCAATGTTAGAATGATCCACCTCTTCAGCAAAGCCCGCTAAGCGATCCCTTTCTAAATCAAAGTCACGCCACAAAAAAAGGGCCGGCAAAAGCCAGCCCTTTTCAAAATAGAAATTATCCAGCACCGGAGCAACCCAATACTTAAACCTCAAGAACTGGAGTAATTGTAACGTGTCATATTAACGCTTGGAGAACTGGAAGCTACGGCGGGCTTTCGCCTTACCATATTTCTTACGCTCAACAACGCGTGAGTCACGTGTCAGGAACCCACCAGCTTTCAAAACTGGACGAAGACCCGGCTCAAACAGGGTTAGCGCGCGGCTGATGCCATGACGAACCGCACCGGCCTGACCAGATAGGCCACCACCACGAACTGTTGCAATCACATCAAATTCGCCAGTGCGCTCGGTTGCATCAAATGGCTGTGCCAAAATCATCTGCAAAACAGGGCGGGCAAAATAAACCTCAACCTTGCGGCCATTGATTGTGACCTGACCTGTGCCGCGCTTTACCCATACGCGGGCAGCGGCATCTTTCCGGCGACCTGTTGCATATGAACGGCCAAGATTGTCGATTTTCGGCTCAGCCGGTGCTGCTGGAGCTTCGGCAACAGGTGCGTCTGCACTGATTGCTCCTAATGCTGCCATACCTTCGGCCTGTGTGTCGGTGTTTTGTGTATCTTCGGCCATGACTACCTCACATTCTTTGAGTTCATGCTAGCAATATCCAGCGCGACCGGCTGTTGTGCTTCATGCGGGTGGCTTGGGCCTGCATAGATATGCAGGTTGCGCATTGCTTGACGGCCAAGCGGTCCGCGCGGAATCATGCGCTCAACAGCTTTTTCAATCACGCGGGTTGGAAAGCGACCGTCAAGAATCTTGTCGGCAGTCCGCTCTTTAATGCCGCCTGGATGGCCTGTATGCCAATAATAGGTCTTGGCGCTACGCTTGTTACCGGTCAAATGCACCTTTTCGGCATTGACGATGATGATGTGATCACCGCAATCCATATTTGGTGTGTAGGTTGGCTTGTGCTTTCCGCGTACGCGCATCGCAACAAGTGAAGCAAGACGCCCAAGAACTAGATCGGCTGCGTCAATGACGAACCAGTTTTTCTCGATGTCTTTTGGCGTTGCAACATAGGTCCTTGGCAAAGGCATGTTATCATCTCCAGAAAAAAATAAGCCTGTTAGATCATGGCACGCCATGCATCACAAGCTATCAATGCCGTGGTTTATAGGCAGTTTCGGCAATAGCGTCAAATATTATTTTCTCGCGAAAAATAGAATTACTTCATGTTTACAATGTGTTATTTATGCGGTAATATTTTACCACATATTTTTTCGTTGTTTTTTCGGGTTTTACCACCCTTTGCCCTTCGCATTTGCCAAACGCATTTGCCACGGGTCTGCGGTTTGGGCTCGTCGCCGAATTCGCAGTGCGGGTTTAATCGAGATGATAGCAAGCTTGGCAGCTTTGGCAAAAGCCTGTAAGAACGTGAATATAAACAAATAAGTGATATAAAATCTTGGTATCGCTAACCTGCTGGCAAAAGGGCATTATCTTGTTCGTTCTGATCGATAATTACGACAGCTTCACATGGAATTTGTGGCATTTTCTGTCTGATCTTGGTGCAGAGGTCGATATTCTGCGCAATGACGCGATGTCGGCTGATAGAGTGATTGCCCGCGATCTGGAAGGGATTATCATTTCACCCGGCCCGGGAACGCCGCAAAATGCCGGCATAACCATAGATCTGATACGTGCTGCCAAAGATGCTGGAACACCGCTTCTTGGGGTTTGTCTCGGTCATCAGGCGCTTGCCGCGGCCTTTGGTGCCTGTATCAAACGCGTTGATCCGCCGGTTCATGGCAAATTATCGATAGTCGAAAAAACCCGAAGCAATGCTGTGAAAAGCGATGTTCTTGCGTTATGCCCTGATGCGTTTCCCGTGACGCGCTATCATTCGCTGGTGGTTGACGAGGCCACCCTTCCCACCGAATTGACCGTAACTGCCCGCACCAAAGCGGGGGCAATCATGGGGATTTCGCATAATAATGCCGAACTTCACGGCGTTCAATTCCATCCAGAATCTGTCGCCTCGGTTGCTGGCTATAGAATTTTGGCGCAATTTCTCGATATTTGCGGTCACGGCATCACGTCGGGCGAAATGCTTGATCGGCTTGAGGCGCAAATTCTGCGGCTTGACCAGCGCTTTCCCGATCAGATGCACGCCTAGGTTTTTTACCCAAGATTTGTGGCATGAGATTGACGGCTGGTTATTGGCGGGAAACAATCATCGCCATATCGACAAGATCGCCATTTGCGCGATCGAGCCGCCGTGCCTGTTCAGAATAGTCGACAATATCAAAATCCAGCCGCTGGCCGACGATGGTGCATTTTACAATGTGGAATCCAGTATTGCGAAGGTCATGCGCCTCGCTGCCGGCGGGGCAGGCAGTAAAATCACCGGCTTCGACCTGCAAAACCGTCGCCCCAATGCGCGCCGTTCCGGCACCTTCAAGAATGTAAATGCATTCTTCTTCGCAAATATGCCGCTCAAAGGCACATGATGCCGACCCGATTGGCACCTTAATCAGTTGAAAACCCAATTTGGTCAATCCAGCAATGTCACCAAGCGGTTTTTTCAGATGTTGCGCGTTACGGTTCAAAAAATGCCGTTTGTCCTGACCGGCCATTTTGGCATTTTCGGTTCTTGTTTCGAGTTGTTTTCGTGTCATGATGCCGTCTCTTCATGGAAATCACCTGACCAATTCAACATGTTCAAGGGTTTTCAATGCGCGGCCGGATCTACGCCACCTTTGCCCCTTGATAATCAGCCACGCCAAATTGGCAGCCATGCCTTGCATTGCGCAGCCCTGAACAATATAGTCTGGCACAAGAAATGGTGCCTTCCTCAAGGCTTCACTGGCACAAACCGCCCCGATACAGGAAATCTCCAATAAAGGAAATTATGGGTCATGTCTGACATTGTGAAATCATCTTTAACAGCGCTTATCGCTGGCGAACGGCCAAGCCCAAGCGCCATTCAGGCCTGTTTTACTGCAATCATGGATGGTGATGTTGGCCAAGCCCAGATGGCCGCCTTTCTGATCGCGCTGAAAATGCGCGGTGAGCAGGTCGATGATATCGCCGCGGCGGCAGGCGTCATGCGCGACAAGGCACTGAAGATTCATGCAAGTGACGATGCGATGGATATTGTCGGCACTGGCGGCGATGGGTTTGGCACTTATAATATTTCGACAGCTAGCGCCTTTGTCATTGCAGGATGCGGTATTCCTGTTGCCAAACATGGCAATAAGGCCGTGTCGTCAAAAAGTGGTGCAGCCGATGTTTTATCGGCGCTCGGGATCAAGCTTGATTGCGATATGGCGCTTGTTGAACGCGCTTTGGCTAAAAACCAATATTACCTTTTTGATGGCACCGCGCCATCACGCAGCGATGCGTCATGTTGCGCCTGTTCGGGCGGCACTTGGCGTGCGGACAATTTTCAATCTGCTAGGCCCCTTATCCAATCCAGCGCTTGTCAAACGCATCATGGTCGGTGTTTTTGACCAAAGCTATTGCGCGCCCTTTGCCCATGTTCTAGCACGTCTTGGCACCAACCATGCCTGGGTGGTTCATGGCGCCGACGGGCTTGACGAGGTTAGCACAACCGGCAAAACGCATGTTGCCGCCCTTGTTGATGGCAAAGTAAGCGAATTCACCATTTCGCCTGAAGATATAGGCTTGCCAACCGCCCAACTTGACCAGCTTCGCGGTGGTGATGGCGAACATAATGCACGCTATCTTCGCGCCCTTCTTGAGGGCGAAACTGGCCCTTATCACGATATCGTTTTATTTAACGCTGCCGCGGCATTGGTTGCCGGCGGGCATGTAACTGATTTACAGCAGGGGGCAAAAATGGCCAAGGCGTCAATTGACTCGGGCAAGGCACTTGCCGCGCTTGATGGTTTGATCGCCATCACCAATGGAAAGGCCTGATCTGATGGAAAATGTATTGGCCACCATCATTGACGAAAAACATAATGAGGTTCGCGTGCTTGCCGGTGCGAACAGCTTTGCCGCGCTTGATCAGGCGGCCAAGGCAGCGTCGCCGGTTCGTGGCTTTGCCGCGGCTTTGGCGCGTGACAGTGCCGATGGCTATGGGTTGATTGCCGAGCTGAAAAAAGCCTCACCATCAAAAGGGTTGATCCGCGCCGATTTCGATCCGGCAAGCCTGGCAAAAGCTTATGAAGATGGCGGCGCAAGCTGTCTTTCGGTTTTGACCGACCGCAAATGGTTTCAGGGCGCACCCGAATTTTTGGTTGCGGCGCGCGATGCGGTCACCCTTCCCGTTCTGCGCAAAGATTTTATGATCGATCCTTTGCAGATCGTTGAATCGCGTGCGCTGGGCGCTGACTGCATTTTGCTGATCATGGCCGCGCTTGATGATGCGCTGGCGGCCGAGCTGGAATCGGTTGCCCTTGATTATGGGATGGATGTTCTGATCGAATGCCATGATTCGGCTGAACTAGTGCGGGCGGCGAAATTACGATCGCCTTTGATGGGGATTAATAACCGCAATCTAAAAACAATGGACATATCGCTTGATGTTGGCGCGGCGATGCTTCCTGACTTGCCAAAAGACCGGATTGCGATTGCTGAAAGTGGCTTGTTCAAACCAGCAGATCTCGAAAGGATGGCGGCTGTTGGCGCACGCTGTTTCTTGATTGGCGAATCTTTAATGCGTGCCGATAATGTTTCCGCGGCAACAAAAACCATTCTGGCCAATCCTGTTGCCGGTTAAAATGCGCTTTGATGTGAAGGAAGAAAATGGCTATGGCTGAATTTACCCATTTCGATATTCCCATAATGCACACATGGTTGATGTTGGCAGCAAAGCCGACACCAAACGCATTGCCATTGTAAAAGGGCATATCCGGATGCAGCATGAAACTTTGGCCATGATTAACGATGGAACTGCCAAAAAAGGCGATGTTCTGGGGGTTGCGCGGTTGGCTGGCATCATGGGGGCAAAACAAACCTCAAATCTGATCCCGCTATGCCACCCGCTTGGGCTTGACCATGTTCATCTTGATCTAGTGCCAGACGCAGCCTTGCCCGGCGTGCAAATCACCGCAACCTGCGCCGTATCGGGACCAACCGGTGTGGAAATGGAGGCGATGGCCGCCGTTTCGACGGCCGCGCTGACCGTTTATGATATGTGCAAGGCGGTTGATCGCGGGATGGAAATTGGCAATATTCGGCTGACCCATAAATCAGGCGGCAAATCGGGCGTTTATGATGCCGAATAGGCCAGACGACGCAAGGTCAGACAAAAAACCGCCCCTTTTGCCGGTTGATCAGGCCTTGGCCGCCATCTTGGCGCTATTACCGCAAACGATGGCCGTAACAAAGCCGCTTGATCAGGCACTTGGGCTTCACCCTTGCCGAGGACCTTTTTGCGGTTCTTACCTTGCCACCACAAGCAGTATCGGCGATGGATGGCTATGCGGTTCGGGCTGCCGATGTGAAATCATTCCCCTGTAAATTGACCCGCATTGCCGAATCCGCTGCCGGTCACCCTTGGACAGGTAAAATCGTTGCTGGACAGGCGGTTCGTGTTTTTACCGGCGCGGCGATACCTGATGGCGCCGATACAATCGTCATTCAAGAAGATGTCGATCCGGTCGCCGAACAGGACAATGTTGAGATTACCGTTCGCAGTGCAGAAATTGCCGGTCGCTATATCCGCCCTGCCGGTCTTGATATTACAGCAGGTCAGGTGATTTTACCCGCCGGAACATTATTGTCGGCACGGGCAATTGGATTGGCCATTGCCGCCGGTCTTACCCATGCATCGGTTCGATTGCGCCCGCGTGTTGGGGTTTTATCGACTGGTGACGAATTGGTTTCCCCCGGCGAATTGCCAGGCCCCGGTCAAATTATCAGCTCAAACGCCAGCTTTCTTGCCAATTTTGTAAGTGCATGCGGTGCCGAAGCGGTCGATCTTGGCATTGCCCGCGATGTGCCGGGTGCCATGCTTGATGCAGTGCGGCGTGCCAGCAACCTTGATCTTGTTGTGACCACTGGCGGCGCATCGGTTGGCACGCATGACCATATTGTATCAGATCTCGGAAGCAGTGGGCAAAATGCGCTTCATTTCTGGAAAATTGCCATGCGCCCGGGAAAACCACTTATTTCGGGTAATGTTGATGGCATCCCACTTATTGGTTTACCTGGCAATCCGGTATCAACTGCCGTCTGCGCCTTGGTGTTTTTACGGCCAGCCGTTGCCCATATGGCTGGTGGCACCGCATCATCATTACAGTTTTTAATGCCGCTCGCTGTTGATCTTGGCATCAATGATCAACGCCAAGATTATATTCGCGCACAAATCACCACCAAAGATGGCGTTCAGGTGATTATGCCAGCACCACGGCAAGACAGTTCAATGATGTCGGTTCTGGCAACGTCGAATGCGCTGATTGTCTCGCCCACCTTTTGACCCTGCCAAAGCTGCAGGTGAATTTGTATCCGTCATTCCTTTACCCGATTTAGGCTAACGCTTTTGCGCTGACAAGGTTTCGATCCAAAGCCGGTCGTTCCACGCCAGCATTTGTTTTGTTCAATTTGGGCTTGCGCCGGCATCAGAACATTGATAGAACATATATAGAACGAAATAGAACAGGCGGGTATTGGAGATGCTTACACGTAAACAAAGTGAGCTTTTGACCTATCTTAGCGATCATATGCAGCAGCATGATGTGCCACCTTCTTTTGATGAGATGCGTGACGCGCTTGGCCTTGCGTCAAAATCGGGGGTTCATCGCCTTGTCTCCGGTCTCGAAGAACGCGGCTACATAAGGCGGCTTGCCAATCGGGCGCGTGCCATTGAAATTTTAAAGCCAGTAACGGCGGCGGCTGGCGGTGTTGTCACGCGTGCCGTTGAGACAGCGTCTAATCTGGTTAGCCTTCCCCTTTTGGGGCGGATTGCGGCTGGCACGCCGATTGAAGCGCTAAGCGACCCGACAAATCATCTGGAAATTCCAGCAAGCATGATTGGCAGCGGCGAACATTTTGCGCTTGAAATTGTCGGCGATTCAATGGTTGGCGCTGGTATTTTAGATGGTGACACTGTGGTGATCCAACGCGCCGAAACCGCGCGGCATGGCGAAATTGTCGTCGCCCTGATCAATCAGCAAGAAGCAACGCTCAAAACCTTGTTAAAAGAACCGGGGCGTGTTGGATTGGAAGCGGCTAACCCGCGTTATGAAACGCGTTATTTCAGCACAGGTGAGGTTGAAGTGCAGGGCAAGCTTGCCGGCTTGATCCGAAATTATTAATTAGCTGTAATTTATTTTTATTATTGAAGATCAGATAATTATATCCTGTTTTTTGACCAATATTATAAATTGGTTTCCTGCTGTAGCAAGGATAGCGCGGCGTTACGCTTGTCAAAACAAACGCCGTTTCCAAATCCATGCACGCTGCGGTCAGACCTTTTGCTTTCAAAACAATGCTGGCGCTGATGCCTTTTGATAATTCAAGTTTGCAGTTTGGCAAACATCGCGCCTGTTCAGCCGGTTCAATGCCCTTCCCCATCCGCAATTCAGCCATTGATGCCAAAAAATTGGAAAGTGGCGCATAGGACAGTGCCGTGCCATTATTCCCTGCCAACACCAATTGCGGCGTGCGACCAACCGCGAACAAAACCCCGTCAGGAACTGGCCGCCGGCGTTCGAGAGCGATCAGGGGTGCAATTTGCAAAGCCATTAGTGTAGCATGCGCGCGTCAAAGGTAATCCGCTGTCAGCCTAGCAGGAAGGGCTTAAGAAATTATGAGTGTCGTCACAAGATTTGCGCCTTCACCAACCGGTTATCTTCATATTGGCGGGGCAAGAACCGCCCTTTTCAACTGGCTGTTTGCACGCCATCATGGCGGCACTTATCTTTTGCGGATCGAAGATACCGATAAGGCTCGTTCAACCGACGCCGCGATTGCTGCGATCCATGATGGGCTTGATTGGCTTGGGCTTGGCGGAGATAAGCCCGCGATCAGCCAGTCAGCACAAAGCGAACGCCACCAAGAAGTTGCCCATGCGCTGATTGACGCCGGCGCTGCATATCAATGTTATCTAACTGTTGATGAATTAACCGCGATCCGTGAAGACAGCAAAAAAACCGGTGACGCGGTGCGTTCACCATGGCGCAACCGTGATCCGGCGGAGGCGCCATCAGATACACCCTATGTTGTCAGAATGAAAATGCCCGATAGCGGCAGCACAACGATTGCTGATGCCGTTCAAGGGTCGGTTACCGTGCAAAACCATGTTTTGGATGATATGGTGGTTTTACGCGCTGATGGATCACCAACCTATATGCTTGCTGTTGTTGTTGATGATCATGATATGGGCATCACGCATGTTATCCGCGGAGATGACCATCTGAATAACGCCTTTCGGCAATATATGGTTTACAAAGGCATGGGGTGGGATATTCCGGTCTTTGCCCATATCCCGCTTATTCATGGCAGTGACGGGGCAAAGCTATCCAAACGACATGGCGCGCTTGGCGTTGATGCCTATCGTGATATGGGGTTTCTACCCGATGCCATGTTCAGCTATTTGCTTCGACTTGGCTGGAGCCATGGCGATATGGATATCATTCCTCGCGATGAAGCCATTGATTTGTTTGATCTTAGCCGTATTGGTAAATCACCTGCCCGCTTTGACAGCGATAAATTGCGCGATGTGAACGCATATTTCATCAAAATCATGGATGATGACGCGCTTTATGAATTGATTGCCGCCTCAATCGGCAACAGCGCCAACAAGCAGCGCCGCAAAATCGCGGATTATCAAGCTGTTGCCATTGTTAAAGGAACGCGCCAAAACCCATCTTGATATCGCCGGGTCAATTGGCTATCTGCTGGTCGATGGCGCGGTTGATATCGACGATGATGCCGCCAACCTTCTTACCGATGACGCCAAGGCAATTTTGCGTGATTTAGATATTTCATTGGCGACTGCCAATTGGGATCTGGACGGGTTAAAGGCGGCTATCAACGCCTATCTTGCCGAAAAAGGCCTGAAAATGCGCGATATTGGCCTGCCATTGCGCGCTGCTGTCACGGGTACAAAACAAACCCCGTCTATTATTGATATCATGGTTGCTTTGGGGCAATCTGAAACAAGCGAGCGATTGCAGATTCGCTTGCAAATAGCTGTAATCTGCGCTAAAAATCGAGATCCCATTGCTGCTGACACAGTTGCCGGTCGCGCCGAGCTGTATCCGTCAAATAACTTTTACCATGAGGTCCGCAGATGGCAGAAAATTCGCCTTCCGAGAAATCAGTGACAATCACTGACAACGCATCAGGAAAATCAACAATTCTTCCAGTTACTTCGGGAACCATCGGACCAGATGTTATTGATATCCGCAAACTCTATGCCGAAACCGGCATGTTCACCTTTGACCCCGGTTATGGGGCAACGGGATCTTGTGTTTCGGGCCTGACCTATATTGATGGTGATGAGGGCGTTTTGCTGCATCGCGGCTACGCGATCGAAGACCTTGCCGAAAAAGCCGATTTTCTAGAGCTGGCCTATTTGCTGCTTGAAGGCGAATTACCAAAGCCTGATGAGAAAGAAGCTTTCGATACCATAATCACGCGCCACACAATGGTGCATGAACAGCTATCGATCTTTCTTCGCGGCTTTCGCCGTGACGCGCATCCAATGGCCATTCTTTGTGGTGCTACCGGCGCGCTTTCGGCTTTTTACCATGACTCGACCGATATTCATGACCCCTTGCAGCGCATGATCGCATCTCGGCGTCTGATCGCCAAAATGCCAACCTTGGCATCAATGGCCTATAAATATTCGCTTGGACAGCCATTTAACTATCCACGCAACAATCTGAAATATGCTGAAAACTTCTTGCATATGTGTTTTGCCGTGCCAGCTGAAGACTATCATGTCGACCCGACTCTGGCGGATGCGATGAACAAAATCTTTATTCTTCATGCTGACCATGAACAGAATGCGTCAACCTCAACAGTGCGTCTTGCCGGCTCATCAGGGGCAAACCCATTTGCCTGTATTGCCGCGGGCATTGCCTCTTTATGGGGGCCTGCTCATGGCGGCGCGAACGAAGCTGTTTTGAATATGCTAACCCAGATTGGCCATAAGAAAAACATTCCCGAATTCATCAATAAAGCCCGCGACAAGGACGATCCGTTCCGGTTGATTGGGCTTTGGGCATCGGGTTTACAAGAATTTTGATCCACGCGCCAAGGTTCTGCGCAAGGCCTGCCATGATGTTCTTGGCAAGCTTGGGATCAATGATCCGCTTCTTGAATTGGCGATGGAGCTTGAAGAACTGGCCGTCAATGACAGCTATTTCATCGAAAAGAAGCTATATCCGAATGTGGATTTCTATTCAGGCATCATTTTGAAGGCGATGGGTTTCCCAACGTCAATGTTCACCGTGCTGTTTGCCGTTGCGCGGACAACCGGCTGGATTGCGCAATGGAACGAAATGATTACCGACCCGACCCAGCGGATTGGCCGCCCTCGCCAGCTCTATACAGGGCCTGCCGAGCGTCCTTATAAAGATTTGCAATCGCGTTAGGCTTTCATCAAATTTTACCACATAAATCAAACTGGCTTGGTTTTAATCAAGCCAGTTTTTTAACGCGCTAATTACCAATTCATCAAATGATTGCGCCCCGCCAGTCAGCAGGCTTTTCAGCTCGATCGCGGCCTGTCTTGCGCTGGATTTTGCGTTGGCGTCATAAAGACAGTCCAATGTCGCAGCAGCAAGGGCTTTGCCCGTTGCCGCCTCTTGAAAGTAAAAGGGATAAAGCGGACGGCCAAGAATGGCATTTGGTAAAATCACCTTATCCAGATCAACCAACCGGCGGCCGATAAAGCCACTGAACGCGCCGGTACGATAACAGGTCACCCCAACGGTGCCAGCACAAAGCCGCCTGCAAAGTGATCGTCCCTGATGTCGCTATCATCGCATCACTTGTTTGCAATGCGGGTATTAAATCTTCTGGCTGGTCAAGAATGGTGACGCCACTTCCCTCAACAAGACTCTGGATCAGTGGCAAAAGATGCGGCACGGCTGGCAACACAAAGTTCAAATTTGGATCATGCCGTTTGATGATCGCTGTTGCGGCAAGCATTTCTGGCAGAATAAGGCTGATTTCGCTTCGCCGACTTCCCGGTAATAATATGATTTTATTGAATTTTATTCTTGGTTCTTTGATCGGTTCTATCAGCTGGCTTGGCGGGTAAAAACTCACCAAAGGCTTCGGGATGTCCAATGAAATGCGCATCAAGCCCGAATGGTTTGAAATAATCAGGTTCAAATGGAAACAGACATAAAAGACCATCCATAACAGTGGCAATTTTTTTTGCCCGCCACCTGCCCCAGGCCCATACCGTCGGGGCAACACAATGGATGATCGGCACTGACCAGCCAACGGCCTTCATACGGCGTTTTAACCGCGATGCGAACCTTACGGCAAACCCTTTATTATCAACGGCTAAGATTTAGACCGTGCCTTTATCACCTGTTCAACAAGATCATCAGCAAGGCTGGATAGCCGCCGATAGGCTTTTAACGCGCCGCCAAACCCCATAGACCGATAGCGTTTCCATATCCACCCAAGATTCAAGCCCTTCGGCCTGCATTAACCTGCCACCAACCCCAATCCAGTCGGGGTTTTCATAAGCGTTATTCACCGCCCGCATGAGATGAGCCGCCAATTGATCGCCCGATGCCTCACCTGCAAGGATGAAAATTGGCGCTGTCATGATGTGATGCTGCTATCAATGCCGATCAAGGTAACGCCATGTGTCTTACATAGCGCTTTGATTGCCGACAATATCATCGGCGAGCAGCACAGAATCTGCCTCAATTGCCAAAAGTGACAGGCCAGCATTTGCCGCTGACAAAATGGTGTTACAACCCATCACCGGCATATCAAGGCGGGAATCTTGTGCGCTTTTGCGCATTTTAACAAGGCAGGCAATGCCGCCAGCCGGATCAAGAAGCGCGGCGGCGCGTGCGATCATGCCATCACTGCCTTCAGCCGCTTCAATTGCAATCACACGGCCATTCTGGACGATCACTGACTGTCCAACATCATGCGTTCCCAGTGCGGCAAGAATGGCGGCACCAAGGGCGATCGATACCATAGATTGCGCATCAGGCTTAGCACCGGCGACAAGACCCAACGGCATTTTGCGATGTGGCAGAAAGGCGTCAACCGCCATGGTTTCAACCCCTTTTTCGGCAAAATACGTCGCCACATGGCGAAGCGCATTATCATCACCCTTGGTCATCATCTTACCAAGCAGTTTCACCCCGTCAAAATCGGGTCTTAACGCCGCCATTGAAGGCCAAGAAACCTTGCCAACCATGACCAGTTTTTCGATTTTATGCTGAACCATGATGGTGCGGGTTTCGCCAATCGCACCAAGCCGAATTGGCATGGTTAGATAAGCGGTGAAATCAGCGTCGGCCTGTCCTTTTATCGGTAGGATCAGAACATCAAAACCGCCAGCGGTTGCCGCCGCGGCAACCTCAACCGGCAATTGGCCCTTTCCGGCGATAATAGCAAGCCCTGTCATGTCCTTGGTGAACCCTTTTGGCAATCCTGCCGCGCTTATGCCCTTTTAGCGTTTGAATGACTGGCAAACACCATTGCGGCCAGCATTATCAATAAAATCAAACAGAAGATCAATTTCTGGCTGGCCAGCAAAATGAGCCTTTACATCCTGTAACCGGCTAGCAAAAAGCCCATTTCCCCGAATCAACTGGCGAAAAAGATCGCGCAATGCAGTGACGTCGCTGGGGCAAAGCCGCGCCGATCCAGCCCAATGACATTGACTCCCGCTAAGCCGCGCCCGATTTCCGGCAGCGATGCAATAAGGGATAATATCGGCATCAACAAGACTATGCGCGCCAACCATCGCATGCGGGCCAACACGGCACCATTGCTGAACCGCTGCAAAACCGCCAAGCATGACATGATCGCCAATTTTTACATGCCCGCCAAGCGAGGCGTTATTGGCAAAAATAACATTATTGCCAATGACACAATCATGCGCCACATGTGCCCCCGCAAAAAACAAACCATGATCACCAACAGTTGTTTCCATGGCATCAATGGCAGTTCCCGGATGCATGGTCACATGCTCGCGAATGACGCAATTGTTACCAATAACCAATCGTGAAGCTTCATTTTCATAACGCGTATGCTGCGGCGCACAACCAAGCGCGGCAAAAGGATAAACCTCGCAGCCTGCCCCAAGCGATGTATGCCCCTCAATCACAACATGACTATGAAGATGAGCCCCATCACCAATGACGGCGTCTTCACCAATCATACAATAAGGCCCAATCTTTACATCAGCGCCAATTTTGGCCTTTGCTGAAATGATTGCAGTTGAATGAATTGTTTGCGTCATTGCCTAGCGATCCGGATCAACGATCATCGCGCCAAATTCGGCTTCGGCAACAAGCTTGCCAGCCACTTTAGCCGTGCCGGTAAATTTCCAAAGTGGGCCTTTGGCTGCGGTTTTAACAACACGCATTTCAATAACGTCACCAGGTCTTACCGGCTGGCGAAAACGGGCTTTTTCAATGGTTGTGAAAAACACCAATTTACCCGCGGTGAAATCAGGCGTTGTTGCGGCAACCATAACCGATGCTGTTTGCGCGATGGCTTCAACAATCAACACCCCGGGCATAACCGGAAAATCGGGAAAATGACCGGCAAAATAGGGCTCATTGCCACTAACGGCTTTGATTCCTGTCGCTTCGGTATCAGGGATGATGTTTTCAACCCGATCAATCAACAAAATTGGCGCTCGATGGGGAATCAGTTTTTTGATCTCATCAATATTCAAAACATCAATCGTTTCCGCCATTACCCTGTCCTTTTGCGATCTTCAGTGATCCATGCATAGTATAAATCTTGTTCAACTTCACTGCTTATTATGATTTGGACGCTTTCGGCGTGCCAAGCCGTCTTAGCGCTGCCTGTTCGCGCCAGAACTGGCGTTTTGACATGGCTGGAAAGCCTGCGACCTGATCACCGTCTTCGATATCTTTTGTGACGCCGCTTCGCGCTGTTAACACGGCACCATCACCAATCTTCACATGCGGGGCAATGCCAACCTGTCCCCCCATTGCAACGCCTTCTCCAACCGTAACACTTCCCGAAATGCCGCATTGACCGGCAATGATCGATCTTGCACCGATTGTTACGTTATGGGCGATGTGACATAAATTATCCATCATCACATGCGCGCCAATATAGGTATTGCCAAGGCTGCCACGGTCAATTGCGCAGCCACTGCCGATTGAGACAAAATCATCAATCACAACAAGGCCGATATGCGGCAATTTAACAACCCCATCATCGGTCATTTCAAAACCAAAACCGGCCGCGCCAAGAACGCTGCAAGCATCAATATCAACCCCATTACCAATCAGACAATGCGACAGAACGCTGTTTGACCGGATATGACAATTCTCACCAACCGCAACCCCAGCATGCAAGACAGCACCAGCTTCGACCACGGTTCCCGCCCCAATCACAACTTGCGGCATGATGGTCGCCGATGGGTGAATGATGGCAGTGTTGGCAATTTCTGCCAGTGGCGAGATACCAATAGTGCCATGATCGATCGGCGCAGCCGTAACAAGATGCGCCAAAGCATGGGCAAATCCGATCCGCGGTGATGCAACGATCAAACAGCAATTGGCCGGATCAATCAGTGGCAAACAGGCTTCATTCGTAATCACAATAGCCGATTCGACTGCCAGTGTTTTGGCCAGATCCGGATCAGACTGATAGATCAATGAAAATGGTTTTGCCGCGTCAAAGGATTCAATATCATTGATCACAATCTGAGCAGGCCCACACCAGATCGGTCGCGCCAATGATTTTTGCAAGACCGGCGGCCGTCACATCTTTGGCAATTTGGTAAAATACAGTGTTGATGGACATGAAAATATCCTATTGCGCAGCCGGTTTCTTGATTTCAACCTCGATGCGGGCGTTTTTGGTGCGTTCATTCAGGCGCGTCAACACCTCATCCGAAATATTTAGATGCGGTAAAAAAATCACACTCGAATCACGATTTAAGATCAGGTCAATTTTGCGTTCACTGGCAATTTTTGTAATCACTTCGATCGCCAGGCCACGGATATCGCCAATGCTTTTTGATAGGCGTTATCAATTGACTGTCTTTTATATTGGATTTCTTTCTGCACCGATGAAACGCGCGCCTGAAACGCGGTAACAAGCTTGTCATATTCGTCTTTTGCCATAAGCTCGCGCTTGGCGAGAAGGTCACGTTCGCTTTGCTGTAAACCCACCTCAATCGCCCGAAACTCTTCTTGAAATTTTGCGCGCTGACCATCTAGCAATTCACGAACGCGGTTATTGGCATCAGCGGCGCGTAAAACACCATCTAGGTCAACAAGGGCAATCCGTTTCACCTCCATTGATTTTTCAGCTGCTGGCGTGGTTGCGTCAGTCTGCGCAAAGCTAGCAGGCGCAAAACCAATAAACGCCATCATACAAATCAACAGGCTGATCGGGGTGAAACGTATTTTTTTCATGATGCCTACAGCCTAGTTCCAATATTGAACTGGAAGGTTTTTGGCGTGTCATGCGCCATTTTTGATAGTGGTTTTGCCCAAGAGAATGACAATGGACCGATGGCTGTACTCCAGAAAATACCAACACCCGCACTGACCCGCATATTCGCCGTATTTGGCTTGGTTACGCCTGATGGATAGTCGGTGCCCCATAATGATCCAAAATCGGTAAAGACCGTCCAGCGAACACCAGTGTCCTTATCAAGGCCAAGGCTTGAAACCACCTCAAAGGAACCAGCATACATCTTGTTGCCGCCAACAGCGTCAGACGATCCCGTTGTCCCGCGGGCCGATACCACCCGACCCAAAACCACGAACATCACGTCCACCAAGATTGAAACGCTGCGATTGCGTTACCTTATCGCCAAGACCAGTGACATAACCAACCTTGCCAGACACACCAAGAATAACGGATTTAAACAATAACGGTTTGTAATAGGCAGCCGATAGCTTTGTTCGCAAAAACTTAACATCACCGCCAAAGCCAGCCAATGTTTCATCCATTTCCAAGAAATAGCCTTCATTCGGATCAAACCGGTTATCTCTTGTGTCTTTCGACAGAACATAATTTAGCGAAGAGCGAAGACGGGTTTCGCCCGCCTCGCCGGTAATCGATGTGGCTGTGGTCGAAGACACCGTTGTTTTGGACTGGCTTAGCTCATAGTCCAAACGATGGAACACATCGCGTGCCGCTGAAAAGCCAACACCAAGCGAGAAACCTGTTCGATTGATGGTCGTCTTATCCGATTTGGTCTTTGTGTTAAAGACATCAAAACTGCCGGTTAAATTCCGTCCAAGTAGGTAAGGCTCGGTTAGGCCTAAATTGAAATTAGTTTTGGCTCCCGAAGTTGAAATAGACGCGCTGGCCCTGCGGCCCGTGCCAAGGAAATTACGTTCGTTAATACCAAATGACACACTCGATTTGTCCAATGATGAATAACCGAGGCCAATTGAGAAATCACCGGTTGATTGCTCTTCGACAGTGACTCTTGTAATCGTCTGATCGGGGCTTGACCCTTGAAGGGTGGCAACCTTCACATCTCTGAAATATCCAAGATTTCTGACATTTCGGACAGAACGGTCAATTTTTAGCTGGTTATAGGCATCACCTTCGACAATTTCAAATTCGCGTCTAATCACACGATCCATTGTGCGCGCATTATCGACAAATTCGATCCGCTCGATAAAATTCCGGCGTGCCTTATCAATCGTGATGGCAATGTCTAATGTCGCTGTTTCTGGGTTCGTCTTGATTTCAGGCGTTACATTCACAAATGCATAGCCGAATGACCCCAACCGGCTTGAAATATCAAGAAGACCCTGCTCAAGAGCCCGAACATCATACCATTTATCATCGCCGAATTCGATGACTTGCCGCAATTCATCTGTATCAACGCCACTAATCTCACTGGCGACGCTGACCGTGCCAACTTGATAGCGTATGCCCTCATTCACAAAAAAGCTTATGGCAAAACCACTGCGGTCGGGCAGTAGACCGCCGCGAACACGATCAACGGTAATATCGGCATAGCCACGCGCTAAATAGAATTGCCGCAACAGGCGGACATCATAATCAAGGCGCCCCTCATCATATTTGTCATTGGACGCAAGAAACGCCCACCAGCGCGACTCACGGCTGGCAATTGCCTGACGCAATGTCCTGATCGCTAAATGATTTATTGCCCGAAAATGCAATCGAGTTGATTTTGATTAGCGGCCCTTCATTTACCTCAAACACCAGATCAACACGGTTTTCATCAAGCTGAATGATTTTGGGTTCGATTACAGCAGCAAAACGTCCACCAGCGCGATAAACGTCAATCAACTGACGTGTCGCATCAATAGCCACTTTTCGGTTATAAACGCGCCGCGGCTGTACATCGATGATTTCAAGCAATCGTTCATCCGAAATAGCGTCATTGCCCTCAATATTCACCCGATTAATAATCGGGTTTTCAACAACGCGGACAATAAGAACGCTTCCGTCCATATCCAGCTTGATATCTTGAAATAAATTAGTGTCATAAAGCCGCGCAAGCGCATTGCTTAATGACCCGGGCGATGTCAGATCACCAACCCGAACCGGTAAATAGGATTGCACGGTACCAGACGCAACACGGCGGTTTCCGTCTACCCGAATCTCTGTGATGCGAACAGGGTCTTGTGACACCTGCGCCACACTGGATTGGATTGTAGTGAAAACAAGGAATAACCCCAGTATAAAACCACATAGATCATGACGAAACATAAATTTTTCCGATCCCAAGCAAGACAAGGCAAGAAAACTATAGACAGCCTGACGGCTTAGCGGAAGTCTAACAATGCCCTAATTGTCAATTAAATCGCCAATTTTACCTTTTAAACCAGAGAGAAGCACGCCATTTTGCCAGCATTATTGAAATAGACGTATTACATCGGTAACGACAAGAAACAGCGTTAACCCCATTAAAATGGCGATCCCGCCCCGCATTAATACCGCCTGAAACCAGATCGGCAACGGTTTACCGCGAAGCGCCTCAAGGAAAAAGAAGGTAAGGTGACCACCATCAAGCGCCGGAACAGGCAAGAGGTTGATCAGTCCAAGATTAATTGAAATGACCGCTGTCAGCAGGATAAAGGGAGCAAGCCCCTGATTCAAAACTGCACCCGAAATTTCGGCAATCCGAACCGGTCCACCTACCTCGCCCTGTTGCATATTGCCGGTGACAGCGCGGCCAAGACTGCGCAAAATCACCACAGACATATGAAACGCGTCAGATGATGCCGCCACCACTGCCGCTGTCGGGCCGAGTTTTTGAATTTCACCAACCGGCGGCGATTTCACCCCTAAAACGCCAATATCAATCTGCAATTGTTCGTTAAATTGCGCTGCAGGTGTAATATTTAGATTGAGTTCACGACCGTCACGAAGAATGACAAACCGTAAATCCTTATTCGGGCTTTCAACAACAAGCCCGCGCATATCATTAAAATCCCGAACACCAACACCATCGACTTCGATCACCTTATCACCCGGCTTTAGGCCGGCGCTGGCCGCTGGCATATTTGGCATCACATCGCCAATCACCGCTGGCAGAATTTGTTTACCAACCGCCATATAGACAACCGCAAAAAGGAAGATGCCAAGAATGAAATTGGCAATCGGCCCCGCCGCAACAATCGCCATACGCCAATAAAGTCCGGCATTGCTGAAACTACCCTCAACGCCTGCTACCATCTGCAGATGGTGTGCTGGCGGCATCATCATCACCGCGCATCTTGACATAACCACCAAGCGGAATGGCTGAAATGCGCCATCTTGTTCCAGTTTTGGCCGTCCAACCATAAATTTCAGGGCCAAAGCCGATTGAAAACACATCAACCACGACACCGGCTTTTCGCGCCACCCAATAGTGACCAAGCTCGTGGAAATAGACCACCGGCGTGATTAACAGTAAAAAGCCAAGAATAAGATCGGTAAAGCCGAGTTCGGGCATAAAATATCCTGTCGTGAGCGATTGCAAAACTGTGTATGTAAGCGTATTGTTTTAATCTACTCAGTTTAGTCTATTTTGAAAACTTAACGCGATGCCACAATTTGCCGCGCATATTCGCGGGCGGTTTGATCAATCGCGCAAACCGCCTCGATCGTTTTCAAATCACCAACCAAATCTTTAGAAAGGCAGGAATCGACGATGCTGGCAATATCCAAAAACTCAATCTTTCCAGTTAAAAAGGCATCAACCGCCACTTCATTTGCAGCGTTCAGAACAGCGGGAGCAATCCCCCCTGCCTCAAGCGCCTGACGCGCCAGCATGAAACAGGGAAACCGGTCAGGATCAACCTGCGCGAAGGTCAGATTGGCAATCGCCGCAAGATCAAGCGGTTCTGGCCCCCAATCAAGCCGGTCAGGCCACGCCATAGCATAGGAAATCGGCGTTCGCATATCAGCCCCACCCATTTGCGCAATGATTGATCCATCACGAAAATAGACAAGCCCATGAACCGCTTGCTGGGGGTGGATTAGCACATCAATCTGGTTTGGCTTGAGGTCAAAAAGCCAACGCGCCTCGATAACCTCCAGCCCTTTATTCATCATGGTGGCGCTATCAACCGAAATTTTCTGCCCCATTTCCCAATTCGGATGTTTTACCGCAGCAGCCGGTGTGATTGCGGCAAATTCACCGATCGGCAATGTCAAAAATGGCCCGCCTGACGCGGTTAGGCAAATATGACTTAATTCGGTCATCTTGCCATTTGTCTTGTCGGTTGATTGATGCCCTTTCCAGCCATTCCAGCACTGGAAAACAGCATTATGCTCACTATCAATCGGCAGAATATGGGCGCCTGACAAGATGGCTTGGCGGGTGACAACCGCACCTGCCGAAACCAGCGATTCCTTATTGGCAATCGCAACTGTCTGACCAGCACTTACCGCCGCCATCACCGAAGGCAATCCGGCAAGACCGCTGATACCGGCAATCACCAGATCAACAGGCATCGCCGCAATCTCGCTGCAGGCCGCCTCGCCAGCCACCAACTGGCAATCAATTGTTGAAACCAATTCTTTCAGGGCTGGCAGATTTGTCTGGTCATGGATACCAATGATTTTAGGTTTGAATTCATGCGCCAAGACAGCCAGACGATTAAAATCCTTGCCAGCGACCAATCCATGAATCGCAAAACGGTCAGGATGTTGACGCACCAAGGCAAGGCTGCTTTGACCAATTGACCCTGTTGCCCCCAAAACCGTGATTTGTTTTACGCCAGCCATATTCAAAACCAATTAAAAACCAAAAATATAAAGATAGACTGCAGGAATAACAAAAATATAGCCATCAAAACGGTCAAGCATGCCGCCATGGCCGGGCAGAATAGACCCGCTATCTTTGACATCTAGCTGGCGCTTTACCGACGATTCCACCAGATCACCAGCCTGTGAGAGTCCGCCAATCAACAGCCCCATAATCAAAGCATCTACCAAATCATCAATACCAAATATCGATGCGACCAAAGATGTTACTGCCATTGCCGCAACAAGCCCGCCAATACTTCCCGAAATGGTTTTATTGGGGCTGACACGCGGCCATAATTTTGGCCCGCCAAGGCAGCGGCCAACGAAATAGGCGGCGCTGTCACAAGCGGCAATGATGGCCGCTAGCGCGACCAGCATAATATGACCCGATGGCTGGGATAACAACAAACCGCCACTGGCAAGGCAAAGACATAGCAAACCAACAAACAGACCAGCCAGACGATTGCTAAAAACACCAACGATGATTGCCGCGACAAGGCCGGCAACCAAGAGGGTCAAACCAACATCCATGGTCAAAGAAAGGCCAAGCATCCAATGGGGAAATGATTGAACGGTAATCAAAGCCAGAACAACCAAACCAGCAAAAAATGGCAGGCCGGTAATGCGTTTGATCTCAAGCCCCATCAAACAGCCAAGACAGGCAAGGATAACACCAGCAGCCATCTGATCAAACCAGACCAGCGCAACAACAGGAACCAATAACAACGCGCCATAAACTCGACGCAGCGTTCCTGATGATTTGGCTAAATCGGTCAAGCTAAATCACTTTTCACCATATGAAGCTGATGAATTTCGCCTGAATCTCCGCCAAAACGGCGCTCGCGCTTGGTATAATCACTAATAGCCACGGCCAAATCCTGTGCGGTGAATTCCGGCCAATATTGATCGCTGAAATGCAATTCGGCGTATGACAAATCCCACAAAAGAAAATTCGAAATACGCTGCTCGCCGCCTGTCCGGATCAACAGGTCAACCGGCGGCAATACTCTTGTCGAAAGGCGTGATTTCAGCAAATCATCATTCACCTGACTGGCTTTTAGCAAACCGGACTCGACCTCATGTGCAATTTGCGCGGCTGCCGCCGTTAGATCCTGACGCCCACCATAATCAAGCGCAACGGTCAAATTCAGGCCAGTATTTATTGCCGAAGATTTTTCGACATCATCAATAGCAACTTGAAGATCATCCGAGAACCGGTCGCGCCGCCCAATGATTCTAAGCCGGATATTATTATCGATCAGCTCTTTTGACCGGGTCAGGATAAATTGTTTCATCAAAGACATAAGCCCCTTGACCTCGCCGGCCGGACGCTGCCAATTTTCCGATGAGAAGGCAAATACCGTCAACCATTCAATCTTTTGGTCAATGGCGGCGCGGCTAATGGCCTCAAGCGTATCCGCGCCATGGTGATGGCCTTTCAGCACCTCAAATCCATGCGCATCGCCCAGCGGCGATTGCCATCCATGATGATTGCCAGATGATGTAAATTTTTTTGCATCTTCTCACCCCTCGAAAACTAAATCACGCGCAACTTATACTTGCGTTATTTCTTTTTCCTTATGGGAAAGCGCATCATCGACTTTTTTGACAAATTCATCGGTTAATTTTTGAACCTGATTTTCCTGCGTATGGCGATCATCCTCGGAAATCAGCCCTTCTTTTTCGGCTTTGCGCGCGGTTTCAATACCATCGCGGCGAATGTTGCGGATGGCGACACGGCACGCCTCGGCATAGCGACCGGCGACTTTCACCATATCTTTGCGGCGCTCTTCTGACAGATCAGGGATCGGCACCCGGATAAGATTGCCTTCAGTTGACGGGTTGAGGCCCAGATCAGACTCGCGGATCGCCTTTTCAACCGAAGATGCCATGCCAGCATCCCAAACCGAAACCGTCAAAAGCCGTGGCTCGGGTGCTGAAATATTACCAACCTGATTCATTGGCATCTTTGACCCATAGGCATCAACCATGATTGGCTCAAGCATCCCAGTTGACGCACGGCCAGCCCGAAGCCCCATAAATTCGGTGTGAAGGCTTGCCAGACTTGCGTCCATGCGGCGCTGAATATCATCAATATCAAGTTCTGCCATGGTTATATCCTTTATTCTTGATCGGGTGGGCTTGCCCGCGTTAATCAATAATTTAACTTAGAAAACGATGGTGAATCGTCCTTCATGTTTGACGACGCGCTCAAACTCACCAGGCGTTTCAATGGAAAACACCAGAATGGGAATATTATTTTCGCGTGACAAGGCAATGGCTGATGCGTCCATCACGCGCAAATCATCGGTTAGCACCTGCATATAGCTAACCCGATCATAGCGTTTGGCATCTTTATTCTTTTCCGGATCATCGGAATAAACACCATCGACTCTGGTGCCTTTCAACAAGGCCTGACAATTCATCTCGGATGCGCGCAACGCCGCTGCCGTGTCGGTGGTGAAAAACGGATTGCCAGTTCCTGCCGCAAAAATAACCACCCGTCCCTTTTCAAGATGGCGGGTGGCACGGCGGCGAATATAAGGCTCACATACGGCACTAATCGTCAGGGCGGATTGGACGCGAACCGGAACATCAATCTGTTCAAGCGCGTTTTGCATGGCAAGCGCATTCATCACTGTTGCCAGCATGCCCATATAATCGCCAGTGGCACGTTCCATACCGGCAGCGGCACCTGACATGCCGCGGAAAATATTGCCGCCACCAATGACGAGACATACCTCGACACCTGTGGCGACAACGTCTTTGACCTGCTGTGCAACGGTTCCGACCATTTCGGGATCAATGCCATAGGGAAGCTTTCCCATAAGCGATTCACCGGAAATTTTCAGCATCACCCTGCTGTAGACATGTGGCGATGCAGGTTTGGACGGTTTTGTCACTGGCAGATTACTCCCTTTGATAGGTTGATATCCGAACCTAATCTATGAAAGCTGCGCAGCAACCTCGGCAGCAAAATCAGATTCTTCACGCTCGACACCTTCACCAAGATTAAACCGGACAAATGCCTTTAGCGCAATATCAGCGCCTGCATCTTTTCCAGCTTTTGCAATCACGTCAGCAATGCGTGTTTCGCCATCGATCACCGATGTCTGCTCAAGAAGCACAACTTCTTGATAATATTTCTTCATCCGGCCTTCGACCATTTTTTCAGCGATTTCTTGTGGCTTGCCAGATGCTTTGGCCTGCTCGATCAACACATCGCGTTCGCGCGCGACAGAATCGGCATCCAGATCTTCAACTGACAGGCTGGCAGGTGACGTCGCGGCAATATGCATCGCAATCTGTTTGCCAAGTGCGATAAGAGCCGCCTCATCAGCGGTTGATTCCAACGCGACAAGAACGCCAATACGGCCAAGGCCTTCCGCTGTTGCATTATGCATGTAAGGGACAACCGCACCATTGCTGACTTCAAGCAGCTGCATACGGCGCAACGACATATTCTCGCCAATGGTTGCAATCTTCTGTGTCAATTCATCAGCAACATTACGGCCAGTTCCCGGAAATTCGAGTGTTTTCAGACCGTCAATATCAGTCGCGTTCAGCGCCAATTCGGCAAGGGCTGATACAAAACCCTGAAATTCACTGTTCCGCGCAACAAAATCTGTTTCAGCGTTCAATTCAACAACCGCACCCTTGGTGCCAGCAACCGAAATACCGACAAGGCCTTCAGCCGCAACACGGCCCGACTTCTTGGCAGCAGCGGCAAGCCCCTTTGTCCGCAGCCAATCAATCGCCGCATCCATATCGCCACCAGTCTCACCAAGGGCTTTTTTACAATCCATCATGCCCGCGCCAGATTTCTCGCGCAGTTCTTTTACCAGAGCAGCAGTCACACTCATCTCATCGTTCCTTATATCAAAGACAAAATTGATGGCGTTTGACCGCCATGTTGTAAGTTGCAAACCCGGCCAACAGTGCGCATGCCCTGCTGGCTGGATTGTGATTTAGGCGCTCGCTGGCGCGTCGTCGACTGGTGCAGCTTCGGCTGGTGCAGCTTCGGCTGGTGCAGCTTCGGCTGGTGCAGCTTCGGCTGGTGCAGCTTCGGCTGGTGCAGCTTCGGCTGGTGCAGCTTCGGCTGGTGCAGCTTCGGCTGGTGCAGCTTCAAGCGCAGGCTCGGCTGGTGCCTCAAGGGCTTCACCAGCGTCACCGCCTGTTTTCATCAGCTCGGTTTGCAAACCATCCAGAACCGCAGCTTGAACAAGTTCACAATAAAACGTAATGGCACGCATAGCGTCATCATTGCCCGGAATTAGATAATCAACGCCATCAGGATTGGCATTGCTATCAACAACCGCCACAACAGGAATGCCAAGACGATTGGCTTCTTGAACAGCGATGGCTTCTTTATTTGTGTCGAGGATAAACAGCATATCAGGAATGCCGCCCATTTCCTTGATTCCACCAAGCGTACGCTCAAGCTTTTCCTGCTCACGGGTGATTTGCAGCGCCTCTTTTTTGGTCAACTGGTTGATTTCACCACTTTCAGAACGGCTTTCAAGCTCACGCAAACGGCGGATTGATTGTGAAACAGTTGTCCAGTTGGTCAACATGCCGCCAAGCCAGCGATGGTTAACGAAATACTGGCCACAATTCTGGGCTGTTTCAGCAATTTTTTCAGCAGCCGCACGCTTTGTTCCGACAAACAGTACCCGGCCACCGCGTGATGTGACATCACTCAATGCTTTCAATGCCGCATGCAGCATTGGCTGGGTTTGCTGAAGATCAAGGATATGCGTCTTGTTACGCTCGCCAAAGATGAATGTTTCCATCTTCGGGTTCCAACGGCGTGTGCTGTGACCAAAATGAACGCCTGCTTCAAGCATTTGGCGCATTGTAAATGAGGGGAGAGCCATTAAATTTACTCCTGTTCTCCGGTTGAACCTCCATGGGGAAATGAAAGGCTAGCGCCCTCACCGGATGGCTCATCACGCAGAAGTTGCTGCGCGGGGGCCGCCCCCATGTGTGAATTAGGTTGGGTGATACTATCAACCTGCCGAAAAATCAAGCCTTACCCGCCAAAAATAACGATATTTCGCAACCGAACCAATTGCCAACAAAATGCCATTACAATTCGCGAACATTTAAAATTCCGGGCATGCGCCGCAATTCCTGCCGCAAATCGCCGCTTAGCTTGAAACGACCCGGAATCCCGATACAAATTTCCTGTCCTTTTACAATCAGTTGGATCTTGACCTCAGCCTTGCCGGGCCCATCTGATTTTAAGGCTTCTTTCAGTGATTTCAACGGCTTTGCATCCTGCACCCACAAAGCCACACCACCATGCCACGCGGCAATGGCATCATCAAGAAGTTGAACGCGGGCAGCCAGCAGGCGCGGCCCGTTATCTTCCACCTTCAAATTGGCTGAAATCAACAATGGCTTTTCGGAATCAAGAAGATCATTTGCTTCGGCAAGAACATCTGAAAAGAAGGTCACTTCAAAAACGCCGGTCTGATCGGTAAATTGAATAAAGGCAAACCGATTACCGCGTTGCGAGACACGCACCTGTTTTGCCGTCACCGAACCAGCAAGATAAACGCGTTGCGGTGCCTGTCCTGCCGTCACCAAATCATTTAACGCCGCATGCGATGTAACCCGAAGCCGCCCAAGCTGGCTTGCATAGCTATCAAGCGGGTGCGCTGATAAATAGAGACCAAGCGCGTCAAATTCTTCTTTCAGCCGATCCATACCCACCCAATCATTGGTTTCACGAAGGCGGATACTGTCATCAATCACATCAGAATCACCACCAAACAGACTAACCTGATTTGATTCGGCTTCGCGGCGCATCGCATCGGCATGCGATAGGATTAAATCCATATTTTCGATCAATTCGCGGCGATTGCCGTGAATTTTATCAAGTGCCCCTGCCCGCACAAGATTTTCCATCTGGCGCCGGTTAACCACCTCACGCGGTAATCTTTGCAAAAGATCCTTCAATGAGGTGAAAGCGCCATCGGTTTCTCGGATTTCGGTCAGACGGCTCATCGCCTCGGCGCCAACATTTTTAATCGCCGACAAGGCATAGCGAACCGCTAATTCTGGCGCACCATCAGCCACGGCGACCTCTTCAACAGCAAATCCTGATGATGATTTATTGATATCAGGCGGCAGAACGCCAATGTTCTTTTGCTGACATTCTTGCCGGAATACCGCCAGCTTTTCGGTATGACCCGCATCAAGTGCCATTGAGGCAGCGAGGAACTCGACAGGATAATTCGCCTTCAGATAGGCCGTTTGATAGGACACCAGCGCATAGGCCGCCGCGTGCGATTTGTTAAAGCCATAACCAGCAAAAGCCGCGATCTGCTCAAACACATCCGATGCCAATTGTTCGGACAAGCCATGTTTTGTCGCGCCAGTGATGAAAATCTGGCGCTGCTCATCCATTTCCTCTTTGATCTTTTTTCCCATCGCACGGCGCAGAATATCGGCTGCACCAAGCGTGTAATCAGCAAGAACACGCGCCGCCTGCTGCACCTGCTCTTGATAGATCATAATGCCATAGGTTTCGGCCAGAACCGGTTCTAGATCGGGATGCATGTAGGTAATTTGTGATGGATCATGCTTTCGCGCGACATAATCTTTGATATTTTCCATCGGGCCCGGTCGATAAAGTGCCACAACCGCGATGATATCTTCAAACCGGTCAGGCTTTAGCCCCCGAAGCACGTCGCGCATGCCGCTGGATTCCAGCTGGAACACGCCAACTGTGTCACCATTTGACAGCATGTCAAAGGTCAGCTTGTCATCAAGCGGGATTGCGCCAAGATCAAGTTCAATGACCCGATTGCCGATAAATTCAACAGCTCTTTGCAAAACGGTCAGGGTTTTCAGACCCAGAAAGTCAAATTTGACAAGCCCGGCCTTTTCAACCCATTTCATGTTGAATTGCGTTACCGGCATATCCGATCGTGGGTCACGATAAAGCGGCACCAACTCGGCAAGAGGCCGGTCACCAATCACCAAACCCGCCGCATGAGTCGAGGCGTGCCGATAAAGCCCTTCAAGCTTCATTGATACATCAATCAAATCAGCAACCTGCTCATCTTCACGACGCTGTTTGCGTAATTCATTTTCAGAGGCAACCGCTTGTGCAATCGTCGTTGGTTTGGCGGGATTATTGGGAATCAGCTTTGCAATCCGGTCTACCTGACCATAGGGCATTTCAAGAACACGCCCCACATCGCGAAGCGCGGCACGCGCCTGCAATGATCCAAAGGTGATGATTTGCGCAACCTTGTCATGTCCATATTTTTCCTGAACATAGCTAATCACCTCGTCGCGCCGATCCTGACAAAAATCGATATCAAAATCAGGCATTGAAACACGTTCAGGGTTCAAAAACCGTTCAAACAGCAAGCCCCATTTCAACGGGTCAAGATCGGTAATCAACAGCGCCCATGCCACCACCGAACCCGCACCCGAACCACGACCGGGCCCAACCGGAATATTCTGTGCCTTCGCCCATTGAATAAAATTGGCAACGATCAGAAAATAGCCCGGAAAGCCCATTTGTTTGATCACATTCAATTCAAAGGCCAACCGGTCAAAATAGGGCTTTGCAATCATCTCACACGCCGCCTCATCTATGCCATCTTCATAAACATGGCGCAGCAAGCGACTTTGCAATCCAGCTTCAGCCTGCGCGGTTAATTCATCTTCTTCACTGCGGCCATCGGCTGACACAAAAGGCGGCAAAATCGGATCGCGCTGCCTTGCCATTGTGCTACAGCGTTTGGCGATCACCAATGTGTTTGAAATTGCCTCAGGAATATCTTGAAATAATTCAGACATTTGAGCAGAAGTTTTAAAGTAATGCTCAGGCGAGAAACGCGGTCTGCTTGTTTCGGAAAATTTACGGCCAGTGCCAATACAAACCAGCGTGTCATGCGGCTGGCTCATAGCTGCATTTTCAAACCGGCAGTCATTCGTCGCCACTAATGGCAGATTTAACCGATCGGCAATTTCAAGAAGATGCGGCTCGGCCGTGCGTTCAATGCCAAGGCCGTGACGCTGTAATTCAATATAAAACCGATCACCAAAAATTGCCGCAAGCCGGTCTGCGCGTGCTGCCGCCAATGCCGGCCTGCCATCACCGGCAGGCGCACCGACAAAACCGGCCAAGGCGCCGCCACTAAGAAGAATTATCCCCTCGGCATGCGCTTCAAGATCATCAAGCGAACATGACGGGTCATGAACCGCATCAGCGTCAAGTAATGTTTTAGACAATAATTTTGAAAGATTGGTATAGCCAACGTCGGTTTGAGCCAGAAGCACGATTTCGCCCTGCCCTTGCGTGTCTTCGAGATTTAGCTGGGTTCCCATGATTGGCTGGATGCCAGCACCGATAAGCGTTTGGGCAAATTCCAGCGCGCCAAACATATTATTGGTATCGGTAATCGCCGCGGCGGGCTGGTGATCATCGGCAATCAGCCCCGACAGGCTTTTGATACGCAATGTCGATTCGGCCAGCGAATAGGCGCTATGCAGTCTAAGATGGACAAAATTGGCTGGCATCACGGGCTTTCAGCAATGAATCAGGCGTACCCAAACACTACCCTGAACGCAGCAGTGAAAGCTAGCCAATTGAGACGATTTTACCGTCACTGATGGTCAGAATTGAATCCATATTCAAGGCCAATTGCTGGTTATGCGTTACCACCAATGCCGCCGTGCCGGTTGCCCGCGTAATCGTCGACAAATGATGAAACACGTCCTTTGCCGTATCAGGGTCTAGATTGCCGGTCGGCTCGTCAGCAAGCAATACCCGCGGCGCATTTGCCACTGATCTGGCAATGGCAACACGTTGCTGCTCACCACCAGATAACAGCCCGGGCCGATGATCGGCGCGCGCTTGCAATCCAACCATTGCCAGTAACTGTTCAGCGCGTGTTGCCGCCTCATTCCGATCAAGCCCATTAAGCATTTGCGGAATCATCACATTTTCAAGTGCCGAAAATTCCGGCAAAAGACGGTGAAATTGAAACACAAATCCGATATGGCTTCGGCGCAGATTGCCCCGCTTGCCGCGGCCAAGCTTGCCAGCACCGACCCCATCAATCAAAACTTCACCTCCATCCGGACGTTCCAAAAGGCCGGCGATATTCAACAGCGTTGATTTTCCCGAACCTGACGGGCCAACAAGCGCTTTCATTTCACCCGCACGAACCGAAAGGCTGGCATTATTCAGCACATCCAGCTTGATCGTGCCTTGAAGATAGCTTCGCCGAACATCGCGTAATTCCAATAAAGGCGTAGGTGCTGTCATCTCTAATGGGTTATTCATAGCGCAATGCCTCAGCCGGTGCGATCCGCGATGCCCGCCATGCCGGATATAGGCTGGCAAGGAAAGACAGACCAAGTGCCATCAGCACCACCATCAATACTTCTTGTGGATCAACCTTGGCTGGTAGGTTCGACAGGAAATAGATTTCAGCAGCAAATAATTCAGCTCCTGACAGGCTTTCAATAGCCTGTTTAATCGTATCAATATTCCAACAAAACAGAATCCCAACGACGGTTCCGGCAAATGTGCCAACAATGCCAATGCTTGCCCCTGTCATCAAAAAGATCCGGATAATACTGCCGCCGCTGGCGCCCATTGTGCGCAAAACCGCAATATCGGCATTTTTTGACCGCACGAGCATGATCATTGAGGAAATGATGTTAAAGGCCGCAACAAGGATAATCAGCGTCAGAATCAAAAACATCACATTGCGTTCAACCCGAAGCGCATTCAAGAAACTGCGATTTCGGTCGATCCAGTCGAAAACCCGCAAATCAGACCCGACAATTTGCGAAACCGATTGACGAAGCGTTGCAATCTGTTCTGGGGCTGAAACATAGATTTCAAGACCGGATACGCTTTTTTCATAACCAAGAAAGGCCGCTGACAGATCAAGTGGCATAAACACAAAGCTGGAGTCATATTCATACATGCCAACATGAAACACGCCGACAATTTTGAATTTGCGCCTTGTTGGCACCGTGCCAAAAGCCGTGGCCTTGCCCTTGGCGGTTGTTAGCGTCACACTATCACCTGCCTTCACCCCAAGCTTTAACGCCATCTCACGGCCAATCAGTACGCCATTTTCATCGCGAAACCGGTTGATATCAGCTTCATCAAGCGAATCCCAAAGCGGTTTACGAACCGCCAAATCTGACCAACGCACGCCGCGCACCACCGCGCCAATGCTAACCCGGTTCTGGGTTGCCATAACCTGTCCTTCGATTTGCGGTGTAACCGCAATCACATCAGACATATCGGTGATTTTTAGAGCAAGCTGGTCAAAATCAGCAATGCCGCCTGCCTGTTTCGAATAAACGGCAACATGACCATTCAGCCCTAAAATGCGGCCAACCAATTCAGCGCGAAACCCGTTCATCACTGACATGACAATAATCAATGTGGCAACGCCAAGCGTGATACCGGCAAGTGAAAACCAGGCAATGACGGAAATAAAGCCTTCGGCGCGGCGCGATCGCATATAGCGAAACGCCAGCATCCGTTCAACCGGAGAGAAAAAATACCGCATTAAACTGCCCTTTTCGACTTTATTAGGTTCCTGCCAATTTTAACCTTATAGCTTGGCCTAAGATTTGGCACAAACCCTGGTCAAGGCAGCCTCAGGAGAAACTTCGCTGGTTTCACCAGTTTTACGCCGCTTCACCTCAACCAGGCCATTACCCATACCGCGAGGCCCAACAACAATCTGCCACGGAATACCAATCAAATCCATGGCCGCAAGCTTTGCCCCCGGCCGTTCATCACGGTCATCAATCAGCGGATCACATCCTGCCGCGGCAAGCTGGTCATATAATGACTGGCTGGCGGCATCGCAAACCGCATCGCCCGGCTTTAGATTAACCACGGCAACACCGAATGGCGCAACAGAGTCAGGCCAGATAATGCCTTTATCATCGTGACTTGCCTCGATAATGCCGCCAACAAGGCGCGAAACGCCAATGCCGTAAGACCCCATATGAACCGGAACATTTTTGCCATCGGGCCCCAAGACCACCGCGCCCATTGCCGCCGAATATTTGGTGCCGAAATAAAAGATATGGCCAATTTCAATGCCGCGCATGGTAATTAAATCAGCATCGTCTACCGGACAGGTTGCCGGATCATGCTTTTCATCGGCCCGCGCATAGATTGATGTGAATTTATCAACAAAGGGCTGCAAATCGGCGTCATAATCGATTTCGGCAAGCAGATCGGACTTTAACCAGTCTTTGTGAAAATAAACGCCGCTTTCGCCGGTTTCGGCCAGAATGATGAATTCATGGCTCATATCACCCCCAATTGGGCCAGTGTCGGCCTCCATCGGAATCGCCGTCAGCCCCATCCGCGCAAAGGTTTTCAGATAGGAAACAAACATTTTGTTATAGGCTGTGCGTGCGCCATCAGCATCAAGATCAAAAGAATAAGCATCTTTCATCAAGAATTCACGGCCACGCATAATGCCAAAACGCGGCCGAACCTCATCGCGGAATTTCCACTGGATATGATACAGGTTCAGCGGCAATGCCTTATAGCTTCGGACATGCGACCGGAAAATATCAGTGACCTGTTCTTCATTGGTTGGCCCATAGAGCATATCACGATCATGCCGGTCTTTGACGCGAAGCATTTCCGCACCATAATCGTCATAACGCCCTGATTCCTGCCAGATTTCGGCTGGTTGCAAAGTTGGCATCAAGATTTCCAGTGCGCCGGAACGATCCTGTTCTTCGCGAACAATCATGGCAATCTTGTCAAGAACGCGCTTGCCAAGTGGCAACCATGAATAGATTCCGGCACTCGATTGCTGAATCATCCCAGCGCGAAGCATCAGGCGATGCGAGGCAATCTGTGCCTCTTTCGGGGTTTCTTTTAGAACCGGCAAAAAATACTGACTTAAACGCATCGGGTTTCCTTTAATGAAGATGGCACAATCACATTTAACGGTTTGGCCTAACCGATATCCTGATTATGACATAGACGGGTCAAGCTAGAATGAGAATATCTTTAACACAAGGGCGGCAAGCCGTCTTCGTCAAAAAGCGTATCCAATAAAGCCTTATCAACAAGCGCAAGGCTGTTTGGCGACCATTTCGGCGCATTATCCCGGTCAACCAGAACCGCACGAACCCCTTCGACATAATCGCCGCGCCGAATCATGCGCATAGCAAGATGGTAATCAAGTTTCAGCGCCGCGCCAATATCGGTGATGCCATCGGCCATTTGCAATAAACGCCAAAACAGCTTGATCGAGACAGGGCAACGCGTGGAAAAGGCCGTTACAACATGGCTAACCAATTTATCATTCGGCCGCATTAGCGCCAGATTTTCGGCGCGTTCCTGCATCTGTTCAGGGGTCGCATCACCGCCAAAAATACGGTCAACGACCGGCATATGATGATTTAGGGCTGGCACCCCCGGATCCATCTTAAAGTCAGCAATAACTTGATCAATTTCAGATACGGTGCAATCCAGAAGTGATTGTTTTAATTTTGCTATCTGTTCAGATGCAACCATTGCTGTGGCAAGGCCAAGCATCATGCAATCAGCGCCATGAATGATATATCCCGTCATGCCAAGCAATCGGGCAACTGGCAAAGGACAACGGCCAAGAAACAGGCTTGCCCCCACATCAGGAAACAGGCCAATGCTGGTTTCTGGCATCGCAAAGCGTGTCGTCTCACTCATGATGATATGGCTGCAATGTTCGGCAAGACCAGCGCCGCCACCCATGACAACACCATCGCAAAGGGCGATAATCGGCTTGCCAAATTCGGCAATCGCCAGATCAACGAGATACTCACCCCGAAAAAAGGCATCTGCCTCGTCAAAACTGTTGGCGATAATGGTTTCGCGAGCCTGCCTGATGTCACCACCAGCGCAAAAGGCACGCGGCGCACTGCTGGCAATCACCACATGGCTAATCGCTGGATCATAACCCCAACCAAGCAGAATCTGCCTTAAATCAGTGACCATCTCGACTGTCAGCGCATTCAACGCCTTTGGACGATCAAGCGTGACAAGACCAGCACCATTAATAACGTCGAAATGAATATGCGCCTGTGGCATTGCGGAAATCTTCCCAAATCGTTATAAATAGGTGGTTTTTCAGATCAACTACGGATTAGACAGCCCATGAGCCGAGGTCAATACCCTTCCACAAGGATGCGGCGCAACCGGATGACTGCATTTTCGCGTCGTCTTATTGCCGAAACCCGCCTTGATACCGCTGATCTTATCTGGCCTCTTTTTGTGATTGAGGGACAGAACATGGCCGAGCCAATTGATGCCATGCCCGGGGTTTTCCGCTATTCGATTGATCTGCTTTTGCAGCAGGCGGCCAAAGCGGTTGAATTAACAATTCCCGCAATCGCCATTTTTCCGTCAATTGATGCGGCATTAAAGGATGAAACCGGGAGCCTTGCCCGCGATGGCGATAATCTTGTTTGCCGTGCGGTCAGCGCTGTCAAAGCCGCCTTTCCCGATCTTGGCATTATCTGTGATGTTGCGCTTGATCCCTTTACCTCGCATGGCCATGACGGTTTGCTGGTTGGGGACGAAATTTTAAATGACGAAACCATTACGGATTTATGTGAACAGGCAGTGCATCAGGCCAATGCCGGATGCGATATCATCGCCCCTTCAGATATGATGGATGGCCGCGTTGGCGAAATTCGCGCTGCGCTTGATGCTGCCGGGCATCACAATGTGCAAATCATGGCCTATGCCGCGAAATATGCATCTGGGTTTTATGGGCCGTTCCGCGATGCGGTGCGGGCTAGTGCCTCGCTTGGCAAGGCTGGCAAATCAACCTATCAAATGGATCCGGCCAATAGCGATGAAGCGATGCATGAAATCGCGCTCGACCTTGCTGAAGGCGCTGACATGGTTATTGTCAAGCCTGGGATGCCCTATCTGGATATTCTGGCGCGCGCCAAGGCCGAATTTGGTGTGCCATGCATTGCCTATCAGGTGTCCGGCGAATATTCGATGCTATGCGCGTCATTCGAAAAGGGCTGGCTTGATCGTGAACGCACCATTCTTGAAGCCATGATCTGTTTCAAACGCGCTGGTGCCGATGCTGTTTTAACCTATTTTGCGCCTGAAATTGCGTTGATGATTCGGCGCTGAGGGCGCTTGATCCCCCATCAAAAACCAGTGACGAACCCGACCATGGCAAAACTTACTTATAATTGGTCGTTGTCAGGCCATCACCGCCCAGCCTATCCAGATAGACAACGGCAATCATCCAGTTTTACTGGTACAAATATGCAAATGAAGGTCATAATATCGGCAGTGTCAGAAGGTGGCAGTGGTCAATTTCACAATGCGTTGAAATGCATGACGAGATTGGGATTGCCATGAGGAGGATTACATTATGGCGATAACAGCCGATCAGATCAGAGACACAGCCGTCCGGCTGGACGGGCAAATCATCCGCACGCCAATGCTTGAAGCGCCAATGTTGTCGCGCAATTTGGGCTGCGATCTGTTTTTGAAACTGGAATGTTTGCAGCATACATCATCATTCAAGGCGCGTGGCGCGCTGAATGCAATGCTTGGCTTAAACGATCAACAACGCCAGCTTGGCGTCATTGCCATGTCGGCAGGCAATCATGCCCAAGCCGTGGCCTATCACGCCGAACATATGGGCATTCCTGCAACCATTGTCATGCCAGCACAAACCCCCTTTGCCAAAGTGGCGCGCACCCGTGCCTTTGGTGCCAAGGTTGTTCTTGAGGGGCGCAACCTCAATGAATGCGAAGGCACGGTAAATGCGCTTATTCAGGAACATGGCCTGACCCTGATTCATCCCTATGACAATGAATTGGTGATGATGGGACAAGGCACTGCCGGTCTGGAAATGCTGATTGACCTGCCCGACCTTGATATTCTTGTTGTGCCAATTGGCGGTGGTGGCCTGATGGGCGGCATTGCCACAATCGCACGCGATATGCGCCCTAATATTAAAATTTATGGTGTGCAGACCGAACTTTACCCAAGCATGAAACTGGCGGTCGAAGGCAAGGAAATCACCTGTGGTGGTGAAACCTTGGCCGAAGGCATTGCGGTGAAAAAACCGGGCGGTGTCACGCTTCCTGTTGTTGATGCGTTGGTTGACGAGATTTTACTGGTCAATGAGCGCGAACTTGAATGGGCTGTTGGTGCCTTGATCGAACAGCAACGTGTCGTGTCTGAAGGTGCCGGTGCTGCGGGCATTGCCGCCATTCATGCAAAGCCGGCAATGTTTGCTGGTAAAAAGGTTGGCGTGGTGATTTGCGGCGGTAATATTGACCCGCGCCTGCTAGCGTCGATCTTAAATCGCAACATGGCCGTCGATGGCCGAATTGCGCGGTTGCGTATCGATATTTCCGATGAACCGGGGATGTTGGCGGCGATTTCAACAACGATTGGCAAATGTGGTGGCAATATTGTCGAGATCTATCATCAGCGTCTTTTCTATGACGTACCGGCCAAGCTGGCCAAGATTGATGCGGTGGTCGAAACGCGCGGGCCAGATCATGTTGACGAAATTATCGCGGCGCTTCGGGCCGCGCATTTTCAGGTTCGCCAGCTCAACGATAGCGCCAGTTAGGAAAAATTACCTGATTTGCATATGATTGACCTTGATTTGGGCTTGGCCTTTTGGGCAATCTAGATAGATGGATCAAGACAAACGACTTCATCGCAAAATTCCGCTGCCCATGCGCCTTAGCATGCGAAGTGACTGCCCCTATATTGTGGGGCAAACTGAACAGCGTATTGCTGTTGATATTTCCCTTGATCCACAGTGCCATGATGGGCTTGCCCGCGCCGGATTCCGCCGTGTTGAAAATTGGGTCTATCGACCAGCCTGCCCCAATTGCAATGCCTGTTTGCCTTGGCGCGTGAATGTTGCGGCGTTTAAAGCCAGCCGAAATATGACGCGCATTCTCAAGAAAAATAGCGATCTTGCCCGCAGCATCACAAGACCCGATCCAAGCAACGCGCATTACCGGCTATTCAAAGCCTATGTCACCAGCAGGCATGATGATGGCCAGATGGCGCGGATGGATCATGATGATTTTACCAGCATGATTAACAACAGCCCGATCGAGACGGTTCTGGTTAGCCATTATGATGAAAAAGACCGCCTTGTCGGCAGCGTTCTGGCCGATTTCCAATCTGATGGGTTGAGCGCCGTTTACAGTTTCTTTGATACCGAACAGGCCGAACGTTCATTGGGAACCTATATAGTTCTTGATCTTCTGGCGATTGCCAAGGAATTATCACTTGATTGGCTGTATCTTGGCTATTTTGTGAAGGGAAGCCGGAAAATGGCCTATAAAGAACGTTTCAAGCCTGCCGAAATTTTTGATGCTGGCATCTGGAAGCCTGCCGATGACGTTATTCGCAACCCATGAATGGTTGCGTCCAACAATAGGAGACCATTGTGGCAACATCTTTTGAACAATTGCGCCAAGACGACCAGTTTGCCGTTCGTGCCAAAATCCGGTCAGGTATCTATTGCGATCATACATCAGGGCTGGCCAATGGCTTTTTGCAGGCAAATCTTGTTATCCTTGAGCAGTCATATGCGCTTGATTTCATGCGGTTTTGCCAGCGCAATCCAAAGCCCTGCCCGCTTGTTGGCGTTACCGATACCGGATCGCCCTATATGCGGACATTAGGCGCCGATATCGATATCAGGTCAGATGTGCCGTCCTATCATATTTATCATCATGGCGTTCTGGATGGCACCGTTAGCGATATTACCGATTTGTGGAATGACCAGATGGTTGGTTTTGCGCTTGGATGCTCATTTACCTTTGAACATGCCTTGATCCGCGCTGGGATTCCAGTTTGGCATATTGATAATGACCAGACGGTACCGATGTTCAAAACCAACATCAAAACCATTGAGTCCGGTCCGTTTTCAGGGCCAATGGTGGTCAGCATGCGCGCTATCCCAATTGACAAGCTGGATATGGTTCGCGCAATTTCGGCCAATTTTCCAATGGCTCATGGCGCACCGGTTCATTGGGGTGATCCTGCCGATATTGGCATTGCCGATCTTAACGCGCCCGATTGGGGCGACGCATCGCCGGTTCATGACGGCGAAATTGCGGTTTTCTGGGCTTGTGGCGTGACACCGCAAGCGGCAATTCTTCATGCAAAACCGTCAATGTCCATAACGCATAAGCCGGGTCAGATGCTGATTACGGATGTTGCTGAAAACGCCGAAATTCCGATTATAAATCCAGCAGATTAATCACCAAAGACATTGGCATGGCCTGTCTTTGGTGAAGTTTTGGCGTCTATTTTCCGGCCATTAGCTGAATTTAGCCTTGGGAAAGTCTAGCCTTAGGTAAATCTGGCTTTAGGTGAATTTAGCTGGGCGCGGAAACCCGTTTGGCGGCAATTTGCCCGAACCGCCACGCCGTGCCAACCATGTCGACAAGTCAGGTTCGGTGCGAACACGCCCACCACCAGCCTGCCAGCCAAGGCCTTTGGCTTTGTCAAATACCGTAATATCGGCAAGACCACCATCTTTGAACCGCTGCAGAATGACGCCTTTGCCGCGTCCCATTTCCGGCACTTCTTCAAGATCGAAAACAATCAATTTCCGGTTCACACCAACCGATGCCACCATATCACCAGCAACGATTGCACAAGCAACAGCCCTCGCTGATCCAGAAAGATTTAGCACCTGTTTGCCATTACGCGTTTGCGCCAAAGCCCCCTGCATATCAACAACAAGACCATGGCCAGTGCTCGCCGCGACAAGCATTTTGCCATCACCAGCACGAACCATCTTGACGATATCGCTATCTGCCGGAAGATCGACCATCAAACTAACCGGCTCGCCGAAACCGCGCCCACGCGGTAATTTATCGCCTGAAAGCGTGTAAAAGCGACCATTATCGGCAAAAAGCAGGATTTTATCAATGGTTTCAGCATGCAAAACATGCCCTGCTGAATCGCCTTCTTTATATTTGAAATCGCTGTCGATATCCTGGTGGCCGCGCATGGCTCTGATCCAGCCATTTGCGGAACAGATGACCGTAATTGCTTCACGCTCAACCAGAATTTCGGTTGGATCAAAATCAATCTTAGGTGCCTCGGCAAGAATGGTCTTGCGATGATCAGCCTTGATAAAGGTATCTTTCATATCTTTGATTTGGCTGGTGATGAATGACCATTGTCTTGCCTCATCACCAAGAAGCGCGTTCAAATCATCCTGTTCAGCCACCAGCTTGTCACGCTCGGTACGAAGCGCCATTTCTTCAAGCCGCCGCAAAGAACGAAGCCGCATATCAAGAACGGCATTGGCCTGATTTTCATTCAGACCAAACCGGCGCATCAATTCATCCCGCGGATGATCGGCCTCACGAATGATCGAAATCACTTCGTCAATATTCAAAAAGACGATCAAATAGCCTTCAAGCACTTCAAGGCGGCTAGCAATTTTTCCAAGACGATGATGTGATCTGCGCTGCAATACGACACGGCGATGCGCAAGCCATGCATTTAATGCCTCACGCAAATTCATCACCACCGGACGGCCATCCGCATCCAGAACATTCAGGTTCAGCGGAACCCGCACTTCAAAATCAGTTAGTTTGAACAGGCTTTCCATCACCACTTTGGCTTCAAGTCGGCGTGATTTCGGTTCAAGAACAATGCGGATATCTTCGGCCGACTCGTCACGAATATCGGTCAGCACCGGCAGGCGCTTGGCCTGCAACATTTCGGCAAGACGTTCAATCAGGCGTGATTTTTGAACCTGATAAGGAATTTCGGTTACGATAATTTGCCATGCACCACCCTTTTCCGTTTCAACTTCCCATTTCGCCCGCACCCGAAAGCCACCACGCCCCGTTGAATAGGCTTCTTTGATCGAATCTTCAGGTTCAATCAACAGGCCACCAGTTGGAAAATCGGGGCCTTTGACGTAATTCAGCAAGGTTTCAATCGATGCGTTGGGATGTTTGATAAGATGCAATGATGCATCAGCAAGCTCGATAATATTATGCGGCGGAATTGATGTTGCCATGCCAACCGCAATACCCTGCGCACCATTGGCAAGAAGATTTGGAATGCCCGCAGGAAGCAAGGTCGGTTCTTCAGACTCGCCATCATAAGTTGGCCGGAAATCAACCGCATCCTCGTCAATACCATCCAGCAACAGACGCGCAACTTCGGTCATGCGTGCCTCGGTATAGCGCATCGCTGCGGCGTTATCGCCATCGATATTACCGAAATTCCCCTGCCCTTCGACAAGGCAATAGCGCATGGCAAATTCCTGTGCTAACCGAACCATCGCATCATAAATCGCTGCATCGCCATGTGGATGAAATTTACCCATCACGTCACCAACAACACGCGCTGATTTCTTGAAACCCTGACCTGGATCAAGCTTTAGCTGGCGCATCGCAAATAACAGACGGCGGTGAACCGGCTTTAACCCATCCCTGACATCGGGAAGCGACCGCGATGTGATGGTTGACAGCGCATAGGCAAGATAGCGTTCCGACAAGGCGTCAGAAAACGCGGTCGGTTCAATGCGCCCACCTGCGGGAATTTCAACATCATCATGCATAAAACAGCCTCATCACTTCATCATTTGCCGTTATAGCGACTATCAACCATATCGGCTAGACGTTTACGCTGGGCTGGCAGGTCTAAATTATGCGCTGCGAAAACACGCTTGGACAAAAAATGACCGGTCAAATCCAAACCGGCAATCCAATCATGTTTGCCGCAGGAGACACCGCCTAAAAATATCGGCAAAGCCAGCATCCGGCTGGCAAAGCTGCCAGCTTGATGGCGTGCTACCGCGCCACCTGATTTCGGGCTGACAAACGCCAGATCACTGGTCTGGCCGCTGGCAACGCATCTGGCAAGATCAAGCCGGAACCCAACCGCCGCCAACAGCCCCAATTCCCAGCGAACATAACCTTCAACCCAGCCTTTATTATCATCATCTAGCACAATCACATCCAAAAGTGCCGCGCTACCTTCAAAAAGCCCCGGTTGCGCCTCACGTTCGGGAAGCGCCCCATCAAGCAAGGCACACATTGACGCCACGCCGGATAACCGCAAAGGCGAATCTAGCAAAAGCGCTGGCACTGACTGAATTAGTTCAATCTGCATTTGGCCAAGCTGCTCGCTTAGCCGCGCCCGCCAGCTAACCCGAACCCGATTACCGGGCTGCATAATGCCGCGCATCTTTGATGACGCACCACCACGAACCAATCCAGCATGCCGACCATAATCGGCGGTCAGAACCGATACAACAGCACTACCCTCGCCATGCGGGCGAACTAACAGAATGATGGCTTCGGCTTGCCAATCAGGCATTATAATCAAGATCCCACAGATTATAACGCGCCGAATCATCCATCCAGTCTTTGCGATATTTTACATGCGCGAACAGATGCACGCGGCGATCAAGCGCTTCTTCCAGCTCTTTGCGCGCTGCCGTGCCAATGCGGCGCATGGTTTGCCCGCCTTTGCCAAGGATGATGCCGCGATGCCCTTCACGCGCAACATAGATGGACAGATGCACTTCAACACTGCCATCGTCGCGATCCTGCCAATTTTCGGATTCAACAGTCAATTGATAAGGTAATTCCTGATGAAGATTCAAAAACAATTTTTCGCGCAAGGTTTCCGCCGCCAAAAGCCGTAGCGGCATATCTGACAAATCATCAGGATCAAACAGAAATGGGCTTTTGGGCATTTTGCCAGCAAGCCATGATTTCAGATCAGCAACACCATTACCGGTTTCGGCCGACACCATGAAAATACGCTCAAATTCGTAGATTTTGGACATTTCATCAGCGCGTTCCAGCAACCGTTCCTGCGGTGCCAGATCGATTTTATTCAAAACCAATGATGCCCGCCGTCGTGATGCGGCAAGCTTGGTCAGGATATTACTTGTATCCTCATCAATCAACCGCCGTGCGCAATCATGCAATAGCAGCAATACATCACCATCTTCCGCGCCCTGCCAAGCGGCCTGTACCATTGCCCGATCAAGCCGCCGCTTTGGTGTAAAGATACCCGGCGTATCAACAAAAATCATCTGCACATTCTGATGCATACCAATGCCCCGAATACGGCTTCGGGTGGTTTGTACCTTTGGCGTTACGATCGACACTTTATGCCCGACCATCGCATTCATCAACGTTGATTTCCCCGCGTTAGGCGCACCGATCAAAGCGACAAATCCGGCTTTGGTTTCGGGGTGTATAAAATCGGTTGCCGGTGTGGTTTCGTTCGTCTCATTGGTTTCATTATGATCGGTCATGAACCCGAAGTCCTCTCTTGCAGCAATTCCAGCAAGGATGCTGCTGCGGTTTGTTCGGCAATTTTACGGCTGCCAGCGGTGGCCACGACCGCGTCATAACCCTCAATTTTCACTTCATATGTCATTTGTGGTGCGTGATCAGGGCCAGATTTTGCCAATTGGCGATAGGCTGGCAATCCCAGACCATGTTGCAAGCTCCATTCTTGCAATTTCGATTTGGCATCTTTTCCATTTTGGGCATCAGCGCGGCTGTTTAACGGCCAATGCCGATGCAAAAACCCCCGCGCCGCCTCTGATCCCGCATCAAGATAGATTGCCGCCATCAGGCTTTCAACAACATCGGCCATTACGCCATCATTGCCAGCAATATCCAGCCCGCTTTGCGATTTTATATAATCGGCAAGCTGTAAATTCTTGGCAACAATCGCCAAAGTCGACATCCGCGCCTCGCCATGAAGCCGCAAGGATAACGCGCCTTCATCATCTTGTGGAAAAGCAGCATAGAAATGATCCGCCAGCAAAAGCCCTAGCACGCGATCGCCAAGAAATTCGAGACGTTCATAGCTATGCTCGGAATCGATGTGACTTGAATGGCTTAATGCCTCATGCAGGATATTGCGGTCGGCAAATTGATGACCTATCGATGTTTCAAGCGTTGCAAGCGGGTCAACAGTCATTAAATAATGCCATCTCCAATGCGGCCATAACGAATTGCGAAAGGCCATTTCCAAATTTCCCAGATGCGGGCGTTGCCATTATGGCTGAAAAACAGACGATCGGCTCGACCAACCATATTTTCAGCAGGCACCATTCCAACAGAGGTTGTGCGGCTATCGCGCGAATTGTCACGATTGTCGCCCATCATGAAATAATGCCCTTCAGGCACCTGATAAACGGCCGTGTTATCGTAAGAATCGTTATCTGAACGTTCTTGGATTAAATGCCGCGATCCGTTTGGCAAGGTTTCTTCATAAACCTTGAAATTCATCATTGAATAGCCGTCCGTTGCGGTTGCTTGGCCTAGATAGGTGCGCTCGACTGGCACGTTATTGACATGCAGAATACCGCCCTGAACCTGAATTTGATCACCAGGAAGGCCAACAACGCGTTTGATAAAGGCAATCGATGGATCCGTTGGCTGGCGGAATACCGCAACATCGCCGCGTTCTGGCTTTTCTTCAAAAATCCGGCCAGAAAAAGGCGCAAACCCGAACGGAAAGGAATAGCGTGAATAGCCATAGGAAAATTTCGAGACAAACAAATAATCGCCAACAAGTAGGGTTGGCACCATTGATCCTGAAGGGATATTGAATGGCTCGAAAAGGAATGACCGAAAGCCAAGCGCAATCACGCCAGCGATCAGAACAGTTTTCAAAAGCTCGAACTTGCTTTCTTTTTGCTTTTTAGCCATTAGGGTTTGATCCATTCAGCCGGTACGGCGCTAATCACGATAAATGCCAAGGCATAGGGAGCCTCGTCGCTTAGCGACACTGACAGACTTGCCTTATACCCATCCGGCGTCATTGTCTCAAGCGCCGTTTTGCAGCGACCGGTCAAATTGACCATTGGTGCCCCATTTGGTGCCGATAAGATTTCTGCCTCACGCCAGCCACAGCCAGACACACCCGAAACGCTAAGCGCCTTATAGACTGCCTCTTTCACCGCAAAACGCTTGGCAAAATAGTTGGCTTGATTGCTGGATTCTTTGGCGGCGGTTATTTCAGCATCGGAAAAAATGCGCTTGGCAAATTTATCGGGATGCCGATCCATCGCGGCTTGAATGCGTCGCGCATCGACAATATCAGTACCTATACCAAGGATCATGCGGTTTTCCGGTGACGATCATCATTGCGGGCAGCATCCATCAATTGACGCATTTTGACGATCGCGGCCTCTAACCCGCAAAAAACACTTTCGCCAATCAAGAAATGGCCAATATTCAATTCTTCCATTTCCGCAATCGCCGCAATCGGCCCAACCGTGTCAAAGCCAAGACCATGACCAGCATGAGTTTCGATGCCAAGGCTGGCGCTATAGCGCGCGGCAAGTTGGATTCGGATTAATTCGGCTTCACGGCCAGCAACATCATGGCAATAGCGGCCTGTGTGAAGCTCGACAATATCTGCGCCAATCTGTTTTGCCGCGTCAATATCAGCCGGATTTGCCTCGATGAATAGCGACAGGCGAATGCCCGCAGCCTTCAACGGTGCCAACATATCAGCAAGCCGGTCTTCCTGCCCGACAACCGACAGCCCGCCTTCGGTGGTCACTTCGGTACGGCGTTCGGGAACAATGCAAGCGGCGTTTGGTTTTGTTTTCAGGGCAATGGCCACCATTTCGCTTGTTGCCGCCATTTCAAAATTCAACGGCACGTCAATTGCCTTGCGGATTGCGGCAATATCTTCATCACGGATATGACGGCGGTCCTCGCGAAGATGCGCCGTAATGCCGTCAGCGCCCGCCTTGATAGCTAATTCTGCCGCGGCAACCGGATCAGGATGCGCCCCACCCCGCGCATTGCGCAAGGTTGCAACATGATCAATATTCACACCAAGGCGTAATGGCTTTAAACTGTCTGACAAAATATCCTCATCATTCCCAAATCATGTAAACAACCGCATTTAGCGGTCTAAATCAGCCACTTTTTTGGCATCGGCTGCGCGTTGTACCGCTTTTAACAACCGTTTTGCCCGATGTAGCCGCCAGCCCTTTACCGCCCATAAGGTTAGTAAAAACGAGGTGACCCACGCAATCGCACCAAGAACCGTACCACCAATCAGAATTGGCATGAACACTTGTTCAATATCGCGCAATAAATCCGCCCAAGATATATTTCTAGTAAAAGACAGAAACCGCATGACATTGCCCATGATGGCAACAAGTTCGTCAATCGACAGAACATCCAGATCAGTACCATAGCCAAAGGCATTGATAACCCTCAAACCAACTTCGTAATCGGCAAGCCAGATCAGAATAAAGGTCCATGGATTGCCAAAAAATGTGCCAATCGCCGAAGCCAGAACATTTCCACGAAACAACATCGCAAGCGCGCCAGCAAGAATAAAATGCAGCCCCAAAAACGGCGTGAAAGACGCGGCAACACCGCTGGCAAAACCGCTGGCAATCGAAGCTGGCGTTCCGGGAAGTCTGATAATCCGTTGAAAAAGATAAGAAAAGAGACGCCGAAACCCACGATTTGGCCAAATCACAGCGCGCAATTGTTTTAAAACACTCAATGGTTTACGCCGTCGAAACATCTTAGCTACCCATAAAATTAGCAAGCCCAAGCCTAGATATTGCTTGTCCGCTCGACACGTTCCACGAAATTATTTGCCTGAAGCACAGCGATAACAGTCCGCATATGCTCAACATCCTTGACCTCAAGATCAAGTTGAAAACTGAAAAAATCAGCATTGCGGTCAGTTAGATGAATATTGGAAATATTACCACCTTGCTGGCCGATTATGGTGGCAACCGCGGCCAAGGCGCCAGGTTCATTGGACAGAACCGTATTCAAACGTCCCATAACCCGTTTTGGCCCTTCATGTTCCCAGCCAACATCCATCCATAATTCAGGCATATCATTAAAATCAACAAGGGTGGCGCATTCGGCGCGATGAACCGTAACCCCCTTGCCAGTGGTGAAGATGCCAACAATTTCTTCACCCGGCAAAGGATGACAGCAGCGCGCCATCGTAATCGCAACTCCCGGGTTAACTCCTTGAATTTTTAATAATGGCTTGCGCGATTTAGACCGGTCACGGTCGGTTTCACCGGTTGGCCTGACGCGTTTTTTGCTTTTCGCCAAATCGGGGAACATTTTTTCGATCACCAATTCAGACTGCATGCGCCCCTCACCAACAAGCGCAAATAGATCTTCAGGTTTTTGCACGCCAAAAATCTGCGGGATCTTTTCCATTGCCCGCTTTTTCAGCGGTTTATTCACTTCGGAAAATGCCTTTTGCAAAATCGATTTACCAACCCGGCTAAAATCAACCGCGCGTTCGGCGCGCACTGCCCGCCTGATGCCCGATTTTGCCCGCCCCGTTTTGACAAAATTTTCCCATTCGGCAAGTGGGCGCGCTGTTGCCTTGGTGATGATGTCAATCTGGTCACCATTTTCCAGCTCGGTCGCCAATTGACGGTTTTTACCGTTAATCCGGACACCGCAACATTTTTGGCCAATTTTGGAATGAACCGCATAGGCAAAATCAACCGCCGTTGCGCCCTTTGGCAAGGCAATCAAATCCCCGCGCGGGGTAAAACAAAACACCTGATCATGATAGAGATCCATTTTGGTATGTTCGAGGAATTCTTCAGCGCCAGCTTCTTCATCCAAAATTCCAACTAATTCTTGAATCCATCTGAATTTACGAAGATTTTTATCAGATGAAGGGTCTTTGTAATTCCAATGTGCCGCCACACCATATTCGGCAATTTTATGCATTTCTGGGGTGCGAACCTGAATTTCAATCTTGTGATTTTCCGGCCCAATAACCCCTGTATGAAGCGATTGATAGCCATTGCGCTTGGGGGTCGATATGATAATCTTTAAACCGCCCCATCACATTGGGATAGGCAGCATGGATACTACCAAGCGCCTGATAGCAATCGGCTGTTGACGGCACCAGAATACGAAATGCCATGATATCTGATAGCTGATCCATGGTGACTTTTTTACGCTGCATTTTCCGCCAGATTGAATAGGGCGATTTCAACCGTCCGCTAACGCTGCATTCAACCCCACCGCGTTCAACAACATCCTGCAATTCAACGCTAATCATCGGAATGATGATTTCGGATTCATGAACCATGTAATCTAGTCTTGCGGTAATGGTTTGCGCCATTTCATCCTGCAAAACCCCAAAGGCGGCATTTTCCAGTGCATGCTGAAAATTGGTCACGCCTATCCGTTCGGCAAGCGGCGCATAGATTTCCAGCGTTTCACGGGCAATGCGGGTCCGTTTTTCTGCCTTTGGGATATGGTCAATCGTGTTCATATTATGCGTGCGGTCGGCCAGCTTGACCAACAATACCCGAACATCTTCGCTCATGGCCAACAATAATTTGCGGAAATTTTCAGCCTGAAGGCTGCTTTGCCCTGCCTGCAATCCAATCCGGCTAAGTTTTGTGACCCCATCAACAAGCCGGGCAATGTTTGGGCCAAAAGCCGCGCCAAGCGCATCAAGCGTTACGTCACAATCTTCGACCGTGTCATGCAATAGTGCCGTGATAACCGTATCAAGGTCAAGCCGCATATCTGCAAGAATATTGGCAACAGCAATCGGATGAATGTAATAAGGTTCGCCAGAGGCGCGGGTCTGGCCGTCATGCGCTTCCATGCCAAAGATGAAGGCGCGCTTCAACTTGTCACCGTCTACTGACGGATCATAAGCATGTATTTTGTTAAAGAGTGCGTCCGCTGCTTCAATCATCTCGCTGCCAAGCCGATTAGCCAATTCCAGCCGGCAGATCCCTGAACGGATATCGTGTCGTGCTGGTACTTTGTCTAATCTTCACCCTGCATTTCAGACAGGTCAACATCTTCAAAGCCTGTTGGCTCTAATTCTTCAGGGCTGGCAATCTGCATGCCGCTGGTTTCACCTTCGTCATCACCGTAATCACCAACCATTTCAGACAGATCAACCTCGGCAGCAATTGCCGCATCATCACGGATTTCCTGCTCTTCACGGATCGCAACGCGCTGCAGCTTCTTGATCAAGCCTTCGCCAAGGACGCCAAGATCAACAGTTTCGGCAGCAATCTCACGAAGCGCAACAACCGGATTTTTGTCGTTATCACGATCGATTGTTGGCAAATCGCCTTTCAAAATTCCGCGTGCGCGTTGGCTAGCCGTCAACACAAGGTCAAACCGGTTTGGGATTTTCTCGATGCAATCTTCAACGGTAACGCGTGCCATGAATATCTCCTTGTCCTGATCGATAACTGGCAAATTCATCCAAAGATGACGCCATTTTTATGCAAACCACACTAGTTAGACTAGCAGGCATTACCATTCAATTCTAAAATGAGCAAAAACTAAGCGGGGTGTACCCTAAATTCGAGGTCTGAACAAGCAAAAAGCGGCAGGCAAAACATCCCGCTTTATCCAGCAAGCCTGATTTGCTGGTTGGCGGGAATCATCGCAATCAAATCTTGAATCGCAATGCCGCTAACTGGATGCACCCAATCAGGGCACAACTCACCAAGCGGCAATAAAACAAAGGCTCGCTCATGCAACCGCGGATGCGGCAGCGCCAAGTAACTGGCATCACTTACCATGCCCGCAAAATCAAGCAAATCAAGATCAAGAACCCGCGCCGCGTTGCGTTCTGTTCTGACCCGGCCAAAGCGCCGTTCGATATAGTGTAACGCCGCCAATGTCGATGAGGCATCCAGCTCGGTCGTCGCTTCGGCAACAGCGTTCAGATACCAAGGCTGGTCAGAGATCGGCACGGGCGCCGATTCATACCAATGTGACAGCGCCGACAAATGCACCCCCTCGTCAGCAAGTGCTGATACGGCCGCAACGCAGCCTTCGCGTGGGCTTGCATAGCCATCCGGTGTCAGATTTGCACCAAGTCCGATAAAAAGTCGAGAACCCATGATTTCGTCCATATTAATGCCGCTTTTATCTCTGGAACGGGTGGTAGCATAATTTGCTACAATTATCAGCCAAACAAACATGCAGCCGCCTGAAAAACATATCTTGACCCGCCATTTGGCGGCAAATTTTGAAAAAAACGGCCATTTAATGCGGTTTCATCTTGAAAAATGCCAGTCAGTTCTATTCGATAAAACTATAATGCTAAGTTAAATTTTGTAATTTATACCTTTTGGACATTTTTTATGAGACTTGAAAAAACCGCACTTTTTATTGATGGTTCGAATTTTTATGCAGCGACACGATTGCTAAATATGGACGTCGACTATGCCAAGCTTCATGCCCATTTTAGCCAAAACGCAAATTTGATCCGCGCCTATTACTACACCGCCCTTCCCGAAGATCAGGAATTTTCGCCGCTACGGCCATTGATTGACTGGCTGGATTACAATGGGTTTGCCGTTGTCAGCAAGTTAACCCGTGAATTCACTGATCCTGAAACCGGCAAAAAACGCACCAAGGGCAATATGGATATGGAACTTGCCCTCGATATGTTGAAACTGGCACCACATATCGATCACGCCATTTTGTTTTCGGGTGATGGCGATTTTTGCCGCCTTCTTGAAGATGTGCACGCCCACGGGCGTTCGGGTGTCGGTGGTATCAACAACCAAAACCTCGCCGCCAATGGCAGCCGATTCATTGCGCCGGATGGCTGATATTTTTATCGAGATGGATCAACTTCGCAACCAGATTGCGCGGCCATTACGTCAAGCCGACACTGTGTCTGTCTAGAATGACTGTGCCTGTCTAGAATAACAGGGCAAATACCTAGCTGTTACGGCTGCGCAGCAAACGCGCCTTGTCACGGCTCCATGTCCGGTCTTTATCGGCCTGACGTTTGTCTTGCTTTTTGCGCCCCTTGGCCAGACCAATCTGGATTTTGGCAACACCACGATCATTAAAATACATGGCCAATGGCACCAAAGTCATGCCTTCGCGCCGGATCATGCCAAGCATGCGGTTCCGTTCGCGTACCTTCACCAACAATTCGCGCGGCCGTTTTGGTTCGTGATTCACACGGGCTGGCTCATAAATTGGAATATTGGCATTGAACAGCACAAGACGGCCATTATTTTCGCCAGCATAGGATTCGGCGATGCTGGCGCGCCCGCTTCGCAGCGATTTGACCTCACTGCCTTGCAAAATCAGACCAGCTTCGATTTTTTCTTCGATTTGATATTCATGCCGCGCTTTGCGGTTTTCCGCAATTCGTCCAGTCGAGATAGTGCCTTTGGCCATGATATATCCAATCAAGCTGGCACAGGCGCCAGCAATATCCCTAATTCAGCAAACCCGCACTGCGCAGGGCGGCTTCAACACGGGCTTTGCTTGCCGGTGCAATCTCGCATAGCGGCAAACGCGTTTCGGCACTGCAAACCCCCAGCAATTCAGCAGCATATTTCACCGGACCCGGGCTTGCTTCGCAAAACATCGAATCATGAAGCGGCATCAGGCGTTCATTGATGCTTTGTGCAGTGGCGATATCACCAGCCGCCCAAGCGGCATGCATTTCGCTCAATAATTTTGGCGCGATATTCGCCGTAACCGAAATACAGCCATGCCCGCCTGCTGCCAGATATGGCAGGGCGGTTGCATCTTCGCCAGATAATTGCGCAAAATCAGCCCCAAGAAGATTGCGAAGCCGTGTTGGACGCCCAACATCGGCAGTGGCATCCTTGATCCCCTTGATATTGGCATGATCAGCAGCCAGACGCGCCATAGTCGCGTCGTCAACCTTCACAATTGACCGGCCCGGAATATCATAGACGATAACCGGCACTGAAACGGCCTTGGCAATGGCTGAAAAATGCTGATACAGCCCTTCTTGGGTTGGCTTGTTATAATAGGGGCTGACGATCAGAACCGCATCCGCGCCAGCCACTACGCCAGTTTTGGCAAGCCGCACCGCTTCGGCCGTGCTGTTTGATCCGGCACCGGCAATAACCGGCACACGGCCAGCGGCCTGTTTGATACATAGTTCGACAACAAGATCATGTTCTTCATGTGACAATGTCGGTGACTCGCCGGTCGTCCCAACAGGAATCAGCGCGGCAGTACCATTTTCAATTTGCCAATCAACCAGTTTGCAAAACGCGTCCTTGTCGATCTGCCCATTTTTAAAAGGCGTGACAAGAGCGGTGCAAGAACCGGAAAAAACAGCGTTTGTTGATGCTGGTGACATTGTTCATCTCCCTACGGCACAAAGCCGATGACCATATTGCGGTAAAATAGGCATCCCGCAAGATAAACACAAGCCAACAATTTCTGTCATTTGCGTGCGGCAGGCTTGTGGCCGTAACCTGCCCCCCGCACCGCCCAACAACATGCCCACCAATATACCCAAACAACATGTCCCAGCTTGATTGACCTTATTTCAGAAAGGATCTAATTTTGCGCGACTTAATCTTTGTTTGGAAACATCACAAATGACTAATTCAACACCCCTGCCGCAAACCGCTGACGGCGCGCTTCAAATCGACCTTGCCACGATCCAAGCCGCTGCTGACCGGATACGGCCACATATTTTTAAAACGCCACTTTTGGAATCCCCGCGGCTGAATGATTTTTTGGGACGCCGCCTTCTGGTAAAAGCCGAAGCTTTGCAACATACTGGCTCATTCAAATTGCGCGGCGCAACCAATGCGGTTTGGAGCCTTGACGATGATGTTCGCCATGTTGTGGCCTTTTCCAGCGGCAATCACGCCCAAGGTGTTGCTCTCGCCGTTACCACACGCGGCCTGAAAGCCACCATCATCATGCCCGAAGATACGCCAGCGACCAAAATCGAAGGCACAAAGGCCTATGGCGCCGATGTCGTGACCTATGATCGTTATACGGAATCACGCGAAGAGATTGGCGAGGCTCTAAGCCAGAAATATAATGCCAATCTGATCAAACCCTATGATGATGTTCGGGTGATTGCAGGACAAGGCACGGTTGGGCTGGAAATCGCCCGACAGGCAAGCGTGATGGGCGTTGTTCCCGATGCGTTGATCTGTTGTTGTGGCGGCGGCGGCCTGATTGCAGGCACCAGCATCGCGCTTCATGCGCATTTTCCCGAAACCAAAATCTGGTGCGCCGAACCGGAATTTTACGATGACACGAAACGATCACTAGAAACCGGCACAATTGAACGGGCGCAAACCGACAAATCATCAATTTGTGATGCAATTGTAACGCCGGAACCCGGGCAATTGACCTTTCCGGTGAATCGCAAACATCTCACAGGCGGTGCCGTTGTCACCGACCAGCAGGTGTTACAAGCCATTGCAACGCTCTTCAAACATCTAAAAATCATTGTTGAACCGGGCGGTGCTGTTGCTGTCGCTGCGATCTTGACCGGACAGGTTCCAGCCGGTGCCGATAACATTATCGCAGTGGCATCAGGCGGCAATATTGATCGTGATATGTTCAAACGCGCGCTTGATGAAAAGCCGTTTTTCTAGAGATCGCGTAAAATCGCCACAAACCGGGAAAAGGCCACAAAATGACCACTGAAAATATTCAATTTGTTCTGGGTGGTGCCCGCTCTGGAAAATCTGAATTTGCTGAAAATCTGGCGCTGACGTCTTTTGCTTCCATGCCAGCCAACAGCGCGCGGCTGGTCTATCTGGCAACCGCCGAGGCATTTGATAACGAAATGCAGGCGCGAATCGACCTCCACAAATCGCGGCGTAGTGCGGATTGGCTTCTTTGCGATGCCCCAATTGACCTGCCAGCAATGATACGGGTGCATGATAGGAAAGACGCAACCTTGTTGGTTGATTGCACAAGTGTCTGGATCACAAATCTGTTGATCAATGGAAAAGATATCCAACTCTATCGCGATGATTTTATTGACGCGCTAGGCACCGCATCTGGTAAAATTATTGTCGTTGCCAGCGAAACCGGTCTAGGCATTGTTCCTGATAATAAACTGTCGCGCCAGTTCCGCGATGCGAATGGAAAAACCAATCAGGCCATTGCCCAAATTGCCCATTGCGTATTTTTTCTGGTCGCAGGGATTGTCCAAAAGATTAAATCGACTGACAATTGATCCGTTTAACGTGAATATTATTTTGCTATTTCAATCTAAGCGAGTTTTTAATGCCCTATTTTCAATCATCTAGCCAGATTAGCGACATTATCGCCGATCTTCCTTCCGTTGATGGCAAAACGCAAAACAAGGCCGCATCGCGCCAAGCAGAATTGACCAAGCCGCCCGGATCGCTTGGCAGGCTGGAAGAAGTTGCCATTTGGATGGCGGGCTGGCAACGGCGTGACCGCCCCGCAATTGAGCATGGTCAATGTTTGATCTTTGCCGGTAATCATGGTGTTGTGGCGCAGGGCATATCGCCCTTCCCCGCCGAAGTGACCGCGCAGATGGTGGCCAATTTCGCCAATGGTGGCGCGGCAATTAACCAGCTATGCGATCTTGCCAACCTCAAGCTTGATGTTATTCCGCTTGAACTTGACCGGCCGACCAATGATTTGAGTCTTGGCCCAGCAATGCGCGAAGATGAAACCATTGCTGCAATGAATATCGGGGCTGATGCGCTGGATGATAATTGCGACTATTTGATTGTTGGCGAAATGGGCATTGGCAATACAACGGCTGCAGCGGCATTATGCCTTGGCCGGTTTGGTGCCGATGCCACCGGTTGGGTTGGTCCGGGGACCGGGCTTGACGATGATGGCGTCAAACATAAAGCCAAAGTGATCGAGGCTGCGCTTGCCGCCCAATCGCCAGTCGCACAACATCCGGTTGCCTTGCTTGCCGCTTTTGGCGGGCGGGAATTAGCGGCCATTGCCGGCGCGATCCTTGCTGCCAGAATGCGGTCAATTCCGGTGATGCTTGACGGCTTTATTTCTACCGCCGCTGCTGCTGCCTTAACCGCTGATAAAAAGCTTGGCGTTCTTGATCATGCCATGATTTCACATATGTCAGGCGAGCCAGGGCATTCACGGCTTGCCGTTGCGCTTCGCAAACAGCCATTGGTCGATCTTCGGATGCGGCTTGGCGAGGCCAGCGGTGCCGCTGTGGCAAGCCTGCTTGTTCGCGCCGCCTGTGCAACGCATAATGGCATGGCAACCTTTGCCGAGGCAGGCGTTAGCGGGGGCTAAAATGACATCAAAACGCCAATCACGATTTGGCGATATCGCAGCCGCCTTTATGCTGCTAAGCCGGATTCCGGTAACATATCAATTTGCCAAAGACAGCCCACCTGATTTCATCAGCTCGTTATGGGCATTTCCACTTGTCGGTCTTGTGATTGGCGGGATTAGCGGCATGATGCTTGCTTTTTCCAGTTTTTTCGGCCTGCCTTTGCTTGTTTGCGGCGGGCTATGTGTTGGCGTGATGGCAATGGCAAGCGGTGCGATGCATGAAGATGGGCTTGCCGATACGGCTGATGGATTTGGCGGCGGCAAGGATGTGGATGATAAAATGCTTATCATGCATGACAGCCATATTGGCAGCTATGGCGTTTTGGCGTTGTGCCTTAGCACAATCATCCGCATCAGCCTTTTTGCCAGCATTGCCGGACTGGATCTATCAAATCTGGCGCTGATTGGCCTTGTTGCGGCCATTGCCGCCGCGGCGCGTTGGCAAATCTTGATTGCCTTATGGGCGTTTCCGATTGCCGCTGGTGCCAAACTTGCCAAAGTGACCGGCCGACCATCGGTGATCGCCATTTTCGCGGCCGCTATTCTATGGGTTTTGCCTTTGGCTTATTTTGCCATGCCCCTTGCCGCGGTGATTGCTGGCAGTGCGGCTTTATTGGCCTGCCTTGCCCTTGGCAGGCTTGCCATGCGGCAAATCCACGGCATTAGCGGCGATGTGATGGGTGCCATGATCATTCTTGGCGAAATCATGCTTGCTGCAGGGCTTTTCATCACCATGAACACCCCGCTTGATATAGGGTTTTTTGGATGATCGGCAAAGATGACATAACCGATTTCTATTTCATTCGGCATGGGCCTGTGGTCAAGAAGGATGGGCATTTACCGCCACATGATGCGCCATTGATTAAACAGGAATTTGATCTGGACGCGCTGTTAAAAACCCTGCCACATCATGCTAACTGGCATATCAGCCCGCTGCAACGAGCGCAACAAACCGCCGCGCTTTTAACCGGTCATTTAGCGCCAGCATCGAAAATCACCGAAGCTGCGCTTGCCGAACAGCATTTTGGCAATTGGCATGATCAGCCAATTGACACCATCTGGCAACAGCTTGCCATACTGCCAAAACATAATTGGTCTTTCATCACGCATGATTTTTGCCCGCCACATGGCGAAAGCTTTGACCAGCAAATGCTGCGTGTCGGGTCATGGTGTGATTTGCAAGAGCGCAAGCGTTTTACCAATGCGCAGATTATCGTGGCGCATATTGGCACCATCAGAGCCGTTCTGGCACATATTCTTGGCCTGCCAGCAGATGTGGCACAAGCCATTGAGATACCCTATTTTGGTGGGCTTCATGCTAGCCTAATGGCCAAACACCATGCCGCAGATAATCTAGGGGGTGCTTGGCAAATTCATCAGCTTGGCACAATCACCCCGCCCGCCGCCTAAGCCTGTTTGGCCATTTTCCGGCGGCGTTAAGTATGACTTGCCAAATGTCGTGCGCCACGCGGATCAATCCAGCCAATCGACCCATCATCACGAAGATGAACAACATTCAGTCCGAAATGGCTGGCATTGCGGAACATCAGCATAGTCGATCCGCCAAATTCAAGCCGCATCACGGCCTGTTCAACGGTCAGTACCTCGATATCATAGGATAATTCAGCGACGATCGGCAAAAGATCATCTTCATCACTGCTGGCATCGGTTAATTGAGATGCGCCGGCATAAACCGCCATTGGCGCAATATCAATATCGTCCTCTTCAAGATTGGTTAGGGCGCCGCGGTGGTTCTTTAAACGCCTTTTATGACGCCGAAGCCTTTTTTCGGCATGTTCAATCGCCGCATCCAACGCCGCATGCGCATCAGCAGCGCGACCAGTCGATTCAAGTTCCATTCGTCGTGACAAGGCAACACGTGTTTTTACGGTAAAACCGGAATCAGCCTTTTCAAGCGTGACATGGCCACTGACAGCATTGTGAAAATATTTTTCAACAACATTGTTCAGTGACACTTCGGCATGCTCCTGAAAAGCAAGCCCGGTATCCATATTTTTTCCAGAGATACTAATTTGCATAGATAAACAAACTCCCAATCTTCGACCAAAAACAAGGTCATGCGTGAACGCCTACTGGAACGCGCGAAGATCAGGCACTTATCTAAAAAACGCTTGTCAAAGTGCGAGAACAAGCTGCTAATCGGAGCCACAAAACGAACGCTCCAGATATTTACTGTGCCAAGCTTTACGATAGCTGACAAGTAACCATGCGCATTATTTTTTTGGACATTCAACACGCAGACCCAATGACAAACGGCCGCCATGAACATGATCAACCCCATGAAGAGGCCGCGCCGCCTCGCCTGTCCGCCCCGCAAATGCTGGCGCGGACAATAAAACAATGCGCCCGGGGCGATCATCAATCACGCGGCCTTGACCGCCATCGCGGCTTGGGGTTGCAAATAAACGTGACTGCCCAGCCAAGGTGGCAATCACCACAATATGCTGATAGCGCGAACCATCACGATGAACACCAATCCCGCGTGATCCAGCGGAATAGCGCTGGATGGCAAAATCATCAAACCGGAAATCAGTGGAAAATGGCGATGGGGTCATCATCTGCCCTGCCTGAAAAAGACCTGCCTCAAGACAATGGGCAAACTGATCAAAAGCATCAATACGCGGTGCCGGAAAACAAATGTCAAAATCCTGAAAAACGCGATTGGATTTATAACTGATTTCGGGACGAGCGCTGCGAAATGGCTGGCGCTCGGCAAGCTTGGTAAGACACGCAACTTCGTCTTTGGTCAAAAAAGCAAAACTGACCCATTGCCGCTCGGGCTGCGCCAGCCGGTTTAAGGCACGCCGCAATTGCCCAACGCGTGATGGATCAAGCCCGAACATAGGCTTAGATTCCACCGTCACTGGCGATAAATTCAACCGATGTTTTGCAGGTGGCGCAAACAAGACCCGATTTCCGGCGATGGCGCTCGACCGCAAAACAACCATTCGGGCATTGCATGACCCAGCGCGCTTTGGAAAAATTCAAACTATGACAGCGCGTTGCCGTACATCCGATTTCACGTGCCTTCTGCCGCCAAACCGCATCATGGCCGTGATGTGGTCCAACAAGCGCATGCGCAATTTCATGAAGAATCGTATCGCGAATATGGTCTTTTTCGGCATTGCGAACATAAAGCCGCGAAAGCGAAATGACCTTTGTATTATAATCACATTGACCAGCGCGCCGTCGTGCATGATCGAGCTTTACTCGCCATCCGGTCAAGCCATGTTGCTGCATCAATTCTGTTGCTGTTTCCATAGCATCGGCAAGTGGCCGATGGACAGCCTGTTCAGGCTCTAATGCCGTTTTTGTCGGCACCGTGGGGGCGGCTGGCCGATTGGCATGCGCAACCCGTTCTAACAAATTTGAGACCCGCCGTCTGAACATGTCAGCCCCTTAAATCAAACCCAACCAGCTAGTGGCTTTCATGCTTTGCCAACCAGCCAACAACTTTACTCAGCCGCCGGTATCCACGCAAGGCCAGCAACAAAATAAAAGGCAAAATCAAGCACCAGATGAATATTTGTCACCATATCGGCAATCTGCATCACCAGCCCAATATAAATGATCAAGGCTGGGATTAACCCGATTGCAACGGTCAAATGCCGCCAGCGTGACATGTCAATTCTCCTGTTCTGATCATCCTGCCCCTATAGATGGGCAGTAACCGCAGCCGTTAAAGCCCCTCACCCAAAAGCATTGCGAAAAAACCGAGCAGCCCTATCCAATCATCGCCTTAATTGCCGCGGTCACATCGTCAAGCGAATGGCAAATCTGATAATGCTGATCCCCTTTTTGACAATCTGGTCGTGCCAGAAACCAGACCGGCAAGTCAAGCTGGCGCGCGGCCTCAATCTTGGCAAAAGACCATCTCCCGCCTGCATTTTTGGCGCAAATATGACTAATTTCATATTCGGTTAATAATGCCTTTTCATCTTCAATTTGTTTTTTAGGAAAGTCATTTATCAGTTTTAAATGATTATATTTTTTGAAATCGTCATTAAACTTCAAACCACGCGCTAAAAGCCATAGATCGGGACGCGAAACAAATGCGGTCACGGCGCGGCTACCACCAGCCAGAAACGGGCGCGCCTGCGCTGGCAGGGCCGCCGCCATCGCCGCCCAATTTTCAAATTCGGTCCAGCGATCATTTTTTGCCGCCTGCCATGCTGGCCGCGCATAGGCAATTACTGGTAAATCGCCGACAGCGCGGCGGCATGCCGGCTCATCTGCGCGGCATAGGGATGCGTCAAATCGATAATCGCATCAACCGCATGCCTATCACACCATTTGGCAAGCCCTTCAACGCCGCCAAAACCGCCAATCCGTGTTTCAACACCTAATGCCGCAGGCCGATCGGTTGCGCCAGCTAATGACGCGGTAATGCGGATGGTTGGATTGGTTGCCAATTGCGCCAATAATCGCCGCGCCTCACCAGTGCCAGCCAGAACCAGAAGATGCGTCATGGCGCAATGGTTCCGGCCGTGCCAAGGATCTGGCTGTCACGCGCCACCACCAGAATTTCAATATTCACCGCAGCACCGGCAACAACACCAAGCGCGGTCTTTTGCGCCGCAGCGGCGATTGCATTTGCCAATTTCTACCCGCATTTCGGGCGTTCCCTGCTGAACAACATCAAGAACGCTATTGGCACTAGCAACCATGTCATGGTCATAACCACATGCCGCCGCCAAATCTGCCAAGGCGGTAAAATCGACTTGTGATCGCGCCGAATGAAGATCGATCGCGCCCTGCCCAAGCTTGACCATCTTGGCAAAACCGCCAGCAATGGTGAGATTGGCAACCGGATTGCGGCGCATATATTTTAGCATGCCACCAACAAAATCACCCATATCCATCAGCGCAATTTCGGGCAGATCATAACGGGCGATTACAGCTTTTTCCGATGTTGATCCAGTTGAGCCAGAAACATGGACAAGCCCATTTGCCCGCGCCACATCAATGCCGCGATGAATCGAGGCAATCCATGCAGAGCAGGAAAATGGCCGCACAACGCCGGTGGTTCCAAGAATCGACAAGCCACCTTCGATGCCAAGGCGCGGATTCCATGTTTTCAGCGCAATTTTCGCACCATCAGGAACCGAAATTTCGATGATGATATCGCGCGGGCCATCCAACGCCGTCTGCCAATTGGTCAATCGCCTCAGCCATCATCTGGCGCGGCACCGGATTGATCGCCGGTTCGCCAACAGCAATTGGCAGACCCGGTTTGGTGATCAGGCCAACCCCATCGCCGCGGGTAAATGTCACCCCCGATTGCGGCAGTTGCCACGCGTGCAATAACTAGTACACCATGTGTTACATCAGGATCATCACCAGCATCTTTCACAATTCCAACTTCTGACCAATCTTGGCCCTGATCGGTTAATGCCACTTCCAGATCGGCCTCTTTACCACCCGGGGTGATCACGCTGACGCGTTCGGGAAATGCGCCGGTTACCATTGCCGTATAGGCCGCATTCACCGCTGCTGTTGCACAGGTGCCGGTGGTCCAGCCGAACCGCAGGTTTGTCGTCAGCCTTTTGGTCATATACCCGTTCAATCCATGATGGTCATCATCGCGTGATCAGATGATTGATAATTTATGCTTTTTACATCATTTCCTGCCAAGAAAAGGATGCAATCATCACCTAACTGGCTTAATATCGCGCGATATGAGGGACAAGAACAACCAAAATCCGTCGCAGATGGAAATGCCACCGCTAAATGACCGGTCATGGCCGGTTTTTGAGCCGGGATGGGTGTGGATGGTCGGCGGCGGTCCGGGTGACCCGGGCTTGCTAACGCTTCATGCGCTTAACGCCCTAAGACAGGCCGATGTGATCATTTATGACGCGCTGGTCAATCAGGCGATTCTTGATTGGGCCAATCCCGCTGCAATCATCGAATATGCTGGCAAACGCGGTGGTAAACCATCACCGCATCAGCGCGATATATCGCTGAAATTGGTTGAACTTGCCCGCAATGGCAAACGCGTATTACGACTAAAGGGCGGCGACCCATTTGTGTTTGGGCGTGGCGGCGAAGAGGCGCAAACCCTTGTTCAAGCAGGCATCAAGCTTCGCATCATCCCGGGTATTTCAGCCGGTATTGGCGGGCTTGCTTATGCTGGTATTCCGGTAACGCATCGCGATGTTAATCAGTCGGTTACGTTTTTATCAGGGCATGACCGCACTGGTGCCATGCCATCGGCAATTAACTGGCAAGCCGTATCGCGCGGATCACAGGTCATTGTGATGTATATGGCGATTAAACATATGCCCGATATTTGCCGGAAACTGCTGGATGCTGGGCGCGATCCAAACGAACCGGTTGCCGTGGTCAGCAACGCCACCAATCCTGATATGAAGGTTCTGGAAACAACATTATCAACGGCAATGCAGGATATTCAAGATAGCGGCATTGGCGCGCCAGCCATTGTCTGTGTCGGGCGGGTCACGCTGATGCGGCAATGTCTTGACTGGCTTGGCCAGATGGATGGCGTGCCGGTTCGCGACCTTGACCCGCTGAATGTGCGTTCGGTTTCGGAAACGGGCTAGCGAATTTCCCCAGTTAAAGGGCATCACGAAAATGGCATCAAAGGGGCTTATGATTGCCGGTCTTGCATCGGGAAGCGGCAAGACCACGGTAACGCTCGGGCTGCTGCGTGCTTTTGTGCGGCGCGGCGTATCAATTGCGGCCGGCAAAACCGGCCCTGATTATATCGATTCAGGATTTTTAAGCGCGGCCGCTGGGCGCAAAGCGGTAAATCTTGACCAATTCGCCATGTCAAAACCGCTATTGGCGCATCTTGCCGCCGATCAGGCCGGTGATACGTTGATCATCGAGGGGGTTATGGGGCTTTTTGATGGCGCAAGCGGCAATGCGGGCAGCAGCGCCGCCTTGGCCGAAGCCCTTGATATTCCGGTTATTCTGGTGATGGATATCCGCCATACAGCCCAAACCGCCGCAATGATTGCCGCCGGCATCGCCAGCCTTTTGCCGGCGGGGCGGATCGCTGGGGTGATATTGAACCATGTAGCCTCGCCGCGGCATCTGGCACTTGTTAGCGAAGCCTTGGCCGCATATGAAATTCCGCTTCTCGGATCGGTGCCTAGCCGTGATGGGCTTGCCGTACCATCGCGCCATCTCGGCCTTGTTCAAGCCGCCGATTTTGACAATGCCGGCCTTGAGATGATTCTGGATCATGCGGCTGATCTGATTGATGAATATTGCGATCTTGATGCCATTCTTGAGGCGGCGCAAAGACTTCCCGCTGCTGGTAAAACAGTGGCAGCATTGCCACTGCCTTTGACAAACGCACCGGCGATGAACCCACCGGCAATGAACCCACCGGCAAAAACCATCGCCGTTGCCAATGATGCCGCCTTTGGCTTTGCCTATCATCATCTATTGGCTGGTTGGCAGCAGCAAGGTGCCGAAATCCGGCCATTTTCGCCGCTAAATGATGAAAAACCCGCCGATGATGCCGATTTTATCTTTTTACCCGGCGGTTATCCCGAATTGCATTTGCCAACCCTGTCAACAAATCGCCAGTTTCTGGCGGGTCTTAACAGCGCCGCCACGGCCGATATTCCAATTTATGGCGAATGTGGCGGCTATATGGCTCTTGGCACCGGCATCACCGATGCATCAGGCAACCGGTTTGACATGGCGGGTCTTCTTGATGTTGAAACCAGCTTTGCCAATAAAAAGCGGCATCTTGGCTATCGTAAATTCAAGCCAATAGAGCGGTTTTTCTGGGATGGACCATTTCTTGGTCATGAATTTCATTACACCAATGTGATTTCAGCCAGCGGAACGCCACTATTTACCGCCCATGACGCAAATGATCAGCCGCTTGGCATGGCCGGTCTGCGCAAAGGATCGGTTGCTGGGTCTTATCTTCACATCATTGCCCAAAGCTCAGTCACGCAAAGCCAGACTACCCAAAGCTAGAATGTACCAAACCGGATAGTGCCAAAGCTAACATACCGCGCTAGGCAGGATCAGCCGAATGATTGCCCCGCACCGGCCGCAAAATATGCGCATGTTCCGCATCATATAACGCACTATCGCGAAACCTGGCCTGATCGGCGGTTAAGCCTTTGCCGACAAAAATCAATGCCGTACGGGTGATTTTTGCCGCGGTAACAGCCGCCCTGACCGTTGATAATGTGGCATGCAAAAACGCCTCATCAGGCCAGCCAACGCGGTAAGCCACAATCACCGGACAATCTGCGCCGTAAAATGGCGTTAATTCACGTTCGATCGCGCGCAGATTGCGAACCGAAAGATGGATCGCCAATGTTGCCCCTGTCCGGCCAAGGCTTGTCAAATCCTCGCCTTCGGGCATTGCCGATGATTTCATCGCTGTTCGCGTTAGGATAAGCGTCTGACTGATTTCAGGAATCGTCAGCTCGATACCAAGCGCCGCTGCCGCTGCCGCATAGGCCGAAACCCCCGGCGTGATATCATAAGGGATATTGAGAGCGCGAAGCCGCCTGATCTGTTCGGCAACAGCGCCATAAAGCGATGGGTCGCCAGAATGCACCCGCGCAATATCCTTGCCGGCTTTATGCGCAATTTCAATTTCGGCAATGATATCATCAAGCGTCATTGCTGCCGTATCCAAAATACGGGCATCATCAGGCGCTTCGGCAACCACCGCTTGCGGCACCAGCGATCCGGCATAAAGACATAATGCGCAGGATTTGATCAACCGCAATCCGCGAACGGTAATCAGATCAGGATCGCCCGGCCCTGCCCCAATAAAATGAACTGCCATATCGCTTTACCTTTAAGGTTTATAATATTGTTATTATTGTTTTATTCTTTCAATATGTTTCGCATAACCGCGCGGGGTATAGACCGCTTTACCACGCCCAAGATTCAGCATTTTTGACGCGCTAGACCCGACCATGACAACGGTCAGCATATCTACCTCATCAACAACAAGGCTGCCAAGCGTGCGAAATTTGATCTGTTCTTCGGGCCGACCAAGATTGCTTGCCAGCAAAACCGGCACATCACCGCCCCGATAGCTAATCAGGATATCACGCGCTGCGGCAAGCTGGGTTCGCCGCCGCTGCGATACGGGATTATAAAAGGCAATCACAAAATCACCGGCACCAGCGGCATGAATCCGCGCTTCGATACTGGCCCATGGGGTTAAAAGATCAGACAGCGAAATGGTACAGAAATCATGCCCAAGAATTGCACCCGACTGCGCTGCCGCAGCCTGCAATGCGGAAACGCCCGGGGCGCTTATCACCTCGACGCGATGCGCCGCCGCACTGACCCCTCCATCATCTGCGCTGCGGTCAAGCAATTCAAAAACCAAAGCACCCATTGCATAAATGCCAGCATCACCAGAACAGATGATCGCAACATTACGTCCAGTTGCAGCGGTTTCAAGCGCATAGCGGCAACGCGCCTCTTCCTCGCCAAGAGCAAAGTCCTTGCGTGGCAGATGCGCCGCCGTTGCTCCCAAAAGATCAATATAAAGACCATAGCCAACCAATTCATCGGCTGATTGAACCCATTTGGCAGCTTCGGGTGTTCGCCAATCACTTTTACCAGGTCCGATGCCAATCAGCATCACCTTACCCGGCTTGCGCCCGCGCAAAAGCCGCTGATCAACAAGCGGGGCGGCCATTTTCACCAATGCCAAAGTTGCGTTTTTTGTTTTTTGTTTTTCGGTAAACAGGCTTGGTTGCGCGCCCCCTGTTTGCAGCATGGCTGCCTCTAACGCCGCTGCCTCGGCAACGCCATATGTGCCAATTTCAGCAAAAACAACATCTGACGGATTGGCAAGATTTGCCGTTTGCTTTTCCAGTTCAGCGACAGAAAACACCCGAAACGGAACGTCTAACCGTTCCGCCAACGCCAAAATTGCAGGCTCATCAGCTTTTAAATCAACCGATGCAATGGCGGCAATTGCCGCCTGATTCACGTTTTGGCGGCACAATTCGGCCGTCACAAAATCATATAATTCATCGCTATCGCAGCCACGCGCACAGCCAATGCCAAGAATGAATTGCTGCGGACAATAAACGAGCTGGTTCGCCGCCGGATCAATATGATCATGCGTGATCGTCAAACGCATATCGTCACTGCGCTTCACCGGTGCCAGCCAATCAGTCATCACCGGATGATGATCGTCAAAATCAATTGCGGCACCGCCGCCAGCCAGCAAACCAGCCATTGCCGCTGCTGCACTTTGTTCATTGGCAAGCCGGAATCCGGCAGGCGGCGTGTCAAGTGATACGCCATCGCCAAGATTGCTTGCTGTTGTCACAGCTAAATGTCCGCCACTAGCCGCTGCAAGCCTTGCCCCAAGACCAAGAGCGCCGTGATGCAACCCCAAAAGCGGCACAATGGAACTGCCATCATCGGCAATGGCAAGAACTGGCGCATCATGCTGTTTTTGCCCAAGATGTGGCGCCACCGCGCGAATCAGAATCGCCGTCGCGCAAATCCCAATCACCGGCCGCCCTGCAACAAACAAACCGGCGATATGCGCAATCGTATCCGCAAACTGAAATGGCGCGTCCGGACAACGGCTAGCCAGCCCTTGAACATCACCATCAACCGCCTTGGCCATTATTTCGGCAAGCCGCAACCCGCCTTGCGACAGGCATAGAATTACCGGACGGCGCATTGCGGCCATATTGGCATCATCAAGGCCTGTTGGCCGGTTTATCGCATGATCCACGGATCATCTCCTTTATAGATCAGCAGCATTGAAAAATAAGGGGCGTCATCAGGCGCATCGTCAAGCGTGCCACGCAATTCATTAGCGAGTGACGCATGGCCGACATAAAGCGTTTTCTGGGCAAGCCCCATTGATATCAGCAAGGATCGAATTCGCGGCATATGCCGCCCCAGTTTCATAATGGCAACAGCATCGGCCAATTCGATGCGGGATCGAAGCGCATCATCAGGCAAAGGCGCGGGCAACACGACCAAACTGTTATTGCGCGCCACCAGCGGGTGAAGCTGGCTTGCAGCACAAGCCGTTACCGACGTAACGCCAGCAATAATTTCAACCGGATAATCGTCACGAAGCCGCGCCAAAACATACATGAATGACCCATAAAACAGCGGATCACCCTCGCAAAGCATCACAACATCACGCCCGGCATCCAGATGCACTGCGATCTGTTTCGCGCCATCATCATAAATTGATTGCGCTGGCGCACGTCCGATTCGCATTGGCACCCGCATGATGATTTCGCAAACATCATGACCAATCGCTTCGGCAACAATGCCGCGGGCGAATCCGGGGCCAACATCAGGTGCAAGATAAGCGATGATATCCGCCTGTTGGATTAACCGCCATGCTTTGCGCGTTACCAGTTCGGGATCACCCGGGCCAGTGCCAATGCCATAAAGCTTACCTTTTGACATCGGATATCCCTTGCGCCGTGCCGGATTTGATAAAATGCCATTGTGTCACCGGCATGAGTGGCCGCCAGCCATGGAACCCGCCAACCGGATCAGCATGATGCACCGAGAGCCGCGCCAATTTTCCACCGTATTTTTGCCATGCGGCAAGCAATAGCGCTTCACTTTCCAAGGTGACTGCATGCGCCACCAGCACCCCATCATCCCGCAATGCGGCGATGCAGGCATCAATTGTCGCTGTCGACAGGCCGCCGCCAATAAACACCGCATCAGGCACCGGCAAATCATCAAGTCCCGATGGTAATTCGGCATGAATATGCTGCAAATTCGACACGCCGAATTTTTTGGCATTGCGCCGCGCCATGTCGATCTGACTTGTATTTTTATCAATAGCAAAGCCGCTTGATTGCTGGGCAAGCCGCATAAATTCAATAGCGACAGCCCCCGAACCCGCACCAACATCCCACATGACAGCACCTGCAAACGGACGCAATTTTGCAACCGCACTGGCGCGGCTATCGGCCTTGGTCAATTTGCCGTCATTTTCAATACCAGCATCGGCAAGCGCAAATCCAGCATGATGCGCCGGTTTGTCGGGGCAGGAAATCGCCAAAATATGAAAATCAGGAACCTGATGCTGCCAATCTGCGGCTTTGGCATAAAATGAGGCTTCATCATCGCCACCAAGATGAGCAAGTGCGGTGATGTCAGCATCACCATAGTCCTGCTCGGTCAGTAATTGCGCAACTTGGGGGGCGCTTTGACCATTTTCAGCAATCACCAAAAGCCGCGCGCGGCGTTGGCAAGATGTCAAAATCTGGTCAATAGCACGCCCATGAATCGTTAGAATTTTGCATGACGCAATCGGCCAGCCCATCCGCGCTGCCGCCATTTGCAATCCGGACACATCCGGAATCACCAAACAAGCATCCGCGCCAAAGCGATTGATCAGGCTGGCACCAATGCCAAACCAAAGCGGATCGCCTGTTGCCAGAATGATTATTTTTTGGCCTTTATGCGCTTCAAGCTTGGCATAAAGATCGGCAAGCGGTGATGGAAAGCCGATCACATGATCAGATGTACCAAGCATCGCCGCCAACGCCGCATGAAAGCGCGTTGCGGCAACAATCAAGCTGGCATCAGCAAGTGCGGTCTTTACCGCCTCTGACAGCGCTTGCGGGCCGGTTTCGCCAATGCCAGCGATGGTCAGCCAACGATCCATCAATCAGCCTTTGCCGCTAATGACAGCGCATTGACCCCAGCGGCGGCGATTGCCGATCCGCCACGCGTGCCGAAAACAGTGACAAATTGGGCACCGCATGGTTTGTCAGCAAGTGCTTGCTTGGACTCGGCCGCACCAACAAATCCGACAGGAAACCCAAGGATGGCCGCTGGCACCGGCCCACCAATGGCGATATGTTCTAACAAACGGAACAGCGCGGTTGGCGCATTGCCAACGGCAACAATGGCGCCATCAAGCCGGTGACCCCATAGATCAACCGCCGCTGCCGACCGTGTTGTGCCCAATTGTTTGGCAAGATCAGGGGTTCTCAAATCATTCAAAGTGACAATCACCGGATTATCAGCAGGTAAAAACCGCCGCGTGATTCCCGAAGCCACCATTTCGCAATCGCAAAAAATCGGCTTGCCAGCGGCCAATGCCGCAACACCATTTTTGACCAGATTGTCACTATAGCCAAGATCATCAACAAGATCGGGCATGCCGCAGGCGTGAATCAGCCGTGTTACCAGCGTTGCAACATCATCTGGTAAATGATCCAACCGTGCCGTTTGGCGCACCCGCAAAAAGGACTCAGCATAGATTGCCGCTGGATCGGTGATGTAGGAAAAGGCGCTCATCGGGTTAGCTCTTGTCTCCCTTACCCTTTTTCTGCGCATCGACAAGCCGTTGGCGCACTGATTCTGGGCCAAGCGGGTGATCGGCATGCGGATAAGGTTGATGATGGTGATCATGCGAATGGCCATGTGAATGATCGTGGTCATGATTATGGCTATGCGGCTTTGCGGTCATGGCAAGACGGCATGCCCCGGTGCAGAAATGATCACAAAGCTCGCAATCTTCAACGCTGCTTCCCGGCGCGGAAACGCCTTTTCCCTCAACATGATGATGATGGCTCTCCTGCGCCAACCCAACCTCGGTTTCAAAGCCCAGAACCTGCGCCCGATATTTACACATAGCGCAATTCATATTGTTGCTTCCATGCAGAATTTCCGACACCCGATCGGCAAAGGTGGCAATCACCTTTGGATGGTCATTTAGATAGCCGGCTTTGACAAATTCGATATCGGGATAGGCCGCCGCAACCTCGTCGGTAAAGCCATAAATCCGGTCAATCAAAATGCCCGAAAACAGAAAATAGGGAAAAACAACAATCCGCCGATAACCAAGCCGGGCGATATGTTCAAGACAGGGCTGAACCAGGGGGAACGTGACGCCTGAATAGCCAACCTCGGCCCAGCCAAACCCCATCCCTTCCCACAACATACGGGAAATTTTTGAAATATTCGAATTGGCGTCAGGGTCAGACGAACCACGCCCAATAACAACAAGACAGGTTTCTGCAACCGGAACCGGCGTGCCTTGTTGATCAGCCGCACCAATCGCGCTTGAAATCCGATCACCTGCGGCTTGCAGCATTTGCAGATCAACCGCCAATTCGCGCCCATATTGAATCACAATATCATGTTTGGCAGCATAGGCATTCAAAACTGACGGAATATCATTTTTGGCATGACCGGCGGCAAACAGCATGCCCGGCACGGCAAGAACATGCGTCACGCCTTTGGCGCGCAATTTATCAAGACCGGTATTGATGACCGGCATGGCGAATTCCAAATAGCCATATTCAACTGGCCAATCGGGAAAAATTGGCGCCAGCTTTTCGGCCAGAACGGCAAATTCGGTGACGGCCGATTTTGACCGCGATCCATGTCCACAAATCATCACCCCATAAACAGGGTCTGTTCCGGTTGATTGCTCTGGCACTGCCATTTCACGATCCATCCAAAAACCCCGATTTCGGGGCAATAACCATTCTTGTGCAAAACCCAAAAGCCAAACATTTTTTTGGCGATCGGAAAAAAAGCGAAAAAATAGAATTTAATGAAGCAATAACAGAGGCATGATGAAGTTTACGCCATGTGTTTCCAACCGGTTTGGGGCTCAGATTTGGATGCCTGAATTAGGTCCACCGCACTGAGATCGCTTTCATCTTGTTCACAAGTCCACCAACCTTGGCTAAAACATACTTGAGCCAACCGCGAAAGACAATCGCACATCCGACCAAAGGTATAGCAAATGCCCGATTTCAGCCTTGTCGCTTTTGAATATCGTGCCGCCATTCTGGTATTGGCACTGGCGCTCGATTGGGTTTTTGGCGAACCTGACTGGATTTGGCGGCATATCCCGCATCCGGTTGTTATTTTTGGTAAAGCAATCTCCAGCGCTGATAAACGGTTCAACCAGCGGCGTTATCGCGGCCAGCAAAGACGGCTGTTGGGCGCAATGGCATTTTTCGCCCTTGTCGCCTTATCAGCAATCATTGGTGTCGGGGTTGGATTTTTCGGCCCCTTTGCCGAACTTGTCTGCCTTGCCATTCTTCTTGCCGGACGGTCGCTTGATCAGCATATTCGGGCAGTGGCAAAAGCGCTTGGTGATAATGTTGACGCGGCGCGCAAAGCCATTGGCATGATTGTTGGACGGCGAACCGATGACATGGATGAAGCCGAAATCTCCCGCGCAGCTATTGAAACCGGTGCTGAAAACCTTTCTGACGGTGTGTTTGCACCGGCTTTCTGGTTTTTGATTGGCGGCATTCCCGGGCTGTTGATTTATAAAATGACCAATACCGCCGACAGCATGATCGGATATCGCAATCCGCGCTATTTCGCCTTTGGCTGGGCGGCGGCACGGTTCGACGATCTGCTGAATTATATTCCAGCGCGGCTGACTAGCCTTTTAATTGTTATGGCTAGCATGAATGCCAAAGGCGGAGTTTTCTTATCGATCAAAACCATCCTTCGTGACTCTAACAGCCATGCATCACCAAATGCAGGCTGGCCGGAATCAGCCATGGCTGGCAGCCTCAATCTTTGGCTTGGTGGGCCTCGCCATTATGGCAACCGGCTAAGACAGGCCGCAAAATTAAATGGCGATGGCGATGATGCAACTGGTGCCAACATCCATCATGCGCTTGTCATTATGCGAACTGCGCTTTGGCTTTTTGGCTTGGCCTTGTTGATTTTTGGTGCCCCAGCATTGGCGCGGGGCATGATTGCAGCCTGGCAAATGACCGCCGGCTAGATAGTTGCAAGCTAAATACTGGCAATCTAAATACCGGCAATTTTACCCAATGCGTCAAGGTCGAGATGCGTTGCCATATGGTCTGCCAGCCGATCAAGAACCGCATCAACCTGCCCGTCATAGTCAAGCGCATCGGTGGCCACACCAAAACCGGCCAAAAATGTCGTTCTGAATTCATTGCTGGCAAATAACCCATGGCAATAGCTACCAATCACTCGCCCATCAGCAGACATAGCGCCCTCACCAACACCGTCAATTGACAAAAATGGCCGATCCCGCCCCCCACCTGTTGAAACACCCATATGGATTTCATAGCCAGTGACCGGAATATCGCTTCCCATCACAACAGCTTTGGTCTGGCGCAGAGTTTTGCTGTGATCAAGGATTGTGTCGATATCGAGCAGCCCAAGCCCGTGAATGGTTTCGGCAGCACCTTCAATGCCATGTGGATCGCTGATGCTATGACCAAGCATCTGATAGCCACCGCAAAGCCCCAAAACATGCCCGCCGCGCCGGTAATGCGCCTGAATATCAATATCCCAGCCCTGATCGCGCAAAAATCGAAGATCGGCAATTGTTGCTTTTGACCCGGGAATCAAAATCAAATCACAATCCGCCGGAATGACATCGCCTGGCTTGATCAGCAAAATCTCAACATCAGGTTCGGCAGCAAGCGGATCTAGATCATCAAAATTGGCAATACGGCGCAGCATCGGCACAGCAATTTTCAGATGAGAATTCGTGCTTGCGGATGTTTTGGTAACTTTGCTGTCGATATCCAAAATATCCTCAGCAGGTAATAATCGCGCCTGATCAAAAAAGGGTAAAATTCCGATGCCAGCCCAACCGGTAAAGGATTCAATCGCTGTCATTCCTTCAGAAAATAAATTAGTATCGCCTCTAAACTTGTTAATTATAAACCCTTTAATCATTTTGTTGTCTTCAGGTGACAAGACAAGATCAGTGCCTGCCAATGCGGCAATCACGCCGCCACGATCAATATCGCCAACAATAATCACCGGCGCATTAACCGCCGATGCAAAGCCCATATTGGCAATATCGCCAGCCCGAAGATTAATTTCGGCTGGACTGCCAGCCCCTTCGATAATCACCAGATCGGCGCGGTCACAAAGCTGGTGAAAACTATCAAGAACATGCGGCATCAGCGCCGCTTTATGGCTTCCATATTCGCGGGCACGCATGCTTCCATAACGCTTGCCCTGAAGGATGATTTGCGATCCGGTTTCGCTTTCCGGCTTTAGCAGCACCGGATTCATATGAACCGATGCTGGCAGTCGTGCCGCGCGCGCCTGTAACGCCTGCGCACGGCCAATCTCACCACCATCATCAGCCACGGCAGCATTATTCGACATATTTTGCGGCTTAAAAGGCGCGACCGAAAGCCCCTGATTGGCGAAATAACGACATAATCCGGCAACCAGAACCGATTTTCCAACATTCGATCCGGCACCTTGAATCATCAAACAGGCGGCTTTTTTTCGGCTCATTTACATCATCCACCATCTGCCAACAGCCCACTTTTGCGGTGCAAACATTAAAATTCGACACCGATCTGGGCTTTGATTCCCGACCGGAACGGATGTTTGACCAGTGCCATTTCAGTCACAAGATCGGCCATTTCGATCAAGTCTTCGGCCGCATTGCGTCCGGTTAGCACAACATGAGTCATTGGCGGTTTTTCATTTTCTAGAAACTGCATCACCTCGCCAAGGTCAATATAGCCATAACGAAGCGCGATATTGATTTCATCAAGCAGAACCATTTGCTTGCGCTCATCGCGGATCAATTCCTTGGCTTTTTCCCACGCGGCGGTTGCGGCAGCGATATCACGCTCTTTATCCTGAGTTTCCCATGTAAACCCCTCGCCCATCGTGAAAAACTGGCATAAATCAGGAAAATGTGCGGTGATCAAATTACGCTCGCCAGTATCCATGCCTCCTTTGATAAATTGCACAACAGCACAAGGCATTTCATGGGCGATGCAGCGAAAGATCATGCCAAAGGCCGAAGATGATTTGCCTTTGCCCTTGCCTGTATGAACAATGATCAGACCTTTTTGATCGGTTTTACCAGCCATGATCTTGTCACGCGCCAGCTTTTTCTTGGCCATCTTGCTATTATGACGTTCAACATCATCAAGATTTTCCGGCGTCTGATTTTCATTATTGGTCATCGCGGCTTACTCCTTTCGTCATCTGGCGATTTGGCGCGGCTTTTCAGGGCTTATGCCCTGTTATTGCGGTGCTTTGTCTTGAACCAGATTATTTTGTAATCGTTCTAATTCAGGTTGCACACTATTGCGGCGCGGTGTCCATAGCCCACGGTCAATCGCTTCAGCAAATCGCGCCAGCATATCAGCATAAGCCGCATCATTGGCTGTTTGCAAAAACGCCCGAACAGCATCATCCTCAATATAGGCCTCATAAAGCGCCGCAAAATGATGCGCCTCGACCTGCAATGTTGTGGCGGCAAAGGCAAACAGATAATCCACCGTTGCCGCCATTTCAAACGCGCCCTTATAGCCGTGACGCATCGCGCCTTTGATCCATTTCGGGTTGCTGGCACGGCCGCGAACCACGCGGCTAACTTCTTCGGCAAGACTGCGCGTTATCGGGTTTTCGGCAAGGCTGTGGTCATTATGGTAAATTGGTACATCACGCCCCGATATATGCGCCACTGCCGCCGACAACCCACCGGCGAATTGGTAATAATCATCACTATCCAGAATATCATGCTCACGGTTATCCTGATTATGCAAAACTGCATCAGCATCACCAAGGCGCGCTTCCAACATGTCACGCGCCGGACTGCCTGCCACCCCATCACCATAGGCATAGCTTGACCAGACCAGAAACGCCTCGGCGAAATCTGATCTGTCGTCCCAAATGCCTTCATCAATCAAAGTTTGCAAGCCAGCGCCATACGCCCCGGGCTTGGCGCTGAACACCCGCAAGGTGCTTTTCCGCGCAGCAGCATCAAGCGACATCCCTGCGGCCTGTGACGCCACCGTTTCGCGCTTTACCGCGGCTGCCAGCGGGTTCATATCATCAGGTTCGTCCAATTTGGCAACCGCCTGTACCGCACGATCAATCAGGCTCATCTGCGCTGGAAACGCATCACGGAAAAATCCCGAACAGCGTAGCGAAACATCGATGCGCGGCCGATCCAGCACATCAAGCGGTATAACATCAAAGCCGGTAACCCGCCGACTTGCCGAATCCCAGACTGGTTGCACCCCCATAAATGCCAATGCCTGCGCAATATCATCGCCGCCGGTTCGCATATTGGACGTTCCCCAAGCCGATAGAACCATCGCCTTTGGCCAATTGCCATGATCCTGCAAATAGCGCTCAATCACTGCATTTGCCGATGCCCAGCCAAGCCGCCACGCAGTTGGTGTTGGCAAGGCGCGGCTGTCGATTGAAAAGAAATTACGGCCTGTTGGCAAAACTTCGGGTCGGCCTCTTGTTGGCGCCCCTGATGGGCCAGCGGCGATAAAGCGACCAGCAAGCGCCCAATGCAGTGCCGCATCTTCTTGCGGCCCGCAGCGCAACAGATCACGGTTTAGCGGCTCTAAAGCCTTGGTCAAAATCAAACGGCTTGCCGGCCCGGGGATTGCATCCAAAACACCATCAAGCGCCGCATTGATCAATTCACGCGCCAGCTTATCAAGCCTTTGTGTTGTATGACCATTGCTGCGCCATGCGCCAGTTGATTGACGTGCCAAAATCGGCGGGGTTGCACCGGTCCAATTTTCACCGGCAATTGCGGTTAAGGGGTCATAGTTAGTTTCGTCATCATTATCATCGCCATGATTGGTAAGTTCCAAATCACTGGCAAGCGCGCGCAGAAGTGACGCATTGGCACCGTCACCATCACCACGCGGCGTTCTTAATATCTGCGCCAGCAATTCGCCAGTTTGCGCGGTGTTTGGGTTCCGGCCAAAAATATGCAGCCCATCGCGAATTTGCAGCTCTTTTAGATCACACAAAAAATTGTCCAGCTTTAACAGCTTTTCATCAGGCGTATCATCTTTAAAAATGCCGCAATCGGCCGTAATGCCAGCCCGTTCAGCTTGTTCCAAAATATCACTCAGCAAGGCTGCCGAACGGTTTTTGTCCATTCCGGCAGCTTCAAAATATTCATCCATCAGTGACTCGATCACGGCCATCACGCCATGCGTGTCAGCCTGTGTCAAAGGCGGCGTTAAATGATCAAGCACAACCGCCGACATACGCCGCTTGGCCTGCGCCCCCTCGCCGGGGTCATTAACAATAAAAGGATAAATCAAAGGCATCGCCCCGAGTACCGCCTCTGGATAACAACCATCGCTTAACGCCAGCGCCTTGCCGGGAAGCCATTCCAAATTGCCATGTTTGCCATAATGCACGGTTGCATCCATGCCCCACACATCACGAAGCCATAGATAGAACCCAAAATAATTATGCGGCGGCACCAAATCTGGGGCGTGATAGGTCGCTTTGGGATCGATATTATATCCACGCGCTGGCTGAATCCCAATGGCGGCATTGCCAAAAATCACGACTGGCAAGCGAAAGCCTGATCCATCAAACATTGGATCGTCGTCGACCTCTCCCCACCGATCTAGGATGGCAGCTTGCATTGCTGTAGGCAGAGTTTTGAAAAACTGAACATAGATATCTTTGACCAAATGCACATGGCATGACCGGTCATGCCAGCCTGCATTGGTTGGCCCTTTGCGCAATTCAGCAATCAAATCCGCACTTGAATCGGGTAGATCCGGAAAATCATATCCGGCAGCCTGAAGCGAGACCAATGAAACAAACACGCTTTGCGGCGTATCCAGCCCAACACCATTGGCAATTCGGCCATCCTTGTTTGGATAATTCGCCAAAACAAAGCCAATTTTCTTGTCAGCATTTGGCAAGTGACGCAACCGGCACCAGCGCCCAACCAAATCGGCCACAAATGCGGCCCGATCATTTGCAGCAACATAGGATGTTGTCATCGCATGCGTTACCGGATCTTTGGTCAAAGGCTGTTTAAAGCCTATCGCACGGGTCAGAATTCGCCCATCAAGTTCGGGCAAGGCAACATTCATCGCCAAATCGCGCGCTGTCAGTCCGGCAGTTGATGTTTGCCAATCCGCCTGTTGGTTTGACGCCAGAACAAGCTGGAACACCGGCGCATTAACCACCCCAAAAGGTCCAACCGACCGCATCATGTCTTGATCATAACCACTGGCGGCATCCGCCATCTTTGACGGGTCCGATACTGCAAAACTGGTCATGTTCAAAATGACATCAACATCTGCCCTTAACAGAAAATCGGCAATAATGGCTGCCGTTTCGGTTTCTTTCAGGCTTGCGCCAAACAGCGGCAATGGGTTCATGCCTTTTGCCCGAAGCGCATCAATCAGACTATTAATCGGTGCCACATCGCCGGCTTGCATCAAAGCACGATAAAACACAAGCGCGGCAACCGGCGCGCCATCTTGCCATTGGCGGCGAATCTGATCAAAATCAACATCGATAAGTCCAGGCCAGTAAAGGCCAGCCCGCATCAAAGGGCGCACAGGCGGCGCACGGTCACTGTCATTCAGCAAATCGGCGATTTTACCGAGGAATCCGTGGGCATTATCAATACCGCCAGCGTCAAGATAGGCGGATAAGGCCATTGAATTTGCCGCATCAACCGATGACAGATAGGTCAATTCGGGATCGGCTTTGCCATCACCTGACAAAAACACCACCTTTACCGTGCTGGTTTCGGCAAGCGCCCGCAATTGCTGAACGCCATAGGACCAATAAGACACGCCGCCTAACAAGCGAATGATCACAATCTTGGCGTAACGCGCCGTATTTTCGATATAAAGATCAACCGAATAGGGATGCGTTAGGCTCAGGTAATTGGCGATGCGTATCTGATCTTTCCAGATATCGGAGTCGGCGGCTGCCCGCGCCAGCAAACTGACCTCGGTATCGGCCGAGGTTAAAATAACGACATCGCCTGCCGGTTGCCCTAGATCAACCGCTTCATCAGAATCATAAAGGGCACCTGATTCGTCAATTTTAAGAAGATGCATGACCTGCCAGCCCATTATCGGTCACTTGGTCACCCAGTAATTGGCCATCAAGGCGTTTGGCAATCGCCATTCCGTCAAGACCAGCAAGACCAATCACCACAAGCTGGTCAATCGCGCCATCACCCCCCCGGGCAAAATAGCTATCAACGCGTTGGCCGACTGCCTGCACCACCAAAGGCAATGCCTTGCCATCGACTGACAAACGACCCTTGGCGCGCAAAATGCCAAATTCACCGGCAAGCGTGGCAATTTGCAGCTCAGCCGCCGTGACCGAGGTGATTTTTGGCATGGCGATAATGAAAGATGAAAACGCATCATGGCCATGATCGTGATGGTGATGATGATCATCATGATGATGGTGATCGTGGTGGTGGCTATGGCTGGCGCGTTCATGCGCCTGTTCTTCCATATCAAGCCCCAAAATCGCATCCATTGGCGCGACACCGTTGGCCGCAACGATAATCGGCGTTGGACCGGTAAGATGCGACTCAATCACCGCGCAGGCGCGTGCCTCACCAGCCGCATCCAACTGATCGGCCTTTGACAGCACAATCATATTGGCCGCACCGATCTGATCTTTAAATAATTCATCAATCGGGCTGTCATGATCCAGCTCTTCATCAGCGGCACGCTGCGCCTCAAGCGCAGCCATATCATGCGCAACCGACCCCGACGCCAAGGCAGGCCCGTCAACAAGCGTTATGACCCCGTCAAGCATCACCTGAGCGCGGATATCTGGCCAGTTAAACGCCTGAACCAAGGGCTGCGGCAAGGCCAGACCGGATGTTTCGATAATGATATGATCGGGCAATGGCCGCTGTTCCAGCAGCTTTTGCATGCTTGGCAGAAAATCATCGGCCACCGTGCAACAAATACAGCCATTGGCTAGCTCGATGATATCATCGATTTGACATCCCTCGGCGGCGCAATCGCCAAGCATCGCCGCATCCATGCCGATATCGCCAAACTCATTGACTATCAATGCCAAACGTTTGCCAGCAGCATGGCTGATGATATGACGAATCAGCGTTGTTTTTCCCGACCCCAAAAATCCAGTGATAACAGTTGCAGGAATGCGGGTATTCATCTCGATAAACTCCAATTGATCAGCAATGGTAAAGCCGCTAGCCATGTCCAAATCTGGCGACAAAAAAAGGCAGAGCCGATTGTGATGACCCTGCCCTTTTTAAAAAACCGTCACACGGGGGTGCATTTGCCTGCATGACAGGTTGTTTACATGGCGGGCAGCTTACATGGCAGAGAAAAAAAACTGCTCAGCATGTTCGACAAGATAGGTAACCCCAACACCGGCCAGCAAAGCACCGGCAAGCCGTGGCTGTAATTCTGCCATTGACGCTGCCTTCCAGATTTGCTGCATGGCAAAACCGGCAACCAGCATAATGGCGAGCTGGGTCAGGCCAAAACCGGCAAGATAGGCAATAATTGGCGTGGTTTCAGCACCAATCACCGCGGCGCCATAGGCAGCACCATGAAATAGGCCGGCCAGCGTGCCAAGAATGGTTGCAGGAAGAACCGCAACATCACGCCCGCGCATCACGATAAGACCGGCAAACAGAACCGACAGGGTGATCGTAAGTTCGGTCAAGGGCAATGTCACCGCCGCCAGCGTCAGCAAACTGCCAATCACTGTGCCAATCACAAATCCAAATGGCAAAACCAAACGATGTGTCTGAAAGGCGGCCAAAACACCAATAGCGAGCACAAAAGCCAGATGATCAAACCCGATAATCGGATGCCCTACACCGGATAAGAACCCATGCAGCATTGTTTCTGGCGCGGCGCCGCCAAGTGGATGATGCGCAAAGGCATTGCCGGTCGTTGCTACGATCAAAGCAAGTGAAAGCGAAGTTAATTTGGTCATTTCTGGCTCCCCCCAAAGGAATAAATGCTGTATCCGTGACACTCACGCCCAGCTCATAGATTTTTGGATATGACGAAGCTCAGCCCAAACGACTTTCATCTTCACGGCATACCCCGACCGTAAATAGTTAAACAACATAAGGCAGGTCTCCTGGCTTGTGGTCATTCTTGCCTGTCTGCCTTCCCGGGGCGGTAAAACCAGATCCCAGTGGTCGATTGACAGGCGACCATCCTACAGTCGCGGGGACGGCTCTGGCATTGGATGGCTTGTTTCATCCGGACCAGATTCCCTCATTAAGGCATGACGCTTGGCGTCACAGCCACCTCATTTGTCTAGAGTATATTGTTTCTATAATCCAAAAGACAAAGTCAACCAATTGCGTCACTGATTGGCCTTGTGACGCCAATTATTCAACGATTCCGAAAGACGGGTGAAATCAGCAGCATTTGCCGGCACCCCAAATCGCAATAAATCGGGCATTTGCGAAAATTTGCGCGTCCAGATTGCCGCTTTGGCAAGATGGTCATGCAGGTGATTCGCCCTGCTAGTCTGTATCGTTTGAAACAGTGTCGTTCCGCCCAGAATTTTTAGATTTGCGCGTGTCAGCACCATCTGCAATTGTTCGGTTTGTTCACGCAAAAATTGGCTATGTTGCGCCTGCCATTCGGTATCATTTAACGCGGTGCTGCCAATATCCAGCGCAACGGAACTCACTGCCCACGGGCCGACGCAGCGTTGCAATTGGTCCATGTGAACCGCTGCGCCAATTGCAAAGCCAAGTCGCAATCCAGCCATGCCAAAAAATTTACCAAATGACCGTATATGCACGACATGTGGAAAGGCTGCCAAGGCGTCAAGCAAATCACCAGCCGCAGGATCAGCCGCCGCTGGGATGGCAAAAGCGCCATCAATCAGCATGATGCCACCCGTTGCGGCGGTTTGTTTCGCGGTTGCCATAATCGCATCATGCACAAATTTACCCGTCGGGTTATTTGGCGCAACAATCACCGCCGATTGCGCCTTACCAAGATTAGCGTCACCGGTAATGACTTGATGGCCAGCCGCCTCCCATGCGGGGCGATGTTCGTTATAGGTTGGCTCGTCAATCCAAACCATACCGCCGCGTGGCAAAAGCGACGGGATAAATTGCAAAAGACTTTGTGTTCCCGCCCCCGCCATGATTCCGAGTTGTTCTGGCACATCATAGGCGCGCCGGGCCGCGGCAAGACAGGTATCTAACTGGCTGTGGCTTGGCAATTGGTTCCAGCTTTGCGCCGTCACATCAGCCGTAGGATAGGCACGCGGGCTAATGCCGGTTGAAAGATCAAGCATATTATTTGCATCATGGCCGAAATGCGCTGCTGCCTGATCGCTATTTCCGCCATGTTCGCGCCGACTCATCTTTGCTCTCCGCCAATTGGATTCAGGCCATTTGCCGCCGCTTGCGCCAAAACAGACAGGGTAAATGTCACAAGCAGACTGTCAAAGTGATAGCGAGATTAGCAGATTTGTCCAGCATGCAAATGGGCCACACAGCCAATGCCATGCAGCCCATCGCAATCGAGGTTAAAACCTAATTAGAACGGGTTCTTTTCCAATTTGCCTGCCTATTGGGTTCAATCCAGATCGTACATATCACTTATTTTACATATTGTATGGTTCACACGCATCATCAGCGTTTTGGATCACGCTTTGACAGCTTTGGCCGCGCTGCCTAGAGTGAAACAAGGTCGCTTTGCCACAGGACATCTTGAGCCGGCGAAGCGATCTGAACGGGTTCACTAAACAAGCCTGATATGGCGTTTTTTGATTTGGGTTTGGTATGGCACATTATTTTATCACAGGCGCATCATCGGGCATTGGCGCCGCTTTGGCAGTGCAATTGACCGCTGCCGGCCATCAGGTCAGTGCTGTCGCCCGCCGCCAGCAGCGCCTTGCCGCTCTATCCAAGCAGCTTGCCGCGTTTCATGGCTATGTTGCTGATGTTGGCGATGCAGAAAGCCTTGCCACCGCCATTGACAAGGCCAAGGCAAAATCAGGCCCAATCGATGTGGCGATTTTGAATGCCGGCATTTATCAGCCGCAGGATGGCATAAAGATTGATCCGCAAATCTATGCCAATCACATGACCATCAATTATCTTGGTGTGGTCAATGCCTTGGCTGGTCTCGTGCCTGATATGGTTCGCGATGGCGAAGGCCATATTGCCATTGTGTCATCAGTTGCGGGGTGGCGTGGATTGCCGAAATCGGCTGCTTATGGCCCAACCAAGGCAGCATTGATATCACTTGCCGAATCGCTTTATTTTGATCTTGTGCCGCATGGCCTTAAAATTCAGGTCATCTGCCCCGGATTTGTCGATAGCGAGGCAACCGCCGTCAATGATTTTGAAATGCCCGATCTAATCAGTGCTGACAGCGCTGCCAGCGCCATTATCAGCGGCATGCAAGGGCATGATTTTTCGATTAATTTCCCAAAATCCTTTACCCGCAAGATGGGGTTGCTTCGGCTTTTGCCCGACCGCCTGTTTTTTCGCCTTGTTGGTAAACAAACCGGCGCTTTTTAGCGTTGGCGTCATTTCAAAGGACTATAAAAATGCCGCGAAAACCCCACTCTGTTGATGCTTATGTTTCAGCTTTCACCGCCCTCACCCCGGAAAATGTTGAAGAACTTTACGATCTTGTGGCTGAAGATGTCCTCTTTAGCGATCCCTTTAATGTCATTCATGGCAAAGCTGGTTTTCGGCAGGTTTTCGATCATATGTATGAAACCTGCAACGACCCGAAATTCACCGTCAGTGATGTCGCCCATTCAAAAAGCGCAAGTTATCTTCGCTGGGATATGACTGGCCGGCTCAAAAACTGGCCGCATACCAATTTGCTGTTTCATGGCATGACCGAGATTCATATCGATACTGATGGAAAAATCAGCAAACATATCGATCATTGGGATAGTGCCAGTCAATTGCTTCGTTATTTGCCGGTGATTGGCGCGATCATCCGACCTATTCTCAAGCTATTTCGGCTAAAAACAGCATAAAACAGGTAGAACACTCTTATTTATGCATCAAAAGCATCTGTTTGACGTCAATCATGCCAGCGCGGAACCCGCCCTCACAATAGGCAAGATATAAGTCCCACATGCGTTTGAACCGATGATCAAACTGCTGTTCGCCGAATTGTGGCCATGCGGCGTTAAATCGCTGGCGCCATTGGTCTAGCGTGCGTGCATAATGGTTGGCATAGCCGCTTTCGCTAACAAGATGCAATCCGGCATCCGCCAAGGGGCGTTCCAGCATTGGCAATGATGGCAACATGCCGCCCGGAAAAATATAACGCTGGATAAAATCTGGCTGATTGGCATAGGAGTGATAGGCGGCATGGTCGATTGTGATTGATTGAATCACCGCACGCCCACCTTTTTTCAGCACTTTTGACATGATCGCAAAATAGGTTGGCCAATAATCCTTGCCAACAGCTTCAAACATTTCGATCGAGACAATTTTGTCAAACCGCCCTTCCAGATCACGATAATCCATCAACCGCAAATCGACCTTATCGCCAAGCCCCGCCTCGTCAAGCATATGGTTGGCAAAGGCAAATTGTTCTTTTGAGATGGTGATACCCGTTACCGTTGCGCCAATTTCGCTTGTGACATATTTGGCAAAGCCGCCCCAGCCACAACCGATTTCCAAAACCTGATCTCCGGGCTGGATATCGGCAAGCGCGGCAAGCCGCTTGTATTTATTGATTTGCGCCGTGGTCAGATCATCATCATCCGAATCAAAAACCGCCGAAGAATAAGTCATGGTTGGATCAAGCCATGCCTGATAGAAATTGTTACCAAGATCATAATGATGCGCGATATTTTTCGCCGACCCGTCCTTGCTGTTGCGCCGCAAATGGTGAAACAGCCGTAGCCCCCATTTGCGAAGCAAATTCGTCTTTAGCTGTTCTTCAAGATAGGTGTCGTGACGCGCTGCAAGCTCGATTAGTTCAGGAAGCGCATCAGAGCTTACCTGCCCATCCATAAACGCCTCGCAAAACCCCATTTTACCATCACTTAGAATGCGGCGAACCGCGTCTTTACTGTGAATTTTTAAATCGGCTTTGGGGCCTTTTAATGGACCGGAAAACTGATGCTGCTGGCCATCTGGCATGGTCAGAAAAATCTCACCGCATTGAAGATTGCCAAGGATCGCGAACAGCAATTTATCTTGATGTCGCTGCAAAAAACTAGAAAACATTACTTAATTAGCCTTATCAAAATCTTTAGTACGCGACCATTTGGCAGGCGGAACCGGCCTTGGGTAGAACGGTACCTTTTTCAGCCATAGTTTCAAAGCCTCAAAATGGATTGAAATGATTGGTCTGAAGGGAAATTGCCCAGTTTTCACCAGACTTTGAAAGAGACGACGATTCGCAAGCCTATGGCGGGTTCCACGTAATGTTGCGGTAAGTGCTGGCCGGTCGTCAATCAAATAGCGCATGACCAGACTAATGGCGCCATCATCCATCCGCAAACGCAGCCGGTAGTGGCCTTTCAGCGGGAAAAATGGTGACACATGCAGGATCTTTTCGGCCTCAAGCGTTGCGTGAGTGGGGGTTGGCGCGCCGATATAGGCATGCATATCACCAAAAGTATTTCGCACTTCATAGATATACAGAATATCGCGCCCTGACGCATCTCCCACCACATAGACCGACAGCGGATTAAACACCGCCCCCAAAATACGCGGAAAGGTCAAAAGATGCACCGTTTCAACCTTTTTTTCAGGAATGACCTCAGCGGCGATTTGACGCACATAATCACCGAGTTGAACTAGCGCGGCTTTGGATTTGAAATTTGGGCCATGATCGGCTTGATGAAACCCAAGTAAATTGAACCGATCGACCGAAAAAAACAGGCTCTGCCGATTTGCCTCTTGCAAGCCATCAATATCAATCCAGATCGACAAGCCAGACCGGCGCAAAACATGCGATGCCGGATGATGTTCACCGCTATGCCGTGTGTGAACAATATCCGAGACAACAAGGTCGCATGCCGACATTAGGCGATGCCTTGCATCGGTTCGAATGATTTTGCAAAAGCTGCTACTTTTGTTTCCCATGGGATTTCAACCCCAAGTGTTTTTGCAATAGCCACCGCTGACTTTAGACCATCTTCGTGAAATCCGAAACCGGTCCATGCACCGGCAAAAAACAAACCATTCTGCCCTTGAATTTCAGCAAGACGCGGCTGCATGGCAATTGCCTTGGCGTCAAAAACCGGATGGCGATAGTCAAATTCGCCATGAATCAATGCAGCAGCGGGCATTCGAACCGGATTAAGGGTTTCATACAAAGGATAGGCAGGGTCAATTGACTGCAACCGGTTCATCCAATAGGTCAGGCATAGATCGCTTGGGGGGGACGATTCGCCGTGCCTAGCGTTACCAGCCACCCCATGTGGTGCGGGCGCTGCCGCTTCGGACACATAATTCCACGCGGCCCATGCACCGCGTCGTTTCGGCATAAGCGAAGCGTCCGAATGCAGCACCGCATGATTGTGCTGAAACCCAAAGGCACCAAGCAGTTCGCGTTCAAGTAGGCTGGCATCATCAATAAGCGCCAAAGATTGATCGGCATGCGCTGCCATCACAACCTTGTCAAACCACACATCACCTTGACTCTTAAGATTCACCATCACCCCGCCATTCGCCCGCCTAAGGCCAATAATATCGGTTTCAAGATGAATTCGATCACCAAGCTGTGCCGCAATCCGATTGACATATTCACGCGACCCGCCAGAAACCGTACGCCATTGCGGCCGATCAATAAAATTCAATAATTTGTGATTTTCCATAAATCGCATAAATGCCCGCACCGGAAAATCCATCATCGCATTGGATGTGGCTGACCAAATCGCTGCCCCCATCGGCACCAAATGATCATCAACAAAGGCGTTTCCATAGCCTTGGCGGGCAACAAATTGACCCAAGGTTTCGCCATCTGGCCCGCTATCCACCTGACGCGCGGCGGTTTTGTAAAAACGCACAAGATCGGACAGCATCGACCAATAGCGGCCTTTCAGCAGATTTTCCGGCTGCGCCAAAAGCCCCCTGACCGAGCCTTCATATTCCATCTGCCCACCGCCAAGCGATACGGAAAACGACATGTCAGTTGCGATATTAGGCACCGATAAATGATCAAAAAGCGCAATTAGATTGGGATAGTTCAGCGGATTATAAACGATAAAGCCTGTATCAACCGGCACGGCAACATCGCCAAAAATGGCGTCGACCGTATGGCTATGCCCGCCGAGACGCGCGGCCTTTTCAAAAAGATGGACATCACCATGCCCTTGCAGAAGAAAAGCTGACGCCAAACCGGAAATACCCGAACCAATAACCGCAATACGCATAAAATTCACCCTGACTATTCATTAGCACTATAGTTAGATTTGCTTGGCATTCCATTGCCTTTTTGGCTAGTGATAAAGAAAACAGGGTCAAAATCGCGAATAAGAATGATTTGTCACCCAGCAATCAAATTTAGGGGAAATCTATGCGCTATAATCAGCTTGGCCGAACCGACATAAAGGTCAGTGCCCTGTGCCTTGGATCCATGACATGGGGAAGCCAAAACACCGCCCCTGAAGCGCATGCCCAAATTGATATAGCACTTGATCGCGGTATTAATTTCATTGATACGGCTGAAATGTACCCAGTCAACCCGCTTGCCAAGGAAACACAGGGCGATACCGAACGTATTCTTGGTGAATGGATTGGCGCATCGGGGCGACGGCAAGATATCATTCTGGCCACTAAAGTATCGGGAAAAGGCTATATGAATGTCCGTGATGGTGCGCCGATTACGCCAGCCAGCATTGATCTTGCACTTGATGCCTCGCTTCGTGCGCTGAAAACCGATTACATTGATCTTTATCAATTACATTGGCCCAACCGTGGGTCTTATATGTTTCGGCAGAACTGGACCTATGATGCCAGCGGTCAAGATAGTGACGAGGCGCTTGATCATATGATCGAGGTTCTTCAGCATCTTGAAAAATGCCGTGATGACGGCAAAATCCGCCATATTGGCCTGTCGAATGAAAGCGCATGGGGAACGATGCGGTGGCTCTCGATTGCGGCCGCACAAGGCCTGCCCCGTATGGTTAGCGTGCAGAATGAATACAGCCTGCTTTGCCGGCATTTTGATCTTGATATGGCCGAAGTGGCGCATCATGAAAAAGTAGGTTTACTGGCATTTTCACCGCTTGCAGCCGGATTATTAACTGGAAAATATCAAGGCGATATCACGCCTGTCGGGTCACGGCGAAGCCATGTTGCCAATCTTGGCGGGCGTATTTGCGATACGATGTGGCCAGCGCTTGATGCCTATATGAATATTGCGGCCAAACATGATTTAAACCCCGCGCAAACGGCGCTGGCATGGGCGATGAGTCGTCCATTTATGACTTCGGCGATTTTTGGCGCAACCAATCTTGACCAGCTTGACGTTGCATTGGGTGCGGCTGATTTAACGCTTGGCGCGGCGGTGATGGAAGATATTGCCATTGCCTATCGTCAATTCCCGATGCCATTTTGACGTCAAAGCCTGTCAATTTTCGGGAAAACATCTTGTAGACTGGCCGGTCAGAGACCATTCTAAGTCTTATTTCTAGACAGTCATTGGCATAACTCACTCAAATGGAAACAATCATGGCGAAGAACAGATTAAATATTGCAGTTATTCCCGGTGACGGGATTGGTAAGGAAGTCATTCCCGAGGGGCTTCGAGTGCTGCAGGCCGCAATGGAACGATTCGATATCAATCTGAATTTTGATCATTTTGATTTCGCCAGCTATGATTACTATGCCAAGCATGGGCAGATGATGCCGGATGATTGGAAAGCGCAAATTGGCAATCATGATGCGATCTATTTTGGCGCTGTTGGATGGCCTGACGGCATTCCCGACCATATCTCTTTATGGGGATCGCTAATTCTGTTCCGGCGCGAATTTGATCAATATGTCAGTTTACGACCGGTCAAGCTATTGCCTGGCGTGCCGTCACCTTTGGCAAATCGCGGCCCTGGTGATGTCGATATGATGATTGTCCGCGAAAACACCGAGGGTGAATATTCATCAATTGGCGGGCGGATGTTCCCCAATACCGACCGCGAATTTGTAACCCAGCAAACCGTTATGACCCGCATTGGTGTTGATCGCGTGTTGAAATTCGCCTTTGATCTGGCACAAAGCCGCCCCCGCAAGCATCTGACATCAGCAACCAAATCAAATGGCATTTCGATTACAATGCCCTATTGGGATGAGCGCGTTGAAGAGGTTGCAAAATCTTACGGTGATGTTAGCTGGGATAAATATCATATCGACATTTTGACCGCCAATTTCGTGCTGCATCCCGATTGGTTTGATGTCGTCGTGGCATCTAATCTGTTTGGCGATATCTTGTCGGATCTTGGCCCTGCCTGTACCGGAACCATTGGCGTTGCCCCATCGGGCAATATTAACCCCGAGCGGTTATTCCCGTCGCTTATTTGAGCCAGTTCATGGCTCGGCACCTGATATCGCTGGCAAGGGCATTGCCAATCCGATTGGCCAAATCTGGGCTGGTGCCATGATGCTTGAACATCTTGGTTTTGCCGAGGCAGCCAAATGCATCACCAATGCCATCGACACCGCCCTTTTGACATCAGAATTGCGCACCAGCGATCTTGGCGGCAAAGCCGATACTGTCACTTGCGGCACTGGTATTGCCAAGATTGTTGCTGGATAAACCAACCTTATGGCTTTTACCTTACACCCCACTCTTGCCAAAGACAGTATTTTGGCGGCAAAGGTAGGGCCATTGCAGGTAAGGTTGGTTGATGATGCGCGTTTTTTCTGGCTGCTGATCGTGCCGGAAACCACCGCAACCGAACTTCATGATCTTGATGAAAAAACCTCTGGATCCTTGTGGAAATTGGCGCAGCATCTTGGTCATGCGCTGCAGTCGCATTGCGATTCCGACAAGATTAACAGCGCCGCCATTGGCAATATAGTGCCACAATTGCATTTTCACATCGTTGCACGGCATATCGGTGACGCTGCATGGCCGCAACCGATTTGGGGATATGGTAAGGCCGAACCACTAGCCGACGCAACCAAGGCCGCCCGCATCGAAGCAATTCAAAGCTGGCTTGGCAATTGATGCAGCCCGTCACTGCCAAGGGGTAAAGGGTCAACCGACCGAACCGCCGATAAGGGCAAATCGGCATAAAGATGCGGAAACAAATCGCCACTTCTGGCTGGTTCCCATTGAATATCCAAAAGGCTGGCATCAACGGTAATCAGGTGCAGTCCGACGCGTCCAGCAAAATGCAGTCGCAATGTATCAGCCAATTGGTCAGCGGTAGAAAAATGGATAAAGCCATCTTTCACATCAATTTCCGCGCCGGTAAACCTGCCTAATTTTTCCGCCGAATCCCACAAATCAGCATCACAAATCTTATAAATATTGCCCATTTCATTCCTCAAAACTTCAATCTAATCTGTTTATTAAACTGCCTATCAAGCCGTAAACATCCATCCGGCAAAAAGCAATCCTCTCGCGAATGCCATGCCCCATCTTGACGGCGCGACCCAATATCACCATTTTCATTATCTAATGAGTGAAAACCAAACCAAATCACAGCCGCTTGAACGGCTAACTATCTGGCCGCACCGGTCACTTTCGCCAAAAGGGTTTGCGATTGTAATTGGGGTTCTGGCCGGATTGCTGTTTACCATTGGTTTGGGCTTTTTTCTGGCAGGTGCTTGGCCAGTCATTGGGTTTCTAGGCTTGGAGCTTCTTGTCGTTTGGGGTGCGTTTAAGCTGAATTACCGCGCTGCAAATGTTCGTGAAACCATTGAAACAACAACAGAAACCTTAACAGTCGAACATAAAGACCAACACGGCAATGCAGCCGTGTCGAAATATCCGGTTGGCTGGCTTCGGGTTCAATTAAGCCCGCCAGTCGCCCCCGAACCAGCAGCGCGCTATCATCAGCGGGTGATCCTGTCCAGCCATGGCGTCGAAACCGAGATTGGCGCCTTTCTGCATCCGATCGAAAAAGCCAAATTACAACGCGAAATCGACGGCATGCTTAGCCGGTCTAGATTGGCGCGTGACAGGGCAATCGAACCGTAAAATTGTTATTGCTTAGCGTCTTGCAATGCTTGCCAAACCCGATGCGGCGTTGCCGGCATTTCAAATGCCCGAACGCCAGCCGATGCCATTGCATCAACAACAGCGTTCATCGTCGCTGCAAGCGCGCCAACCGTTCCCGCCTCGCCTACACCTTTAGCACCAAGCGGATTAATATTTGTTGGCACGGCAATGGTCGAAACCCTGAAATTCGGGAAATCAGCGGCGATTGGCATCTGGTAATCCATGAATGAACCGCTGATCAATTGACCGGTTTCATCAAATTTCAAAATCTCGCCAAGGGCTTGGCCAATGCCTTGTGCAATACCACCATGCATCTGGCCCTCGACAAGATCGGCGTTCAGCACGGTTCCCACATCCTCAACAACGACATAATCGGCAAAACTGACCTTGCCGGTTGACGGGTCAATTTCGACCTCACAAATATGGCAGCCATTCGGATAGGTCACATCAGGAGGCAGAAATTCGCCAAGAACCGACATGCCACCAGTGGCGTTGCTATGCGCCGCAATATCGAGTCCAACTCATTGGCTTTTGCGTCGCATCCAACGGGTTGCTGAACAGGCCTACAGTCAAACGCAACATGATCAATTTCACATCCCAAAACCCCGGCGGCAATGGATTTGCCAGCCGCCACAAATTCATTCAACGCAACATGAACCGCCGCCCCGCCAATCACGGTTGCAGCGGATCCACCGCTTCCCCGTCCAGATGGAAGCAAGTCAGTATCGCCCTGCTGATAAATGATATTGTCCATATCGACACCAAGACGGCTTGACGCCATTCGCGCCAGGGCGGTTTCATGCCCCTGCCCAACCGACATTAATCCGGGCGTGATCACGATTTGACCATCTAAACGAACGGTAATCCGCGCAATGTCTTTTCGCACCTGTTTTAACGGCCCGCCAGCCACCTCGATCGGATTGGCAATGCCAATTCCACGAAGCAAACCGCGCGACTTCAGAGTCCTTTCGCCGTTCAGCAAACCCTGCGTAATCGGCATTTTTCGCCGCCGCCGCAACGATTCTTGGAAAATCACCACAATCATACAGAAATGTCAGCGCGGTCTGATATGGCATCGCATCAGGCGACACCAGATTTTGCTGACGGAGCGCCAGCGCATCACGGCCAGTTTCGCGTGCCGCCTGATCAATCAGCCGTTCGATAACATAGGTTGCTTCAGGCCGCCCAAAACCGCGATAAGGCGATGTTTGCATTGTATTGGTGAAGAAAAACGACATTTGGGTTGCAATGGCGGGGGTTTTATATTGTCCAGCAACGCCGCCCATATTATTCAGCAGCCCCTTGGTACGACGAGACAGATAAGCACCTGCATCAATACGGGCATCGACCCAAAGCGCTGTGAAATTGCCATCTTTATCAAGGCCAAGCGAGGCCGTGCCACTTACCGCGCGGGCATGTTCGTCACTTAAGAAGGATTCACCCCGATCAGCTGCCCAAAAAACCGGCTTTTGCAATCGACGTGCAGCCCAAACAACAAGCGCATCTTCGCGATAAAGCGCCCCCTTCATGCCAAATGATCCGCCAACATCGGGCGAAATGACCCGCACTTCATCAGTGCTGATGCCAAATAGCTGGGCAAGCTCGCCATGAAGCTGAAAGGGGCTTTGCGCACTTGTCGTTACGCAGGATTTCCCATTTTCGTCGATAAAGCCGATCGAGTTTCGCATTTCCATCGTGCAGGCGGTAATTTTTGAAATATCAAACTCGAAATGGCTAACATGCGCTGATGTTGCGAGGATTGCATCAACCTCATCGCGGTTACCCTGCCGGTGCAATGACGCGATATTATCATTGGTGCCCGGCCATACCAGCGGCCCATCAAGCATGTTTTCAACCGACAGCGCAACATCATCAGCCGCCTCAATTTGCAAATCAATCAATTCAGCCGCATCAGCCGCCGCCTGACGTGAAGTCGCAATGATCATTGCCACCGGTTCGCCAAGATGCCGGATTTCTATCCCGCTTAGCAATGGGCGCGGGCTATCCACCGTTACGCCGCCATCTTCACGAACAGGCCCGCCTGTCCAAATCATATTTGCAACACCATCAGCCGCCGCATCAGCTGCGGTCAAAACCGCCACAACACCGGTCGCAGCCTTGGCCGCACTGCAATCAAGGCCGGCAATCATGCCAGCGGCAACAGGGCTTCTGAAAAACACGGCATGAAGTGCATTTTTGGGAACGATATCTGCGGTAAACTGGCCGTGGCCAGACACAAAACGGATATCTTCAACACGCCCTTTAAAGGCGGGGCCGGTTTGATCATTCATAAAAAAACTCGTACATAACAAAACAGGTGAGAACGGAAAAAATCCGTTTGTTCTTAACCCTCATATTGACAGCTAAATCATAAATTTGGCAACTAGCAATCATTGCGAAAAGATATGAATAAATCAGTTTGAAACGCAAAAGGTGAAACCGCCAAGGCGGCAAGCATGGATTAATGCGGCGCGGACTTTACTGGGGTGCTGGCCATGGCGTTGCACTTTTGGCGCTTTGCGCGGTTCTGTTGTCAACTGGGCAGGCTTTGAGCGATCAGAATCAGGCTTTGCTGGAATTGGGTGCCAGTTTGTTGATCCGATATCTTGGCGCGCAATTGATCTGGCCGATGTATCGCCGCCGTATCCATATTCATATCCATGAACATGAACATGAACATGATGGTAAACGCCATTTGCATATGCATAGCCATTTTAATGATCATTCTAAATTTGGCGCAGCCATAACGCATGGTGAATTGGCGCATGATCACAAACATGCCAACAAGAGCCCATTTCTGGCGCTGGTAGTCGATCTGGCGCATGGGGCAGCAGGATCCTGGCAGCCTGATGGTTCTTGCAGTCACAGCAATCCATTCCATTACACTTGCATTCCTTTATGTGATTTTATTCTGTATTGGCGCCTTGGTGCGTATGGGGTTAATTACCATTGTCGTTAGCATGCCATTGTCACTTGCTGGCGCGCAGGAAGCCATTTTTGGCAATCTATTTTCAGCGATAACAGCTTGTCTCTGCCTGTGGACTGGTGGCACAATTGCCTTTCAATGCTTTGTAAAGCTGGGCATCTATTAAACATCGTCCTGTCAGTCAATCATCATCCGGAGTAGCCAGATAATGTTACAATCAGAAAACACACCCGGGAAACCAGAATTCAAACAGCTATGGCCGACACAATTCATGTCGCTAAGCCTTCCAGGTCATGACACGGCAAATCCGGTTCTAGCCGATCATTTGTTGGAACAAAACATCGCCCGTGACGATATGACGGTTGATTATACTTCCGACAATCTATTCATGACCGACCATCCGGCTGTGATCTGGCTTCGGCAATGTTGTGATCGCGCGGTTCTGGATTATGCGCGTCATGCCGGTATTGATTATGACCTTGAATGGATTTTGCAAGGCTGGGCCAATGTGAATATGCGCGGTGATTATCATAATCTGCATAATCACCCCCATTCATGGCTGTCCGGCACCTATTATGTTTCAGTGCCCGATCAAAGCGATGCCGATACATTCCGGTCAGATTTGAATCCGAGCGCCATTAGCTTTTTCGACCCGCGCCCCCAGGCCAATATGAATTCAATCCGTAATGATGGACAGGTTGATGCCGAACATCGGCTTTTGCCAAATAATGGTGATTTATTTCTATGGCCAGCCTTTTTGCATCATCTGGTACATCCAAACATGGCGGAAATGCCGCGCATTTCGATATCTTTTAATGTCGTTTTGAAATGGAAAAACGACTATATCCCAAGATAAATTGGCTCAGATGGACATGAAAGCCCTATTCCGGTCAGATTCCAGCGATCAATCGCTTTGCTGTCGGAATCACGCGCATCAACCCATATTGCGCCATCAGGCCCGTCTTCCAATTTCCAGAATGGTGCTTTGGTTTTCAGAAAATCCATAATGAAATTGGCACCGTCAAACGCCGCCCCACGATGCGCCGAGGAACAGCCGACAAAAACGATATTTTCGGTTGGCAACATCCGGCCAACACGATGGATGACCGTTACCTTGGCTAAGGGCCAGCGTGATTTTGCCTGATCAATGATCATTTCAATTTCAGATTCGGTCATGCCCGGATAATGTTCAAGCGTCATTGCGTTCAACCCGCCACCATTTGGCAGATCGCGGACGGTTCCGGTAAAGGTGACAATTGCCCCAGCATCACGCGATCTTAGCTTTTCATGCTCAAGCGCAATATCAAAATCATCTTCAGTTATTTTTACGCTCATTTTATCCCTCATCTTATGACAGGCCTAAAGGCCACGTTCATGAAATGGCAAAAAACTCAACATCAAGCCCTTGTCGACACCAGCATTTTCAAGCGGAATTTCAACAAGACCATCCGCCCCGGTTAATGATGAAATCACCCCTGCGCCTTTACGGCCATGAAGCTGGAGAACCTGCCCGTCACCTTCATCAACAAGAACAACCCGTAAAAATTCGGCACGACCCGGGTTTTTGCGATGCGCAAATCCGGCTGGAACGCCAATCTTTAAAATTGGCTGGACAATGCCGCCCAAAAGACGTGTCAGAACCGGATTGATCAATAAGCGCGTGCAAACAAAAGCCGCAACCGGATTTCCCGGAAGGCAGAAAATAAGTTGTTTTTCACGCCGCCCCACTGCCATTGGCCGCCCGGGCTTCATTGCCAAACGCCAAAATGCACAGCTTGCCTCAATTTGCCGCATGGCCTGCTGGCTATGATCTTCAATACCGTCTGACGCACCGCCTGACGAAATGACAACATCAGCCTTTTGCAAAGCCTGTTCATACGCATCGGCAAGCGTATCCAGCCGATCAGGAACGATACCGCAATCAATCACCTCAATCTGTTTGCTTTGCAACATCGCTTTCAGCATTGGACGGTTAGCGTCAAAAATTTGTCCATGCTTGGCATTGTTGCCAGCGGCCACAACCTCATCGCCTGTTGACATAACCGCAACGCGGAGGCGACGAGCAACCTCTATCTGTGCTGTTCCCGATGCGGCAAGCTGGCCAACCAAAGCTGCGGTAATTACTTGCCCCGTGGTGATAACAACTTCGCCTTTGCCTAAATTTTCACCTGGCGGGCGCATATTACTTGCCTTTGATAATTTCGCCGCAATCACCACCGCATCACCGGTGCGGGTACAATCTTCATGCATGGCAACACAATCAGGGCCAGATGGCATGACTGCGCCAGTGTAAATTTCAATAGCTTCCCCAGCGCCGATCACACCATCAAAAGGATGTCCAGCCCGCGCCACACCAATAATTTTAAACAGCTTATCTGGTGCTGCGGCCAATTCTGCCGAATCGAAACCATAACCATCAACTGCGGCGTTATGCGTTCGCGGCAAATCAATCAAGCTGGTAACAGTTTCAGCAGCTATCCTGCCACATGCATCATCAAGCGACACGATTTCAGTCGCCACAATCGCATCAATGCTGGCAAGCAATTGGCCGCGTGCTAGATCAATGGGAATGGGGGCCGTCCGTTGGCTGGACATGAACCTAGCTCGCCTGTTTCAACTTTGTTTGCACCAAAATAAAAGCCGCAATTCCGGCAACATCTTCAAGTTCGAAAAACGGTAATGGACATTCCAAAAAGGGCTCATCACTTGCCAAGGCAATCACCAGATCATCATTTGGATAGAGCTGCAATTTACCGATTGATGGCCGGTGAACTTCTATTTTTTCAATGGGATAGCTTTTAAAGCCTTCAACAAGAACCAGGTCAGCTGGTGCCAATTGGTCAAGCAAAACAGATAGATCAGGCTCGCCTCTTTCGCCATGTTCAATAAAATGCGCCGATCGATAGGCCGATGACACCAGAACCTGCCGCGACCCTGCCTCGCGATGGCGATAGCTATCTTTTCCCGGATAATCGGCATCAAAATGATGATGCGCATGTTTGATCGTGGCGACATCAACCCCGGCAGCGCTGATATGGGAAATGATTTTCTCAACAAGCGTGGTCTTGCCTGAACCAGACCACCCCGCAAACCCAAATATGGCGCCATGCCGACCGGGACGGATAAGGCGCGCTTCAGTCACCGCCTAGCCTCCGGTTACATTCATATGCCGCGCAACTGCCGCATTTGGCGCCCGCCGACTAATGACAAAATCATGCCCTTTTGGTTTACGGCCAATGGCTTCTATAATGGCATTGCGCAACCCATCTTCGCCATCATTACGAAGCGCCTTGGCAAGGTCAGCATTATCATCCTGACCTAGACACATATAAAGCTGGCCAGTACAAGTAACCCTAACACGGTTGCATGATTCACAAAAATTATGCGTCAGCGGCGTGATAAAGCCAAGGCGGCGACCAGTTTCCTCAACAGTCACATAGCGCGCTGGCCCGGGGGTTTGGAAATTATTATCGGTCAGGGTGAAACGTTTTGACAATTCGGCACGCACTTGTGACAGCGGCAGATATTGATCAACGCGGTTTTCATTGCCAATATCCCCCATCGGCATAACCTCAATAATGGTCATGTCAAATCCTTGATCACCAGCCCATGCCACCATATTGCCAAGATCAAATTCATTGACGCCTTTTAACGCAACCGCGTTTAGCTTGATATCAAGTCCAGCACGTTTCGCCGCTGCAAGCCCTTCGAGAACATTATCGAGATCCCCCCAACGCGTAATTTCACGAAACCGTTCCGGATCAAGCGTATCAATTGAAATATTTAGCCGCTTAACGCCAGCATCAACAAGTTCATCCGCCATCTTATGCAATTGGCTGCCGTTTGTGGTGATGGTCAACTCGTCAAGATTACCTGCCTTGACCTCGCTACCAAGATTGCGGATCATATGCATGATATTGCGGCGCACCAGAGGTTCACCGCCAGTTAACCGGATTTTCCGTGTACCAAGAGCCATAAAATTTCGGCAAACCTGTTCCAGCTCTTCCAACGACAATAATTCGGCCTTTGGCAGAAAAGTCATATGTTCGGCCATGCAATAGACGCACCGGAAATCGCATCGATCGGTAACTGATACACGAATATAATCAACCGTCCGGCCAAACGGGTCGATAAGGGTTTTCGGCGGCACTAAATTATCCATGATTCCACTATAACCCCTGTTCCCAAAGCCGATTATAAATCAACTATAAATTGTCGCATCAAATAGACCAAATTTAGTATAGAGAGACTTGGCCAATGACGCTAGTCAGACCGGACAAGAATTTTGCCGCTAAAATTGAACCCCTGCCTTTAATTGCAATGCCAAGCTTTGCTGGATAAGCGGCACCGAAATGGCAAAATTCACTCCAGCATCAATGTCAGCTTCTTTGGTGAAAATACCATCAATCAAACCGACCAATCGGCCTTGTGGATCAACCAAAGCCCCACCAGACATACCTGGATTTACCGCCGCATCGGTCTGGATAAAATCTTCAATGTCATTAAACCCTATGTTGGAACGCCGCACCGCAGATACAATACCGCAGGTCATTCCTGTGCCAAGACCAAAGCTGTTGCCAAGGGCGCAAACATGGCTTCCAATCAATGGCTCGTCTTGCCGGATTGCAATGCCGGTGCCAGCCAGCTCTGTTCGTAGAATGGCAATATCTCGCCTAGTGTCGATTGCATGAATCATCGCCGTGACAATTTTTCCAGAAAAATCAATAATTTCAATTGACTCAGCAGCATTAACAACATGAGCAGCGGTCATGATAAAGACCGATTCTTCCGCGCCATCAATGCTGAAATAAATGCCACTTCCAGCCGGCGCCGTTCCTTTTGGCGCGCCAAACCCCGGGCGATCATATCCTGGCCAAACGGGGTTAACCACCACCACAGATTTTTCTGCCTGTGCCCAAGTCTGTTCGCTATGCTCTGCCTTGGCAGCATTGCCAAACAGGCATAAATTGATGGCTATGAGGGCAAGAATAATCTGCCGTTGAAATGTCGCGTCTGGCAGGTGATTTTCCATCGAGGTTCCCATCAAACGATCAAAGCCAAAAAGTCATATATTGCCGCGTTTCAAGATCGGCAATTTTGGCATGATCCGTCTTTTTTTAGTTCTATTGCCGCCGGCCTGATGGTGATTGCCCCTATACAAAATGCCGCAAAAAACCAACCATCCAACTAGCATAGCTTTGCACAATTTTACTGCGATTAGCAGGCAAAAGACGATTTCACCACGAATCTGGAAAAAACTGCCAATTTTCCACAAAAAACCCATGGCGCTTTAATCGTCTCGAGCTTCTTCAGCGCGGTCCCACTGCATCGGCGGCAAGCTATGGGTTGTTTCTTGCGGATAGTAAACTTGATGCAACCTGCAAACCATATCGTCAGGATGCGACGGCCAAGATCAATGACTAAGAGCCGTTACCTGTCAGCCTTACATTATCGCTTGAATAGACTGATGCTGTATCCATACCAGTGCGGGTCAGCACATTATAGGCGACAAAAGCGATAATGATTGCAACAGCGCTACTGATTAAAAACATTTTCATGTTAACTTCTCCACTACATGGCCAATGTCACTGCGACATAACGCCTAGATGATTATCTATTTTTGTGTTGCAGATTGCAAGAACGACACAAGATCTTCACGATCTTTGGCATTTTTCATCCGCTGGATTGGCATTTTTGTTCCGGGCGTAACCTTGTCAGGCCCTTCTTCAAATAGCCGGTTAATGGTTGCTGCACTCCAAACTATATCAGATGTTTGCAACGCTTTCGAATATGGATAGCCTTCAAGGCCACCAGCCTGCCGACCAAACACACCAAACAGACTTGGCCCTGCGCGGCGCTTGCCATCTGCGTTTAAAGTGTGGCAAACGCTGCATTTGCGCGCAAATTGACTTTCACCATTACTGATTTCTTGTTTTGGGTGAAACCGGCGCGCTGGACCGGGCTTTTCCAAAAATTCGGGCGGAAACTCAAAAATCGGCCAGCGCGTGATAAAGTCATCAAGACCCGCAACCATTAGAGATTGTGCATCTGGCATGACAAGCAAGCTCCAAATCGGGCCATTGGCCGCATGGAAATCACGAATAACCGACCAGTCTTTGGTATCGGCAAGAAGTACCCGTCCCTTGGCGTTGCCAAACCCCAATAACCCCTCACCAGCATGATAGAAAATTGATAGAACCGGCACACGTTCATCGCCAAAGCGCAGCATTTCAGTCTGATCTGACATGCGCTTAACACTCATCACACCATCAGATGATCCAAATGCAACAATGTCACGCGCTTCATCAACGACAAAAACAGAAACGCCCCAGCCGTTTTTCACGATGCTGCGAAGATATTCATCATTTGCCAACCGCCAATAGCGAATGTGGCCATCATATCCAGCGCTGTAAAGGAACTGACTATCATCGGAAAATTGAACCGCATTTACAGGCCCTTCATGTCCCTTGATAAAACGGACGCCCAATTCGGCTGTTTCTGGCCCCGCATCCAATGGCCATATCCCAATTGATCCGTCCCAACTGGCCGAGGCAAGCATGCTATTATCAGCAGAAAAGGCCACATGAACGATTTTGCCTCTATGGCCGCGAAGAATAATCGGCTCAGCCGATTCATCAGTTAATTGATCAGCTTTCCAGACAAGAACAAGACCATCATCACCGCCAGTAGCAAGCCAATTCCCATCAGGCGAAAACTGCGCTGTATTCAGCGCCGCTTCATGCCCGATTAACGTCGATTTCTCTGCAATTTCATCGGCTGACCAAAACACTGCCGAATAGTCAAAACTAGCAGTGACAAAATGCTTTCCATCAGGCGAAAGCGCCAAATCACGAACCGGCCCACCATGCGCGGTGTAACGGTCAAAGGCAAATGCAGAGATTGGTACCAAACCAATCAAACTTAGACACAGGAACAGCCAGCCCAAAGGTGAGCTGGTTGTTCTATAGATGGAATAGTAAAATGACATTGAACACCTAAGCGCCAATAAACATCTATTATTCTGCAGGTTTTGGGCTGGCCTTTTGGTCTTCTTCTTCAACCCAAAGATTATGGTGCTCTTTTGCCCAGTTGCGATCAACCATACCTGAATTCATCGCATCAAGAGCGCCTTCCATACCAACTGAGCCAATATAAATATGCGCAACAATCATGGTCATAAGGCCAAGCGAAACCACACCATGCCAAAGCTGATTCATTTGCTGTTCTTGCATGGCGGTAAAATCAGTTGGCAAACTGAAACCAACTGAGTTCAGCAAAGCAAAGGTTTCTGCAAACATACTGGTTTGGAACGGAAACATCAACGCAATGCCTGACATACTGACCGAAAGGCCACCAATCATGACTGCCCAGAAAATAATCTTCTGACCGGCGTTAAATTTACGCGCTGGCGGGTGAACACCTTTGGCAAAGATACCGCCTCCCATCGCCAACCACTTAAGGTCCAGCTTGTTTGGGATATTATGGCGAACCCATAAAATAAACGACAGCCCCAGACCAAGCATAAAGGCAAAGGCCAGGTAATTGTGCGCATATTTGCCAAATGTAGTGATGGTTGCAAAGGCGTCTTTGCCGATAATCGGCAAAAGAACATAGCGACCATAAAGCAAATTCAAGCCGGTTATTCCCAAAACCACAAAAGACCCAGCCATCAGCCAATGGGCAAACCGGTCAATCGTGCCAAAGCGCACAATCCGGTCGTCTGATGGGCCAGCATCGATCCGGATACGGCCACGAACCATATAGAAAATAACCAGCAAGCCAATGATTCCTGCTAGGCCGTAAGCGCCATAAACAGATAATGGGCCATTGCGAAAGGCACGCCAATTATCGCCTTCGGACTGGATCATGACAGCTGATAATTCGCCTTTCATCTGCGTCGATCCGGCATTGCCAGTCCGCACAAAGCGCCATAAATCTGTATCTGACTTAATACCAAGTGCGGTGCCAGGCACCTCACCATTTGTTTGCGCCATTGCTGGCGTAACAGTTCCGGTGGCGCCAATAAACAACGCAGCGAGAATGGCCAAAACACCTAAATATTTGCGTAACATAGTCCCCGGTCTCCCTAGCTTTAAATCGCGCATTTAATATACGCGTTGAGCATTTGAACGATTGATCAGCGTACGCAGCTGGTCTTCAGACAATTGCTGATCCGTTTTACCTAGATAGGTTCCCTTTTGGTAGCTGAGAACCCGGTTCTGTTCGTCTTCAGCACAAGCCGACAGACCGGCCACAACCGCAGTCAGCGCGAAGAGAACTAAAAATTTACGAGTGATTGCAATCATTTGCCCCTCACAAACCCCAGAAGCGGATCGCATATAGCTGCCCGGCATCTTGGGCGGAATTAATAAGATAAAGGGGTGGATCCCCACTAAGGGGGATCCACCTTATTTTATGAACGCTGATTAGCTCTTGATGGAATAGGCAGTACCCCATCCCCAAGCGCCAGATCCAAATCCACGGGCGACAATACGCTCACGGAAGATGTTAGCGACTTGGTCTCCATCACCTGCGAGCAACGCCTTGGTTGCACACATTTCTGCACAAATTGGCAGCTTGCCTTCAGCCAGTCGGTTACGTCCGTATTTCTGGAACTCGAGACTGCTCATATCCTCTTCTGGACCACCTGCGCAGAATGTACATTTGTCCATTTTGCCACGTGAGCCATAGTTACCAGCCTGTGGATATTGCGGCGCCCCAAAAGGACACGCATAGAAGCAATAGCCACAGCCAATGCAAAGATCCTTTGAATGCAAAACCACACCTTGCTCGGTCTGATAGAAACAATCGACAGGACAAACGGCCGTGCAAGGCGCGTCTGAACAATGCATACATGCAACAGAGATTGAGCGTTCGCCAGGCTTACCGTCTTGGATGGTAACCACCCGACGACGATTTACACCCCACGGCACCTCATGCTCGTTTTTACATGCAGTAACACAGGCGTTACATTCGATACAGCGTTCTGCATCACATAGGAATTTCATTCTTGCCATGTGTACCTCCCTTATACGCGTTCAATTGTGCAGAGCGAACATTTCGATTCCTGCATCAATGTCACTGAGTCATAACCATAAGTGAACGCTGTGTTGGCTGATTCACCAAGTACATAAGGATCTGCACCCTCAGGATACTTGGAACGAAGATCTTTACCTTCCATATGACCACCAAAGTGGAATGGCAAGAAGGCAACACCCCTAGCAACACGCTCAGTAACCTGAGCCATCACCTTAATCTCAGCACCTTCAGGTGACTTGACCCAAACCATATCGCCGTTACGGATATTCTTTCCGTTGGCATCGAATGGGTTTATCTCGACAAACATGTCCTGCTGCAATTCTGCAAGCCATGGGTTTGAACGAGTTTCATCACCACCACCTTCATATTCGACAAGACGACCAGAGGTCAAAATCATCGGATAAGCAGCCGTATGATCTACATCCTGAATCGACTTATACAAAGTCGGCAGACGATATAGCTTACGATCTGAGTAGGTTGGATAATCAGCGACGAGATCACGACGTGATGTGTACAAAGGCTCACGATGTAGCGGAATTGGGTCTGGGAATGTCCAGACTTTCACCCGTGCTTTCGCGTTACCAAATGGTGCACAACCATGCTTGATCGCAACCCGCTGGATACCGCCTGAAAGGTCAACCTTCCAGTTGGTCTTGTCACCAGCGACTTTTTCGATGGCTGCACGCTCATCTGCGGTAAGATCACCGTCCCAGCCAAGCTTTTTCAGCATACCCATAGTAAATTCTGGGTAACCGTCCTTGATTTCAGAGCCGACAGGGTAAGAACCTTCAGCCAACAGATTGTTGCCCTCGTGCTCTACACCAAACCGGGCGCGGAAACAAAGACCACCTTCAGCTACAGGCTTTGATGTGTCGTACAACAAAGGTGTGCCTGGATGGCCCATCTCTGCAGTACCCCAGCAAGGCCAAGGCAGACCATAATATTCACCGTCAAGTTCACCACCAACAGCTTGCAATGTAGTTCTGTCGAACACATGCTGATTAGCCATATGGGCTTTGATCCGCTCTGGCGACTGACCAGTGTAACCAATTGTCCACATGCCACCATTAAATTCACGAGTCACGTCTTCAACATATGGCTCATCATCGGTGACCTTGATCTTGCGGAACATGCGATCAGCAAAACCAAACTTTTTAGCAAACTTGTAGATGATTGTGTGATCAGGTAACGAGTCAAATGATGGCTCGATGATCTGATCACGCCACTGAAGCGAACGGTTTGAAGCGGTTACAGAACCACGGGTTTCAAACTGGGTCGTTGCTGGCAGGAGGTAAACACCATCGGTACGATCAGACAAGACTGCAGAAACAGTCGGATATGGATCGATTACGACCATCAGGTCGAGTTTTTCCATTGCCGTCTTCATTTCTTTCATACGAGTCTGTGAGTTTGGAGCATGGCCCCAGAACACCATCGCACGAAGATTGTCTGGCTGGTCAATGTTTTCTTTGTCCTCAAGAACACCATCGATCCAGCGCGAAACTGGGATGCCCTTTTGGTTCATCAAGCTCTTTGACTTACCGTCTTTACCCTTGAGCGAGTCAAAGCGACCTTTCAGCCAGTCAATATCTTCACCCCAGACACGCGCCCAATGCTTCCACGCACCAGCTGACAGACCGTAATAGCCCGGCAGTGAGTGTGAAAGAACGCAGAAATCTGTTGCACCCTGTACGTTACAGTGACCGCGGAAAATATTAGCACCACCACCGGCAGTACCCATATTACCTAGAGCAAGCTGTAATGCACAATATGCACGAGTGTTGTTGTTACCGTTCGTGTGCTGCGTGCCACCCATACACCAAACAAATGTGCCTGGACGATTGTTTGCCATGATTTTGGCAACACGCCTGAGCTGGCTACCTGGAACGCCAGTTACACGCTCGGTTTCAGCCGGACCCCATTTTTTGACTTCGGCCATGACATCTTCCATGCCGTAAACCCGCTGGCGGATAAATTCTTTATCCTCCCACTTGTTTTCAAAAATGTGCCACATGATACCCCAAATAAGCGCAACATCTGAGCCTGGGCGCATGCGAACATACTCATCGGCATGGGCTGCTGTGCGGGTAAAGCGCGGATCACAAACAATCACGGGTGCGTTATTTTGCTCTTTTGCTTTTAGAACATGCATCAGTGAAACTGGATGTGCTTCGGCAGGGTTACCACCAATAATGAAAATTGCCTTTGAATTGTGCATATCATTATATGAGTTGGTCATCGCGCCGTAGCCCCAAGTGTTCGCAACACCAGCTACTGTGGTTGAGTGACAAATACGGGCCTGATGGTCACCGTTATTTGTGCCCCAATATGCATAGAACTTGCGGAACAAATAAGCTTGCTCATTACTATGCTTTGCAGATCCGAGCCAATAAACTGAGTCAGGGCCAGACTTCTCGCGAATATCCAACATCTGATCGCCAATTTCATTGATAGCATCGTCCCAGCTCATCCGTACCCATTTTCCGCCAGCCAGCTTCATTGGGTATTTCAGGCGACGCTCGCCGCTAGCAGTTTCCCGCACGGACGCACCTTTTGCACAATGCGCGCCGAGATTGATTGGGCTATCCCAACCAGGCTCTTGCCCAGTCCAAACGCCGTTCTTCACTTCAGCAACAATGGTACAGCCAACCGAACAATGCGTACAAACTGACTTTCGAATTTCAACTGATGCTGCTGAGCCAACAGCTTGAGCTGGTGTCACATTTGACCCAACCAATGCTGCGGCAGTCGCTAAACCTCCAATAGCAAGACCTGAACCACGCAAAAATGCGCGGCGGTCAACAACCGTTTCGGCTGCCTTGCCAATGAAAGATGATGACAGGGGGCCATTCGCAACCCCGGACGTCTTCTTTCTAAGCATATTATCCTCCTAAAAAAACAAGAAAAGCTAATTAAAACCGTGCTGAAGCGTAAAACGCTTTAACATGTTCCGTCTCGCGGTAGCCAGAACCTGACACCACTTCAACTTCGCCTGCTGATGCTGATTTACCTGCAACCGCTGCCACACCGACAGCCGCAACAGATACTGCAGAACCCTTGAGGAAGTCACGACGACCTGCAACTGCATCTTTTTTGTTTGTATCTTCCATTTTTCCCTCCAAAAATGTGCCACACCTCATGTGTGACTCTATAAAACAGGAGCCTTACGCTACCCTGTTCCATCCATGCTGAAAGCTTGGCTTTCAATCTCTAAAAAGGCCCGACCAATCGCACCCACCGGCGCAAAAAATATAACTGTTTTTGCAGCTTCAATGTCACGCATGAGCAAATCCGCCCAAGGTTCAATGTGCTTGCGAAAGAATGTTGCCTGCTCACCAATTGAATAACAACGGCCGAAGCGCCCTCGGATCAACCCTGACATCATGTCAAACAGGCTGGCGATATGGTCTTCCGGCTCTTTAACACCCTCGGCACGGCGGATGCCGATCGCATCCATGTCGGCGCGCAGGTTTGCCAGAGGTTTATCATTCAGGAAACCTGTCAAGTAATAGGATGCAAAAGGCAGGATTTCACCGCGACCCACGCCGATGAACATTGTTAGATATTCATTGCGGATCAATTCATTATCAAGTGTTTTCGCGAGGTGAGACAGGGTGAGACAAGAGCTGCCAATCGGCGTTTTGTCGCCTTGAAGACGCCCAACTTCTTCGATCAGCTCATTACTAGGCTCTTTGCGCAGCAAAGACGCAAGAAAATCGTACATGTCAGCTCGGAGGATATCCTCTTGAAGAACTACATCACTGTTTGTACTTACTTGAGCTATCGTAAAATCACCTGGGTTACGTTAATAATTTAAGCGCAAAAGTAGTTGATCTTAGCGTTAGCATAGCGATCCTTGGCACGCAATCGATTGACCCAATAAAAATATAAAAAAGTGAATAAAATTAGCTAGTTAATAATTATTCTTATCTGCAGTTAATAATGATTATTAATCTTATTTCTCAGTTAATAATGATTATTAATCTTATTAAATAGCGAGTCCCATTTCCAAACGCAAACCTGCCTTAAGTATTCATTTAATAGAACTAAGCATCGTTTTTGGGCTTTGCAAAGCTCATGCGAGAGGGGCGTCTTGTGGGCATGGCAGCAATAAGGTCCGGAGCAGTCTGGGCTATTTTAGGCAAACCATCTGGGATTTCAGCTGCTTCAGCGCCGTGTTCCTCGGGCTTTCCTTCGGCTGACACAACTCGTTGATTCTGCTCACCGCCCGATGCATTGTCAGCAAGTTCAGCGGTTTTACCGGCATCATCTGTCAACTCGTCATCAGACTTGGTTTCGTCCGCCTGATCAACCCTAGTTTTGTCAGCCTGGTCTTCAGCCTGGTCTTCAGCCTTGTCTTCAGCCTTGTCTTCAGCCTTGTCTTCAGCCTTGTCTTCAGCCTGGTCTTCAGCCTTGTCTTCACCTTCAGCTTCAGCCCCATCCTCAGATTCAGTTTCTTCTGGCTCAATGACCGCTTTTGCATAGCCCTTGCCAACTGTATAAGCGGTTTTCATGCCTTCGATGACGGTAGCGGCATCGGTGTAATCCTCGCCATATTCAACCATATCATCAACAACGCCAAATAGCGGATTCAGCCGCCACAGACGCCGCAGCGCTATTTGCCGCACACGCCCAGGCAAGCCCTTGCCATTCAAAAACTGTTCAAGCCCACTCTCTTCGGTTACCGCCTCAGGATCCGGAAGATTATATTTTTCAAGAAGTTCAGCATCAGTTAATGTGGCGTCTTCTTCATCTTCAATAAAGTCATCATCGGCTATCTCGGGCGCTGGCACCTCATCTGGCACATCTTCGCCGTTGACGATCTGACTTTTGCGCGCTGACCAGCGTGACAGAAATCCACCTTCACCGTCTTTGGCTTCTTCCTTGGCTTCAACATCATATTTCATGCGACGTGCCATGCGCTTGACCCCATATTGTAATCTATTAAGACTTATAACCGCTTTTGAGATCGAACCTTAGCATAGATCTATTGATACTCATCTCGGTTCTTTCGATCGGACGGCACCTGAAACATATCACCACTGCGGCGCAAGCGTGGATCGGCTCCACCAGGCTGGTCACGATCGATACGCGCCTTATCACGTTTGCGCTTTATAAATGGTTCTGGCTTGAAATGAATTTCAACGAACTCTTTGACAAAATCGGCAATCGGGCCTTGCAGCGGTAATTTTTCAACCTGATCTTCGCCGCAATCCTCATAATCTTGGATATTATAGGGTGACAGGCTGATTTCGGCGAGATGAATGTCAATTTCATCATCACCTGAATAATCTTCATCTTCATTATGCCGCAACACCGCATAGATCGCTGGCTCAGACGATGCCAAATTTTCGGCATAGGCCTCGGCTTCAGCGCGATGCAGATCAAGCGATGCTTCAGCAGTAAAAAGCGGGGCACCAGCATCATCGTCCGACGGCTGACGCAAGCGCTGAAACTGAACATCATTACTTGGTGGTAACCCACTACCAGCGCTAAGCTCAAGCGGCACCAGATCATGGATTACCCAGCGGTGTGATAGCCATTGATTATCAATCGACTGGCGCTCGACAATCAAACGAACCGCGTAAAGAACATGTCGACTATGTGGCGAAATAACGTTAGTCACGGTAATAGAGCTCCCATCATAGAGCCTGACTATTCATCAAAATGTCTGTGTTTTGCAAGGTATATCGCGAAACTTACTTGTCTTTGGTGCGATGTTAGTTAGTTTAGCTGAACAACTTGTATTCAAACAACCCTGACCACAACGCGAACAAAAGGTTTTTTTTTCGATGAATTTATCAGACGCCAAGGTCATGATTTGTAATTGCGACTGCACGATGGCGCTCGACAGCGCCAAACTGGCAAAAGCCTGTGGTGCCGAGGGCGGCTGCAAGATCGCAACCTCGCTTTGCCGGACAGAAACAGGAGATCTGGCCGCCGCCATGCGCGATGCGCGCGACGCGAACCAATCTTTGCTGGTTGCCTGTACACAAGAAACATCAGTTTTTGACGCTATTGCCGAAGAGATTGAATGCCCCTCACCTGCAACCGTCAATATCCGTGAGCGCGCTGGCTGGTCAGATGAATCGATCAGCAGCACCGCCAAAATAGCCGCCTTGATCAAACAGGCAGGCGATCGCCAAGCACCATCACGAAGCCTTGCGCTAAATTCTGATGGCCGCTGCCTGATTTATGCTGATATGGGCCGTCCAAACGGCGGCGCAGATGCCGCCATTGCACTTGGCCAAAAATTAAATGGTCAATTAGGCGTTACCGTTATGATTGCCAACCCAACCGATGATCTGTTTCCGACAAAGGACTGCGGCATCCTCGCAACGGGTAAAATCAAAAGCGCCAAAGGCCATTTCACGCATTTCAATTTGGTCATTGATCATTTTGGCGCGGCATTACCATCAAGCCGTGATTCGCTTCAATTTGAAAATAGGGCGAATGATGTCGAGACAAGCTGCGATATTCTGATCGACCTGACTGGCGATACGCCACTTTTCACCGGCTGGGAAAAACGCGACGGATATTTCCGCGCCGCTGGTGATGATATCAACGCGCATGCCGCCATCGAAAGCGAAGCCGCGCAAATGATTGGCGGCTTTGAAAAGCCAATCTATGTGAATTTTGATGAAAATCTATGCGCTCATTCACGCAATAAAATTGATGGCTGTTCACGTTGCCTTGATGTCTGCCCAGCCGGTGCGATTCAAAGCCTTGGCGATCATGTTGGGATTGATCCGGCCATTTGCGGTGGCTGCGGGCTTTGCGGCGCTGTTTGCCCATCGGGTGCGGCACAAACCGCCTATCCGCCTGCAGACGGGCTGTTAACAAGCATCGCCAACCTTCATGATTATTATCAAACAGCTGGCGGCAAAGCCCCAAGCCTGTTGCTTCATGATGATTCCTATGGCGCCGAAATGATTGAAACTATCGCCCGTTTTGGCCGCGGTTTACCAGCCAGCCTGCTGCCTGTTTCGATGCATGCAATGGGCCGTTCTGGACATGATATTATGGTGGCGGCAATTGCGCTTGGCTATCAGCAGGTCTTTGTGCTGCTAAATCCAGCCAAAGAAGTTGAAAATGCCCCGCTTGTCGATCAGGTGACGCTGGCAAGATCAATGCTTGCCGGGGTAAAGGCTGATGCCGATAACCGGATTATCCTTGTTGATGCTGCAGATCCTGACGCGGTGGCCGAAACCTTTTATAACAGCCCGTGTAAAAACAGCGCAAAACCAGCGCCATTCAGCCCTATTGGTGCGCCGCGTTCGATGACACGGCTTGCCATGCGCGGCCTTGCCAATGCAAATGGCACGGCTGGAACCGTGATTGATTTGCCTGCTGGTGCGCCTTATGGCCGTGTTGAGATTGATACAGACAATTGCACAATCTGCCTATCTTGTGTCAGCGCCTGCCCGGCTGGCGCGTTGCAGGATAATCCTGATGCACCGCAATTGCTGTTCCGTGAAGATGCCTGCTTGCAATGCGGTATTTGCGTTGCAACCTGCCCTGAAAAAGTGATCGCGCTTGTGCCGCAATTCAATCTTGCCGACAACGCAATGGCAACTGAACTGATTATCGAAGACACACCATTTGAATGCACATCTTGCGGCAAACCATTTGGCAGTTCGAAATCAATCGAGCGGGTGATAAGCAAGCTTGCCGATCACAGCATGTTTCAAGACAGCGCAAAAACCGACATTTTGAAAATGTGTGAGGATTGCCGTGTTGAGGCCATGTTCGAGCAAAAAGATAAAATGATGGAAATGCGCGAGCGGCCAAAGCCCCGCACGACTGACGATTATCTGAATTAATCAGGCCTTTGAATCTGCGGCAGGTTTCACCCGAAATCTGCCGTATATCAGCCTTAAATATATTCAAATATTAAATTAAGATGGATCTCTAACTGGCAGATTTACAAGCAAGTTCTGTGGTTTCATTCTTGCTACCCCTGCCTCATCCATTGCCAGCCCAAGATAAACCGGTTTACCCGCCATTTCAGCGACAAACCCATTATCGGTTTCCAATTTGAAAAGGCATAGGATGCGCCGCAATCGAGGCTCATCAACCTCGTCACCACGATACAGATCATTCAGAATTTTGGTGGCTTCAGCATCAAGGCCAATATGCCATGACCAGGCTTCATCTTCGATTTTGACCATTGGCGAAACACGAACCGCAAGCGGCAGAAAATGCGCAATCCATTTTTCCAAAACCCGCGCCAAACCATCAAGCGCTGGCTGGGTATAGGCGATGTCAATCGATGTGTTAAACAGGTCGGATCGTTCCCAATACTCATCTGCCGTTTCAGTGGCGAGAATATCAATTTGCACCTCATCATTTGCGCTTGTTTGCTCAAGCGCCTTTTGCATGCCTGATTGCAGCTGCACAGTTGCATGATCCGCAACCATGATACGCCCATCATCAAGCGTTACCACCTGATTGCGGAATAGAATTTCAGCTGCTCGCAATTGCAAGGGATCGGTTTCGCCATCAAGGATATTGCGAAGAATAATCTGCGCTATCTGTTCAAAAAACAGCGGCGGGATATTTGGCTGGGCATTGCGTGCCATTGCCATATAGGCCGATTCCAAAGTTGGATAATCCGCCAGAAAATTACGGAACCGCAAAACCGCCTGATAATTATGTACAACATCTTTATCAGCAATTTCAAATAGATCCGTTGGCACTACCACAGCAAAAGGATCATCAACAATTTCTTATGAAGCGCAATTTCGGCATCACAAGACCCCTCTTCAGGGGCCACCTCTTCACGCATGAAATAGGCGCGCATGAAATCGGCACTTGGCACCATATGCCCATGATCGTCACGTTGTGTTAAATGCCATCCAGAGGTAAGCCAAAAATCATTGCTCATTACGTTCTTAAACTCCATGAAGGCCCAATCAACGGTGCCTATTATTCATGACCATGCGCATGATGTTCAGCACTGTCTGCTGATGCGTCATCATCATCATCGACCATTGTCCAGATTTTCTGTTCAGCGCAGGATTCAGGCTTGGCAAGACTGCGAAAAGACTCGCGAATGCCATCATCGCCAAGGCTGCGCTCAATCGCAAGCAAAGTTCCGGTTTTATGTTCGGCGCATAAATCTGCCATAAATTTGATTTCTTCAGTCACCGCAGCCATCGCTGTTGCTTCATCAGGGGCGCGAAACTCATTCATAAAAATCGAACAAAGCCGGTTTTCAATCTTGCAAAGATCATCCGGCTTTACCGTGACAATGCTAACCAAGGTTGAAAAGCCCATTGAATCAAGCCCCAGAAATCCATTGCTAAACGCTTGTTTTACTTTGCCTTTAATATCTGCCTCGTCAATACCGGCAAAGCAGAAGGTGCCAACAAGTGCCCATTCGCCTTCATCGGCTGCCAGCGGAAACACATTCAGATCAGACGGATCAAACCGGATGGTTTTTGCGAGTTTCATAGCTGGTTTACCAATTCCCTATCCACAACAGACCAGCCCCTTATGGCAGAACTGGCGTGCCACAAACAGCTTCGAGTTCATGCGGCATGACCGATGATGCTTTTCCATCAAGCTTGACCAATGCGCCGCCATGCTCATCAAGGCCAAGCCATTCAGCCTGTTTGCCGCCAGCAAAATCAATTGGCGCAGACGCCTCTAGCCGCTGCATCCAACTGTCATAAAGCGGGCGGAACCCGTCATCTTGCCAGCGGTTCACCCAAGCAAGAAAATGTCGGCAGCTTGACTCCACAAAGCGGGTGCGCGAAATAAACCCGCCTCCTTCTTCGGCCATCGAGGTCTGTTCCGCGCCAGCGGTTTTCAACCATTCAGCCTGATCCTGTTCTTCAGCTGTTAAACGCACATCGGCGCTGACAATCATCCATTTAGGCACGTCATCACCGCTTGCTGTCGGATCAATCAACAGGCGCACTATGCCGGCACGCCCACGATTTAGCATTACATAACCCGGCAATTGATAGGTGACAGCAATTTCAGGCGGCGCCAGCGCCCCGATTGAGTCACCAAGCCCAATCATCATCGCAAACAGCATCTGCCCTGCTTGACGAACCGCCACATCTGGCTCTAGCCGCACGGCAATCTGCATTCGGTCGACTCTTTCAGCGTAGAAAACAGTGCCAACTTCGGTATTTGCGGCAACCGCAACGGCCTTGGCCAGCACATCCTGACCAGCAGGCACCTCAACAGCCCGCAGCAAAGGCGGCAATTGTGGCACAGTTGTCTCATCGGCCGGATCATCTTCGTAATATAATGTCATGCGCTTTCCTCATTGCGAAGGTCGGCGACCTCCATCAAACGTTTGGCAATGTTGCGATAGGTCTTTGCCTGTTCAGATTGCGGCTCGGCAACAACAATGGGGGTACCTGAATCCGATCCAACCCGCACCGCCATTGATAAAGGAATTTCCCCAAGCAGTTCAATACCACGTTTTTTCGCCTCTCGCGCGGCGCCGCCATCGCCAAAAATATGGTCTTTACGGCCACAATCCGGACAACTCCAATGCGACATATTCTGCACCATTCCTAGCAACGGTACATTCGCTTTTTCAAACATTGTCAATGCTTTAACAACATCCAGTAGGGCAATATCCTGCGGCGTTGACACAATCACCGCCCCAGCCAAATTCACCTGTTGTGCCAATGATATCTGAATATCACCGGTTCCTGGCGGCAAATCAATAATGATCACATCAAGCACACCCCATGCAACCGAGTCCAACATTTGCGTCAACGCCGATTGCACCATCGGTCCACGCCAGATCATCGCCGTATCATCAGGCACCAGCAATCCCATCGACATCAAATGCACGCCATAGCTTTCCAACGGCTTTACCATGTCACCACCCGCTGACGCCGGACGACCACTCACACCAAGCATCCGCGGCTGGGACGGGCCATAGACATCGGCGTCAAGCAAACCAACCCGCAATCCCTCAAGGCGCAGTGCAATGGCCAGATTTACCGCTGTTGTCGATTTGCCAACTCCGCCCTTGCCCGATGCCACCGCAACAAAGCGGCGAACCTTGCTTTCAAGAATTTTTTCGGTCACTGGCCCTTCATCTTCAGTTAGGGCGCTCATGCCCCCCTGATCGCCAGCATGCGCGGTAACCATTACGGTTGCGCTGGTCACGCCTTCGATCGCCATCGCCGCCTTTTCTGCGGCACGGCGTACCGGTTCCATTGCTGGCCCACGATGCGCAGGCACCTGAAGGGCAAAACTGATATTGCTATCTTTGATTTGCAATCCGGTTACCATGCCAAGCGCAACAATATCACGCCCCTGGGATGGGTCTTGAACATTAGCCAGCGCCGCCAGAATCAAGTCTTGGGTCAAAGCGGTCATTTATTCAGGTGCTACCAGATTTGCCGTGACGTCATGTGTGAATTGCAGATCAACAATCTCAACACGCGCTGTTACCGCCAATTCTGCACCAGCCGCAATTTTGCCATCGGCCACGGCTTTGACAAGCGCGTCAGCCAATTCCTGATGCGCGGTCACGCCTAGCTGCTTTAAAAATTTTCGCATTGCCATTTCACTGGCGGTCATGTCTTCGCGTTGGTCTTTGCTCATCGTCGTTCCTATCATAACAGGCCTTTTGAACCAGGCCTTTCAATTTCGGGGTTTTACCCGTTAAAACGCTGCCTTTTATTCGGGTGTTTTCAGGGTTTTAACAAATTCTAATATGTCATCAACATCCTCAAGGGTAAGGATGATTTCTTTGCTAAAGGCTGGCAGGGCGTCACTTCTTGGCTCGCTTACGCCTTCGATCCGCACAAGTGATGGATGCGGCGGCAAAATATAAAAAATCTCAAACCGATACGCCCAATCATCAAGCCATTTCATCGCCGAAAAGGACGGGGTGGATCCAATACCGCCATAAGGGTTGATCCCCGGCACAACATGGCATCGCGTGCAATGCTCGCGCACCACTTTCAGCCCCCGTTCAACAGCGGTATAGGCTTTGGCTTGCACACCCATAAAGGCGCCACCGAATATAGCTGCGGCAATGATAAGCTGACCAAACAAACGCAAAATAAATAAACCCTTTTCTAAACCGTTGGATCGGCCATATGTTCACGCAACATATCGGCATATTGCGCCACCATATGCTGAACAAAATCTTCCTGTTCCTCGACATTAAGTACATTTTTGCCAACATGCGAGGCATAGCGCGCCGCAGCATACAGCATTACCATTTGCAATTCGGTTGATTCGATCTTTTTGTTTCGCTGATTTGCTAGCGAGATAAACTGGTCGGCAACGCGCAGAAAGGACTGGCTGTCCAAAATACCCTCACGATGCGTTTCCGGATCAAACTCATCAGGCCGTTGATGCCATGGTGGAAATTTCATTATTGGTAAAATCCTATATAAAAAGTATTATTGAAACCCTAACAGTTTTTTCTGCGCAGATGAACCCGTTGCTAGCGCTGTTTTACCAAACAGCATCGCCTAATCATCATTATGATCAATCTGAACGGCCCTCATCCATGACAAAATATCAGTTGATTGATCGTCAACAAGGGCAACATGCGCCCGATAGCGGCGAATCAAATCTTTGCCAAGAGGGGTTAATCTAGCCCCACCCTTGCTCGACCCACCGCGCTCGGTTACAGAACAAAGGGTTGCGAAATCCGCTTTGCATCGAATCAAGCAGGAACCATGCACGGCGATAACTCATTCCCATCTGGCGCGCAGCCGCGCTAATCGACCCAGCCTCGTCGAGCGAGGCCAGCAAATTGATTTTGCCAAGGCCAATGGTCTCATCAGCAATGAATAATTTTGTACGCACCCCCGGTTCTTGGGCCGCATGCCTTGTCTTTTTTGGTGCGGTCAAAAACGACCTCCTTGGCCAACAAATCCAGTCTGCCTTGACCTTACCTATTATCCGCATGCGAGGCGATATGAAAAACGAAACATTGGGTTTGCAACGCTTTTCAATATTGAATAAAAGATAAAGATGATCCGGCTTGGTTTCAGCTTTTTTTCAATTTTGCGCCGCCTATCGTGTTTCACGCGATTGGTGATGGCGGGTTATATCGCGTTTTTTACCAGCTTTTTCGCCATTGCTGGCCATGCAGCCGCACCGGTGATCATTGTTCAATCTGCCACATCAATCCAGAATTCAGGACTTTACGACCATCTATTGCCGTTATTCGGGGCTGAAAACGATATTGATGTGCGGATTGTTGCTGTTGGCACGGGTCAGGCCCTTCGCAATGCCAAAAAATGCGATGCCGAGCTGGTCATTGTCCATTCAAAAATTGATGAAGAAAAATTTGTGGTCGACGGCTTCGGCAGTCAGCGCCATGATTTAATGTTTAATGACTTCATTCTGGTTGGCCCAAAGGATGATCCGGCCCAAATTGGAGCCGCCAAAACAACGGTCGAGGCTTTTCAGAAAATTGCCGCGGCCAAAGCCAGATTTGCATCACGAAGTGATGATAGCGGTACGCACAAGGCCGAACACCGATTTTGGCGGACCGCGGGCGCAACGCCAAAAGATGCCAGTGGCAAATGGTATCTTGAAACCGGCCTTGGCATGGGGGCAACGCTTAATTTTGCGGTTCAGGCTGATGCCTATGCTCTTACTGATCGCGCAACATGGCTGACATTCAAAAACAAAACCACACATATGCCTCTATATCAGGGGGATCCAGCATTATTTAACCAATATGGCGTTGTTTTGGTTAGCCAAACCCATTGCCCAACAATAAAGGCTGCCGAATCCCGTATTTTTGTCGATTGGCTATTATCGCCCAAGGGGCAAAACGCAATTGCCACTTTCCAGCATGAAAACAGGCCTTTGTTTTTCCCAAATGCGACCCCTTAGCTTGCTGCCTCGTGGTTGCCGCTGCTGTCGTCGACTGTGACAAATCAGCCGATGCACCAGATACCCCATCGTCAATGCCGCGATTGAATGCTAGACTAAAAAATGAAAAGACGTCATTTCCTCACCCTCGCCGCCGCTGGTGCAACAAGCTCATTAGTTGCGCCTTCGCCTTGGAAGCGCCTCAATGCCGCAACTCCCGTGCAGCAAATCATGGCTGGCAAGACACGGCTGAACATTGCTGGTGCTGGCCAGCCTGACACTGATCTCTGGCTCTATAACCAATCCTGCCCCGGCCCCATGCTGCGCTATCGCAAAGGCGATATGCTTCATGCTGAGGTTCGGAACAATCTTGACGTGGCAACGACCATTCACTGGCACGGTATTCGTAATTTGAATGAAATGGACGGTGTTGCCAATCTAACGCAAGCACCGATCGAGCCGGGTGAGAGCTTTGCTTATGAATTCCCGCTAAATGACAGCGGCACCTATTGGTATCACGCCCATAATATGGGCTGGGAACAGGTGGCACGCGGGCTTTATGGCCCTTTGATTATTGATGATGACCAAGACCCTGAAGTTGACCATGATCTGTGTTTGATGATTGATGATTGGCGGCTGGATAATGATGGGCAAATTGACCAAGCCTCATTAGGCGGGTTGCATGATTGGTCACATGGTGGACGGCTTGGCAACTGGCTAACGGTCAATGGCAAATCGGCACCCGAATTTCGGGTGAAAGACAAAGCACGCATCCGTTTACGCTTGATCAGCGCCGCTAATGCGCGGATCATGACATTCCAATTGACCAATGCGTCAGCGACTTTGATTGCGCTTGATGGCGCTTTTTGCCAGCCTGAGCAAGTGACCAAAATCACCTTGGCACCAGCGCAACGCGCCGATGTTATTCTGGATATGGATCGTGGCAGCATCGAGATTGCCGAAATCAGCACCGGCGAGCCTTATCCAGCTGCGACCGTGCTTGTTGATCCTGCGCTTGGCCCTTCAAGCCTCAGCAAAACGCCAATTAACACGCCAAAACCGGCGGCTTTACCATCTTTGAACAAACTGCGCCGCATCCCAATTCACATGCAGGGCGGCGCGATGGGCAATTTGCAAACAGCGATGTTTGAAGGGGCGGAATTGTCACTTCGCAAATTGGCGCAAAAACACAAAAAACTTATGGGCTTTTAACGGCGAGATTGGCGATTACTCAACGCTCTTTGCCGAGATTGATCAAAATGACCTCGTATCACTTGATGTCTATAACGATACGGCATGGCGCCATGCAATGCATCTTCATGGCCATCATTTCTGGGTTATGTCGGATGATCCGGCGCTTGCCCTTCCCTCAGGCCAGCGCGACACATGGCTTATGCAACCGCAAGAACGTATCAGCCTTGTTTTCAAGGCTGATAACCCGGGTCTATGGCTGTTTCATTGTCATATGCTAGAACATGCCGCATCAGGCATGGGCGCGGTTCTATCAATCGACTAGCCCCACGCCCAGGTCTGTTTCTCATTTCAAGCCGTTTTGGCCAGCGGCGGCTTATTAGACAACGGTAACGGTAAATGATCCGATGCCTTCGACCTCTCCAACCATCACGTCACCGCGTTCGATCGGCCCAACACCGGCTGGCGTTCCAGACATGATCAGATCACCAGCAGCAATGTCATAAAAGCGCGATAGATACGCAACCATTTCCGGCACTTTCCAGATCATCTGGTTCAAATCACCAATTTGACGTTCGGCGCCATTGACCTGAAGCGAAATACGCCCTTGATCAAGATGCCCCGTGTCACTGGCTGGCACCAGCTCGCTCATCGGTGCCGACCTTTCAAACGCCTTGCCGATTTCCCAAGGACGGCCCATCTTTTTGGCCTCGCCCTGCAGATCGCGGCGGGTCATATCCAGCCCAAGACCATAGCCAAACACATGATCAAGCGCATCTTCTTCACGAATATCAACACCACCACTTTTCAGCGCGACAATCATTTCCATTTCGAAATGCACATCACTGGTTTGAGGCGGATAAGGAAATTCACCGCCAGTATCAACATTTTCCGCATTTTTCTGGAAAAAGAATGGCGGTTCTTTATCCGGATCATGGCCCATTTCAATGGCGTGATCAGCATAATTACGGCCGATACAATAGATCCGGCGCACCGGAAAAACAGCATCGCTGCCGCGAACTGGCAAGCTTACTTGCTGTGCCGGCTCGATTACATAATTAGTCATCTTGGAATTTTCCTTTTTACCAATAACAAAGCAAATAGATTAAACAGACCGGCGTGCACCATAATAGCCCACGCGCCGTTCAAGATAGGCAAGAATTCTGCAATCAAGAAAGATTTACTGTCAATGGAATAGCAGTCAAATTGGCACTTAGAAAGAGGCCTAAAACGCTTTACCTTACCAGAATCTAATTGCTGCGGCACACCCCATGCGCCAAGCGTTACCGTTTTGACCACATCGCTATCAATCAATTCAATTGGCAAGGGATTTGGCGCTGGTGGCGCATCCCATCCGATTGCCGCCAAGCATTCATCTGCATTTGCGCTATCAGGCTTGGCCGCAGCATTTTTATAGGCCCATTCCCCCTTTTCGATACGCCCATAGATTTTCGCGCTGTCCTGATCGGCAAATTCCAGCTTTGGCAACGCCTCAATACATTGCCGCAGAAATTGATAGCTTGGTATCCATTCAGGATTTAACACATCTTCGGGTCGTGTTGCGGCAACATTGACCTCTTTAAATCGATCAATATTAGACAAGGCCACCGGATCAAGAACCGTCATTGAACCATTACGGCCAAAGGCAATTGTTTTTGGCAATTCGCCAAGCGGAACATCATTATCCAGAAATTCAAAATAAATGTTTTTATCGGTGATCGACATCCATGAAAAAAATAATTCGGGAATGCCGGTGAAAGCCTCGATATTGTGATAGAGAAGATCATCCACCGCCTTGTAACGCGCGGTTGTCAGCCCACGTTGCCATGCACGTTCAACGGTTGCTGGCGGCGGCGTGATCGCAAAAAACAAAAATACCGTCGATCCAAACCGGCTCAATAGCGTGCTTTTGTAATCGCCCTCACTATCAATTTTGAAACTATCAAATCGAAACCGGTCAATCAGCAAATGTGGAACAGTTTTTTTCTTCGCCTTTTGCGCCATATACCGATCAAGCTTTTTATCAACAAATTCAAGTTCACGACCAGTCAACATAGCGGCATATTTATAATCAACACCAAGACTGTCATAATCCAGTAGATATTTGCGCCAATAATCCGGGCTGATAAGGGCAAAATCTTCCCATGGCACGCCCATGCGTTCGGCAAGAAGCCGTTGTTGTGGGCGGATCGTGCTTTTCCCAGCGGCCGACGCCCCCTTTGTATTCATCACAATTGGTTCGCTTTGCGCTGGCAAAAACTGATAGCCCTCGGCCTTGGCCGCATTTTCAAAAATTGGCGCAATCAAATGGCCGATTTCGGCACTGCCCTGATCATTGCAAAACACCCGAAGCGCCAGCTCGACAATCAATTGCCGGTCAGTAACAATGCGCCCCTGCTTTCCCAAAATGCCACTCACCACACTAATCAGCGCGGTCATGCAGGCGGCGGGGAAATCATCCTCATTGCCTACCCGCTGCCGCAATTGATCCAAGGCCTCTAGTTCCGGCGGTTTTGTGGTTCGATCGATGGGTTCCGGTTGCCGTTTCAAAAATCCGAAAAAACCTGATTTTGGTTTTTTCTGCGGCGCATCAAAAGAACAGATTTCATCGACAAGCAAGGTCAGTTCATGTTTGGCGCGTTGCCGCACAAGGTCAAACCCCACCGCGATATCCTGCATTTCGGGAACCATATAACCGCGATAGATCGAATCAACCATGCCGCGAAGCTGCAAACCCAGATATTCATAGCTTGGTCCATCGGGAACCGATAAATCAGCAGTGACACGGATCAGCACCTCATGCGCGACAAGCCGTTCCACCTTTAAGGCGCAAAGCTGTTCGACTGGAAGGCCGGAAAAATCAGCCGCTTCTTTGGCCTGCTGATAGCCAACATCGCTATTTTCAAGCCGGAATAAGGTGATAAGTGGCAACAGCCTTGTTGGCAAATTGGAACTAAGGCCTGGGTTCCATGCGTGATATTCACTATCGGGCAAAGATGGTTTTTGAGCCATATTTCGTGATCCAATCAACGCCAAAAATAGGAAGGGGCACCGAAGTGCCCCTTTTGTTTTATGCCGTTTGTCTTATCTTGTCGCGGATTAACTTGAACAATGGCAAGAGGATCAGCACGATGGCAATGATCGTGATCGGCCCGGCGATTGGTCGGTTGAAGAAGATCATGAAATCACCGTCAGAGAATAAAAGCGACTGCCGCAGTTTTGGTTCAGCAATCGGTCCTAAAACAATAGCGAGAACTGCTGGCGCCACTGGATAATCCAACAACCGCAAGAAAAAAGCACATACTCCAACAATAACCATCAACCAGACATCAAACATATCCTGATAGGCCGCAAACGTTCCAACAAGCGAAAGTACGAAAATCAGCGGTGCTAGAATAGTAAACGGCATCCGAAGCATCCACAAAAACACCGGAATGAAGGCCAAATTGATTAAGACAGCAATCACGTTTGAGATATAAAATGACCCGATCAGTGGCCAAACAAAATCAGGTTGATCGGTAAACAACAACGGTCCTGGCTGCAAACCCCAAATCACCATACCGGCGAGAAGAACAGCCGTTGTTGGCGACCCCGGAATCCCAAGGGTCATCATTGGCAACATTGCTCCTGTTGACGCTGAGTTATTTGCTGCTTCGGGTGCCGCAACCCCATCGATAGAGCCTTTGCCATATTCATTTGGATTACGAGAAGTCAGCTTAGCGACACCATAGGCCATCAATGACCCTGGAGTTGCCCCCGCAGCTGGGAGTATGCCAACAAAGAAGCCCAAAAATGAGCCAATAACTGTGCCCCGCCATGCGTGTCGGAACTCCTTAATGGCATCAATAACTGCCCGCGCAGTCACATCAACATTGGACATTGATGAACCATGCCGCGACGTATTGATGGTCCAGAGCATCTCACCGATACCATAAACGCCAATAGCGAGCACAAGAAACCGTATACCATGCGAAAACCCGGTAATATCAAAGAATATCAAACGCGGTTCCCCTGAGACAATATCAAACCCAACCGTTGCCAACACGAGACCGATACAAATCGAAAAGATTGTCTTAGGAATATCATCACCGCCAAGCCCGACAAAAGTCGCAAAGGCAAGTAACATCAGCGCAAAGACTTCAGGATCGCCAAATGACAGGGCAACAGCCGCCAGCAGGGGTGCAAAAGCCGTAAACATAACGTTTGAGACCGTGCCGCCAGCAAAAGATGCTAAGGCAGCAGCTACAAGCGCTATGTGCGCTTTTCCAGCCAACGCAAGAGGGCGGCCGTCAAAGGTTGTTGCAACCGCGGTTGACGCCCCCGGAATGCCAAGCGTAATCGATGAAATCGCACCACCATACATTGCCCCATAATAGATTGAGGCAAGGAAAATCATCGGTGATGTTGCACCACCTGTGTACCCCTGAATAACGAAAGTGAAAGGCAGCAGAATGGCGACACCATTCACCGATCCCAAGCCAGGCATTGCACCAACAAACAAGCCAACAATCACACCAATAATTGCGAGACCAAGATTGATAGGCTCAAGCGCAACCAAAATGCCATTCATAAGAGATGCTATAACATCCATATCATTATTCCTCAGTTATTCTGATGGTGCCTAAAGAAACATTTCGTATAAGGGAATAAACAGAGGCTCTGACAAACCCTTTGGAAGGACAATACGCATGGCAATGTCAAAAAAGAAAAAGCAAGCGATAACTAAACCAAAACTAATAGACAAAGTTGCCCACCAGCTGTGACGCCCCAAAAAGCGGACGTAATAAATCATGAACGCCAAGATTGCAGCGTAGAAACCAGCAATCTCAATTAAAATCAAAAAACCAAAAAGACCACCACCGACGACAAATAACATGCGTCGTCCATACCCATCTAAAAATTCTTCGTCTGATTGGGATGGGGGTGACGTTCTACGGTACCAATTTATACCAATCCAAACAGAGCAAATTAACATGATAAAGGACAACCAAAATGGCCAAAACCCGCTACCTGGGCCTTCACCTTCTATCAACCCGATATTGTCAAAACGGGCAATGTCAGGATTCCAGTCTGGTGCCTCTCCTGACTTCCACATTAAGTATATTGAGAGAATTCCCAAGATAAATGCCGTTACAATTTCAGCTCTACGCATATCTTAGAACTCCTCTCAATATTTTTTTACGACGCTATTTAATTGCGCCAGATGCCTTCAAGATTTTTGTATGATTCTTGATTTGGTCAGCCCAATAAGCTTTGAGCGCGTCACCAGACATCAAATCACCCATGAGTGATTTCTTTGACTTGTACTTCTGCCAATCTGCTGAGGCATAAACTTTTGCAAACAGATCAGTATAGTAAGCTTGTGCTTTTTCAGACATTCCAGGTGCACCAACAACCGACCGTTGCATGAAATATGACCAGCTAATCTGCTTACCACCTGCAAACACTTCACTCAATGTTGGCACATTTGGGAACATTGGCAGACGCGATTTGGTGAATGCAACCAATGGAACCATAGTGCCTGCCTCGTAGAAACCAAGAGCTTCTGATGGGTTATTTACAGATGAATTCAACTGCTTACCAGCAACCTGCTTTGCAACAGCTCCACCGCCCTTATATGGAATATATTTCATAGATAAACCATAGTTTTTGTTCAGGAAGTCGGTGATGATGTTGTCTTCAGAGTTTTTGCCGGTACCACCCATTACCCACTTATTGCCGTCGGCTTTTGCTTTTGCCAGGAACTGGGCAAATGTTGTTAGGCCACTATCCTTGTGCACCCAAAGCAAAAATGTGTCTTCAGCCATGCGAGCTACTGGAGCAAAGCTCAAGCTGTCGATTTTCAGGCCGGGCTGACGAAGCGGCGTTGTATAAAATGAGTTCAACGTCACCATGATTGTATGATCTGGGTCACTGGCGTTAGAGGCTGCAATTAACGCCTCGGCCCCAGATCCACCTGACTTGTTTGTTGGAACCAACGGTCGATTAGAGAGATTTTCTTTCTCTACAATTGCTTGCATCAATCGAGCCATTTTATCAGCACCACCGCCTTTACCCGCCATGATGATAAAATCAATTGGCTTTGTAGGCTCCCAGCCATGGCTTCCGGCTACCGCAACACCTGATACTGACGTTGCCGCCAATGCCATGCCAACTGCACCGAAAAATAGTTTTTTAATAGACTTCATAGTCTCCTCCTTTGTTTGGACATTATTTAGATACACCTTGTGGTTCAAAACTTTAAGTAAATTAATGTAATATTGTAAACGGTGTTTAATTTACAAAACACAAAGCTGTTTGTTGTCACTCTTATTCTATTACGGTGACTTAATTAAATTTATTTTACAACTCTTCAATTATATCTCAATTCATTTCAAAATTACTGGATTTGACCAATTCAAAACAGCCCCGTTTAATGTTTTCACACTAAAACAAGCCATCAATCTCACCATTTTCATTTGTAAAAATAGTCTTGACGGCCGGATTACTTGGCAAACCAGGCATTATCATAAGCAGATGGAAACAGCTCAGCGGACAATATGCCAACGCCATCACCAATTTCAAAAATTGACTTCTTTTTCGCCGCGCGTGCGATTTCTATTTCTGTTAAGAGGCTCACGACTATAAGCCTAATTTTGTTCCAGGGTTAATTCCAGCAGCGGCAGCCCATTCGTTTGCCGTCATTTTTCCGCCATCAGCAGGCCGTAAACGCTTAATTAAAATCCGTCCACCTTCGGCCTGTACCGTAACGCCATCTTCATCAACCGAAACGACTTCCCCAGCAGTCCCAGTGCCGTCAGCGCGTGCAATATCATAAATTTTCAATTCACTGCCAGCAATTGTTGTCCACGCGCCAGGCGCAGGATTGGCAGCACGGATCATATTGTAAACATCGGTAACCGGCTTTGACCAATCGATCTCGGCAGACGCTTTGCCAAACCAACTTTCATATGAACCATCTTCCAAACGCTGGTCATGTTTGATGATGACGCCAGCCTTGACCAGTTCCAACCCTTCGATCATCGCATCAACACCCATCGGGAACAGCTTTTTGAAATAAACATCGCCAAGCGTTTCATCAGGGCCTATTTCGCAAGTTTTCTGCAACATCATCGGACCTTCATCCAGACCATCATCAGGCCAGAAAATAGACAAGCCAGTGCGCGTTTTACCCATTGCAATCGGCCAGTTGATCGAAGATGGCCCCCGATGTTCTGGGCAAAGTGACGGATGGTACTGAAAGGTGCCATATGTTGGTGCATCGCGCACTTCCTGCGGAACAAACAACAACACATAAGCCATCATACAAACATCAGCATTGAATGATTTCATCAACGCTAATGCTTCAGGTGTTTTCCATGATGCAGGTTGATGGACGGGCAAACCTTTTTCACGCGCCAGTTCAACCAATGGGTCTTCAGGTTTTCCTTCTTTTGTCGGCGCACAACAAACAGCAACAACATCTTCGCCGCGCTCTAAAAGTCTTTCCAAAACAGTCTGACCAAAGGCCTGTTGTCCGTGTAATACAATCCTCATTGCCTGCTCTCCTAAAGTGCAAAGCCTAATCTGAACGATAAATGATTTGAATCAATGATTAACCAAAATAACATTCTTATTTAGCCGCGCCAACCGCGCCTGATTCAATGATCTGGACAAGCTCTTCGGCTGAATAGCCTAGAACATCAGTTAGGATTTCGGTTGTATGCTCACCAAGCAATGGTGAGCGCTGAACCTCAGCCGGACTATCGGACAATTTCACCGGACAGCCAACCGAGATATATTCGCCGCGCTCTGGATGATCGACCTTTACCAAGGTTCCAGTCGCATACAAACCCTGATCTTCGGCAATTTCTTTCATCGACAAGATCGGGCCAACCGGAATATCAAGCGGATTACATGCATCCATGACCTCAAATTTGGTCTTGGTCATTGTCCATTGTTCGATACGCTCAAAAATTTCGTTCAATTTATCAAGCCGCTGTGGTGGCTTGGTATATCCATCTCTTGGTTTTCCAGTCAGGCTCACCAATGATATCGCAAACTTTTTCCCAAACCGCCGCCTGAATGATGAAATAGGTATAGGCGTTTGGATCTTGTTCCCACCCCTTACAACGCAGAATACGTCCAGGCTGTCCACCACCAGAATCATTGCCAGCGCGCGGTGTGGCATCACCGAATGGGACGCCTTCGCCAAATTGTGAATATTCTTTCAATGGGCCAGCGGCAAGGCGCTGCTGATCACGAAGCTTTACGCGGGCAAGGTTTAGAACCGAATCCTGCATCGCGGCTGTGACTTTTTGGCCACGGCCAGATTTTTCACGATGGAACAGCGCCGTTACAATACCAAGGCACAAATGAAGTCCAGTTCCTGAATCACCAATCTGCGCACCCGTCACCAATGGCGGGCCATCGCGAAAACCCGTTGTTGAGGCTGAACCACCAGCACATTGCGCGACATTTTCATAAACCTTGCAATCTTGATATTTGCCCGGGCCAAAGCCTTTGATTGACGCCAGAATCAGGCGCGGATTGATTTCTTGAATCCGTTCCCATGTAAAGCCCATCCGGTCAAGCGCGCCAGGGGCAAAATTTTCCACAAGAACATCACAGGTTTCGATGAGACGCGTCAAAATCTGTTTGCCGGTCTCGTTTTTGGAATTCAGCTCAATTGACCGTTTATTATGATTCAACATGGTGAAATAGAGGCTGTCGGCCCCGTCAACATCGACCAGCTGCTGGCGCGTTGCATCACCGACCCCCGGACGTTCAACCTTGATCACATCAGCGCCAAACCAAGCCAAAAGCTGGGTACAGGTCGGGCCTGACTGAACATGGGTGAAATCCAGAACTTTAATACCTTGAAGAGCTTTCATAATCTTATCCTATGTCTAAACTGGAATGCTTTGTCTTTGGCGCTATTTCTTAGAAACCACACTTTGCGGGTTAAGGTTACCGATACGGCCACTTTCCGTTCCAGCATTTTCATCAATGACAGCGTTGACCAAGGTTGGCTTGCCACTATCCATTGCTTCGTTTACCGCGCGTGTTAGCTCATCCGGTGTCGTCGCATAGACGCCAACACCGCCAAAGGCAGCCATCATGAGGTCATAGCGGGCATCTTTGACAAATACAGTCGGGGCTACATCTTCACCACCTGTTAAGTTTTGATCGGTACCGCGATAGATGCCGTTATTATTGAACACAACAACACAGACCGACAAATTGTAACGGCAGATTGTCTCAATCTCCATGCCCGAAAATCCAAAGGCACTATCGCCTTCAACAGCAAGAACGCGCTGGCCGGTTTCAACGGCTGCGGCGACAGCAGCGCCCATGCCAATACCCATAATGCCCCATGTGCCAACGTCAAGGCGCTTGCGCGGCTTGAACACGTTAATGATGCTACGCGCAAAATCAAGGGTGTTTGCCCCCTCATTCACAAGGATTGCATCAGGACGCTGCTTGACGATCGTGCGAAGCGCACCAAGCGCGCTATGGAAATCCATTGGCACTGTATTACTCATCAGCTTGGCTAACATTTTTTCCAGATTCACATCTTTGCGCGTCTGAATATTGGCAATCCAATCGGCAGAAACGGCTGGCCATTTATCGCCCATCGCCTTGGTCATAGCGCTCAAGCATGATCCGATATCGCCAACGACTGGTGCCACAATCTCGACATTACTGTCCATTTCGCGCGGCTCAATATCAACCTGAATAAAGCGTTTCGACCCAGGCTCGCCCCAGCTTTTTCCCTTACCATGTGATAATAGCCAATTCAAACGCGCTCCAACCATGACCACAACATCGGCCTCTTTTAGTACCAGCGAGCGTGCGGCGCCAGCTGATTGCGAGTGATCATCTGGCAGCAGGCCTTTGGCCATACTCATTGGCAGATAGGGAACACCACTTTTTTCAACAAAGCTGCGAACAATTTCATCTTCTTGAGCATAAGCAGCGCCTTTACCAAGAATGATCAATGGACGCTTTGCGCTTTTCAACACATCAAGCGCACGCGCAATCGAATCTGCTGATGGCAATTGCTGCGGTGCTGGATCAACAACCTTTACCAGTGATTTCTGGCCTTCCACCGCATCCATGACTTGGGCGAATAATTTGGCTGGCAGATCAAGATAAACACCGCCCGGGCGACCTGAAACAGCGGCGCGAATGGCGCGGGCAACAGCAATGCCGATATCTTCAGCATGAAGAACGCGGAACGCCGCCTTACAAAGCGGCTTGGCAATAGCCAACTGATCCATTTCCTCATAGTCACCTTGCTGTAAATCAACAATTTCACGCTCGGATGAGCCACTGATCAGGATCATGGGGAAACAATTTGTGGTGGCATTGGCAAGCGCGGTCAGACCGTTCAAAAAGCCCGGGGCCGACACCGTCAAGCAGATGCCCGGCTTTTTGGTCAGATAACCAGCAATCGATGCTGCGTTGCCTGCATGCTGTTCATGGCGGAAAGAAATTACCCGCATGCCTTCAGCTTGCGCAATTCGGCCAAGATCGGTGATCGGAATGCCCGGCACACCGTAAATAGTGTTGATATCATTGAGCTTAAGCGCATTAATAACGAGGTGAAAACCATCGGTTAGCGCCCGTGTCTCGGATGAAGTCATTTGTGCGTCTCCTTGGTATCTTCAAAGTAAATGTAAAAAGTGATGGTTATGCTTTTGGTCAAAACTGCCGTTTGTCTGATTTGCTATGAAGATGACCGTTTATGTTTGTTCTGATTCCGCGATTTCAGCACGAGCCTTGCCTTTATTTGCCAGCCGCGTCCATCTTTCCCGAATATGATCATGCAAGCGCATGGTATGCACGCGCACTAGCCGAGACGCCAATTCGCTGTCGCGTGCCTCAAGCGCTTCGATGATTTCCATATGATCTGCAACTGAATGGGTGGCGCGATTATTTTCGCCCATCGCCCGACGCCTAACCGCAAACATATGCGCAAACAACCCATCCGTTGTCGACTTTAATAGCGGGCTGCCCGACAGATCAAAAATTGCCTGATGGAATTTGATATTGGCATCTGAATATTCGCTTAGCTCAGCCTTGGAAGAGGTCGCGCTGTGGCGCATGGAAAAGTCGCGCAATGCTCTAATATCGGCCTCAGGGGCAATGCGCGCAGCAATATGCGCTGCCATGCTCTCAAGCGCAGCCCAAGTCACAACCATATCCAGAATTTCTTCAAGACTTTTGCGATGAATGAAAACGCCTTTGCGAGGCAAAATCTCGACTAAGCCATCCTGTGCCAATCGCGCCAAAGCTTCTCGAATGGGTGTTCGTGAAACACCAAGCTGTTCTGCAAGCCGTCGCTCATCAAGGCGTAGTTCTTCATCGGCATCATAGATATCGACCTTTAAAATGCTTTCGCGAAGCACGTCATAAATATGGTCTTTCAGCGTGAAATTGATCGAAACAGGCTTTAATTTGACATCAATTGCCATCAATTACTCCCACTTCAATTTCCTGCCTTCGTTGATGTAACTTTTACGCTATGTCAGGCTTTATCTGGTATACCTTACACCTGATACAATACTCGTCAAGCGGTTTTTACAGGCTATAATTCAATGATAGCGCTTGCTATTAATGGTGTGTGGCATACCATATAAAGTGAAAATGTTGCGAAACATGTGGCGAAACAACGACCCGATTTAACTGATATGTCGCAAGGCGGTTTCACCCAAACTGTCGCGCCAAAAAACTTTGTGCATTTGTTGTACGAATATGTGACAAGAGATCGCTCATTGCAATTTTCGTGGCTTTATCACACAAGTCCACATAGCGGGGGAAAGACAGTAACAATGAATATCCATGAACATCAGGCGAAGAAAATTTTACAGACATTTGGTGCGCCCATAGCTGCTGGCGTTGCAATCACCAGCCTTGACCAAGCCAAAAGCGCGATTGCATCCCTTCCCGGCCCAGTATGGGTGGTCAAAAGCCAGATCCATGCTGGCGGACGCGGCAAAGGAAAATTCAAGGAACTTGGCGCTGATGCCAAAGGCGGCGTTCGCGTCTCTTTTTCGGCTGGGGAAGCGCTTGCCAATGCTGTTGAAATGTTTGGCAAAACCCTTGTCACACAGCAAACCGGTCCAATTGGCAAAGCCGTCAATCAGCTTTATGTCGAAGATGGCGCCGATATTGACCGTGAATTATATCTGTCAATTCTTGTTGACCGCGAAACCGGCAAAACCTCATTCGTCGCCTCAACCGAAGGCGGCATGGATATTGAAACGGTTGCGCACGACACGCCTGAACTGATCCATTCGGTTGGCATAAACGCCAGCGCTGGCTGTACTGATGCCGACGCGGCAACGCTTGCCGACGCCTTCAAGCTTGAGGGTCAGCCCGCGAACAGGGCATGGCGCTTTTCAAGAATCTTTACGAAGCCTTTGTCAGCAAGGATATGAGCCTGCTGGAAATCAACCCGTTGATCGTCACCAAATCAAATGACGTTCAGGTACTTGATGCCAAAGTGTCTTTTGATAATAACGCACTGTTCCGACATCCTGACGTTATGGAATTACGCGACATTACTGAAGAAGATGAAAAAGAAGTCGAAGCCTCAAAACATGACCTTGCCTATATCGCTCTTGATGGTGAAATCGGCTGTATGGTCAATGGTGCTGGTCTTGCGATGGCCACAATGGACATCATCAAGCTATATGGCGCCGAGCCAGCAAACTTTCTTGATGTTGGCGGCAGCGCAACAACCGAACGCGTTACCGCAGCCTTTAAGATCATTACCGCTGATCCAAATGTAAAAGGGATTTTGGTCAATATTTTCGGCGGCATCATGCGTTGTGATGTAATTGCCGAAGGCGTTGTCCAAGCGGCCAAGGATATTAATCTTGAAGTGCCTTTGGTGGTGCGCCTCGAAGGCACCAAGGTCGATGAAGGCAAAGCCATTATCAACAGCAGTGGACTGAATGTTATCGCCGCTGATGATTTGGATGATGCAGCTCAAAAAATTGTTAAAGCAGTGAAAGGCTAAGCACATGTCGATTCTCATCAATAAAGACACTAAAATCATTGTGCAGGGTCTGACCGGTAAAACCGGCACATTTCACACGGAACAGGCATTGGCCTATCATGGCACGCAAATGCTCGCCGGAACCCACCCGAAAAAAGGTGGCCAGCAATGGACAAGTGTAGACGGGCAAAGCCTGCCGCTATTTGCCACTGTTGCCGAAGCCAAGAGCGCCACCGGCGCCAACGCCTCGGTTATTTATGTTCCACCAGCGGGTGCTGCGGCCGCGATTGAAGAAGCGATTGATGCTGGCATTGATCTGATTACCTGTATCACCGAAGGTGTGCCTGTACAGGATATGGTGCGGGTAAAAGAAAAGCTGGATAATTCGAAATCACGCCTGATTGGACCAAACTGCCCGGGCCTGATGACACCTGACGAATGCAAAATCGGCATCATGCCGCCAAGCATTTTCCGCAAAGGCTCGGTTGGCGTGCTGTCACGTTCTGGCACTTTGACCTATGAAGCGGTTTATCAAACATCAATGGCGGGTCTTGGCCAGTCTTCGGCTGTCGGTATTGGCGGTGACCCGGTAAAAGGCACCGAATTTATCGATGTTTTGGAAATGTTCCTTGCTGATGATCAAACCGAATCCATCATCATGATTGGCGAGATTGGCGGATCTGCCGAAGAAGATGCGGCGCAATTCCTGATCGACGAAGCCAAAAAAGGCCGGTCAAAGCCGATGGTTGGCTTTATCGCTGGCCGCACCTCACCTCCGGGCCGCACCATGGGTCATGCTGGTGCCGTTATTTCTGGTGGCAAGGGCGGCGCTGATGAAAAAATTGCGGCGCTAGAAGAAGCAGGAGTGCGCGTGTCACCGTCTCCCGCCAAACTTGGCGTCACGCTTGTGGATGTGCTGAACGGCTAAATCAGCATCATTCCACCGCAAGCAAAAGGGGCGATACCAATGGAACCGCCCCTTTTTTTGTAGCTCATTAGTACCTGCCAACATTATACGTACCAAATATTTGGTGACGCGCACGCTGACTTACGTCCCTTAAGCGACATCAAGGACATTAGAAGGCGCCTCAAACCGGTTGGCATCAAGCCGATCATTCACAATTGCCACGGTCTCATCAAGAAGATCATTCTGCATGCCAATGCTGGCGGCAATCCGCTGCACCAGAAGATCAACACGCTCAATCGTCTTGGCACCGCCATCAATCGCGCGCCCAGCTGAGGACGGCTTTAACAGGCTGCTAGCCGCATTTGCATATTTTTCAAACGGCACCTGATCGGCCGCATCCGCGCCAAGCGCCCGCGCCAGTGTGTCAACCCAGGCATACATATCAGCCGAGGCGGCAAGATCTCCATGAACAGCATCGCGAATTGCCCGCACGCCGTCACGCTGCACGCACTGGTAATTGCCAGTCAAAAGCATGCTCCATTTCGCCATTGGTACGAATAGGCTGTCATAGATGCGCAGCTTTACCGGAACATCCTTGCCATCAACGGTAACCGCGGCAATATCGGATTCGAGCTGGCGAAGCATTGCATTATGCGCCGGATCAGCAAATACCGCTGCCTTGAAATTAGTTGGCAGGCCGACATGAAGTATATTGGTGCCTTCTTCCGGTGGGCGAAAGGCCTGAGGATCAGGGCTGCAAAGCGACATCAGACCCGGCTCGAAATCAGCCCATACCGATGCATCATCAAAGCACATTTCAAGTGGTGCCTCAGCCAGCGCATCGATACGGCGCAAAAACGGCAAAGGCGGCATATTCATGATCGACAAGCAAGGCTTGCGGCTGGCAGCAATACGCTGCATCAGATCGCGTACCTGCGGCTCGGAATATTGCGGTTCCTGCATGGCAAGGCTGATCATGTCATAATCTTCAGGCCGTGCATCGGCCGGTGTGACCGCATCGAGCGTTCCGGCAAGATCATATGACCGAAAAGCCCGATGGCTATCTTCATCGCGCAATTTGATCCGGACTTCAGTGCCCTCAGCATTAATCAGCGCGGCCGATTTGCTACGGCAAATCAAAGTGACATCATGGCCAGCCATCAATAGTTTTGTTGACAGAAGTGAGCCATATGAGGCTCCTAGGATCAAAATTTTCATGGTTCGAATTTCCCCTTCATTGCAGCATGATCTGCAAATGCTTAAGCCTATCTAAGCGGCTTTTCAATCTTACATATTCAGACATTAACGGCTGGAATACAGAGTTAAAGGAAAATAGTGAAAAAATGAAAATTGTAAATTTTTTACATTTTCACTTTTTACAGTGGTGACAAAACCAACCAAAATCCCAGATCACACGGTGATTGCGATTGGGGCTGTGTTTTGGATTCTATCACATGATACTGGCTCGCATCGTCTATTCGGCAGCAATTCCCAGCGTGGCGACAACCCTGCAAGCGGCAAATTTGAACTCAGGTATCTTACCAAATGGATCAACAACCGGATTAGTCAAAATATTCGCGGCTGCCTCGACATATGCAAATGGCACAAAGACCATATCTTCAGCAACCGCACGATCAGCACGCGCCATGATCGAAATTGACCCGCGTCGCGTTTCAATAGTTATCATGTCACCAGCCTCAGCTCCCAATCGACGAAGGGTGCGAGGATGAAGTGAGGCATTTGCCTGCGGTTCAACCGCATCAAGCACCTTGGCGCGGCGGGTCATTGATCCCGTATGCCAATGTTCGAGCTGACGACCCGTTGTCAAAATCATCGGATATTCTGTATCCGGTGTTTCAGCTGGTGCAATAATGCTGGCAGGGGTGAATCTAGCCCTTCCATCAGTTCGCGGGAACCCATCACCAAACACGATCGGCTGACCCGGATCAGTCTCATCCAATGACGGATAGGTGACAACATTTTCAGCAGCCAAACGATCCCATGTAATATTATCGAGTGATTTCATTGATAGTTTCATTTCGGCAAACACTTCTCGCGGATGCCTGTAGGTCCAATCAAGACCAATGCGTTTGGCAAGCTCAACTGTAATCCACCAATCTTCGCGGGCATCACCTGGCGGTGCAATGGCCGGACGACCCATTTGCACCTGACGGTTTGTATTGGTGGCGGTCCCTGTTTTTTCTGCCCATGCCGATGCTGGCAATATCACGTCAGCATAATTTGCAGTTTCAGTTAGGAAAATATCCTGCACAACTAGATGATCCAGCTTGGCAAGCGCATGCACGCGCATGATCGGACATCAGGATCGGACATGGCCGGGTTTTCACCAAGAACATACATCGAAGTGATATCACCGTCGTGGACCGCATCCATAATTTCAGTCACGGTCAGACCTTTTTCTGGCGCAATCGAATCTGAATGCCAAATTTCATTAAAGGCCGAACGAACACCATCATCGTGACACTTTGATAATCGGGAAGGAACATCGGGATCAAACCCGCGTCAGATGCGCCCTGGACATTGTTCTGGCCGCGCAGCGGGTGTAAGCCTGTCCCTGGGCGCCCAACTTGCCCACACATCAAAGCCAGCGAAATCAGACAGCGTGAATTATCGGTTCCGTGAATATGCTGCGAAACGCCCATTCCCCAGAAAATCATCGCTGATGTGGCACCGGCAAAATCACGCGCAACAGCACGAAGGGTTTCAGCATCAATACCGCAAAATTCAGACATTTTTTCTGGCGAAAACTCTTTGAGATGCGTTTTCATCGCATCCCAGTTTTCGGTATAGCTCTCGATATACTGCTGATCATAAAGCTGTTCTTCGACAATCACATGCATGATGGCATTCAGCATTGATACATCGGCACCCGGGCGGAATTGCAGCATATGCGATGCATGTCGCTTTGAGCCCCTGCCCTCGAGGATCCATCACAATCAATTTGCCGCCACGTTTGGCAAATTGCTTGAAAGTAGGTGGCTGCTACCGGATGGTTTTCGGTCGGGTTGGCACCGATAACAATGGCGACATCGGCATTTTCAATTTCATTAAAAGTTGCTGTGACAGCAGCTGAACCTACATTTTCCATTAGCGCCGCAACTGAAGATGCGTGGCATAACCTTGTGCAATGATCCACGTTATTATGACCAAACCCTTGCCTGATCAACTTCTGAAATAAGTAAGCCTCTTCATTTGAGCATTTAGCTGAACCAAACCCGGCGACACGCTTTCCGCGACTATCACGGTGCCTTGCAAACCCGTTTGCCGCCACATCAAGCGCTTCTTCCCAAGTGGCTTCTCGGAAATGTGTCAACGGGTTTGCCGGATCTACATTCAGCCCCTTTGCTGGAGCATCTTCACGCCTGATTAATGGTGTGGTTAAGACGATGATCATGATGCACATAATCAAAACCAAACCGACCTTTTACGCATAGACGATTTTCATTTGCTGGCCCATTTATGCCCTCAACATATTTAATTTTATCATCTTTAATTTTGAACGATAGCTGACAACCAACACCACAGTAAGGGCAAACAGACTTAACCTCGCGGTCATAATCTTGACTGTCGCCATGCTTGTTTGTCATCTAACACAGAGGCTGGCATTAAGGCTCCCGTTGGACAGGCCTGAACACACTCTCCGCATGCAACACAAGTTGACTGCCCCATCGGATCATTCATATCAAAAACGATTTGCGCATCAAGACCGCGTCCGGCCATGCCAATCACATCATTAACCTGCACTTCACGACAAGCCCGAACGCAAAGATTACAATGGATACAGGCGTCCAGATTCACACTCATCGCCACATGGCTATCGTCAAGCAACGGAACATGACAGGCTTCACGCGCCGGAAAACGGCTGTCCGACACGCCATTCAATGCGCGCCATGTCCAGAAAATGTGATGACGCATCATGCGGTTGATCTGGCTGATCTGCGGCAAGCAATTCGACTACAAGCGCGCGTGATTTCTCAGCACGTTCGCTTGCAGTATTCACCACCATGCCATCTTGCACTGGCCGAATACAAGAGGCGGCTAAAACCCGCTCACCCTCGATTTCGACCATACAGGCACGGCAATTTCCATCCGAGCGATAACCAGGCTCGGGCTTGTGACACAAATGTGGAATCAAGGTTCCTTGCGCTTGTGCCGCTTCCCAAATTGTCGCGTCTTCTGGCACGGAAATATCCTTGCCATCCAGTTTAATGGTTACAGTTTTTTGCGGCGTTGAATCTAGCATGGGGGCCTCAGCTAACTTCTTCAGAGAAATGTTTCATCGTCAATACGAATTGGATTTGGGGCTGCTTGTCCCAGACCGCAGATCGAAGCATCCTGCATCACTTGCACACAGATCACTCAACAAGAGGCTTGTCCCATTTATCGGCTTGCATCAGCTTGAACTGCCTTTCTCGCAACCGGCTCGGCATGGCGTGCATTGGCCACAGCTTTCATCTTCGAAAAAGCGCAGCATATTCAAGCGCCGCATCACGTACCCTATCTTGATCCGACAGCACCACCACCGCGGCCGATCCAATAAAGGTACCAAGCGGTTGCAATGTATCAAAATCAAGCGGAACGTCATTCACGCTGGCAGGCAATAAGCCAGATGATGGCCCGCCCGGTTGATAGGCCTTAAAAACATGACCTTCGGTCATGCCACCAGCCGCCTCGATAATATCGGTAATGGTTGATCCAGCTGGCAAAAGATGCACACCCGGATTTACCACACGGCCCGAAACTGAGTAGCTGCGAAGGCCTGTCCGCCCGTTCTTTTCAACCGAAGACAGCACCTCTGGCCCTTCACGGCAAATGCGGGTGATCCAATGCAGCGTTTCGATATTATGCACCAATGTTGGCTGGTTAAAGACACCAACCTGCGCCACATAGGGTGGACGGTGACGCGGCAACCCGCGCTTGCCTTCAATCGATTCAATCATCGCGCTTTCTTCACCGCAGATATAGGCACCGGCACCACGGCGCAAATCAATATATCCCTTTGCCACCAAACCAGCATCTTCAAGCCTTGCGATTTCATCAGCCAGAATTTTTAGCACAACCGGATATTCGTCACGCATATAAATAAAACAGGTATCTGCCTCAACCGCCCATGCCGCAATCAACATGCCCTCAAGGAACAAATGCGGCGTCCGCTCAAGATAATAACGGTCTTTGAACGTACCCGGCTCGCCCTCATCGCCATTCACGGCAAGATAGCGTGGCCCTTCAGCAGCCCGCACGAAGCCCCATTTTTTACCTGACGGAAATCCTGCTCCACCAAGCCCGCGAAGACCGCTTTGGTTCACCAATTCCTGAACCGCCTGCCAATCACCATCAGCACGAAGCGACTCAAGCTTGTCATAACCGCCGGTCGCCCGATAGGCCGCCAAATCCTGATAATCGGTCATGTGCGGATGCGTGTCATCTGCCGCAATCGCAGCATCGACCTTTTCGACTGTTGCAAAATCAATATGATTATGGCCAATTTCTAGCACTGGCGCGGTATTACAGCGTCCCATGCACGGCGCGCGCAAAACCCTTACCTTGGTCGGATCAAGACCATCTTCAAGCGCCGATTTCAACGCCTGCGCTCCAGCCAACTCACATGACAGCGAGTCACACACACGAATAGTCAATGCCGGTGGTGGCACGTCACCATCTTTCACAACGTCGAAATGCGCGTAAAAGGTGGCAACTTCGTAAACTTCGGTCTGCGCCATGCGCATTTCATCAGCAAGCGCATTGAGATGCCTCACGCTGAGATGTCCGTAATGATCCTGAATCAGATGCATATGTTCGATCAGCAAATCGCGTCGCCGCGACCGGTCGCCCAGAAGCGCCCGAACATCCGCCATGGCAGCATCATCAATTTGGCGTCCTTTCGGAGTTTTACGCCCTTTACCGGGGGCTGATTTCCAAACACCAATATCACCGTCGAAAGTATCCAATCTTCTCTCCTAAAAATAACAACGAGACTGTCACATTGTCCTCGCCCAGCGTCAATTAGATTGTGTGAATTACCAGATAGCCCAAGCTATATATTCAAAAAAATCAGATATTGACTTTGGCTATAAAAACCAGAAAAAAATGACTTAAATGAAGCCTGGAGCAGTATTTGACGGATTAAGGCAACTAGGATAATCAGTGTCGAATATTTGTACTTTTTTAATAATCAACACCTGGTAGGCCTTTAATCCCCATTTTATAACAAAACTGCTAGTTAACACCCTTAGAGGACCTTTTATGACCCTGCCAACTCAAATGACCGTTATCGAAATGCGCGAAGCTGGAAAGCCCAATGTACTGATTGAAGGCAAACGTGAGCTGCCTGCAGCGTCCGCCGATGAAGTGTTGATCAAAGTAACAGCCGCTGGAGTAAACGGGCCTGACCTGGTTCAACGGCGCGGCCATTACCCACCTCCAAAAGGTGCATCCGACTTATTAGGTCCTTGAAGTATCGGGGGAGATTGTGGCTACGGGGAGTGATCAAACGCAATGGGCAATAGGCGACCATGTTTGCGCCTTAACCAATGGCGGTGGCTATGCTGAATATGTCGCGGTAACGGCAAGCCATTGCCTGCCAATTCCGGCAGGCGTGTCTGAAATTGATGCCGCTGGCCTTCCCGAGACTTACTTTACCGTCTGGAGCAATGTGTTCTTTCAGCAGCAAATCAAACAAGATGGGGTTTTTCTTGTTCACGGCGGTGCTGGTGGTATTGGCTCGACAGCAATTCAGCTTGGCACAGCAATGGGATTGCAGGTTTTCACGACCGCTGGCTCGGATGAGGCCTGCGCCTATTGCGAAGCGCTCGGCGCGAAACGAGCCATCAATTTCAAACAGGATGACTTTGTTCCCATTCTGCGCGAGGCAGGCGGTGCAGATATCATCCTTGATATTATTGGTGGCGATTATGTTGCACGCAATATCAAAGCAGCCCGTGCCGATGCACGAATTATCCAGATTGCGTTCAATCTGGGATCAAAAATGGAAATTGATCTGATGCCGGTGATGCTTAAACGCATCACCCTTACCGGATCAACATTACGGTCACGCCCCGAAGCTTTTAAATCGGCAGTTGCCGCCGATCTGCAAAAAACCGCATGGCCTTTTTTCGACGCGGCACCGGCGCAATTGAGGCAACGACTTTTACCAGCTTTGATCTGGCTGATGCAGCAAAAGCGCATGAATTGATGGAATCGGGAACCCAGCGCGGCAAGATTTTGCTGACGATATAATCTGGATCATCTGGCGGCTATTGTTTGGCGGCTATTGTCTTTCCATCACAAAAGCAGCGTTAATCCCATTCAACGTCAAAATGGGTAACAACGTCCCGAATTTGCGCGTCATCAAGCCCTCGTGCCGGCAAACCGCGCAGTAAAAGCGCCAGCCTTGCCGTCTCTTCCAATTCTTCAACCGCATAAACGGCGGCCTCCAGCCCCTTGCCTGCGACCACCGGCCCATGATTGGCAAGCATCACCGCGCTATGTTTTCCGGCAAGCCCCTTAATGGCATTGGCCACGGCAGAATCACCCGGCCGAAAATAAGGAAGCAGCGCAACCTTACCAAGCCGCATCACCGAATAGGCAGTCAAAGGCGGTAAAAAATTTGCCGCATCATCAACAGGCAAGGTCGACAGCGCCACTGAATGGGTTGCATGAAGATGCACAATCGCACCGGCTTGCGACCGGCCGTCATAAAACGCGGCATGAAGCGGCATTTCCTTGGTTGGCGGGTCACCCGAAATCAATGCTCCGGTCGCATCAAACCGGCTTAGCCTTGCTGGATTCAGCCTGCCAAAGCAGCTGTCAGTTGGCGTTACAAGAAGCCCACCATCTTCACATCGAACCGAGATGTTCCCGCTTGACCCAACGGTAAGCCCGCGATCAAACATTGATTTCGCCAATTGGCAAATCTGTTCACGAAGCTCGGTTTCTGTCATTTTGCACCTCCTGCCAAAATCGCTGCGGCCTTTTCAAAAAAATTATCAGTGCCAAAATTCCCTGATTTCAGCGCAATCGTCAGATTTGATCCGACGCGCATCGCTGGCACGCCCGGGTCAATTTCCGGCCCCATTGATAGGGCGTTCAACTGCAAAGCCCCGACAACCGCACCCGAGGTTTCACCGCCAGCAACAATCAGACGTTCAACCCCAGCAGCAACAAGCGCAATGGCAAGATCACCAAATAATTTATCAAGCCGGTCAGCAATCGCTTGCATTCCAAATTCTGCCTGCACATGCTGAACCGCCGTTGGCGATGCCGATGAATAGAGTATCGGCAATCCGTCCTGCGCCAGAAACCATCTTAACAGACCATCAATTTCCACCTCACCCCGCATCACGCCAGCGACATCAATTTCATGTTGCGCGCCAGTTTTGGCATGGGTGGCAATCTGGTTTCGGGTTGCCTCAGAACAAGACCCGCTTAGAATGGCGCAGCGTCCAGCCTGCCCTTGCCAATCCAGCTTTGTTGCCGAAATCTTGCCGGTTTTGGCAAAATTTGCCGGCAGCCCCATCGCCACACCCGACCCGCCAGTGATCAAAACCAGATCACGCGCCGCAGCCCCAATCGCAATCAGATCATCATCATGAATTGCATCAACCACAATTAGATTGCGGCCATGACGCGCCTCAGCAGCAAGCGCATCACGAATTGCATCACTGCCCTCAGCGACGATAGCCATTGGCACATGCCCAACCACACCACAGCTTTGGCGACTTAGAACATTGCGAAGATCGGGATTGCACATTGGCGTTAGCGGATGATCTTTCATCGGGCTATCTGACAGCAATTGATCTTTGACGAAAAGATGGCCTTGGAATACCGTGCGTCCGGTTCTGGGAAATGCTGGACAAACAATGACCGCATCAGCCACCAATGCAGATGCCAGCGCCTCTGCCACCGGCCCGATATTGCCGTCATCGGTTGAGTCAAATGTTGAACAATATTTGAAGAAAAATTGTTTGCAGCCCTGATTTTGGAGCCATTTCAAAGCCGCTAACGACTGTTTGATAGCCTCCGCCGCAGGGATTGAACGCGACTTCAGCGCAATCACCCCTGCCTCGACAGATGCGTCTGCTGGTACTGATGGCACGCCGCTATATTGCACAACTGCCATTCCGGCTTTCGCCAATGTATTGGCAAGGTCGCTAGATCCGGTAAAATCATCACCAATACAGCCAAGCAACATTGCGCTCAATCATCCATTGAAAAATAAATTCAAAAATGCCTTTCGGCGGTTTGCAGCATATCATGCCAATCGGTAACTACCAGCATGAAGTCGGTCTTTGCTGCCTTGGCCAAATGGGGTTGCAAAAGCCAGCGACAAATTAGGCATGAAGCTCAAGCACGCGCTGCATTGACGGGCGTTCGCGCATTAATGCGTCATGCGCCCTGATTTTGGCGAATGGATCAAGATCAACCTCATCATCTTTGAACCAACGTGTCACCAGCGCCATATAGGGATCACAAAAAGAGAATTTATCACCAAGAACATACGGCCCTTTGAAATAATGGGCTTCGATCATCTGCGCATATTCGGTCATGTTTTCCTTGACCTTGGCGCGCATTGCTTCATGCGCTGCTGGATCATCTGCCCAGCGTGCGCCGCGATGTTTATGCGCATGCGCAACATGAACCGTTGATGCCATATAGCTGTTAAAGGCCTGCGCGATAGCAAATTCAAACGGATCGCTTGGTGCCAGATCTTGCTCGGGGAACCGCTGCGCCAAATAAACAAGAATGGCAGGTGTTTCGGTCAAGACCCCCTTTTCGGTAACAAGTGACGGCAACCGCCCTTTCGGATTTACCGCTAAATAGGCTGGCGAGCGTTGTTCTCCTGTCATGAAATCAATACGAACCGCGTTATAGTCGGCACCAATATCTTCGAGCAGGATATGCGGCGCATAAGCTGCAGAATTTTTTGCATAGTAAAAGGTCAACATGTCACAAGCCTCTTTTGGGTTATTATTTCGGGTTAGGTTTCGAGTTAAGGGTTTTGCTTATCGGCTTATCTTCGGCAGTTCAGCCACGCCATGATCGGACGCCAATTTGGCAAGAAGCGCAAGATCTGATGCCGCAAAAGGAATGCCGGTCTTGCGCCGTTCAGCCTCGAGGCGTGACTCAATTTCACCTGGCATCAAGATTTCGTCAAACCCATCGGCCAGCGGGTTGGTCTTGATCCGGCCAACAAACGTGTCCATCCGGTCGCGAAACCCCTGTTCAGTGACAAAAATCCCCGGTTTCAGAGCCATGAAGAAATGCCCAACATTTTGTGGCCGATCCCAGACAGTATATTGATCCGGAACATCGCCACCAAAATTTGCTCCCGAAAAAACCCCAGCCAAAATTTCCATCAGCAACGACAGCCCTGACCCTTTATAGCCACCCATCGGCAAAACAACACCGCGAAGCGCGGCGGTTGCATCAGTCGTGACTTGGCCATTTTCATCAAGCGCATAGCCCTCAGGGATCGGCTCGCCACGTTTTTCCGCAAGCCTGATTTTACCTCGTGCCGCCACTGCAGGCGACATATCCAACACAAAGGGCGGCAGCTTTCCAGCTGGTGCCGCCGCGCCAAACGGGCTTGTGCCAAGCAATCCTTCGCGCCCGCCCCATGGCGGCATAGCCTTTGACGCATTGGTAAATACAAAGGCAAAATATCCAGCCTTGACCGCCTGCAAAAGATAGGTTGCCGCCATGCCAAAATGATTGCTGTTTCGCGCTGCAACAACACCAACACCGCAGCTATCCGCCATAGTGATGGCCTCATGCATGGCTTTGCGCCCGACAAGAAAGCCAAAGCCATTATCACCATCAAGCGACGCACAAGCCGCCACCGGTTTTTCAAGCTTCATTTCGGCACTGCTTTCACCATCCCGCGCTGAACCCGCTCAACATAAACCGGCAACCGTGAGAGCCCATGCGTGTGCACCCCGCGAAGATCAGCCTCGACAAGACATTCGGCAATGATGGCTGCATCTTCATTGTTGACCCCCTTTCCGATCATGATCATGGTCGCAAAACGAACCGCATCATCTGACATGACATAGGATTGAGACATTTGATTGGGCTTTGACATTATTGATGCTCTTTGATGCTGATTGGGGTAACTACTGCCTTGGCAAGCCTTCCATGACCGGCATCATTGCCGCCAAGTACGGGTCAAATCGGCTGAACTGGCAAATTATGGTTTTTTGATCATCGACAAAAGCCCATCGGTAAAGGCGGTTGTGCCAAGTGGCCCGCCCAAATCTGCCGTTCGCGTGCTGGCCGTCGCCACAGCCTTTGTAATGGCCTGTTCAATCGCATCAGCGGCTGCTAGAAATCGAGGTGCTTCGCGCCGCTCGCCCATCCACCGAAGCAGCATCGCCGCCGAACCGATCAAAGATGATGGGTTGGCCTGATCCTTTCCGGCCAATGACGGTGCCGATCCATGCTGTGCCTGCGCCATGGCAAATGTTTCACCCGCATTCAATGATGCCGCCATACCAAGGCTGCCAGCAATTTCCGACGCTTCATCCGACAGGATATCACCATACATATTGGTCGTGACGATAACATCAAACTGGCTAGGGTCGCGGATCAACAGCGCCGCCATCGCATCAATGATCTGTTCTTCATATTCAAAATCAGGAAACTCATCACGAACGGCGCGAACCGCCTCAAGAAACAACCCATCAGATACATGAAACACATTCGCTTTATGAACAACAGTGACTTTCCGGCGGCGCTGTGCGGCCAGTGCAAAGCCTGTTCGGGCAATCCGCGTTGAGGCCTGACGGGTGATTTTTCGAACCGACAAAGCCATATCTTCGGTTGGCATAAATTCGGCACGCCCGAGAAACATCGAACGATCTGAATAAAAGCCTTCAGTATTTTCGCGGGCAATTACCAGATCAACTTTGTCGCCAACACGCGGCGGTAAACCCTCATAAGATTTTGCAGGCCTGATATTGGCATAAAGATCTAGCTGTTTGCGCAAGAAACCTGATGGGTTAATCCCGCCTTCGCTGGCTGGTGGGTAATCAATGGTCGAAACCGGCCCCATAACGATGCCATCAGCCGCCTTTGCTGCATCCAACACTTTATCCGGAAATGTTGTTCCCGATGCCGCCAAAGACACAAAGCCAATATCTTCTGTGGTAAAGGTCAAATTCAGGTCAAAGCAATCATCAACCACTCGCAAAACACGGCGGGTTGCCGCGGTGATTTCGGGGCCAATCCCATCACCATCAAGGCATAATATCTGCACCGGATCCAAGCTGTTTTTTGACGCTGACATAAAGGGTTGTCCTTTCTTATTTCGTGGGCTTATTTCGCTACGGGCTAATCGGGGCTAACCAACCGCAAAACCTGTTGTCTATTTCTTATATTTAAGATTAACTAATTTTAACTATTTCACTATATTCATTGAAATAATATTCTGGATTTAACATTTCAATACTGCTGGTTCGATAGCCTTTGGTAAAAAGCGCAAAAGGCTGGCCAGCGGCGGTTGCCGTTTCGCGGTCTATTTCGCTATCACCAACAAACAAACATGATGTCGTATCCAAACACGCCATGGCATGAAACAGCATTGCCGGATCAGGCTTGCGGCTGGCAAGCTGATCACCGCCGACAATCGTATCAAAAAAACGCGTCAGACCAAATTGATCCAGCACAATTTTGGTTGGTGCCAGCGGCTTGTTCGTGCAGATACCAAGGCGAAAACCGCCATCCTGCAGCCGGTCAAGCGCATCAAAAGCGCCATCAAATATTGTTGTTAATTTTGTCGCATCTGCCGAATATAGGCGCAGAAAATCGGCCAGGGCAGAGGCGCAGGATGCCTCATCATTTGGCAAATTCTGCGCCGTTAGGGCGCGCATCACCAGATTGGCCGATCCTTTACCGATAAAGCCACGCACCGTTGCCAGCGCCAGCGGTGGCGCATTGCGCAACTGCAAGAACGTCATTCAACGCCGCATGAATATCACCAAGACTGTCAATCAAGGTGCCATCTAGGTCAAAAATGACGGCTTTATTCACGCGCGATGATCTCCGTTGAAAAGCTGGCTTTGGATCAAGCCAGCAAAGCCCGACAGGACAGGCAGGCACTAAGGTTAAAATCTTAGCCAGCAATTGTGCATTTGCCGAATGATTTTTTGCGCCGTAACACCAGTTTTCCCAAACATTAGGCAATCACGACTGGAAATGATGGCGTAATTCAGGAATATTAACGCGAGAACCGCCAATCTTTTTAAAATCTCAAAACAATGATGATTTGCCAAAAATTGGCATTTTTATGTTTTTAGGAGTGTTTCATGTCCAATCCGTCGCAATCAGCCCTCGCCCCTTTGGCAAATGTTCGGGTTCTTGAGCTGGGTCAAATTGCTGCTGGGCCCTTTACCGCATCGCTACTGGCCGATCTGGGCGCCGATGTTGTGAAAATCGAACGGCCCGATGGCGGTGATGGCATGCGGCAATGGCCGCCTCTCAGCAAAACCGAAGATGGCGGCGTCTTTAGCGAAAATTTTGCCTCGGTTAACCGTAACAAACGCAGCGTTGCGCTTGACCTGAAAAGCCCTAATGATATTGCGCTGCTAAAATCGCTTGTCGCGAAAACCGATATTCTGATCGAAAATTACCGGCCTGGCGTGCTTTTCCGTCTTGGGCTTGGCTATGATGATTTGAAAGCGGTTAATCCCAAATTGATCTATTGTTCAATTTCTGGCTATGGGCAAACCGGCCCCTATGCCAGCAAAGGTGCCTTTGATGTAACCGTTCAGGCCATTGCAGGCATTATGAGCGTTACCGGCGAACCGGGCGCACCACCAGTCAAATGCGGCGTGCCAATTGGCGATTTTTGCGCTGGTCTTTATGCTGGTTTCAGTGTTCTTGCCATGCTTCGCAAGGCTGAACAGACAGGCCAAGGCGCGCATATTGATTGTTCGATGCTGGGAAGCCTGCTTGGCGTATCAGCCCTGCAAACAAGCGAGTTTTTCGGCAATCAAATTCCGCCAGAACGCCTTGGCTCGGCGCATCCGCGCAACGCCCCCTATCAGGCCTTTGAAGCCGCCGACACGCATTTTGTGATCGCCGCTGGCAATGATAAATTATGGCATGAGGTTTGCGCCGCCGTTGGCATCAATGAACTGGCAAGCGACGCACGATTTCTGACACAGGCCGACCGGGCAAAAAATCAAACCATTCTTGTTGATATTCTAGCACCTGTTTTCAAAAGTCGCAGCGCTGCCGATTGGCTTAAAGAAATGGATGGCCGTAACGTGCCTTGTGCGCCAATCAATGATTTTGCCGAGATTTTGCGCGACCCGCATGTCCAGCATATGGGGCTGGTCAAACCGCTTGATCTTCCCAATGGCGCCAAGACCAGCAGCGTTGCTTTTCCGATTGCGATTACCGGCGTTGACACAAGCCGCATGCAGCCACCACCAGCGCTTGGTGCCCATAATGACGAAATCATCGCTGACTGGCTTGGAAAATAGGATAAAATAATATGACACAAACCATATCACAAAACCCTGTTATTATTGAACATAATGACTCAATAACATGGCTTCGTCTAAACCGGCCTGATCGGTTGAACGCGGTTAATGCCGCCGTGATTGAGGGGCTGATCGACGGCTTGATTGCGGCGCGTGATCGTGGCTCAGATCTAGTGGTTTTTGCTGGTGAAGGCCGCGCCTTTTCGGCAGGATTTGACCTTAGCGGGCTTGGTCAGCAAAGCGATGCTGATCTGCTATGTCGGTTTGTTCGGGTCGAACAATTGCTGCAAATGATCTATCAATTGCCGATGACCAGTGTGGCGCTTGTTCAGGGGCGCTGTTTTGGTGCGGCTGCCGATATTGTGGCATCTTGCCGAAAACGCATTGCCACCCCTGACGCCAGTTTCCGCATGCCGGGCCTGCAATTTGGTATTGTTCTTGGCACCCGCCGCCTTGCCCGCCTGATTGGTGATGACGCCGCGTTTGATTTGCTGGAAACATCTCGCATTTTTACCGCTGATGACGCGTTGGACGTAGGTTTTCTAACCGATATCCAGCCGGCTGAAGATTGGGCTAGCCATATCGACAAACTGGCCATTGATGCTGGCAATCTTGGCGATGACGCCAAAACCGCCCTGCTTGCCGCAATGCGTGATGATAGCGGGCTTGACCATGATCTTGCCGCGCTGGTGCGCTCGGCCGCCAAGCCCGGCCTAGCCGATCGGGTTCGCGCCTTTGTCGCAACACAGATTAAAAAATAGCCTCATCTGGTGCAACATGCCGCGCCAGCAATGCATTGCGGTCAGACCATTTATCGGGTTTCACCTGATCAAAAAAGGCCGCAGATTCGGCATTAAGCCGCTTTGGGTCTTGCGGCCAGCTTGCATATTTTTACGCGCTTTTGCGCTTTTTGAACTCCGTGATATGCTTGCCGTCCATCATCTGGGTTATGCTTTTGCATCATCTGGCCAATCACTTTTTTTAGGGCAATCACTTTGTTTGAAAAGCAAAATATAAAAAAAGCAATAAGCACTTTAAAACAATATTTTGGCGACCGTCTTTCAACATCTTTATCAGTTCTAGAGCAGCATGGCCATACCACAACATGGATTGCCAACCAGCCGCCTGACGCTGTGGTCTTTGCCAAAACCACCGACGAAGTTTCGTCAATCTTGAAGATCTGCCATGATTGCTGCTGTCCAGCTATTGCCTTTGGCACGGGATCATCACTTGAAGGTCATGTGAACGCCCCTTTCGGCGGCATCTCGATTGATATGTCGCATTTTGATTCGGTGCTTGCTGTTCATCAGGCCGACCTTGATGTGATCGTGCAACCGGGTGTCACCCGCGAGGGGTTGAACCAGCATCTTCGCGATAGCGGCCTGTTTTTTCCGATTGATCCGGGCGCAAATGCCAGTATTGGTGGCATGGCGGCAACGCGCGCATCAGGCACCAATGCGGTGCGTTACGGCACGATGAAAGACAATGTTTTAGGGCTCGAGGTGGTGCTGGCCGATGGGCGCGTGATCAAAACCGGTGGGCGATCACGCAAATCGGCCGCGGGCTATGATTTAACGCGGCTTTTTATTGGCTCGGAAGGCACTCTTGGCATCATTACCGAATTGACGCTTCGCTTGCAGGGCATCCCCGAAATGATCGCTGGCGGCATTTGTTCATTTCCGACCATCCGCAATGCCTGTGACGCGGTGATCGAAACCATACAGCTTGGCATTCCAGTTGCGCGCATTGAAATGCTCGACCCGTTGCAAGTGCGCGCCTGCAACGCCTATTCCAAACTTGATCTGCCAGAGGAGCCGCTATTGCTTGTTGAATTTCACGGCAGCCCCAACGCGGTTCACGATGACGCCACCCGCTTTGCTGAAATTTGTGCCGATTATTCACCACGGCCTTTTTCCTGGTCTAGCGATGTCGACAAACGGCAAAAACTGTGGAAAGCACGCCATGATGCGCTTTGGGCAGGCTATGCGCTTCTTCCAGGCGGTACTGGCTTTGCAACTGATGTCTGTGTTCCGATTTCGCGTTTGGCCGAATGTGTTGAAGACACGATTGCCGATATCGCGGCGCATGATCTAACCGCCCCCATTCTCGGGCATGTTGGCGATGGCAATTTCCATGTTCTGCCCCTTGCCATGCCTGATGACACCGAAATGCAAACAAAAATTGGTGCCTTTTCAAGCCGCCTGACCAAACGCGCAATTGCGCTTGGCGGCACCTGCACTGGCGAACATGGCATCGGACAGGGCAAAACCGCCTATCTTCGCGCCGAAATGGGTGGCTCAGTAGATGTTATGGCCGATATAAAGACGACCTTTGACCCAAAACATATTTTGAACCCCGGCAAGTTATTTGAATAAATTATTTGGATAAAACTATCTGGATAACGTTATTCGGCTGATAGACAGATAGGCTGGCAAGACCATCACGCCATTGTGCCACCGCGGCATTCGATTATTTTTCAAAACATTACAAAATTTTTGTGGTGATTTTCCAAAGTGAAAAATAATTTTTTTCACCGTGAAACCCTTTCTTTCAAAAAAAAACATTCTATCTATAGCGAGTAGACATCACCGCATTTGGAATATTGACTGATCATGTCACAGCTTCGAAACCCCACCACCCTCGCCGCGCCAGATCAGGCCGACAAATCGCTTGCGTCATTTCCGAAAGGCGGGAAGAGCGTTCCCGATCAGGTAAAGGTGACTGCGGTTACGCATTGGACCGACAAATTGTTTTCCTTTCAGACTGACCGCCCGCCAAGCTTTCGGTTTCAATCTGGCGAATTTGCCATGATCGGTCTTGCCGATGATGACGGCAAAGCTGTTACACGTGCCTATTCGATTGCCAGCCCGCATTGGGATAATCATCTGGAATTCTATTCGATCATTGTTCCTGATGGCCCGCTAACCTCACGGCTTCGGCATATTCAGATTGGTGATGAAATCATACTTCGCCCCAAAACCACCGGTACTTTGAATTTGGCACGGTTACGCAATGGAAAACGCTTATATTTACTGGCAACCGGCACCGGATTTGCACCTTTTGCCTCGCTTATCCGTGACCCGGAAACCTATGAACGGTTTGAACAGATCATTCTTGTTCACGGGTGCCGCACGATTGCCGAGCTTGGCTATAGTCAAAAGATTGTTGCCGACAGCCGCACCCATCCGTTGATTGGCGAAATGGTCGCTGCCCAATTGCATTATGTGCCAAGCGTAACCCGTGAAAACTTTACCCAGACCGGCCGCATCACCGCGCTTTTGGCCGATGGCAAGCTGGCCAACAGCCTATCACTACCGCCTCTTGATCCAGCTTTTGATCGGATCATGATTTGCGGGTCGATTGGCCTTAATCAGGATATTGCGGCGCAATTGCTGGCAAAGAATTTTCATGAGGGCAATTTATCCAGCCCGGGGGATTATGTTATTGAACGTGCCTTTGTTGGCGACGGCATCTAATCGCCACCCCCTTTGCGACCAACGCTGGTTGGCGCTGATAGCGGCCAAAGGGATCATTCTTAGGATTTCATCGGAAGTGTTAACATCTTTGCAAAAGATAAAAGCATTGCCAAAAGTTTAGAGACATCTTGTAAAACATGCAGCGCATACACGCCTTATAACTATGGGGGTGGTCTTATTATTGACACTGCGTTTTGCGCCGCGAGACTTGCTTCCCAAAGTTAAAAGATAGAATGAACATGCTCACGGGCCGATGGCCGAACGAGGCATGGCGGTTTTCATCAGGGTTTTTGATCTACAAGCAGCAGAGTGCAACGCCGATAGCCAGCGCGATCGCCTTACCAAAACTGGCGGCAGCAAAAAACCCTATCTATTTTCGATCCCAATTACAGACCGGCAACGAACAAAATAAAAATCGAAAAAAATGGCGGAGGGGAAGGGATTCGAACCCCCGAAAGGAATTTCTTCCTTTAACGATTTAGCAAACCGCCGCCTTCAGCCACTCGGCCACCCCCCCGCCGGGGTCACAGGATCGGCCGGTAAAATCTTGACCAACTCCCATGTTCACAGTACACGGCGTATGCTATTCTTTCTCTAACTTCGATTTCCCCGACTGTCAAATACCAAAACCACCTTTTTGCCGGTTTTGACATTGCCAAAACGAGGCAAAATGCGCCACCCGTAACTAATGCTTGGCAATTGCAACCAAACAACCCTGAATTTGAGAAAAATAACAATGGATCAACTGGCATCAATGCGCATCTTTCTGGCGGTTGCCGAAGCCAATGCCTTAAATGGTGCCGCGCGCCAGCTTGGACTGTCGCCATCAGCGGTTTCAAAACATATCGCCGCCCTTGAAAACCGGCTTGGCACCCAGCTTTTTACCCGCACCACTCGCCATATTGCGCTAACCGAAGTTGGCGCAGCCTATCTTGAAAATTGTCGGCAAATTCTGGCTGATCTTGACAAGGCTGATGCCGAAGCGCGAAGTGCCAGCGGTGCCGTTAAGGGACATTTGCGCGTCGAAGCCCCACCCGGTTTTGCACACCGCCATGTTGCCCCGCACCTACCTGCTTTTTTGAAACAATTTCCGCATTTGACGATCGAGTTAAAGGGCAATGATGTTCCGAATGATATGATCGGGTCGGGCTTTGATCTGTCGATCCGAATCTCGCCCCAAAGCGACCATGACCATCTTGTCTATACTGAACTTGCCCCCAACAGCCGCCGTCTTGTCGCAACCCCAAAATACCTTGCCGAAAAAGGCATGCCGAAAAATCCAAATGATCTGGCACGACATCAATTAATTACGCAAAGCGCCACCAGCAGCAGCAATTTCTGGCATTTCAAAGACGATGATGGCAAGCCAAGCACCATCCGCGTTCGCGGCAATATCATGGCTGATAATGGTGATGCGATTATTCGCGCGGTTATGAATGATGGCGGCATTGCCATGCTTCCCAATTACATGACCGCCGATTATCTTCGTGATGAGTCTTTAACAACGGTTCTGGATCAACTGGTGATGGAAGACCATCCTATCCATGCTGTTACCGTGCCAAGCCGCCATTCAATCCCAAAAATTGACGCATTTCTGGCCTATCTTCGGTCGCTTTATCAGCCAGTGCCTTATTGGGATGCGCTTGACGCGCCACCAAGTGAGGCCGCGCGCCGCGCCGATATTTAAACCGCGTTTATGATCACGCGCCGTCGAGTTTGCTTCGCAAAATCTGATTGACCATGCCTGGGTTGGCCTGACCACCCGATTCTTTCATCACCTGACCAACAAAAAAGCCAAACAATTTGTCTTTACCACCGCGATAATCATCAACCTTTTCCTGATTGGCGGCAAGCACCTGATCAATCAAAGTCTCGATCGCACCGCTATCCGACACCTGCTTTAGGCCCTTTTCATCGACAATGGCCGCAGCCCCCTTGCCGGTTTCAAACATATCGGCAAACACGTCTTTAGCAATACGCCCCGAAATTGTGCCATCGCTTATCAAACCAACCAGCTCGCCAAGATTTTCAGGGCTGATCGGGCAATTTTCAAATGTATTGCCTGATTTATTCAGCGCCCCAAACAGCTCAACCGTCATCCAATTGGCAACAAGCTTACGATCACGGCCATCACTGGCAGCTTCATAATATCGAGCAGTGTCACGTTCTTCGGTGATCACTGACGCATCATAGGCCGATAATCCATATTTCCCCATCAAGCGGTCACGAATATCATCGGGCAATTCCGGCAATGCCGAAGCAAGCGCGTCAACCTCGACTTGGGTGACAATCATCGGCAATAGATCAGGGTCAGGGAAATAACGATAATCATGCGCATCTTCTTTGCTTCGCATTGTCCGTGTTGCCCCGGTGGCGGTATCAAATAATCGGGTTTCCTGATCAATCGTGCCGCCATCTTCAATAATTTCAATCTGGCGGGCAACTTCATAATCAATCGCCGCCTGAATAAACCGGAGCGAATTCAGGTTTTTGGTCTCGGTTCGTGTGCCAAGTGGGCCACCCGGGCGGCGCACCGACACATTCACATCAGCCCGAAGCGAGCCTTCTTCCATATTGCCATCACATGTGCCGAGGTAGCGCAAAATAGACCTTAATTTGCGGACATAGGCCGCCGCTTCAGCAGCCGAGCGCATGTCGGGCCGCGAGACGATCTCCATCAGAGCAACGCCAGTCCGGTTCAGATCGATATAGCTTTTCGTTGGATGCTGATCATGCATCGATTTGCCGGCATCTTGCTCTAGATGCAGCCGTTCAATGCCAATATCGCGCGTACTGCCATCGGCCATGACGATCCGCAATGAGCCTTCGCCAACAATAGGGTGTTTAAACTGGCTGATCTGATAGCCTTGCGGCAAATCAGCGTAAAAGTAATTTTTACGGTCAAAAACGCTTGTCAGATTAATTTGCGCTTTCAGACCAAGGCCAGTGCGAATGGCCTGATAGACACATTCCCGATTGATCACCGGCAGCATGCCAGGCATCGCCGCATCGACAAGTGACACATTTTCATTCGGTGCCGATCCAAAGCTGGCTGATGCGCCGGAAAATAATTTGGCGTTGCTGCTAACCTGCGCATGAACCTCAAGGCCGATAACGACCTCCCAGTCTCCGGTGCACCCTGTTACAAGATCGCTCATGCTGCGCCTCCTGCCATGCGTGCTGGTGTCGTGGTAAATCCGGCTGCCTGTTCAAGAACCCCTGCCACACGGTAAAGGGTGGCCTCATCAAATGGCCGGCCAAGCACCTGTAGTCCAAGCGGCAAGCCGTCGCTGGTCACCCCGCCGGGAACCGCAATCCCCGGAAGACCGGCAAGATTTGCCGGCACGGTAAAGACATCATTCAGAAAATTAGTCACCGGATCATCAATTTTACGACCAACCGGAAAAGCAGCGGATGGCGTTGCAGGGGTAAGAAGCGCATCAACGATTTGAAAAGCCGCGTCAAAATCGCCCTTGATAAGACGGCGGACTTTCTGCGCTTTTAGATAATAGGCGTCATAATAGCCTGCAGATAAAACATAAGTGCCGATCATGATGCGGCGCTGAACCTCTTCGCCAAAACCGGCGGCGCGGGTGGCCTCATACATGCCGTCAAGCGTTTCAGCGTCAACCCGCATGCCATAACGAACACCGTCATAGCGGGCTAGGTTTGATGATGCTTCGGCTGGTGCAATAATATAATAGGCTGGAAGCGCATATTTGGTATGCGGCAGTGACACATCAATCAGCTCGGCGCCTGCATCGCGAAGCCATGCCTGCCCCTGCTCCCATAAAGTGACAACTTCGCTATCCATGCCATCAATGACATATTCTTTTGGCACGCCAATTTTCATGCCCTTAACCCCATCGCCAACAGCCCCGATCAAATCTTGAAGCGGGGCCTGTGTTGAGGTTGAATCCTTGGCATCATGGCTGGCCATTGCCGTCATCATCAAAGCATTATCAGCCACCGTACGGGTAAATGGCCCCGCCTGATCAAGTGACGATGCAAAGGCGACAATCCCCCAGCGCGAACAGCGGCCATAGGTTGGCTTTAATCCAACAACGCCACAAAAAGCGGCTGGCTGGCGAATTGACCCGCCAGTATCGGTTCCGGTTGCCATAAGCGCTGACCGCGCAGCGACGGCTGATGCCGACCCGCCAGACGATCCACCCGGAACAAGATCAACTTTGTCCTTACCCTGCCACGGATTGATTGCCGGTCCAAAGGCGCTGGTCTCATTGCCTGATCCCATGGCGAATTCATCACAATTCAATTTGCCAAGCATAATCCCGCCAGCCGCCCAAAGATTGGCGGTAACAGTGCTTTCATAAGGCGGCACAAATCCTCTCAGGATATTCGAACAAGCCGTGCTGCTGATGCCCTTGGTGCAGAACAAATCTTTCACACCAATTGGCAAGCCTTCAAGCAAGCCAGCCGCACCTGAGGCAATGCGCTTGTCCGATTCAGCGGCCAATGCAAGCGCATGATCGGCTGTCAAAGCCACATAATTATTCAAACCCGCCGTGGCTTCAGCCGCACCAAGATACGCCGTGGTAAGCTCAACCGCCGAAATTGCTTTTTTATCCAGTGCATCGCGCGCTGCAACCGCATTTAACTCCAGTAAACCATTCATTATTCAACAACCTTTGGCACAACAAAAAAGCCGCTAGCGCCTTCTGGAACATTGGAAAGGACATCATCAGGACGATTCCCGTCAGTCACGACATCATCGCGCATCGGCAAGGCATGGCCGGTAACGCTTGCCAATGGCTCAACATTGTCGGTATTTACTTCTTCAAGTTCGGCAATCCAGTTCAGAATGCCATTCAATTCGGCGGCAAGAGGCTCAAGACGGTCATCTGGAACATTAATTCGGGCTAGCCGCGCGATTTTTGCGACTGTGGTCTTGTCAACGGACATGTCACTGTGCTTTTTGCTGTTACGAGGAAAACCTTAATTTGTGACTTATCACTCAGCATGACAATCTGCAAGATAAACGACGTTAACGCGATGATTTCAACAGGCCAACGCCTGCTTGGACTTGATATTGGCAAGAAAACCATTGGCCTTGCCTTGTCCGATCCTGGGCTGAAAATCGCCTCGCCAGTTAAAATTCTCTATCGCACCAAATTCACCCCCGATGTCGAATCCCTGTTCAAGCTCATTGATAACGAATCAGTTGGCGGGCTAGTACTTGGCTGGCCGGTGAATATGGATGGCAGCATTGGCCCCCGCTGTGATTCCGTTCGTGATTTTGCGCATGCGCTGATGAAAATCAGGGATATGCCAATTGCGTTTCAAGATGAAAGGCTGTCAACGCGCGCCGTGGAAAGCGCGATGATCGCTGCCGATATGACCCGCGCTAAACGCGCCGTACGCCGCGATGCGCTTGCTGCCTGCTGGATTTTGCAATCGGCTTTAGATGCCTTAAATGACGAGACTGCCCGCAATCAAGCCACATCGCCAAGCATAAACGACTAGATGGCTGGCATTTTGGTTTTTCAATCTTGCATTTAGCGCTAGACCAGCACGACCGGTTACGGTAATAAACTGGTTTATGACTAAGCAGGAGACCAAAGGCGTTCAGTCGCACGAAGCAACCGGCCCTGTCGCCTTGACCAGCCGGCATTTGCTTGGCATTGAAGGTATGTCCCCCATTGAAATCCGAAGCCTGCTCGATCGCGGTCATATGTTTGCCGACAATCCCCATGACGGGGTTAGCGATGCACTTAAGGGCAAAACAATCATTAATCTGTTTTACGAAAACTCAACGCGGACCCGCGTTTCTTTCGAACTTGCCGCCAAACGGCTAGGCGGATCGGTTCTCAATATTGCGGTTGCCGGATCATCGGTCAAAAAGGGCGAAACGCTGCTTGACACGGCGACAACGCTGAATGCGATGCATCCTGATATTCTGGTGATACGCCATAATTGCTCGGGAGCGGCACTGCTGCTAAGCCAGCATGTTGATTCGGCGGTGATCAATGCTGGTGATGGCCGCCATGAACATCCGACCCAAGCCTTGCTTGACGCGCTGACAATTTGCCGGCGCATTGGCCGGATTGAAGGGCTGAAAATTGCCATTTGCGGTGATATCGCCAACAGCCGTGTCGCCAGATCAAATATCCATCTTCTTGGCACGCTTGGTGCCGAATTGCGGCTTGTCTGTCCGGTTACCCTGCTTCCTGCCAATATCGGCAATATGGGCGTTTCGGTCTATACTGATTTTGAGGCTGGCATTGAAGGGTGTGACATTGTGATGATGCTGCGCCTGCAAACCGAACGCATGGCAGGAACCGAAACGCCGTCACAGCGCGAATATTTCAATTTGTTTGGCCTTGATAGCGGCAAATTGATGCGCGCCGCGCCAAAAGCATTGGTGATGCATCCAGGGCCAATGAATCGTGGCGTTGAAATTGACTCGGCAACGGCGGATGATGTGGAAAAAAGCCTGATCCGCACACAGGTGGAAATGGGCGTTGCTGCCCGCATGGCCTGTCTTGAAGCTTTGGTAACGAGGCAAACATGACCGCAATTCGTTTTTTCGACGCTCATATCATTGACCCGTCGCAATCAATCGACGGCATTGGATATCTCGATGTTGTTGACGGTGTTGTTGACGCTATCGGGCTTGGCACGCCGCTAAAAACTGGAAAATTTGAGCAGGTAATTGATTGCAAATTATCCTGCCTGTCGCCCGGCCTTGTTGATATGCGCGTTCAACCTGCCGATCCGGGATCAGAACATCTCGAGAGCCTTGCCACGCTTTTGGCCGCAGCTGCCAATGGCGGCATCACCGCCTTGGCCTGTCTGCCCGACACACGGCCAGTCATTGACGAGGCCAGCGCTATTGATTCGCTATGCCTTCGCGCGTCACGCATTGGCGGCTCTCGGCTTTACGCCTATGGCGCGGCAACAAAATCACTGGCTGGCACAGAAATGGCTGAATTGGGGCTGATGGCCGAAGCGGGCGCCATTGGGTTTACCAACAGCACAACATCAATTGATGACAGCTTGATCATGCGCCGACTTCTTGCCTATAGCAGCATGCTCGACAAGCCATTTATTCAGCATTGCGAAGATCATGCGCTGACCGCAGATAGCGAAATGAATGAAGGCGAGACATCAACAAGGCTTGGCCTGCTTGGCAGCCCTAGCGAAGCTGAAGTGATTATCATTGATCGTGATCTGCATCTGCTTCGCCGTACCGAAGCCCGATATCATGTTGCCCATATCTCAACGCGTGCCGGAATTGAGGCGGTTCGCCAAGCCAAAGCCGAAGGTCTGGCCGTTACCGCCGATACATCCCCGCCTTATTTCCTGCTCAATGAACTGGCAATCAGCACCTATAACACCGCATTCAAACTGTCGCCGCCATTGCGAAGCGAAGATGACCGGCAGGCAGTGATCGAAGGTCTTGCCGATGGGGCGATTGACGCGATTTCTTCTGATCATATGCCGGTTGACCGCGACGCCAAAATGCAGCCCTTTGGCCCAGCACAGCCGGGCGCATCAGGCGTTGATACCTTGCTGGCGCTTAGCCTTACCCTTGTCCATCAAGGCCATATCTCCATGACCCGCATAATTGAGGCGCTTAGCCTTGCACCAGCGTCTATTTTAGATACGACGGGTGGCACGCTAAGTCCGGGCGGTGCGGCCGATTTTATCTTGTTCCGGCCCGATAGTAGCTGGATCATTGCCGGAGCAAATTTCAAATCAGATTCGCGGATCACACCTTTTGAATCCCATCCGGTGCAAGGCATTGTTGACGCAACCTATGTCGATGGTGCCGCCATATTTCTGCGCCAATAAACTGGCCGGAACAGCTTCAATCAGGAACGATAACTAAATGTTTGATGATGTTGGGTCGGTTTTTCTTGTGGCGTGTTTTTCCTATGGGCTTGGCAGCATTCCGTTTGGCTTGATTTTGACGAAGTTTGCCGGTGCTGGCGATATTCGGCAAATCGGTTCAGGCAATATTGGCGCAACGAATGTGCTGCGAACCGGCAATAAAAAACTAGCCATTGCAACCTTGATTTGTGACGCCAGCAAAGGTGTTGGCGTGGTTTGGCTTGTCGGTCAGGCAACCACGCCGGCCTTGACAGCCCTTGCCAGCATTCTTGTTGTTACAGGGCATTGTTTTCCAATTTGGCTGAAATTTAATGGCGGTAAAGGCGTTGCGACCAGCCTTGCCGTCATGGCCGCGCTTGATCTGCGGCTTGGTGCGGTTTTTGTGTTTGTCTGGCTGTTGACTGCGTTTTTATCCCGCTATTCGTCATTATCGGCATTATTAGCGATGGCGGCTTGTGTTGTGGCGGGGTTTGGCTTGCTTGACTCCAACATGATCAAAATTGCCATTTTGGTGCTTGGCGGCATTGTGTGGAGCCGTCACCATACGAATATTGGCCGCCTTTTATCGGGTACAGAAACCAAAATTGGCGCAAAAAAATCCTAAAATGTCCCGATCAAAGGGATAATCCTTTTCAGTTAATTGTTCGTTAAATCAGTGCCTTTATGATTTGGGTATGGATGAAAGTGAAAAACTGACGCGGATCCGATTGATCCAAACGCGCCATATCGGGCCAATGACACTCAGTCTTTTGATTCAGCGTTATGGAAGCGCCCTTGCCGCGCTTGCCGCGATGCCTGATCTTGCCGCGCGTAGGGGACGCAAACTATCGATCGCAAGCCTTGCCGGTGCCAAGGCCGAACTTGCTGCAAATGACCAAGCTGGTGCTAGACTGATCTGGCAGGACAGCGATTCCTACCCGCTTCGATTGGCTCAATTTGATGACGTGCTGGTCACTTTATCAACACGGGGCAATCTGCATCTGCTGAACAAACCGACGATTGCACTTGTTGGGGCGCGCAATGCTTCGATTAATGCCATTCGCCATGCCGAAACTCTGGCACGCGAACTTGGCGAGGCAGGCTATGTGATAATGTCTCGCATGGCGCGCGGTATTGATGCCGCTGCCCATCGCAGTGCCATGGCAACGGGAACGATTGGCGTGATTGCCAGCGGTATTGATATTATCTATCCACCAAAAAATCGCGCCCAGTTTCAGCAAATTGTTGATGAAGGGTTGCTTTTGGCCGAAAAGATCCTGGAACGGCCGACCCCGCGTCATTTTCCAACACGCAACCGGATTATTGCCAGCCTTGCGCTTGAGGTTGTGGTGATCGAGGCAGCGGCCAAATTAGGATCACTGGTCACCGCGCTTGAGGCTGGCGAACGCGGCAGTGAGGTGATGGCCATTCCCCGATCGCCACTTGATCCAAGATCAAATGGGTGCAACCAGCTTATCCGCGATGGTGCAACACTTTTGCAAAATGCGACGGATATCATCGAGGCGGTTGGCCAGCATTGTTCCGTTGAAGCTCCCCTAAAAAAACAATATCGGTCGAAATGCCACAAACAACTTTTACCGACGCAGAAATTTCAAAATGCCGCGAGATCATCATTTCAACGCTTGGCGGCGAACCGGTTGATGTTGACGATTTGATTGTGTGGTGCGATCAGCCATCTGCGGTCGTCTGGCCAGCCATTCTTGAATTTGAATTGGCGGGTCAGTTAACACGTCATTATGGCAATCGCGTATCACGCCAATTTGAATTTTGATGGATTTGATTGACACATCAGCGGCCAATTCCAGCAATCAACCAACCATGCGATCAGGCTGAATCACCCTCAAAACAGGCTAAATTCTAAAAAAACCACGAGAAATTTTGACAAATCCCATTTTTGCCTTTATCGCAAGCTCTTCACAATATAGCAGGGCCAAGTGATGAAAGTCGTCGTTGTCGAATCTCCAGCCAAGGCCAAGACCATCAACCGTTACCTCGGTGATGGCTATAAGGTGCTTGCGTCTTATGGTCATGTTTGCGATTTGCCAAGCAAGGACGGATCCGTTCTGCCTGACAATGACTTTGAGATGAAATGGCAGATTTCCAGCGGCTCTGAAAAACATCTAAAAGATATCATTGCCGCGCTGAAGGGTGCGGATAAATTGATCCTTGCGACTGACCCTGACCGCGAAGGCGAGGCCATTAGCTGGCATGTTCTCGAACAGCTAAAAGGCACGAAACATCTAAATGGTGTTGATGTCGAACGGGTTGTCTTTAACGAGGTTACCAAAACCGCGATTCTTGCCGCCATGGATAATCCGCGTCAGCTAGATGTTGAACTGATTGATGCCTATCGGGCGCGGCGTGCGCTTGATTATCTTGTCGGCTTTTCAATCTCGCCCGTTTTGTGGCGCAAATTACCCGGATCAAAATCTGCTGGACGCGTGCAATCGGTTGCGCTGCGGCTGATTTGCGAACGCGAAGCCGAGATCGAAGCCTTTCAGTCACAGGAATATTGGAGTGTTGAAGCTGCGCTAGGCCTTGCCAGCGGTGACAATTTCACAGCGCGGCTCACCCATTTGGACGGCGCCAAGCTTGGCAAGCTTGATATCACATCCGAAGCCCAAGCTACCCAAGCCGTCAATGCCATTTCAGCCGCCAAGCTTGCCGTTCAATCGGTCGAGACCAAGCGCGTGCGCCGCAACCCGCAACCGCCCTTTACCACATCAACCCTTCAGCAAGAAGCGTCGCGCAAGCTTGGCTTTTCCGCAAGCCGCACGATGCAGATCGCGCAAAAGCTATATGAAGGCATTAATATTGGCAGCGAAACCACCGGCCTGATCACCTATATGAGAACCGATGGGGTTCAGCTAGGCGGCGAAGCAATTGCCTCAATCCGCCAGAATATCGACCAGAATTTCGGCAAGCGTTATCTGCCAGATGCGCCGCGTGTCTATAAAACCAAGGCGGCAAACGCTCAAGAAGCGCATGAGGCGATCCGCCCAACCGAAATTGCACGCCACCCCAATGAAATGCGCGCCTTTCTTGATCATGACCAGTCGCGGCTTTATGAATTGATCTGGAAACGCGCCATTGCCAGCCAGATGCAATCGGCCGAGCTAGATCAGACCGGTATCGATATCGGTGATGCGGCAAACAGCGTTATCCTACGCGCCAGCGGTCAGGTGATGGTTTTTGACGGATTTTTATCGGTTTACCGCGAAAGCAAAGACGCCGCCCAAGATAATGGCAATGCCGAAAAGGCCAATGGTGATGGCGACGATAATACCGCCCTTTTGCCAAGCATGGCCAAAGGTGATCAGCTTTCCACCCATAGCGTAACGCCGGAACAGCATTTCACCCAGCCACCGCCGCGCTTTACCGATGCCAGCCTTGTCAAACGGATGGAAGAATTAGGGATTGGCCGTCCATCAACCTATGCGTCAATCATTCAGGTTTTGCAAAACCGCGATTATGTCATCAAGGATAAAGGCCGGTTCACGCCCGAAGATCGAGGCCGGTTGGTATCGACCTTCCTTGGCAATTTCTTTGACCGCTATGTTGAATATAATTTCACTGCCCAGCTTGAAACCCAGCTTGACGAAGTGTCGGCTGGCAATCTTGATTGGAAAACGCTGCTAGCGCATTTCTGGGGCGATTTCAAAACTGCCATTGACGGCACCAAAGAATTAACCATCACCAATGTTCTTGATGTTCTTGACGAAGAATTGGGGCCGCATTTCTTTCAGGCTGATGAAACTGGCGCATTGAAACGAAGCTGCCCGAATTGTGATAATGGGCGTCTTGGCCTAAAGCTTGGCAAATTTGGTGCCTTTGTTGGTTGTTCGAACTATCCGGAATGCAAATTCACCCGCCAGTTGGCAAACCAGAATGACAATGCTGATGGTGAAGCGCCCTTGACCGATAAAGAGCTTGGGCCTGATCCGGTTTCGGGTCTTCCTGTCTATTTGCGAAACGGGCCTTATGGGCCTTATGTACAAATTGGCGATCCCGAAACCAAAAAACCAAAACGCGCCTCCCTGCCCAAAGGCACAAGTGCATCATCGCTGGATTTAGAAGCTGCGCTTAACTTGCTGGCGTTGCCACGCGATATTGAACCGCATCCCGAAACCGGTGATATGATTCAAGCTGGTCTTGGCCGGTTTGGCCCTTATTTGAAATATCAGGGCAAATTTACCAGTCTTGCACCCGATGATGATGTTCTTGAAATCGGCATCAACCGTGCTGTTGATCTTCTTGCTGAAGCCGCCAAAAAGGCCGGACGCTTGCTTGGCACGCATCCATCTGGCGGTGAAGTTCATGTCAAAAAAGGCCGGTTCGGCCCCTATGTCGAACACAACAAGCTTCGTGCCACCTTGGGCAAAGCGCATGACATCGCCGATATCAGCCTTGAAACAGCCCTAGAATTGTTGGCCGCCAAAGCAGCCAAAGGCCCCGCAACGCCAAAGAAGGCTGCACCAAAGAAAAAAGCCGCCGCCAAAAAGACAGTGACCAAAAAAGCGGCCACAAAAAAGACAGCGACCAAAAAAGCGCTACCAAAAAAACGGCTGCTAAGCAGAAAGTGGTCTAGATGGTGCGTAAACCGGGTGACTCCCGCCCAGATCATGCGCCGGAAAAACTGGCTTTGCCCGATGAGGCAACGGTTCTTGACTATATCAACAGCTGCGCTGTCCCGCCAAGCCTTCGCGATATCACCCGTGCCTTTAAAATTGGGCAAGATCAACGCGCCTCGATGCGCCGGATGCTGCGCGATATGGCCGAACGCGGCATTCTGGCCGGCGATCGCCGCGGCATTGCCGCCCCCGACACATTGCCTGAGGTCACAGTTCTTGAACTCACCGACTTTGACGATAATGGCGATGGCATGGCGCGTCAGGCCGGAAATGATGTTGAAAACCAGCCTGAAATTCGCGTCATCCTAAGCCGCCGTGCAGGACGTGCGCCCGCTGTTGGCCAGCAGGTGCTTGCCCGCCTTGCCCGTGTAGGTCCTGCCTTATATGAGGCGCGCATCATCCGCGTTCTTGATAGCCAGCAAAAGCGGCTTTTTGGCGTTGTTGTTCCTGCCGGAAAAGGGTTTCGTCTGCAACCTGCCGATCGCGGCAAACGTGACAGCCTTATTTTGACGGCAAATGATAAAATCACCCTCACGGCTGGCGATCTGGTCGAGGCTGAATTACTGCCCTCACGGGGCTATATTGGCAAAAATGCGCGGGTCATCACCAATCTTGGCAATGCCGGATCACCTGGTGCATTTAGCGCGCTTGCCCTTGCCGAATTTGGCATCAGACATCAATTTCCCGATGCGGCAATCAGCGAGTCACAGGGCTTAAAGATACCGCCAGTAAAAGGCCGACGTGACCTTCGCGATCATCCGCTTGTGACGATTGACGGGGCTGATGCGCGTGATTTTGATGATGCGGTTTTTGCCGAACCAGCTGAAAATGGCGGTTGGCGTCTTCTTGTTGCCATTGCCGATGTATCGCATTACGTCCGCCCTGACAGCGCGCTTGATCAGGAAGCGCGCAAACGCGGCAATTCGGTCTATCTACCCGATCGTGTTGTACCAATGCTTCCCGAGGCGATCTCGAATGATCTTTGCTCGCTGCGGCCACATGAAGACCGCGCGGTGATGGTTGCCGAAATCCACATTGATAAAAATGGCAAACGCCTATCGCATCATATTGAACGCGCCTTGATCCGGTCACACGCCAGATTGACCTATGATCAGGTTCAGGCGGTTTTTGATGGGGTGATGGATGAGTCTGATTGCGATGTACCGCATGGCTGCCTTCACGCATTATTCGGTGCATGGCGGGCGCTTGATCAAGACCGGCAAGACCGCGAACCCTTGGCACTGAACCTGAAAGAACGCCGCGTTGTGATGGATGAAACCGGCAAAGCCATTGCCATTTCCCAACGATCACAAACCGAATCGCAACGCTTGATTGAAGATTTCATGATTGCGGCGAATGTCGCGGCGGCCGATAGTTTGATTGCCAGTCATCAACCATGCGTCTTTCGCGTTCATGACACGCCTGATCCGAAAAAAGCGGCCACGCTTACCAAGCTTGCCGAGTCTGTTGGCGGCAACTTTACCACCGGACAGGTGCTTCGTCCCTATCATTTCAACCAGATTCTGGCGCTTGCTGAAAACACCCCCGATGCTTTAACGGTGAATGAGGCGGTGTTGCGTAGTCAGGCAAAAGCTGTCTATAGCATCGATAATATCGGGCATTTCGGGTTATCGCTTCGCAATTATGCACATTTCACCTCGCCAATCAGGCGTTATGCTGATCTGCTTGTCCATCGTGCGCTTGTCGATGCCGCTGCAGGCCGAAAAACCGGCCCAAAGGACGGCTTGAATGGCATGCCACTTGATCAGATTGCCGAAATTTGCACGCATATTTCAGAAACCGAGGCCAATGCGGCCGCGGCGGAACGCCGAACCATTGACCGTTTTGCCGCTGCCCTGTTTGAAGCGCGGCTTGGCGCGGTGGTAGATGGCGTAATTGTCGCCATTACCGGTTTTGGGGCTTTTATCCGGCTTGAAGATGGCGCCGCTGACGGATTATTGCCGCTGAACGGCTTTCCTGACGATTTTTACGACTATGATGAAGCCACGCAATCGCTCGAAGGGCGGCATAATGGCTGGCGCTTTGTCATGGGACTGTCTTTGCGGGTTAAAGTGACTGAGGTCACGCCAGTATCGGGCGGCATTCTTTTGGAATGGGTTGAAGGCGGTCTGCAAAGCGAGAAATCTGCCCGTAAATCAGCAAAATACGCAAAAAAACATGGCGCCAACACATCGGGCCGCAGGTGCCAGAACAAAGTCGGCCAATGGCCGCAATGCGTCAGGGCATAGCAAAGGGTCGAAACGAAAAAGACGATGATCTGCGCTTGACATTTGTTGCGATTTACCCCAATTTGCGCGCAGTTTTCCAAGAAGGGTCCAACCAAAAACCCCCAATTTAGGAGTATGTGTCATGGCGAAGCCAGCGACCCTGCAAATTAAACTCGTAAGCACAGCTGACACTGGGTACTTTTATGTGACCAAAAAGAACCCACGCACCAAGCCTGAAAAGCTGGAGCTGAAGAAGTATGACCCACGCGCTCGTAAGCATGTCATCTTCCGCGAATCAAAAATCAAATAGCCTGACAATCGGGCCAAAAGGCCGGATATGTATTTAGGGCTATCTATTGAAAATAGCGTTATAAACGCCGCCATCCTAAACGATTGCGGTGATTTTGTTTGGCAAGACAGTCACAGCCTTGACCATGACAAAATTTCCAATTTGCTGGAAATTTGCGGTGCCCTCGTTGCGAACGCGGCCAAAGCGCATCCCAATCTGTCCCAATCCATTGCGGTTAGCGCGCAAGGCGGCTTTATCGGCCAGCCAAGCCCGCCTGACGGCCTGAAATGTCTTGCTGGCACAGATTTAAAGGCAAATTTACAAGCCAGCCTCGGACGTGCTGTTGCCTTGGCAAGCCCCGGACAAGCCCTCGCCCTTTATGAAAGTCGTTTTGGCGCGGCAAAAGATAGCGCCGTTGCCTGCGCCCTTTATCTCGATAATCATGTTTTCGGCGGCGTGACTTTTGGTCAAAAACTATGGCGCGGCGCTAACCGCATTGTTGGCGCATGGGGTCATACCCCGCTTGCCTGGCCAGTGCCGCACGAACTTGATGGACGCGATTGCTGGTGTGGACGCACCGGATGCCTTGATTGTTTTTTATCGCTTGGCGGACTGGAAACCGAATATCACAATATCACCCAGACACGCCTTGATATCAAAGCGATTGCGGCGGCAGCCGATGCCAACGATCTGGTCGCGTCAAGCGTTTTGCAGGTTCTAGATGACCGCATTGGCCGAACCACTGCGATGATCATCAATATGTTTGATCCTGATGTGATTATTCTTGGCGGCCGTCTTGCCGGCCTTGATCGGCTTTACCAGAATGTGCCGCGCAAATGGCCTGGCTATCTCTTGGTTGAACGCAATGAAACGAAATTGCAAAAAGCCAATCAAGATGTATTTACGCTGGCCAAGGGCGCAGCCTGTCTTGCCATCGACCCAGCCATTTAGCCATCACCGCATCAATGGCCATCGCAATTGGCAATTAGGGACAGGTTGGCGTTTCGACACTTTCCAGCTTTAGCAATTTGGCAATGATGGTAAAATCACCATAATCAATGATATACCGACGAATTACGCCATTTGGCTGCATTGAATATTGAATTTCATATTCAGGTGCGGCCGCTATCGCTGTGGGTTTGAAATAGGCAATCTGGACTGGCCAATAGCCATCTTGGCCAAATTCACCCATCTGAATGGCCGCCTCTTCAACGCGCCACCCACCAATAACCGTATTGGTCGATAACAGCGCATCATCAGGCTTAGCACCGGTAAATACTGACGCAGCAAGCATGGTTTTGCCATTTTCGGCGCTATCAATAATCGCATTCAAATGCCGCATTGGAAAATAGGTATCGGCTGGCAAAGCCACTGCCATCTCATCAGCCATTGAAAAATACGCATCGCCACCGCCAGATTTTATTTCGGCAAAGCCGCCAAAATCTTTTGCCGCTTCAAAGCTGCTATTTTCGCTGATCTCGAAACTATACATATCGCCTTTGTCGGATTCCCAGGACTCAAAGCGCGACAAAATCCGGTCACGGCTGCCTTCTTGGCCGCCAAATTCAATCAGATATTCTTCGTTAGAACGCCATCCATCGCAATCACGATCAAGCGTAAATGCCGATCGGCCACTAACGGCCTGCACATTGGAGTTCTGGTCAGCTACACCAAGCTGCATATCATAAAATGCGCGATGCGGCGTCACCGTTGCGGCAACAGCCTGACTGCTAAGGCCGACGGCCCCTACCAGCATGAATAGAGCTGTTGTGGCATTTTTAATCTTTTCAGATGGGTTTTGAATTTTTGTCATGACTTAGATTTAGGAGCGCTATTCGACGAAATCAATAGGTTTGCCTTTCAGAAGCGTGCTTTTTGCCGTATATCATCGAGGACTAAGCGAGGTAATTAATGAAACGACATGCCAGCCAAGCGAGCAGCAATGACGCAAATGTGCCAAAGGCAGCACCGCCTATCGCCACAAATGACGAGCTGAACGCCATCTTAACACAATATCAAAATGCCGAATTTTTGGCGGTCGATACTGAATTTCTGCGCGAGCGCACCTATTATCCTCAATTATGTCTGATCCAGATCAGCGATGGCGTTGATGCTGTTGCGATTGATCCGCTTGCCCCCAATCTTGACCTAAACCCGCTTTGGGATTTGATGCGCAATCAAAATATCACCAAAGTGTTTCACGCTGGCAATCAAGATATGGAAATCTTTTTGCATCTGATGGGCAGCCTGCCTGAGCCAATCTATGATACGCAGATTGCGGCGATGGTTTGCGGGCTTGGCGACCAGGTTGGCTATGACAAGCTGGTCAAGGCCATGCTTGATCATGATATTGATAAAACCTCACGCTTTACCGATTGGTCAAAACGCCCATTGAGCAACCGTCAGATTGTCTATGCGCTTGATGATGTGATCTATCTTGCAAAATTATATCCCCTGATGCGCAGCAAGCTGGAGGCCGAAAACCGCAGCCATTGGCTTGATGAAGAATATGCCAAATCAAATGATCCGGCGACTTATGTCACCGCGCCCGATGCCGCATGGCAAAAGCTCAAAGTGCGGAATATGCGTCCGGCACCATTATTGCGGCTGATGCATCTGGCAGCATGGCGTGAAAGAGAAGCGCAAAGTCGCGATTTGCCAAGAAACAGGGTGATCCGTGACGAAACCTTGATCGATCTTGCTGGATCAAATCCTAAAGACCGGAATGATTTTGCCAATATCCGCAATTTTCCGGGTGGCAAAGATGGCAAGCTGGTTGCCCCAATTAGCAAGATTTTGGATATGGTTGCCGCCATGCCATCATCATCGCTTCCCGAGGCAGAAAAACGCGGCCCAGTAAAACGCCCACCTGCCGCGGTGATGGAGCTTCTTCGGGTGCTGCTAAAACATGTAACTGACAAGCATGATATTGCGCCAAGATTGATTGCTTCTGCGGATGAATTGGAATTGATGGCAAGCGATGATGAAGCACCGATTCGCGCATTAAATGGATGGCGCCGTGAAATTTTTGGTGATCTGGCATTGCGCCTAAAACAGGGTGAAATTGCCCTTGCCGTCAAAAAGGGCCGCATTGTTCTAATCGAAAATAACGGCTAGCCCGATATGGCCATGGCGCCTAGCTATGGCAATTCGTCAAACATGGCGCGCGCCAGCGACACCGATAATGGTTTGCGTTCGGCCATTGATCGGCGATCAAGCGCGCAGGCAATATTTTGAACGGCGCTGAATGACCGTTCCATGCGCCCCACAAGATAAGTCAGCAGTGACGGCGATGCCAGCATTTGCCGATCGGCAAAATATTTATCCAACAGCGCATAAAGCAAATCATCATCAGGCAGATCAATACGCGCCATATTCACCGCCCGCATGCGTGACCGCAAATCGGGCAATTGCCAATTCATTTGCCCAACTGGCGTTTGTGACAGCAAAAGCGACCCGCCCTGGTCAGCCGCACAGCGATTGAAGAAATGAAACAATGCTTCTTCATTCCATTTGTCGTTGGCATCAATATTGTCAAAAACATAAAAGGTAGGTTCAGGCGGTATTTGTCCTGCCTCCAACGTGACAAAGTGATGGCTACTACCGATAAGCGATTGCCAGATTGCCGCAAGATGCGATTTTCCCGCGCCTGATGGCCCAACAAGATTTAGCGCCCGACAACTGCCCCGCCAATCCGGCCATTGATCAATTGAGGCCACGGCCAAGGCATTGCAATCACTGACAATAAAATCAGCACGCCCAGCCACTTGGCGAAAGGGTAGTTCAAGCGGTAATTGTTTCATAACAATTGATCCATCGCCCTAGCTGTTTTTCGGCTTGGCTTTGATCAGCAGACGACCATCATCATCGACAAGCTCTAACTTATGCGGGGCAAGCGCATTGCCCAAGGCTTCGCGCGATCCGACAAGCCGCAAAACAACCTGTCCGCCCTTTGTATCAAGCGACAAGATGTCATAGCTTTGAACCACCGCCACCTCATTCAAGACCGTTAGGCGCTTTGCCCAGTCCTTGATTGAAGACACCGGCATGAAAACCGTTAAATAATCGGCGACAGCGCCATCAATCAGATTGGCCATATGCCAGCTTGAGTCCATCTTGGCGATGATTTTCCGGCGCATTTTGTCAAGACCGTCTTGATCCAGATTGGTCACTATCATCTGATCGCCATAAAGAATATCGGTTAGCAATTGGCCGTTTTTATCAAATAGCCGTGCGGTGATCGTGATGACCGACTTTGAGCCCTCATAATCGAGTGCGGCCATTACCACCATTATCTGTTCGGCTTTGACAAGGCTGGCAGCAGCCGCCAATTTGGCCGGTTTGGCATCGGCCAGATCTTCACCGCGAAACTGGCGCTCATTGATCAAATTACGATCAAGCTGGCGCAATGATAACAAGCCGCTGTAAGACGCCACCGCATCCCACCAGCTCGCAAGCCATTTATTGTCACGATACCATGCCCGCGCGCCATCCGGGCCTTTCCAAACAGGCACAACCAGAATGGGCGGGCTTTGCAGTTCTGACCATTGCAATCCAGCAGCGATCATTGCTTGACGCAGCCGCGACGCGTCAAAACAGAAATCCAGCGTCGCGATATAGCGTTTTTCTATATTATTTTCTTCAACAATATGGGTGAAATCGGAAAAATTATCGAGATCATGCACCGCCATGAATTGCGCCTGACCTTCGGCGGTTGGCAGCAATCGATCCAGAACAATTGCAAAGGCCCGTTCTGCGGCATTGCGAATCCCCATATCGCGCGCTTTTGACGCATTTTCAGCGCGTTGGTCAATTTGAACGCCAGCAACACCAAATATCGGCTCATTACAGCGATCATTGGCCGCCAGAGCCGGTTCACTGATGGCAAGACCAAGCGTCAAAACCACCAGCAGTCTGGACTGGTGGCGAAATAGTGTGATTAAGTGAAAGATAAATGCTGCGCACATGTCGTCCAATGCCTATTATGCGGGTTGTTTCTCTGCCAATTTTGAAACTGCCAAAACGAATTACTTAAAGTCTTATATCATTCCTAATCATCGAGGCCAGCATGTCTAGAGGACAAAAACAACCTAAATCCCTGAAATATAGTGACGCTGGTGTGGATATTGATGAAGGCGATGCGCTGATTGGTGATATTGCCCCGCATGCCAAGCGCACAAAACGCGCTGGTGCCAGCACCGACCTTGGCGGGTTTGGCGGTCTGTTTGATACCAAGGCAGCCGGTTTCCATGACCCAATTTTGGTTGCAGCTACCGATGGGGTTGGCACCAAATTGGAACTTGCCAAAACCACCGGATTACATCGCGGCGTTGGCATTGATCTTGTTGCCATGTGTGCAAATGATATTTTGGCTCAAGGCGCAAAGCCACTGTTTTTTCTTGATTATTTTGCAACGGGAAAATTAGAACGCGACATGGCTGTTGAAGTCATTGCTGGCATTGCCGATGGTTGTGTCGAGGCCGATTGCGCCCTGATTGGTGGTGAAACAGCAGAAATGCCGGGCATGTACCCAGCTGGCACTTATGATCTTGCCGGTTTTTGCATTGGCGCGGCTGAACGCGGCACATTATTGTCACCCGGCCAGCCAAAATCGGGGGATGTGGCGATTGGTCTTCGGTCATCAGGCGTTCATTCCAACGGCTTTTCACTGGTTCGCAAAATCATTGAGATATCAGGTGCCGCGCTTGATGCGCCAGCCCCCTTTGCCCCTGATCAAGGCAATCTTGGCGCACAATTGATGGCACCGACCCGCATTTATCAAAAGGCAGCGGCAACCGCGCTTGCAACGGGTGGTGTGAATGGCATTGTTCATGTTACTGGTGGCGGTCTTATCGAAAATCCGCCGCGCGTTTATGATGACACGCTGGCATTCACATTTGATTGCGCCGCCACACCTTTACCACCGATATTCGGCTGGCTTCGAGACCAAGGCTGGATGGAACTTTTTGAACTGGCGCGCACATTCAATTGTGGCATCGGCCTGATCATCTATGTCGAGGCCAATAAGGCTGATGCTGTGCTTCAAGCCTTAAAAAATGGCCCTGAGCCTGACGCCCTGATTATCGGCAAGCTTGTCAGCCGTGATGACGGTGATGCTGTCATTCTAGAAAATAGCGACCACTGGCTTGGGCAGGCATGATCCGGCTTGCCGTTCTCATTTCAGGGCGTGGCAGCAATACGCTGTGCCTTGCTGATGCCATTGAAAACGACAAAATTGATGCCACCATCGCCCTTGTGATCAGCAATAAGGATTGTGACGGCATTGCCCTTGCCGCAGCGCGGGGGCTTGCAACCAAAGTGGTGAAACGAGGCGATTTTGACAATCGCCTTGCGCATGATGCAGCCATCGCATCCGCCATTGAAGATTGCCATGCTGATTATGTGTTTCTGGCAGGCTATATGGCTATTTTAGGATCTGTTTTTGTAAATCAATTTGCCGGAAAGCTGATTAATATCCACCCATCATTATTGCCCGCTTTCAAAGGGCTGGACACTCATCAACGTGCCATTGATGCTGGCGTTAAAACGCATGGCGTATCAATCCATCTGGTGAATGCCGCGCTTGATGACGGGCCGCTGATTTTGCAAGCGTCACTGGCGGTTGCAGAAACCGACACTGCCAAGATACTGGCTGGCCGCGTTCTTCAGCTTGAGCATCAAATTTATCCTTTTGTTTTGCTCAGTCTGGCCGCGCAGAATGTGACGTTGCTACCCGATGGGGTTATCTGGCATGTAACGACGCTCGCTGCAGCCCCAGCAGAGATGCAAAATGTTTTAGCGCCTTGTGTGATTTGGCCTGACGGTTCGTCGCATCGGTAAAATCGTCAAAATGTCCGGTTGATTTGCCCCGCTTATTCGGTCATAAAGCTAGGGAGATTTAAATGACGGTATGGGGCGTTGCAGGTCAATCAGCCCATTAGCATACCGTTTTGGGGAAAAGACATTTATCATGGATACAAAATCACTCGACAAGCAGGACAAGGCGCATCTGCAAATCTATCAAAATTTCATGTTTGCTGCGAAAATCAGCATCATTGTGATTATCGCAACGCTAGTGATTATGGCAGCAACGCTGATCTAGCTTTGAATTTGCCCTATCGGCATCTATCCAGATCAATAAAAAGGCGGGGCAAAACCCCGCCTTTTTTTATGATCATCAATGATGGTCTACGATGTGATTTCACATCCGGCAAAGAAATAGGCAATTTCGATGGCCGCATTTTCTGGGCTGTCTGAACCGTGAACCGAATTAGCCTCGATTGATTCGGCAAAATCCTTACGGATTGTCCCATCAGCCGCATCAGCAGGGTTTGTTGCGCCCATGACTTCACGATTAGCAAGAACAGCGTTTTCGCCTTCAAGCACCTGAACAACAACTGGACCAGATGTCATAAAGGCAACAAGGTCGTTGTAGAAAGGGCGTTCGGCGTGAACAGCATAAAAAGCTTCGGCTTCGCCTTGGGTTAATTGAATACGCTTTTGCGCAACGATGCGAAGACCAGCCGCTTCAAGACGGGCATTGATCTGGCCGGTCAAATTACGGCGGGTTGCATCTGGTTTAATGATTGAGAAGGTTCTTTCGAGAGCCATTATGCATCCTTTGGTTTTACAGGGCATGGCTCATAGCCACGCCAATTTTCAGAGCTGGAATCTACGCCGCCTTAATACGGCAAGCACCGGCCATAGCACAAGCCAAAAATCAGTTGCATGGCAGAAAGACCGCCAACCATAGGCAAACTGATCCGACTTTAGGCCATCTTGTCCCATCCGCCTTGGGCACTTTGGGAAAAATAGCCCAATTTACTGTCGGCAAGACCCTGCCATTCTTTCCATTGATCGCGCGCCTGTTGCAATTGCGCATCCGAGCGCCCGTCAAACAAATAGAAACTGCGGGCAATGCCATCCCATGTTGTTGGCACACTGCCATGAAGCAAGAACAAAAATTCCGCCTTTATCGGATTGGCAGCCATATCAGTGGAAATCCAGAGATTACAATGCTCAGTACCGTCGGCATCGTCCAGACCATGTGCAATCCATGATTCGGCATCATGGCTCCAAAGCGCGTCATCAAGGGCGCTTGCCGCTGGTATCGGACATAAGATTAAGGCTTTCTTTTTTGCCGCGAGCGTCTTTTTCAACAGCATCAAAAGCACTGGCTCTAATCCGGCTTGACCTATTTGATAAAAATCAATCTGCTCCATAAGCTTTGTTTTTACCCGTCAGCCTCACCGGCCTGCTCTAGAATTGTGGCACCCTGCCAATCATCAATTAACCGGTTTAGCAACCGCACCCCGTATCCAGTGCCACCTTTTGGCACGATGGCGGTTGCTGCGTCCGACCATGCCTTGCCAGCGATGTCAAGATGCGCCCATGGGGTTTTCTCGACAAATCTTGCCAAGAAGCAGGCGGCTGTGATCGCACCGCCATAAGGCCCACCAATATTTTTCATATCGGCAATATGCGATTTCAGCATGCGGTCATAGGCTGGCCCCATTGGCATCTGCCAAAGTCCTTCGGTGGTGGCCTTGCCTGCGGCGACCAATTGTTTGGCCAGATCATCACTATTGGCAAACAGCCCACCATATTCCTTGCCAAGCGACCCGATGATTGCACCGGTCAATGTTGCCAGATTAACCATTGCCTCGGGTTTAAAGCGGTTTCGGTGTAATGCAGCGCATCAGCCAAAACCAACCGGCCTTCAGCATCTGTATTAATCACTTCAATGGTCTTGCCCGACATTGCGGTCACAACATCACCCGGACGCTGGGCGTTACCATCAGGCATATTTTCAACAAGACCAATGACGCCAACAACATTTTTTGCCAGTTTCCGGCCAGCAATAGCACACATCGCGCCGGTTACCGCGGCTGCGCCGCCCATATCCCATTTCATATCTTCCATGCCTTTGGCAGGCTTTATCGAAATACCGCCCGTATCAAAGGTGACGCCCTTTCCGACAAGGGCAAAGGGCGCTTCATCACCGCCCCCTTTCCAATTCATCACCACCATAAAGGAATCGCGCCGGCTACCCTGCCCAACCCCCAAAAGGGCACCCATTCCCAGCTTTTCCATCGCAGCTTCATCAAGGATTTCGACCTCAAGCCCAAGCGCGCTAAGTGCCGAACAGCGTGACGCAAATTCAGCAGGAAACAATTTATTGGCTGGTTCAAACACCAGATCACGCGCCAAAAACACACCATTAGCAAGCGCCTGTCGATCTTTGATTAATGCACTATCAGCATTCAATGCATCACCACCAACAGCAAGCTGAATGCTGACATCATCTTTGCCTTTATCCGTGAAATAGCTGTCGAAATGATAGGACGCCAAATTTGCCCCAAAACAAATATCAGCCAGAACAGCATCATCCAACTTATGACCAGGAAGCCAGCCGCGCTTTGACGCGGTTCCATTCAGCGCCAAAAACAGCTTTCCACCTAAATTTTCTGCTTCGGTGCCCGCCGCCAGCTTGTCACCAGTTCCGATCAGCAAATAGCTGTTTTGATCAGCATAGATCGCCAAGCTTTTGCCAGATTTACCGGTAAATTGTGCCGTTGCCATCGCCGCAATCAGATAGGCGGCAACATCCTTTTCAAGATGCGGAATAATTTCCCCATTTTTGCCAATCAAACAAATCGTGGTGATATCGCCCTTTGGCGCGGTTTTTGCGAAGCTCAGCTGTAATTTAACAGGCATTGTTTTGTCGTCTCCAAACTATGGGTTTGTCTAGTTAGAACAGGCACCGGCCGTGACTGTCAATCCGACCGATTTGGTCATGCTATAGGTTTTGCCATTATATGGCCAATTGTGCTATTGAAACCACTGGCAATGGATGGGGTCTTGTATGCAGTTTAATCTGTATATTTTCAATCAGCTTTTACGAACCACGCTGGCACTGACATCAGTGCTTGTAGGGATCATTTGGCTGTTTCAAACAATCCGCATTCTTGAATTGGTGGTGAATCGCGGCGCGGCAGTTGGTGACTTCCTGATAATGTCGGTTGCATCCATGCCGCTATGGCTGATGATCGCCATCCCGATATCTGGATTTATTGCCGTAAATTGGGTGTTTAGCCGCATTCTTGCCGATCGTGAATTACTGGTGATGCAATCGATTGGCCTTAGCCCCCTGCAGCTTGCCAAGGCGCCAATCGCGCTTGGTATTTTGCTAACGACCTTTCTGGCGGTAAATACTGTCTACATTTTGCCAACATCTTTTGGCGTTTATAAAGATCTACAATTCAAATTGCGGAACAGCATTCCAACAATTCTGCTTCGCGACGGCGTGTTTATCGAGGTTGTTGATGACATGACCATGTTCATCGGGTCGCGTGATGACAATGATATCATGCGCGATCTGTTCATCCATGATGCCCGCATCGCCGACCGGATCATCACGATGACCGCGCAATCGGGCGAATTTATCGAACGTGATGGCAGCCCAACCCTGATTTTGCAAAATGGCGAGCGGTCCGAGCGCAATGCCGAAGGCCAAAGCGGCGCTGTTTTACTGTTTGATACGCATTCAGTAACCATCACCCGCAACAGCAGCCAACAAACCGAACGCGCAACAATCGATATCAATGAAGACAGCATCAGCAATTTACTTATCACCAGACGCTGCCCATTCACCGCAATATTATCTTCAGCGGCATGCCGAAGGCCATTACCGCATTGCATCGCCGTGGCTAGGTCTCGGCCTAGCCCTATTGTCAGCCGCCATTATTTTACGCGGTCAGATCAGACGCGATTTATGGACAAGGCGGGCAAGCCTGAATATCGGCGCTTGTGTTTTGGTGATTATCACCTGTGGTAGTATCGCGCGGCTGGGTAACAAATAATGCCAATCTTTGGCCCTTTATCCATCTGAGCGTGTTAGCTCCGATCGTCATTGCATTTTGGCTGCTTCGCCAACCGCGTGACACGATCGATGCAACAGCGCAAAAAGAGGCGCTGACATGAGCCAATTTGCGCCATTTGGAACCCTGTTTCGCTATTTTGCCTTGCTTTTTGTTGGCTGGATCACGCTTTGCCTTCTTGGCCTTGCCTCGATTATCAGCCTGATTCAGACGGTCGAGCTTGTGCGCCGCGTAAGCGTTTTAACATCTTCCCCGCCCGATATTAATTTCCTCAAAATGGCGCTGTTAAACTTGCCAGCGGTCATTGAAATGATCTTGCCCTTTGCAATGTTGGCAGGGGCGATGCTGTGTTTTTCATCATGGAACCGCAGTAATGAATTTGTTGCTGTTCGTGGTTTCGGTCAATCGGTTTGGGCCGCTTTGGGGCCAGCGCTATTTTCAGCCTTTATCATCGGCATGCTTCTTGTCACCGTCATCAACCCAATTGGGGCAGTTACATCGAAACGCCATGAGGCTCAAATGGCCAAAATTTTTGGCGAATCAGACAGTAATTTTTCGGTCTCAACCAGTGGGATATGGCTTCGCGACACGCTGGAAAATGGAAAATTGATTATCCGCGGTGACGCCTTAAACGCCGAAACGGCAAGCATTATTAATCCGGTCATTTATCTCTATCATGACAGTATCCACATGAAAGCGCTTTACAAAGCCAGCAGCATGCAATTGACCGATAAGGGCTGGATGCTAGATCGCGCGTCACGATGGCAGACAGATGGGCAAAAAACCGATCTTGGCAATTTGCTTTTGCCAACCGGACTTGACGCGCTTGATCTGCGACAATCCGGCCTTCGCCCCCAATCAATTTCGGTCTATCTGTTACCGGGCTTTATCGACGCGCTTGAACGGGCGGGGATTCCGGCAAGCGAATATCGGTTTCACCTTTATAAAACATTATCAGTGCCCCTATTGATGATTGGCATTGCCATGCTTGCAGCGCGCGTGACCTTGACCAATGTCTCACGCGGACGTCGAAGCCGGTTGTTTTTACGCGGCGCGTTCCTGGCAATTGTGATTTTCATCTTTAGCTATTTCATGCAAATTCTGGGATCATCCTTACAAGTGCCAATGTCGGTTGCCGCCTGGACACCGGCAATTGCCATCTCTTTGGTTGGTGCCATTATCCTTGCCCGAACCGATGAAAGCTGATTTATAGTGATAGACATTGATGCGATCCGGCGAGCTAGCCCGCCCCCCTCATCTGTAACGTCTTGGACAAATTTGAAACCATGATTGCGATGCTGAAAAAAACAAGCCTGTTGTCTGCCTTTTGCTTGCTATTCTTGCTTGGCAGCGGCCTGTCGCAGGCCAATGCCGCGCTGGAAATTGTTGCCAAGGTAAATGGCAAGGCCATTACCAATTATCAGGTTGACCAGCGCGCCACCTTTTTGCGCATGGTCACGAATTTGGAAGATACCGCGGAAAACCGCGCCCAGATCAAACAAGATGCAACCCAGATGCTGATTGACGAAATCTTGAAACTGGATGCCGCCACGGCGCTTGACCCAACCCTTGCCCAAAGAAGCCGTGAAACCGCCCGCAAGCTGGTTGATGAGAATTTTGCGACCAATGGCAAGACCGGTTCACAAAGCCTGCGCGAACAGGGCATTGATAGCAGCAATATCCAGCAGAAATTCATAACCGATATTGTGTGGGGCGAGGTCATTCGGTTCAAATTTCAAACCAAATTTGCCGAAATGGACACGATTGTAGATAAGGTGCTTCGCCGTATCGAAGCCAACGCAAGACAACCACAAGTCAAGCTAAGCGAAATCATTCTTCTTCCCGAACCAAATCGTCCGCTTGACCGCACCCTTGTTCTGGCCAATGAAATTATCAAAGCGGTGAATAACGGCGCTAACTTCAATGCCATTGCCAAACAATATTCCGCATCAGGAACCGCCGCAAATGGCGGCCAGCTTGGCTGGGTTATGCTTGATCAATTGCCTGATGATATCCAAGGCCAGATAAAAATGACCAAGATTGGCGCGGTCAGCGCACCGCTTCAACGAGACGGGCTGATTATTTTGGTTCGCAATGAAGGCCGCCGTCAGGACGGCGTTGCCGACCCGAGTCAGGATATGATCACCCTTGCACGGGCGGTTTATCAACTTGCCAAGGACGCCAGCAATGCCGACAAGCTGGAAGCCGCAGCAAAGCTTGAGCGTGACACCGCATCAATCAATAGCTGTGACGGTCTTGTGGCGCTGAATCAAAGCTATAATTCAGGCATTCAAAGTTTGATTGAAAATATCAATCTTGGCTCTTTCAACCGCCCCTTGCAGGCTTTGGTCAATGATCTGAAAGCCGGCGTTCCAAGCAAGCCTCTGTCATTCACCGAAGGCATCAGTGTTTTCATGCTGTGCGATCGCATATCACCAAAGATCACCCTGCCGTCGCGTGACGAGGTATTGCGGGTTGAATTTGACAAGATTTTTGGGTCGCTTGCCGAACGCTATCTGCTGCGGCTGCGCCGTTCAGCGATTATTGAAACCAATTCATAATCCAATGACAAACCGCCCTTTGCTCATCACCCCCGGCGAACCTGCAGGTATCGGGTCTGAGATTGCGCTTAAGGCATGGCAAAGCGGGATCAGCGATATTTGCCTGATCGAGCAGCCAGCGCAAATCGCGCAAATGGCAGCGTCACTTGGCATCACCGCCAAGATTCGAGAAATTGACCATCCAGCGTCTTTTGACAGCACCAGCCAAGACCTGCATGTCATCCCCATTTCATGGAAAACAACACCGGTTGCTGGCGCCACTGATCCGGCTAATGCGCCGCAGGTGATCGATGCCATCCGGCAAGCCACGCTTTGGAGCCAATCAGGAACCGCCGCAGGGATCGTGACCAACCCCATCCAGAAATCAAGCCTTTATGATGCTGGCTTTGCCTATCCTGGCCATACTGAATTTCTTGCCAGCCTGTCAAAACCTGTTGCTGGTGCACCGCTTATGATGCTTGCTTGTGATGAATTGCGGGTTGTGCCTGCGACCATCCATATCGCCCTAAACAAGGTTCCTGCCGCCATTTCAACAGCGTTGATTATCGAAAAATGTCAGCTTCTTCATGGCTGTCTAAAGGCCAATTTCGGCATTGATAACCCGCATATTGCGGTTTGTGGTCTCAACCCGCATGCTGGTGAAAACGGCAATATGGGGGATGAAGACACCCAAATTATCCTACCCGCAATTACCAAGCTTCAGGCTGCGGGAGTTAAAGCAACAGGGCCGCATCCAGCCGATACTTTATTTCACAGCGAGGCGCGCAAAACCTATGATGCGGTTTTGGGCATGTATCATGACCAAGTTCTTATTCCGCTGAAAACAATTGATTTTTTTGGTGGGGTTAATGTGACTCTTGGCCTTGATTTCATCCGAACATCGCCAGATCACGGCACCGGACTTGATATTGCTGGCCGCGGCATTGCCCGTGCTGACAGCCTGATCGCGGCAATCAAAATGGCGCGCAATTTCGCGGATAACAGCCAGAACCAGAAGGCGGATTAATGCCCGATTGCCCCCGCCAAAAGATGATCCGGAAAAATGGGTCAATGATTGGTATGAATGACTGATAAGCAACAGATGATCGAGCGTATCGAGGCTTTGCAGCCCTTGCGCCAGCTTGTCGACTCAATGGATATGCGCGCACGGAAATCACTTGGGCAGAATTTCCTGTTTGACCTGAATCTCACCCGCAGAATTGCGCGTTCGGCTGGCACTTTATCAGGAACAACGATCGAGATTGGCCCGGGTCCGGGGGGATTAACCCGCGCCCTTCTTCTTGAAGGTGCTGATCACGTGATCGCCATTGAAAAAGATCGCCGCGCCGCCGACGTTCTTGCCGGATTGACCAGCGCCGCCGGTTCACGTCTTAGCCTGATCGAAGCTGATGCCATGACCAGTGCGATCTGGGAGATGGGCGACGCACCACGGCGAATCATTGCTAATTTGCCATATAATATCGCCACAACATTGCTGATAAGCTGGCTTGGCCATGCCAACGCCTTTGCGTCAATGACCTTGATGTTTCAGCGCGAAGTGGCCGAACGCATCACCGCCAAGCCCGGCGACACCGCCTATGGACGGCTTAGCGTTCTAACTGGCTGGCTTGCCGATAGCGAGATCTTGTTTGACGTGCCAGCATCGGCCTTTGTGCCAGCGCCAAAAATCACTTCATCAATTGTACAGATCGTCCCGCTGGACGCGCCACGCTATCCCTGCAGCCAAAAAGCGCTTGAAGATATCACCCGCATTGCCTTTGGTCAGCGCCGCAAGATGCTGCGAAGCTCGCTGAAAAAAATTGGGGGTGAAACGCTGTTGAATGCCGCTGGCATTGATCCAGAAAAACGACCACAAGACATTGATATAGAGTCATTTTGTAAGCTGGCACTGCTAGCCGAAGCGGCCGCAAAACAAACCGCCTAATAGCCAGCGCGAAGCCGTTTTACAAAATCGGTTAGGCCAATCTGCCTATCAAGGCGAAGCCGTTCAGCCTGCAAAATTGCCCGAACCTCTTTGACGGCCTGATTAAGATCAGCATTGACCAAGATATAATCATATTCGCGATAATGGCTGATTTCATCCGAAGCTTTGGCCATTCGCGAAGCAACAACATCAGCACTATCTTGGGCGCGGCTTAACAACCGTTTTTCCAGATCGCGCGTCGACGGCGGCAGAATAAATACTGACACCAGATCTTCGCGGCTTGCATCGGCAAGCTGCTGGGTGCCTTGCCAATCAATATCAAACAGCACATCGCGCCCCTCTCCAAGCGCAGTCATCACCGGCGCTGCAGGCGTGCCATAATAATGATCAAATACCTTTGCATATTCCAGCATCTCGCGATTATTGATCATCAGATGAAAATCATCGGCAGTGACAAAATTATAATCCTTGCCCTCAACCTCGCCCGGACGCCGCTTTCGCGTTGTTGCCGAAACCGACAATTCCAGATCATTATCTTCGGCTAGAAGCCGCCGTGAAATTGAGGTCTTTCCCGCGCCAGATGGTGATGACAGGACAAGCATCAGCCCTCTTCGGCCGCCAAGACCATTTTGATGATCAGAGGCTGGTGATGCGTTTTTGGTCATTGTGCCTTGTCCTTTTTAGCTGCCGCTTCAAATTTTCTGAATAATCTTACATTGCGGTTATGCACGTCCAGTGTTTTCGCAAATCGCAACCCACCTTTGCCATCAGATACAAAATAGAGATAATCACTATCGGCCGGATTTAACGCTGCCATGAGTGACACTTCGCCCGGATTACAGATTGGCGTTTTCGGCAAGCCTTTGATGATATATGTATTCCACGGTGTTTTTGTTTTCAAATGGGTTTTTGTAATCGGGATTGGCGATTGCGGGCTGGCAGCCGCCTCATACAGAACCGTTGGATCAGATTGCAACCGCATGCCGCGTTTGAGCCGGTTCACCAATACCGCGGCCACAAGACGTCGGTCAGCATTAACCGATGCTTCTTTTTCGATGATTGATGCCATGATCAGCGCGTCTTGCGGGGTTTTGTAAGGCAGATCCTTAGCCCGATCAATCCACGCTTCGGCAAGGGCAATTTGCTGGGTCTGCTGCATCCGGTCGATTAAATCATCACGCGGGGTGGCATAGGTGTAGAAATAGGTTTCAGGGCGCAAACTACCCTCATCTGGTATGGCTTCGATCGTGCCAGTCAAATGCGGTAAATCGGTGATAATCTGAACGATATCAGCGCTTCGCAAACCTTCGACAATGGTTACGCGGCGTTGATAGCTGAAGCCCTGATGAATAATTGACATGATTTGACTAAGGCTGGATTTTGCTGGCAGCAGAAATTCACCAGCCTTCGGCAAAAACCGATTGCCAGCAAGCAACCGCGCCGCGTCATAGTCGTAAATTTGATGGATCACCCCAGCGCGATCCAATGCTGATCGCAGCACTTGATGCCCATCGCCAGGCTCAACAATCATCAAAACATCTTGTTGATGCGGCCCCGGGGCATGCAGCATTCGGTCATGCCAGAAATAAACACCAGCCGAAATGATACAGCCAAGCAGCACAATCATGATCGCCGACCGGGATAATATCCGGACGGCAGGCGAGGACATCAGGTAACCTCACCCATGATGAGCGATGCGTTCGTGCCGCCAAAGCCAAATGAATTTGACATCGCGTTACGCACTTTGCGATGACGCGACTTTAACGGCACAAGATCAAAATCAGCAACCTGATCTTCAGGATCATTCAAATTCAATGTTGGCGGTAAATCGCCAGTTTGCAATGTTTTGATTGCATAAATGGCTTCAATCGCACCTGCCGCGCCCAACAGATGGCCGGTCGCGCTTTTTGTCGATGAAATCGACACATTTGCCGCCGCATCACCAAGAAGCCGTGCAACCGCTTTGGCTTCGATCAGATCACCAAGCGGCGTTGATGTGCCATGCGCATTCACATAATCAATATCACTTGGCGCAAGCCCGGCCCGCTTTAACGCCGCCTGCATGGCACGGAAACCGCCATCGCCATCTTCGGCCGGTGCGGTAATGTGATGCGCGTCACCCGACATGCCATAGCCCTTTATCTCGCCATAGATTTTTGCGCCGCGCGCCTTGGCATGTTCCAGTTCTTCAAGAACAACAATACCCGCGCCCTCTCCCATAACAAATCCATCGCGGCCCTTGTCCCACGGGCGTGACGCCACTTCAGGCGTATCATTATAGCTTGTCGATAATGCGCGTGCAGCGGCAAATCCTGCCATGCCAATACGACAAACCGCCGCCTCGGCACCGCCAGCAACCATAACATCAGCATCATCAAGCGCGACCATGCGCGCCGCATCACCAATGGCATGGGCGCCAGTGGAACAAGCCGTCACAACAGCATGATTCGGCCCGCGAAAGCCATAACGGATGGATACATGACCGGAAATAAGATTGATCAGCGCCGACGGAATGAAGAACGGGCTAATTCGCCTCGGCCCTTTTTCGTACATAAGTTGATCAGTTTTAACGATTGATTCGAGGCCACCAATGCCCGATCCAATCATAACGCCGGTACGGTTCTGTAATTCCCGATCTTGCGGCTTCCAGTCAGAATCCTCAATGGCCTGACAGGCAGCAACAAGTCCAAGCTGGATAAAGCGATCTTGCTTACGTTGTTCGCGCGGGTCAATCCAATCATCAAGATTAAGACCACCAAAAGCATCCGCCCCTGGCACTTGACCAGCAATCTGGCAAGAAATATCAGACACATCAAAACCTTCGATGCGCGAAATGCCACTTTTGCCTGCAATTATCTGCGACCAATTATGGTCAACACCAGATCCAAGCGGAGTGACCATTCCCATTCCGGTAACTACAACACGGCGCAAGGCAAACCTCCAGGCAAATCAGGTGGAAATCGATGGCTGTGCATCACCCAACCGGCCATGCACAGCGCAAATTTTGGCGAACCGCTGAAAGTTAAGCAGCTGCTTCTTCGAGGAACGACACAGCGTCCTTCACAGTAAGGATACGCTCGGCAGCATCATCAGGAATTTCAACACCGAACTCTTCTTCGAATGCCATGACCAGCTCGACTGTATCAAGGCTATCCGCACCAAGATCGTCGATGAAGCTTGCGCCTTCAACAACCTTATCAGCGTCTACACCCAAATGTTCTACTACAATATTCTTAACACGATCTGCAATATCGCTCATTGTTGCCCCCTCTGAGAAGCTTAGATTTTGACCGGAGGACCGGCCGGAGAATTCAAAAGTTGGCGGCAATTAACATAGTTTTTTATCTTATACCAGCCCCGTTTGTCACTATAACGCGCTCCAACGGCATTTAAAGCATCGCCATACCGCCATTCACATGCATTGTCATTCCAGTAACATAGGCGGCCTCATCACTTGCGAGAAACACCACCGAGGCGGCGATTTCCGCAGGCTTACCAAGCCGTCCAGCCGGAACACGCGTCAATAAATTTGCCTTTTGCCCTTCATCCAAAACACCCGTCATCGGTGTTTCGATAAAGCCCGGCGCTACAACATTTACGGTAATGCCGCGACTGGCCACTTCGGCGGCCAAAGATTTGCTAAAGCCAATCATGCCAGCCTTTGACGCTGCATAATTTGCCTGCCCCGGATTGCCAGTCACCCCGACAACCGATGAAATCGAGATAATCCGGCCTGAACGCGCCTTCATCATGCTTCGCATTGCCGCGCGGCATAAGATCATGCTTGCCGTCATATTGACCTCTAGAACATCATCCCAATCTTCATCTTTCATCCGCATCAATAATCCATCGCGGGTAATGCCTGCATTATTCACCAGAATCGCAATCGGCCCACCAGCCGCCGTGCTAGCCGCATCAATCAATCCTGCCACCGCGTCACGATCGGCAAGGTTGGCGGTCACCACAAAGGCACGGTCGCCAAGCTTGGCCTTCAAGGACTCCAGCTTTTCAGCGCGTGTGCCATGAAGCACAACCTTTGCGCCCTGTGTATGCAATGCCTTGGCAATTTCGGCACCAATGCCGCCACTAGCACCCGTAACAAGAGCGATTTTGTCCTGAAGATTAAACATGTAAACACCTTTTTGGAAATCACGGCTTGGCCGAGTTTGAGACTTTATCAGTAGTTAGACTACATCTCAGCCAAGACGCTGTCCAGATCATCCGGCCCGTCCATATTGACAACCGCATCAGACTCGATGCTGCGTTTGACCAAACCGGACAGAACTTTACCTGTACCAAGCTCGATAAATTTCATTGCACCAGCGGCGCTCATTGCGAGCAGTGACTCGCGCCACCGAACCCGCGCCGTGACCTGTGTGACAAGATTTGCCTGCAAATGGTCGGCGCGCGTCTCGGCAGCGGCCGACACATTGCAATAGAGTGGCATAAGCGCATCCAACAAATTCGTATCTGCCAATAATTTTGCCATCACATCGGCGGCAGGCGCCATCAAATCACAATGAAACGGCGCTGAAACGGGCAGTTTGATTGCCCGCCGCAATCCGGCTGCCTTGGCAAATTCAATTGCTGCATCAACCGCACCAGCATCGCCACTAATGACGATTTGACCGGGGGCATTGTCATTGGCGATCTGGACAAGGCCTGATGATTTCGCATCGGCAAGAATGGCATTGATCTGGTCTTCATCTCCGCCAAGAATTGCCGCCATGGCGCCTTCGCCAACCGGAACCGCCGATTGCATTGAATCACCACGCTGGCGAAGCAACCGCGCCGCATCGCTTATTGACAGGCTGCCCGATGCAGCAAGAGCGGCATATTCGCCAAGCGAGTGGCCTGCTGTCATACCGCCGCGACTGGTCAGCGGCGCACCAAGCTCGGCTTCAAGAACCCGAACCGCCGCCATTGATGTTGCAAACAAGGCTGGCTGAGCATTTCGTGTCATGCGAATGGCATCATCCGGCCCATCCTGCATGATGGCGAACAGATTTTCGCCAAGCGCGTCATTGATCTCTTCAAAAACCTGTTTGGCCGCCGCATGTGACGCTGCCAAAGCGCCGCCCATACCAACCGCCTGCGATCCCTGCCCGGGAAACAAAAATGCAATCGAACTATTCGTCATATATTTCACCCACTTGCTGACCAAAGCCAGCACGAATATGAAGTTAAACCAGGACGGTGACGCGCGGCATATGCCAGACCCTATGCCAGATGGCTCTGCAAAGGCAACTATTTGCCGCCTTGCATGACGGGCAAAAGGCCAAGGGAGGTTATCTGGCAGGTTTGGCGGGGCTATTAATTCTGCCAAACAGGCTTGCACTTACGAGGAAAAAGTGTATGTTGCGCTCGTACTTGGGGCTTTGCTGCCGTGAGTGCGAACACATCATTGACTTTATCCTTGCCGGGGAACCGGTTAGTTGGTGCCGCTGGTGGCAGCAACGATAAGCCAGAAGGAGTTATCATGCGCTTGTATGAAAGCGTGCTTATTGTACGTCAGGATATTACTGCAGCCCAGGTGGAAACCATGGCTGATGAATTCGCCGAGATAATTACATCTGCCGGCGGATCAATCAAAAAACGTGAATATTGGGGCCTTCGCGCTCTTGCCTACCGGATAAAAAAGAACCGGAAGGGCCATTATGTCATGTTCAATCTTGAAACCGGACCAGAAGCGCTAAAGGAATATGAGCGTATCATGGGTCTGAACGAAGATGTTCTTCGCTTTCTGAACATCCGGATTGAAGAGGTCGAAGAAGGCCCATCAATCATGATGCAGGTAAAGACCGAGCGGCCAACACGTGGTGGTCGTGACGACCGTGATAGCGGCGACCGGAATCCAGGCAAAGCTGAAAGCAATGACAGCGCCGCTGACGAAAAAAGTGAGGACTAAGCAATGACTCAGTTGGAAATCAAACGCGAAGCTGTACGCAAGCCATTTAACCGCCGCCGCAAGGCATGTCCGTTTTCTGGCTCAAATGCTCCAAAGATCGATTACAAAGATACAAAGCTTCTTGTCCGCTACACATCTGAGCGCGGGAAAATCGTTCCGTCACGCATCTCTGCTGTTTCTGCAAAAAAACAGCGTGAACTTGCCACTGCCATCAAGCGGTCGCGCTTTCTGGCTCTGATGCCTTATGTGACAGCATAAGAATCGTCAGAATTAAGGAGACATCAAAATGCAAATCATTCTTCTTGAGCGCATCGAAAAACTGGGTCAGATGGGCGATCTCGTCAATGTGAAGACCGGTTATGCGCGCAACTTCCTCATCCCGCAGGGCAAAGCTCTTCGGGCAACCAAAGCAAATACTGAGCGCTTTGAAGCCGAACGTGCCCAGCGTGAAGCCAACAATCTTGAGCTTCGTAAAGATGCCGAGACCGAAGCTGGCAAAATGAAGGGCCTTGCTGTCAACATGGTGCGCGCTGCCTCAGAAATGGGTCAGCTGTTTGGTTCAGTCACATCACGCGACATTGCTGATGCGGTTACCGAGGCTGGTTTCACCATCGACCGCAATCAGGTGATCATGGATCGGTCAATCAAGGCCTTGGGTCTTACCGAGGCACGGGTCCGGCTTCATCCTGAAGTTGTTGTTACGATTATCGTGAACATCGCCCGCTCGCTTGCCGAAGCTGAAACTCAGCTTAAAACAGGCATTGCAGTCACTGGCGAGATCACTGATGACGAGCCAAGGCGGTTGAAGCTGAAGCCGTTGAAGTTGAGACCCTGAAGCTGAAACCGGTGAAGTTGAGGCTGCTGAAGCCGAAGCTGGCGAAGGCGACGATAGCGCAAACTAGTCAGGTCAAAAATCATCTGGTCAAAACAGATCAAATCAAAACCGGAGCCTTGTCTCCGGTTTTTTTTGACTTATCCCCAACATCCCCACAGTTAACATAGACGTATGTACAAATTCGGACTGCTATCAAAAACTATGGCTGATGAAAATTCTAACATAAAAACCTTTCCCGGATCCGGCAGCACACCGCCGTCACGCACGATGCCCAATAATTTGCAGGCCGAGCAAAATCTGCTTGGCGCGATTCTGCTGGATAATAGTGTTCTTGAACGGATTGATGACCGGCTGCTTGCCGACCATTTCTATGATCCGTTTCATGGGCGCATTTTCTCGACAATGCAGCGGCTTGTCGAACGCGGGCAATTGGCCAATCCGGTAACATTGAAAAGCTTTTTCACCGATAGTGAAGATTTTCAAAGCGATGGCGCCGAATCTTATTTATCAGAACTTGCCGATGGCGTTATCAGCATCACGCAAGCACCCGATTACGCCAAAATCATTCATGAAGCGCATGTCCGCCGCCAGCTTATTCTGATTGGCGATGAAGTGATTCTGGATGCCAGCCATCCCGAAGTTGACGTTCCGGCGCATCAACAGATTGAAACCGCCGAATCAAAATTATTCCGGCTTGCCGATACTGACAGTACCAGCGTTGGCCTTCGCGGTTTTGATTCGGTTATCAGCGGCAGTATCACGCAGGCCGATCTTGCCCGCAAAAGTGACGGGCATCTGTCCGGCACAAGCACCGGCCTGACCGATCTTAATAACCTTCTTGGTGGTTTGCACAAATCCGATCTGATCATTCTGGCCGGACGTCCAGGCATGGGTAAAACCGCGCTTGCGACCAATATTGCCTTTCACGCGGCGGTCACAACGCGAACCGGTGAAACCGCGGTTCCAGTTGCTTTTTTCTCGCTTGAAATGGCGGCCGAACAGCTTGGAACGCGTATTTTGTCAGAACGGGCGCAGGTTGACTCCGAGCAAATCCGGCGTGGCAAGCTGAATAGTACTGAATTTGATCAGCTAGTTAGCGCCAGCAACGCCATTTCCAGCGCCCCGTTCTTTATTGATGATACGCCATCACTTTCGGTCTCGCAGCTTGCCAGCCGCGCGCGCCGGTTAAAACGAACCTCTGGCCTTGGGCTTATCATCGTCGATTATCTTCAGCTATTGACCCCGCAGCTTGGCGTCAAATCTGAAAACCGCGTTCAGGAAATTTCCAACATCAGCCGTACCCTAAAAGCCATTGCCAAGGATTTGAACGTGCCTGTTGTGGCGCTGTCGCAATTGTCGCGCGCTGTTGAAATGCGCGAAGACAAACGGCCAAACCTTGCCGATTTGCGCGAATCAGGATCAATCGAGCAGGATGCCGATGTGGTTATGTTTGTGTATCGTGAAGAATATTATCTGAACAAACGCGAACCTGAACGCAAAATGGAAGAATCCGAAGACACCTTTAATTTGCGGCATGATGATTGGCTGCGGAAAATGCAGAATTCTGAAAACAAGGCCGAAGTGATTGTCGCCAAACAGCGTCATGGCCCAACAGGATCGGTTCAGGTGCATTTTGAAAAGCGCTTTACCCATTTTACTGACTTGACCGAAAGCACCCATCTTCCCGAGGGGTTCTAGGCCATTATGACCAAACGCCAATCCGGATATGCTGATAGCACAATCACCGTCAATCTTGACGCCATTGTCGCCAATTGGCGGTTTCTCGACAGCCTATCGGCACCATCAACAAAGACCGCCGCAATGGTCAAGGCAAATGGCTATGGGCTTGACAGCGGCGCTGTTGCAACGGCTTTGGCGGCGGCGGGATGCGCGCTTTTCTTTGTGGCAAGCCTTGGCGAAGCCATTGAATTAAGGCAGCATTTCAACAAGGTTGGTATAAATGATATGCCCATCATGGTTCTTCATGGCGCACAAATGGGCCAAGAAGATGCGCTGGCGGCAAATCAATTAGTGCCGGTTCTCAATGATCTTGAACAGATAAGCCGCTGGCGACTTTTTGCTAATAAAACCGGCATGACATTGCCAGCCTTGCTGCATTTCGACACGGGCATGACGCGGCTTGGGCTTGATGGTGATCAGGCCGATTGGTTGATTCAGAATCGCGGCGCGCTTGATGGGCTGGACATTGCTTATGTGATGAGCCATCTGGTATCGGGCGAGGTTGCTGATGATCCGGTAAATGCGCGGCAATTGGCCAGTTTCAATGAATTGCGAAGCTGGTTTGCCGGTGTTCCTGCCAGCCTTGCCAATAGTGCTGGTTGTTTGTTGGGCAAGGATTACCATTTCCAAATGACCCGTCCGGGAATCGCGCTTTATGGCGTTCATCCGCTTGAAACCAGAACCCCCGACCTTCAACCCGTGTTTGATTGGCAGGCGCGAATCCTGCAAATCCGTCAGGCCGCCGCTGGCGATCGGGTTGGATATGGCGGCACCTTTGAGCTGCAACGGCAATCGCGCATTGCAACCATCGGCGTTGGCTATGCTGATGGCTATCGCCGCCAGCTTGGTGGCAAAGCAACCGTTTCAATTGGCGGTCAAACCGCGCCGGTCATTGGCCGCATTTCGATGGACAGCATCACCGTCGATGTCACCGATCTTGACCAAAGCAGCCTTCGCGCTGATCAGGCTGCCTTAATTCATGATGCCTATCCGATTGAGGCAATGGCCGCTGATCTTGGCACGATTTCCTATGAAATCATGACCACATTGGGGCAACGCGCCGACTGGCATTATCACGGCGGTTAATTGTAATTCAGGCAAAAGCCTCCTGCGCTCTTGCCACAGTCATTGCGATATCACCGCTTTGCGCCCCATTTTGTATCAATTTTCTGAAAGTGAGCCAATTTCCTATAGCCAAAAAAGGCAAATATCGGCATAACAAAAGCGGTCTTTTCTTCAGTTGTCGGGGACGGTTTTCAGACATATGCATGGCTTTGTCCAAAATACAGGTCGCACCGCCCTTAATTTTCTTGCCGCATTCGGCCGGATCACGCTGTTTTCTGTTACGGCAGTTCGCTGGATTTTCACGCCGCCCTATTATTGGCAACAGCTGCTTCGCCAGACCATTGATATTGGATATTTCTCGCTTCCTGTTGTTGGGCTGACAACGCTGTTTTCGGGCATGGTTCTGGCGTTGCAATCCTATACCGGCTTTGCCCGCTTTTCGGCCGAAGACACGGTGGCAACGGTTGTTGTGCTATCGGTCACACGCGAATTAGGGCCGGTATTGGCCGGATTGATGGTTGCCGGTCGGATTGGTGCCTCAATGGCGGCTGAAATAGGCACGATGCGGGTCACTGATCAGATTGACGCGCTAGACACGTTATCAACACGGCCAATGCAATATCTTGTTGCGCCACGTTTGCTGGCCGGAACGATCTGTTTACCGTTTCTGGTTCTTGTTGGTGATGTGATTGGTGTTTTTGGCGGCTATCTTGTCGGGGTTTATCGTCTTGGCTTTAACCCATCAATCTATTTGGCGCGAACGCTTGAATATCTTGAAATATCAGATGTAACGCTTGGCTTGGTCAAAGCGGCAGTGTTCGGCTTTTTGATTGCGCTGATGGGCTGTTATCATGGCTATCATTCGGGGCGCGGCGCCCAAGGGGTTGGCCGTGCCACAACAAATGCTGTGGTGTCGGCGTCAATCTTGATCCTGATTGCCAATTACATTGTCACAACCATGTTTTTCGGGGGATAGACATGGCTGTTACCCCCAAAATTGCATTATCCGGCGTAACCAAATCATTTGATGCCAATCATGTGTTAAAGGGAATCAACCTTACCGTTGCGCCGCAGGAATCGCTTGTGATCATTGGCACATCGGGCCGTGGTAAATCGGTTTTGATGAAATGTCTGAACGGGCTGATCACGCCCGATCAGGGAAGCATCAAGATTGATGGGCAGGAAATTTTAGGTCAAGGACAAGCTGCGCTTGAAGATTTACGGCGGCGTTTTGGCATGACCTTTCAATTTGGCGCCCTGTTTGATTCGCTTCCAATCTGGGAAAATGTAACCTTTCGGCTTCGCCATCAACAGGCGTTAGACAAGAACGAAGCCCGCGACATCGCCGAACAAACCATTATCCAGCTTGGCCTTGCAGCATCAGTCATTGATCAATATCCAGCCGAATTGTCAGGCGGCATGCAAAAACGCGTTGCCCTTGCCAGAGCCATTGTCGACAAGCCTGAAATTCTGCTGTTTGACGAGCCAACATCAGGCCTAGACCCGATTACTGGCGGGGTTATTGACCGGTTGATCATTGACGCCCGCGAACGGCTTGGCGCGACAACAGTAACCATCAGCCATGATATGGCATCGGTTCGGCGTATCGCCGACAAGGTGGCCATGATTCATAATGGCGTGATCATCTGGGCTGGCCCTGCTGAAGCGATGAATGAAAGCGGTGTTCCCGAAGTGCATCAATTTGTTCACGGCTTGGCTGAAGGCCCGCTGACGAATGAAAAGCCTGCGGCCGCACCTGCAAAAATGGCAACATCATAATGGCGCGGAATTCACTTTCATTTGTTTGCCAACAATGCGGGGCTGTTTCGCCAAAATGGGCTGGAAAATGCGATGATTGCGGCGCGTGGAACACGCTTGTCGAAGAACGCAAAGAAGCACCATCTGGCCCGGGAAAACGCGTCACTGGCCGCCGGATTGTTCTTGAAGCTCTTAATCTGGATGACCGCCCCGGAACCACCACCGCGCATGCAATCAGGGATTAGCGAATTTGACCGTGTATCAGGCGGTGGGCTTGTGCCGGGATCGGCAACCTTGATTGGCGGCGATCCGGGCATTGGCAAATCCACATTGCTGTTGCAATTGACGTGCAAGCTGGCGGCGGCGGGTTTGAAAGCAGCTTATATTTCGGGTGAGGAATCCGCCGATCAGGTGCGCATGCGCGCCCAACGCCTTGGGCTGGCCAATGCCAGTGTCGAGCTAGGCACGGCAACCAATGCCAGCGATATCGCCGCCTCGATGGATGGTCCCGACAAGCCCGACATCATGGTAATTGATTCGATTCAAACGATGTTCCTGCCAAGTCTGGATTCAGCCCCCGGCACCGTATCGCAGGTTCGCGCCACCGCGCAGGAATTGATCAGAGCCGCCAAAAACAATCAGGTGGCGCTGTTGATTGTGGGGCATGTGACCAAAGATGGCGCGATTGCTGGCCCGCGCGTTCTTGAACATATGGTTGACGCGGTTCTGTATTTTGAAGGCGATCGATCACATCATTTCCGCATTTTGCGAAGCGTCAAAAACCGGTTTGGCGCGACTGACGAAATTGGCGTTTTTGAAATGGTTGAGGCCGGCCTTGCCGAAGTGCCAAACCCGTCCGAGCTGTTTCTTGCTGATCGGCGCGATGATGTTACCGGTGCGGTGGTCTTTGCTGGCATTGAAGGCAGCCGTCCGGTTCTTGTCGAGATCGAGGCGCTTGTTGCACCATCATCACTTGCCAGCCCGCGACGTAATGTTGTCGGCTGGGACTCAAGCCGCCTTGCCATGCTGACCGCCGTTCTTGAGGCGCGATGCGGCGTGCCTTTATCGGGACGCGATATTTTCCTGAATGTGGCTGGTGGGCTGAAAATCTATGAAACAGCCGCTGATCTGGCGGTTGCGGCGGCGCTCATTTCATCGGTAACAGGTCGCCCCGCGCCGAAACGGACGGTGTTTTTTGGCGAAGTCGCCCTATCGGCTGAATTGCGGCAAGTGGCACAAGCCGAAGCACGGCTCAAAGAAGCCGCCAAGTTGGGTTTTGAAAATGCGGTCATGCCGCGCCCGCGGAAATCAATTGGCAAAACTACCGGCATTTTAATGGCGCAACCAACGACCTTGGCCGAATTGATTGAAATTATGGGTGGTATAAGTTGACGCTCTATCGCATAATCCGATGAGTTGGCCTCAGGGTTTTTCCTGAAACAGGGTGTTCATGATCGATTTTGCAACATTGACGTTGGTTGATTACGGCATTTTTCTTGTGTTGTTATTGTCGGCAATCCTATCGACTTTACGCGGTATGACCCGCGAATTGCTGGGACTTGCTGGCTGGGTTGCCTCGATCCTTGTTGCCAATTTCACCGCGCCCATGATTGAAACCCCCATCTCTGATTTTCTACAAGTCAAAGGGCTTGGCGCGGCGCTGGCATGGGCTTTGCCCTTTGCCGCATCGGTTGTGATCTGGTTCATTCTGGCAAGCCTGCTAGCCCCGGGTCTCAAACGCGTTGGATTTGGCAGCCTTGATCGCTGGCTTGGCATTTTGTTTGGGTTTATTCGCGGCTTTGGTCTTGTGCTGATTGTGTTTGTTGCTGCGGTCTTTGCCGCCGAAGGTGAAGATAATCTGCCCGATATCGTCAAGGATTCACAAAGCAGCCCTGCCTTGAGCCGAAGTGCGCATTATTTCTCTGGCTTTGTCCCTAAGGATTACCGCGAAAAATTGATTGATAATCTGACCTATCGCGCCCCTTTGACCACAAATTCGGTATCGCAAGGCTTTGACGCCCCAATCGAAGCTGGCAAAGATGCCCTTGGTAGCGGCATGAATTTATTCAGTGACGAAAAGGCCAATTAGCAAGACAGGCATTTCGCACCATTTCAGACATAACACATGATTGCAGAGATATCGCATCATTGAAACTCTGACACGCCTTGACGCGAACCAGTGTTTTGGTTGATAACCCAGCGCATGGCGGGCGTTTGAATACCATTTTAGCCGTCGTGATTTTAGGACATGGATAATGAGTTTGGTAACGACCCACCCTTTTGACAATGATCATTTGCAAGAAGAATGTGCGGTTTTTGGCATTTTCGGCACAAATGAAGCCAGCATTAATACCGCCCTTGGCTTGCACGCGCTTCAGCATCGGGGACAAGAGGCCGCTGGCATTGTCAGCTTTGACGGCAAAACCTTTTTCGCGCATCGTGGGCTTGGTCATGTTGGCAAGAATTTTGGCGCTGGTTCGTCACATATCGCCAATCTTGTTGGCCATATTGCGATTGGCCATAACCGCTATTCAACCAGCGGCAATTCAAACGCATTATTGGAAATCCAACCCTTTTCATCGGAATTGGCCTTTGGCGGCTTTGCCCTTGCCCATAATGGCAACCTAACCAATGCAGCACGCCTCCGGTCATCGCTTGTTGAAACCGGAAGCCTATTTCAATCATCATCAGACACCGAAATCATCGTTCATCTTGTTGCCAGATCACATCAAGACACGGTGACTGACCGGTTGATTGACGCGTTAAAACAGATTGAAGGTGCCTATTCACTGGTTTGTGTTGCCAAGGATATGCTGATCGGCGTTCGTGACCCGCTGGGCGTGCGGCCATTGGTTCTTGGCAAACAGGGCGATGCTTATGTTCTGGCATCCGAAAGCTGCGCACTGGATATTGTCGGTGCTGAGATCGTGCGCGATCTGGATCCGGGCGAAATAGTGGTCATCACCAAGGCCGGTATCAAATCAATAAAACCATTTCCAGCCAAGCAAAGCCGGTTTTGCGTTTTTGAATATATCTATTTTGCACGGCCGGACAGTGTTATTGAAGGTCGCGGCGTCTATCATGCCCGCAAAGCCATTGGCGCAGAACTTGCCAAAGAATCGGGAGCCGATGCCGATTTGGTTGTGCCGGTACCTGATTCGGGTGTGCCGGCTGCGCTTGGCTATGCTGAAGCGGCGAATATTCCTTTCGAGCTTGGCATCATTCGTAATCACTATATCGGCCGTACCTTTATCCAGCCGACCCAGCAAGGCCGGAATGACAGTGTAAAAATGAAACATAATGCCAATCCGGCAACGGTTCGTGGCAAGCGCGTTGTTCTTGTTGATGATTCGATTGTTCGCGGCACAACCTCGCGCAAAATTGTTGCGATGATGCGCGCCGCAGGTGCTGCCGAGGTGCATATGCGCATCGCCAGCCCGCCAACGACAAATCCCTGTTTTTACGGGGTTGATACGCCTGATAAAGACCAATTAATTGCCGCCAAGTTGGATATTGACGCCATTGCCAAGGAAATTGGCACCGACTCACTGGCCTTTATTTCGATTGACGGGCTGTATCGTGCTATGGGCGAGGCTGGTCGCAATCCGGATGGGCCGCAATTCTGCGATGCCTGTTTTACCGGTGATTACCCGATCAAACTGGCATCCGGCCTATCGGGAAAACGTGTTTCCCATGGCAACAGCCGATAGCCAACCAAACGAGCGCAGCATGACCCCTGATCTTCAAGACAAAGTCATTCTCATCACCGGTGCTAGCCGCGGAATTGGCCGTGCTGTGGCGATTGCCGCGGCAAAAGCTGGTGCTGAAATCATCATGACTGGCCGAACAATGGGCGCTTTGGAAGAAGCCGATGATGCCATCAAGGCCGCTGGCGGCAAAGCCACCATTGTTGAACTTGATATGGCCGATTATGCCGCCATGCCGCGTCTTGCCGCGGCGATTCACGGACGCTGGGACCGTCTTGACGGTCTGTTGGCCAATGCAGCCATGCTTGGCCCTCTTACCCCCCTGTCACATCTTGATGACAAAATCTGGGACAGCACCATTTCGATCAATCTGACCGCGCAATGGCATTTGATCCGCGCAATGGAACCATTATTGATTGCCGCGCCAGCTGGACGCGCCGTTCTGGTCTCATCGGGTGTTGCCGAGGGGATTGCACCATTTTGGGGTCCATATGCCATTTCCAAAGCTGGCCTTGAGGCAATGGGGCGGGTCTGGGCTGGTGAAACCGAGCAAACCAATTTGCGAATCAACATGATCAATCCCGGCGGTACAGCAACCGGCATGCGGGCATCAGCCTTTCCGGGTGAAGATCCAGATTCGCTGCCGCAGCCAAATGATATTGCGCCGGCCTTTTTGACGCTTCTTAGCCCCGATTGCCAAGATCATGGCAAGCGGTTTGACGCCCGCAGCATGCTTGGCCTATAGGCGGCTTGCCCGCAGGCGAAACCGGTAAGGGTCAAGCCCGCGCCTGATATCACGCGCAAGCGTGACCGGCATTCCCAATATTTCCGCGGCAAGCATATCGCCAAGCAATGGCGCCAAGGTCAACCCGCGCGCACCAAGCGCACCCAAAATGAATAAATCATCATTGATCTTGCCACAAACCGGATTGCGATCGGACGTGCTGGCACGCCTGCTGACCCGCGCCCCATAGCTGGCAGGGTCGGGCAAGCCGTCACCAAGCCCATGCGGCAAAAGCTGTTTATTATGAAGATGCGCGCTTGCCAAAATTTCGGTATTGCCCTCGCGGTCAAATGTGGCACCTAGCTCGTGAAAGCCATCTTGTGCCGGTGTCAAATAGCCACCAAAGCTGATGCCTGCCCGCAATCCGACAAGGGCGGCAGTTTCAGGAACATGGCTAACCTGCCCCGATGTAACATCAATGGCAATGCCCTGAATGGCCAGCATTTGATGCAGAGCCGCCAAATCTGCCCCAGCGGCAACAACAAGCTGGTCACATGTTAATTGGCGACCATCATCGGCAACAAGGTGATATTTTCCATCATCACGGCGCATGCTAACGACGGAAAAGCCAAAATGTGTTTCCACGCCTTTGGCAAGATGATTTGTCAGGCATATTGGGTCGATTACCCGCCCCCAATGATGCACAACACCGCCAAGCGGAAGATCAATGCCAGCCTGCGACGATGCCGCTTTGGCATCAACAAATTGCATTAGATCATCTGGCCAGAATTGAGTGCGAAACTTTGACTGACGCACGGCTTCGCGGTCGGGCCAATCAAGCGAGATCACCCGATCAGCAATAACCGCAAGCGCAGCATCACTGCATCCTGCCGCAAAGGACAGACAATCAGCCGACATTCGGCTTGCCACATTATGATCAACGCTCAGGCGCGGGCTTTGCAGAGCCAGCCGGTTACCTGATGCACCGTCGGCAAGCCGGTCGCGGGCGTCAATGATATGCGGGGTTATGCCCCGCGCCACAAGCCCCGCCGCCACCGAAGCCCCAGCGATGCCACCGCCAATGATTGCGATTTCCCGATTTTGAGCGGCCGGCTGCGGCGTTAAAGCACCCGCGCGTTTGCGGCCGACAAGCATATCGCGTTTGCGGCCAAATCCGGGGCGTTTTTCAAGCTCAAATCCAGCCTCGGTTAATCGCTGGCGAACCGCACTGGCAACGGTAAAAGTGGCAAAGCTGCCCCCTGCCCGTGTTAAACGGCCAATCGCCGTCAATAAATCTTGGTTCCATAATTGCGGGTTTTTGGCCGGCGTGAACCCATCTAGAAACCAAGCATCAGCCGCAAAATCGGCCTTTGCCACCGCATCATTTGCATCACCATAAATCAGATGCAGCCGTAATCGGCCATGCAGGAAATCACGGCGATGCAATCCGGGCCATTGCGGCGGTAATGCGGCAATCAGATCATGGCTATGGCGCGCCAGATCGGGAAATGCCTGATGGCTTTGCGCCATTACAGCGGCGGGCAATGGCCGTGATTCGAATGAAATATAGTCAATCTGGCAAGCCGGTTGATTCTGTTTGAACGCACTAGCCTCAAGCAAGGCCATCACCGCCAGAAAATTCAAACCGGTGCCAAATCCGGTTTCGGCAATGGTAAATTGGGGGGCGGCGGCAATTCTGCCAGCAAGGTCATTCCCATCAAGAAACACATGACGCGCCTCACCAAACCCATCATCGGTCGAAAAATATAAATCGTCAAAATCATCAGCACGCAACACCCCGTCACGATGCGATAAAGGGGCAGATGCTAACCGGTAATCGGCCGAATGATGCGTCACAGGATCGGTCATGCCGGTAATCTGCACCCGCGAATCATAAGCCGCAAGCAATTGACCGCTTTTTTGCAAAAAAATACCAGCTTTAACCTTTTATTTTGTTTTACCCCCTATTCTTTAATAACCGGATTAAACAGCAAGATGTGGTGTGTCATGCTAACCCGTATTGGACTTTTCATATTGCAGAAATTTTTGCATATCGGTTGTCTTCGCATCGTGATTGCCAATGGCCCCGCCCACTGCCTGAAGGGTGAATTGGCCGGACCCGATGTGACGATTCATTTACAGAATTACCGCCTGTTCTGGCGTATTTTGATCAAGCCCGATCTTGCCATTGGTGAGGCCTATATGGATGGCAGCCTGACCATCGCCAATGACGATCTTGAACAGCTTATGGCGCTTTTGATGGCCAATAATGGCCATTGGCAAAAACATTGGCTGGCAAGGATAGGGCTATTTGCCGGAACCTATCTTACCTTTTAGAAATTTTTCAATCTTCCCGGACGCTCCAAACGCAATGTCGCGCATCACTATGATCTAAAAGACAGTTTATTTGACCAGTTCCTCGACCCGCGCCGTCAATATTCTTGCGGCTGTTTCCATACGGCCAGTGACACACTTGCCGATGCGCAAATTACCAAGTTGGCGTGCCTTGGGGCAAAGCTGTGTTTACAGCCAAATCAGAAAGTTCTGAATATTGGTTGTGGATGGGGCGGGCTTGCCAATGCATTATGGGAAATGCAGCCGAATATTTCGGTGACCAGCATCACCTTTTCGGAAAACCAGCATGCCTATGCCACGCAAAAGGCAAAACAGGATCAACGGCAACAGCATCTGGCCTTTCATCTATGCGATTACCGGCATCAGCGCGGCAGTTTCGACCGGATTGTTTCAGTGGGCATGCTTGAAAATGTTGGCATCCGCCATTTTAACAGTTATTTTGCCTCAATTGCGCGGTTATTGGCACCAAATGGGGTGGCGTTGGTGCATTCGATCGGGGTTCATCATAACGCCAAACGCTGAAACCGCTGGCTGAATAAATATATTTTTCCCCGGGGCTATATACCCTCGCTTGAACAAATGACGCGTGCGGCGGGGCGTCAAGGGCTGAAGATTCTCGATATGGAAATCATGCGCGGGTATTATGCCGAAACGCTAAAACAATGGCGGCAGGCCTTTCGCCAGAATATTGCAACGGTTCGTCAAGATTATGATGAGCGCTTTATCCGCATGTGGGAATTTTACCTTATTGGCTGCGAATATTTCTTTCGCTGTCAGGATGGGATGGTATTTCAACTGCAATTGGCCCATGATCACAATCCAGCACCGCTTACACGGCGTTACATCAGCCAAACCGAAGATCAGTATCGGGGAAAATTGTGTCCCAAAATCAATTCTGGAAAACCATCGCGCTTGATCAGCTAGACAAAGATCAATGGGAGTCGCTATGTGATGGCTGCGGGAAATGCTGTGTTTTGAAACTTGAAGATGTCGATACAGGTGATGTTCACTATACTGATGTTGCTTGTAAATTGCTTGATTGCAAAAATGCGCGATGCACCAATTATGCGGCGCGCAAAACGCATGTTCCCGATTGCGTTTTACTGACCCCTGACAATCTTGGCATTTTAAGCTGGATGCCGCAAAGCTGTGCCTATCGGTTGATTTATGAGAAAAAAGACCTTCCAGACTGGCATCCGCTGATCACCGGCGATGCCAATAGCACAATGCTGGCTGGCCATTCGGTTGCCAATCGCGTGGTGCCAGAAGGCGGTGTTGACGAAGATGATTTGCCCGACCATATAACAAATTGGTAAACAGAAAACAGGGAAGATTCGATGAGCCGAACAATGTGGATTCTAGTGGCATTGATCGCCGCTTTATCAATTGCGCACATATGGCGCGATTCACAGGGCATGCCTGCCCCAAGCTATACCTTATGCAAGGAATCGCTTGTGACACAGATTTTTACGGGGTCTTGCACATTGCGGTTTAAGGGCGAAACAACAGCCTCTTAATCCGCCCTATTGGGCGCATAATATCTTGTCCGATCTGGGCAAAGATGCCTATAACCTTTGTTCGTGAGTTTAAGGAGTTGCCATCATGTATTTTCGCCCCGGATTGCATAAAGAAGCCGGTCTGTCATTCAGCCCGATTAAAGCCATTGTTTCACCGCGGCCGATTGGCTGGATTTCCAGCTGTGGTAAAGATGGCAGTATCAATCTGGCACCTTATAGCTATTTCAATGCGATCTCGGAACTGCCGCCGATGGTTATGTTCAGCAGCGCACCATCAGGCAATGCGCAGCATAAAGATTCGCTTCGCAATGTTATCGAAACCGAAGAATTTGTTGTTAATGTTGTCAGCGCCGCGCTTGGTGATGCGATGAATATCACGTCGGCAGATTTGGCCTATGGGCAAAATGAATTTACCGCCGCTGGCCTTGAGATGGCTGATTGCAACACGGTCAAAGTTCCGCGTGTTGCCGCTGCACCAGCCGCGCTTGAATGTAAATTATGGAAAGTGATTGAATTACCGAAACCTGAGACTGGGGCCGAGACTGGCATTGGTGTTATGGTTATTGGCACGATTACTGGCATTCATATTGCCGATGAAACTGTCAAAGACGGCAAAATAGATGTCACAAGCTATCAACCATTGGCACGACTTGGCTATATGGATTATGCGCGGATCAATGACGTTTTTGCGATGCCACGCCCTGCGGTAAAATAACATCAACAAAGCTAGGATATTTAACGCCTAGCGAAGGGTACAGCTTTCGACAATCACCGTGACATAGCCAAGAATATTGGCTTTTTCGAATTGTAATTTCAAAATCCAGTCTTCGGTGGGAATGATCGCATTTAAGGGCAAATTGCCAGTGATGGTTTTCTGGCCACCAAGGAAAACATGCCGAACGCTTAATGGCATTGACGGGTCAAACCATGGCGTATCGCGTTGAGCCTGTTTGCCTGCGCTGCCTTCGACAAATAAATTCAGCCCACCACCAAACAGGCTTAGCTTTGATTCCGGCCCTGCATAAAGCGGCGTGGCGACGGCAACGTCATTGCGTTCCACTTCACGGCAATTTACTGGATTGCCAAGCGTCTGAATTGACGAAATGATCTGTTCGGATGTGACGCCAGTGGCAATTTTCTTGGCGATCACGCGCCGTAAAGCGACATTGTCCTTGCCCGTCACCGATTTTGCCATGCCAGCGGCCTTTGTTTCGGCAAGATCAAGTTGCAGCGATTGCACCTGACTGCTTAGTTCAGTGATGCGAACATTATTTTCATAAATCACCAAATCAGCTTCGGCCTGAAGGCTGGATTGTTCTGCTTGGCCCCATACCCAGCCAAACCATATCGCACCACCAAACAAGGCAATGCGCACAAACAGAACCAACCAGCCGCGCATTTCACGACGGCGATAGCGTTCTTGTGTTTCAAAAAAATCCATGCTGGCAGCCCTTGCCGGAATGATCATGCCTTTGCGGCGTCTTCGTTGGTTCTAGATACAACAATGACGCCGAAACGCCAAGCGATGATCGGGCGCGGCGACAAGCAATAGTCTTTGATCACAATTGGCTTGGGTCTTGCCGGCTTGAAACTTTGGCAAAGACTTGTCAAACTAGCTCTGCAATCTGATGCGGTGACGTTGGCTTTAAAACAGATCGGCACCCCAACCACGCCTCGAAATTATCATGTCCAGAAAATCGCCAGCTACCACTTAATCAGCCATCACTTTATATTTGGATCATCTTTCATGCAAAAGCCTGCTTTACCGCGCCCACGCAAACCAAAGTCGGGTCAGCGCATATCCAAACCGGCAAAAGATGAAATTGCGGCGCGCGCATGGCAACGGATGCTCAGTGGCCGGCGACTTGATATTTTGAACCCATCGCCGTTGGATATTGAAATTGAAGATATTGCCCACGGATTGGCACGGGTTAGCCGCTGGAATGGACAAACCCGCGGCAAACACAGCTTTTCAGTTGCCCAACATTGCGTTCTGGTTGAACGGCTTGTTCGCGCCAATGCACCAAAGCTGGATCAAAAATGGTATCTGGCGGCCTTGCTTCATGACGCGCCCGAATATGTCATTGGGGATATGATCACCCCATTCAAACATGTTCTTGGTGGCATTTACCGTGATATCGAATCCGGCCTTGATCGGGCGGTGAATATCCGCTTTGGCCTACCGCCTAGCCTTTCGAAGCCGGTACAGCGCAGCATCAAACGCGCCGACCGCATGGCGGCATGGCTAGAAGCAACCCAGCTTGCCGGTTTTTCCGAAGCCGAAGCCGCAAAGATTTTTATCAAACCAGCTGGCACACCTGCCAATATCCGGCTTCGCCCGCAATCTCCAGATGATGCGGCGGCCAGTTTTCTGCGGCGATTTTCTATCCTTGGTGGCTATAAGAAACAGATGAAATAGCCCACGCTATTTGCGCAAGGCCGAAGCCGCACGTTGTCGCTGTTTCACTTTGCGTGATTTGATCATCGCCTTGGCCTTGCCCATCGTCAGACAATCAGGACAAACATAAACCCCAGCAAGGTCAAACTCACCGCGCAAATTTGGTAAATCCATACACCAGCAACGGTCTTTGCCAACTGGCGCGCCGCAATTGAATTTGGTGCCGCAATGCTCACAAATTAGCTTTTCCATCAAAAGCTACAATCAAGATGGACAGAAAAACAGCATCCGCCGATTCAAACTTTAACGCAAGATGGACAGGCACCGCAAAAGCCACAACGCCATTTTTCACCCATAAGCATTAACGTTTTTTCTTCAGTTAAAAATCAAGTCACTTTTAAAGCGGAAAAGGTCTTTTTCTTTATAGTAATCTTTGCCACAGTAGGCTTTTATTAAGTCAGTATTTCAGCGCTAGGAAAATCATGCGTTATTCAATATGGTTATTGATCAATCAAGCGTTGACAGGCAATCGGAACTGGACGCCGGCTTGGCGCGAGCCTGAGCCCAAAAGCCATTATGACATTGTCATTGTTGGCGGCGGTGGGCATGGACTTGCAACGGCCTTTTATCTGGCCAGCCGCTATGGCATGAAAAATATTGCCGTTCTCGAAAAGGGCTGGATTGGATCAGGCAATATTGGCCGCAATACAACCATTATCCGGTCAAATTATCTTCTTGATGGCAACGAGCCTTTTTACGAACAATCGCTGCAGCTTTGGGAAGGGCTAGAGCAAGATATCAACTATAATGCCATGATGTCGCAGCGTGGTATTATCAATCTTTACCATTCGGATGCCCAGCGCGATTCCTATGTTCGGCGCGGCAATGCCATGCGGCTTCATGGCGCTGATGCCGAATTATTGAATCAAGATCAATTGCGCAGCCTCTGCCCGTTTCTCGATTATGAAAATGCCCGCTTTCCAATCATGGGCGGTTTACTGCAAAAACGCGCCGGAACCGCACGACATGATGCGGTGGCATGGGGCTATGCCCGCGCCGCCGATCAACGCGGTGTCGATATCATCCAGAATTGCGATGTTACTGATTTTCTGATCAAAGATGGGGTTTGCACCGGCGTTGAAACAAGTAAAGGCACAATCCGCGCTGGCAAAATCGGTGTTGCTGTTGCCGGATCGACAAGCCGTGTTATGGCAAAGGCTGGCCTAAGACTGCCGATTGAAAGCCATGTTTTACAAGCCTTTGTCACCGAAGGGTTAAAGCCGGTTATTCCGGGCGTGATTACGTTTGGCGCAGGCCATTTCTATATCAGCCAGTCAGATAAGGGCGGCCTTGTTTTTGGCGGTGATATTGATGGCTATAACAGCTATGCCCAACGCGGCAATTTACCAGTGTTTGAAGATGTATGCGAGGGCGGCATGGCGATTATGCCAATGATTGGCCGCGCCCGCATGTTGCGCAATTGGGGCGGCATTATGGATATGTCGATGGATGGGTCACCAATCATCGACAAAACGCCGATTGACCATCTTTATCTAAATGCTGGCTGGTGCTATGGCGGCTTTAAAGCCACCCCTGCATCGGGTCTTTGTTTTGCGCATCTTTTGGCGCGTGATGAACCACATAAAGTTGCCACCAAACTTCGACTTGACCGGTTTCGGCGTGGTGCCATGCTTGACGAACGCGGCGCAGGCGCCCAACCAAACCTTCATTAACCAAGAGCCCAAGGACGAAAATCAACAACAATGATTATCAACCACCCCCATCTTGGCTCACGTGATGCCAGCGAATTCACCATTCTTGGTGACGCCAGCCTGATTAACCGGCCTGATTGGCAGGCTGGTGACGCGGATGATGCTTTTTATAATTATCAATATCTAAGGAATAACCCAGCCGGACTTCACCGCGAATTATGGTTTCATGAACAGGGTGACCGGTCATGGCTGGTGGTAACGCGCGACACGGTAACACATGCGGTTATTGAGGTGGCGCTGGCAAGCGATGTTGCCAAAGCGGCAAAAGCAAAAGCAAAAACAGCGCAGAAAACTACTCCCAAAAAGGCCACCACCAAAAAAGCTGTTTCCAAAAAGACCGCTGCTAAAAAGACTGCCACCAAGAGGAAGGCAACATGAGTGCCGCAATCCTTTCGCAAAAAAACCGGATCACTGGCGGGCTTGTTGATCGCGACCAGCCGCTTGGCTTTCGTTTTGACGGGCAGCATTATACCGGTTTTGCCGGTGATACGCTGGCATCGGCATTGCTTGCCAATGATGTGCGGCTTGTCGGGCGCAGTTTCAAATATCACCGGCCACGGGGCATTTTAACCGCTGGATCCGAAGAACCGAATGCGCTGGTTACCATTGGCGATGGCGCCCATCAAGACCCGAATAGCCGCGCAACAACAGCCCAGCTTTTTGACGGGATGAGTGCGAAAAGCCAAACAAAAATGGGGCTTTTGTCGTTTGATCTTATGGCGGTCAACGATTTTCTGTCGCCATTGCTTGGTGCTGGTTTCTACTACAAGACCTTTATGTGGCCTGCCGCATTCTGGGAAAAGATTTACGAACCCATCATAAGAAAGGCCGCCGGTCTTGGCAGCCTCTCCGGCCTTGCCGACCCTGATCAATATGATAAGGGCTATCTCCATTGTGATTTATTGGTCATTGGCAGCGGGCCAAGCGGGTTAATGGCGGCGCTCGCGGCGGCCAAATCAGGCTTGCAAATTATTCTTGCTGATGAAGATTTTTGTCTTGGCGGCCGCTTAAATGCCGAACGCCAAGAAATCAACGGTATGGAAAGCGCCGCTTTTGCTGCGTTATGTTTGGCCCAGCTTGCAGCGATGGATAATGTTCGCATCCTGTCCAAAACAACAATATTTGGTGCCTTTGATCATGGTTGCTATGGCGCGCTGGAACGTGTGAACGAACATAATGCCAATGGCGCCATTCGCCAGATTTTTTGGCATATCCGCAGCCAAAGATGCGTTTTGGCAGCAGGCGCGACCGAACGGCCAATTGCCTTTAGCAATAATGACCGGCCGGGTGTCATGCTTGCCGGTGCGGTGCGAACCTATGTCAATCGGTTTGGCGTTGCCCCCGGCAAACGCGTTGCCATTTTCACCAATAATGATGATGGCTGGGCAACCGCGCAGGATTTGCACGCTGCAGGCGTTGAAGTTACCGCCATTATCGACAGCCGAACCGATATTGCCAAAACCCCGCCAACAGGCGTACCAACAGTTCTTGGCGGGCAAATCGTCAACACCACCGGACGGCTTGGGATTCGCAGCGTGACATTGAATAACGGAACTCATATTCCGGCCGATTGTCTGGCTGTTTCTGGCGGCTGGTCGCCAACGGTTCATCTAACCTGTCATCAGCGCGGCCGTCCGGTTTGGAACGATGCGATTGCCGGATTTGTTCCGGGTGGCAATTTGCCTGATGGCATGATCGTAACCGGTGCGGCAAATGGGGTTATGACCCTTGCCAGCTGTTTGCAAAACGGCCTCAAAGCAGGCCAGCAAGCGGTTCGCGATTTAGGCCGTAAACCCGCAGCAATCAAGCACCACGCGCCGCTGATGAAAGCTTTGCCATCCAGCCGTTCTGGCATGTCAAAGGCAGTGATAAAAAGGCCTTTGTTGATTTCCAGAATGATGTTGGGGTTAAAGATATCAAACAATCGCACCGCGAAGGCTTTCGGTCGGTTGAACATCTAAAACGCTACACCACACTTGGCATGGCAACCGATCAGGGCAAAATCGCCAATATCCCCGGATTGGCCATTCTTGCCGATATTTCTGGCAAAACCATCGCCGAAACCGGAACAACAATTTTTCGCCCACCCTACACGCCAGTGCCAATTGCCGCCTTTGCTGGACGCAGCCGTGGCAAGGATTTCCGCCCTACCCGCCTAACCCCATCGCATAAATGGGCCAGCGCTGAGGGTGCTGTGTTTGTTGAAACCGGTGCATGGCTTCGCGCCCAATGGTATCCCAAAACAGGCGAAACTGAATGGCGTCAATCAGTTGACCGCGAAGTTTTGGCAACGCGGGCATCGGTTGGCATTTGCGACGTCACCACGCTTGGCAAGATTGATATTCAGGGTCGTGATGCGGCAGCGTTTCTAAATCATGTCTATGCCAATGGATTTGCCAAACTGCCGATTGGTAAAACCCGCTATGGCCTGATGCTTCGTGAAGATGGCATGGTGATGGATGACGGCACAACCGCACGGCTTGGCGAGACGCATTATGTCATGACCACAACAACGGCAAATGCGGTTGGCGTGTTCAGGCATCTTGAATTCTGCCGCCAATGCCTATGGCCTGAGCTTGATGTTCAATTGATTTCGATCACCGAACAATATGCCCAATATGCGTTTGCTGGCCCGAATGCCCGCCGTCTTTTGGAAAAGCTGATTGATTCGGGTGAAGACATCTCGAACGAAGCCTTTCCCTTTATGGCTTGCGGCGAAATCAGCATTTGCGGCGGTGTGAAAGCGCGGCTTTTCCGCATTTCCTTCTCGGGCGAACTTGCGTTTGAAATCGCCGTTCCATCACGCTATGGCGATGCAATGATCCGTGCGCTTATGGCGGCTGGTGAGGAATTTGGCGTAACGCCCTATGGCACCGAGGCGCTTGGCGTTATGCGCATTGAAAAGGGTCATATTGCTGGTAATGAATTAAACGGCCAGACAACCGCCCGTCAGATGGGGCTTGGCAGGATGGTTGCACAAAGCAAAGATTCCATTGGCCTTGTGCTAAGCCGCCGTCCTGAATTGGTTCGTGATGATGATTATGAATTAATCGGCCTCAAACCGGTTGATTCCGATCAGCCCTTGATTGCCGGTTCGCATTTTATCGGTATTGGCGCCAGCACGGTTGCGGAAAATGACGAAGGCTGGGTAACATCGATTGCCTATTCGCCGCATTTAAAAAGCGCGATCGGGCTTGGCTATATCCAGCGCGGCAACAGCCGTCATGGTGATATTGTAAGAGCGGTCAATCTGCTTGGCGGTCAGGATATCAAGGTCGAATTATGCAGCCCGCATTTTATCGATCCGGAAGGAACGCGGCTTCATGGCTAAATCTGCACCTATGTCGAAAACACTGCCAAGCTTAACCGCGCAAAGCCCGCTTGGTGGCTATAAAATGATCGTCGATGGCACCAGCCTTATTGAGGTCACTGGCCTATCAATGGTGTCGGTTGCGCCGCTTGCTGGCAGCCAAGCGGCCTTTCAAACGGCAACGGCCAAATTATTCAAGACTGGCAAGAGTGACAGCTCAAAACCAAGCGCGACAATGGCACTTGACCGGCCTGGCAAACAACGTTGCATCTTGATGCCAAGCGCGCAGAACCAATGGTTTTTATGTTTTGATGATGATGGCACCAATCCAATTGACGCGGCCAAGGCGTTGCTTGGCAAAAGCCTGTCAAAACAGATGGCAATGACCGATCAATCCGATTCATGGGTTATTCTGGCATTGTCTGGCCCGCAAAGCAGACGGACATTCGCGCGAATTTGCCCGATTGATTGCAGCGCATCAGCCATGCTGATTGGCACCACCGCACGTACAAGCATGGAACATCTTGGTGCCATCATCACCCGCCGCCCCGATGAGGGTGATCACCAGCCTTGTTTCTGGTTGTTATCAGCGCGATCTTCGGCTGCCAGCTTTTTGCACACAATTACCGGATCACCACCATTTCGTGATTAAATCAGACATCTTGATTTTTTTACGCAGAAAACCCCGCTTTCCTTTTGCATCATCGGATTAGCTGGGCTATCACCTGAGGCAGGCCAGTCATGCGGGCGTGATGGAATGGTAGACATAACGGACTTAAAATCCGTGGGCCCTAGGCCGTGGGAGTTCGAGTCTCCCCGCCCGCACCATCTTTAGTGTCACAATTGAACTACTCAATTGATTTGCAAGCATATTATTTGCAGCAGTCAACTTGGGTGGACAATATGGTAGACAAATCTTGTGCCTCTTATCTCTATCAAAAGCGTGGTGTTTACTACTTTAGTAAGCAGGTTCCATGCGATGTCAGGCAGCATTATAAGCGTGACAGGATAGTTCTTTGCCTTAAAACCAAGTCATTTAGACGTGCAAAGAGGATGTGTGATTCCATTCTGCAAAGGCTGCATGATTATTGGTTGTCATTGAGATTGAGTGCGATGCCCTTCCTGCCCAGCACTTGGTGAATGATAGTAACGGTCACGGTCATTTGTCGTCTGGACCAACCCTATCAGAAGCAAGAGATGCGTATATCAAGCTGAAGGGCGTTGGTAAGGATAAGACGTTTATCCGTGGAGCAACTCAGGAATGTTGAGTATGTATTAAGCATTTAGGTGACAGGCCTATTGATGCTATATCATCTGCTGATGCAGCTGCACTTCGTGATGCTATGCTGGATAAAGGGCTATGTATCGCATCAGTAAAACGCAACTTCTCTACCATCAGGTCAATTATCAACCTAACCATCAGTGAACAAGGGCTTGATTGTGGTAATGCCTTTGCCGCACCTTCATGCCTGAAGAAGATAGGCAAAGGCGGTTACCCATACCAATAGACTGTATCAGAGCCATCCAGTCTGATTGTCGTCATATGGATGATGATATGCGCTGGCTTGTGGCTCTATTGAGTGACACAGGTATGAGGCTTGGAGAAGCCGTTGGGCTAGCAATCACAGACATCAATCTGGATGATGAATACCTCATATAAATCTCATCCCACATCCGTGGAGAAGGCTTAAAACCAAAGGAAGCGAAAGATATGTTCCATTGGTTGGAGAAGCCCTGTGGGCAGCTTCTAGGGCGATTGAAGGTGCATCTGGAAGCAGTTTCCTGTTTCCAAGATATAATCGTGGTTCATCTAGCAATGCCAACTCCGCTTCAGCTGCTATCAACAAGTGGCTAAAGCCAAGAGTGCCAGAGAATTGCGTCATCCATTCATTCAGACATTCCATGCGAGATAGGCTTCGTGCTGTTGAATGTCCATCAGACATCATTGATGCCATTGGTGGTTGGACAACAACTGGAGTAGGGCAGAGATATGGAACTGGGCAGCCGTTAGAGGTAAAAGCTAAGTGGATGGACCGACTTGTTGACCAAGATTGAGAATACGTTCTCCTTCAATCATCCTGATTTTGTTAGAACCCTTCATTTCCTGCAGTTCTGTACTCATAATAGACATGATTTTGTCAGCTTCAGATTTTGAAGTGAAACGTGAAACAACAAAACATGAATTTGAGGCGGTTCTGAATATCTCACCACTCAATTGCCCAGCGGCAATATTCTTTGGTAGCAAGTCTTTCTCAACGAAAGCCATTAGCATCTTGAATTGAAGGTCTGACTGAGCCGTAACTTCAGCAATTCTTACATACATATTGTCCACCCAAGTTGACTGCTGCAAATAATATGCTTGCAAATCAATTGAGTAGTTCAATTGGAACACTAAAGATGGTGCGGGCGGGGAGTTGTTATGTTCCACCTACATGCACCACTTGTAGTGCTATACAAGCAATAGCCTAGATTCTTACATGTGCTTGTTCATGTCAACAGGCACATATTTGTCTACCGTTTTGTCTACCCTTTAGAAATCTTCGGGTAATGGAATAGACCTATATATCCTTATCGTTATCAGTACAGAGTAAGTGACCAGCTAAGTGCTATCTGAGTTTCTACTGAGTACAGGGTAAGTGGGTGTTAGGTGATATTCCATTAATCTATAAATACACTTAGCTGTTCACTTAAACTGCATTAGCAAAGTTAATATGATAGCTACCCATGCATGGGCCAGTGCCACCTATCCAGATATATATTCATGTGCTGTTACACAGATTAGGTGTGATAGCTGGTAACCATTTTAATGAGCCATACAGAGTCACTGACAGGCTGTAGCACTTGAGTGAGTCACAGATACCTATGCATCGCTAGAGACTCTGTGTGAGTCATCTAGAGTGGGTAGGTTATGTGTGTTTGTGTGGCCTAATGATTGATTATCTGAGAGTTCATTTAAGCTTTGAAATATGCAAGTCCAACGCCTTTGTAGACAAGGATGTTTCCAAACAAAAGCAAAGCATACTAAAAATTAAAACAATAATAGTAAGCCCCATAAAATTAGGTGCTATTTCTTGATGGCCATAATAAGAAGAAAACAAAGCGCATAAGTTCAGGATAAAAGACATGCCAGCAAGGAAAAGTGAGTATTTTACCATCACCATTCTTTTGCGCATAACAATCAACTCTTGGTTTAAAATATTCTGCCTAGACTGATTGACTTCGGGCATTTCTATTTGTGAGGAGATGTTCCGCATCAACCCAGCAAGACTAGTATATCTAAAATTTAGAGCCACGATAGCCAGTGGAATAGCTGGAAACAATGTTCCTACCGTAGCAATTGTCATCCCACTCTCCAAAAAATATTTCCATACAGAATTTATCAATTTATGCGGTTCGTGGTGACAATCCCCTCTGACGGGGGAAGTGTCAGAGGGGTTGCTCTATCAACGGAGAAACAAGATATTAATCTGGGAGGAAACTATCTTGAGGTTTAGTATGCCCCAAAAAGATGGTGCGTCATAGAGTTATAAATCTCTAACGGTTGTGCATGAGTGAGTCACAGATACCTATGCATCGCTAGAGACTCTGTGGGAATCTCAAACTATGCTAACTGCAAATCCGATAAAACCTCCGACCACACCGCCCCAAACTACTAGCCAGCCAAGATGTTGCCGAATCATTTCCTGTATTATATTTTTGACTTGTACTGGCGTAAGTTCATCAAGTCGCTGGTCAACTATTTGCTCCACCTGAGATAATAACGATGTAGCCAAATTTTTATCACCAGTTTTTGACTCTTTCATTTCCCAAATGATTTCTTGAAGTTTCAGGGTGATAGGTTCCTTCAGGGGTTCCAGTGCTTTTCTACCACCCAGCATTGCTAACATACTCCCCATAGATGAACCTTCTATGGCTTCAACTAATCCATCAAACACACGGTCAAAATCAATCACGTTGTTAATATCTGCTGAAAAGACCTCAGTTTGTTGCTCCAAAAAAACGTTTATATTTTGCGGAGTGAAAAATTCTGTCATTACAAGGTGCTTTATCCCCAATTTAAATTCTTCAAATCTGCTTGGAATTACCCCTGACCCATAAAAAAATGGTATTTTCTCAAATAGCATGTGAATGGCTAGCCAGTTTGTAATTCCACCGGAGAGTGCGAACAGACCAGTCAGGTATATTATCTCATTGTATTTTGGTGAAAGGTAACTGACGGCTATAATTACAAGAGAAACTATATTTGTTGTCAGGCTTTTATTGAACATTTGCCGACCTTCTTAATATCAAAAACTGCACCAACCGCCACAATCCTCTAAACAGGATTGCTCGTACGAATGGGTTTTGCAATAGCCGTTGTGCCAAGGAACGCAGTCTTGGCGAGATAGCGCGTTGTGCATTTTTCTGCACCGCCTCTGTGCAAAACTTGAATCTATCCCTTTGGTCAGGTCTAATGTTGGTGTTAATTAGGCTCTTACAGCTCAGTCATAAATACGGAGATAGTCTGATGGAAAAAGAAATGCTTGCTTTGGTAAAGCTTAAAGAAGGTGCTGATAAGTTCCCGAAGATTTATGGGATGGATGCAGTCAGATCAGGGTCTGGCTGAACGAGGTAAATTTGCCATCCCGTCCAAAACCATAGGGACAGTCACGCCTGATAAGAGCGCAGTGATGTTCAAGGTATTTGTTACTGACAAAGATGGCATGATGGATTTTGTATCTGGCAAAAACCCGTCTATGAAACCCACGTATATGATGAGTGCATAGAAAGTGTCCAGCTTTGGGACTTGAGTGAAGTCGAACTATAAAGGCACATCAGTGTTTCTACGACGCTAGATTAACAACATTGCAATTAACCGAAGGGACGAAAACATGTCGTTACACAAAAAGCTAATGCTAAATTACTTCACCTCCTGAATAACAGCAATCTAATCAACCGCCACAATCCTCTAAACAGGATTGCTCGTACGAATGGGTTTTGCAATAGGCGTTGAATCAAGAAACGCAATCTTGGCAGGAAGCGCATTGCGAACATCACGAGTGCAATAGCGAATATGGATATGATGATTATCTTAATCATTGCCCAAAGTATTCCCGATGTCTTTCCAGTCTTCTTTGATAGCCATTTGTGGGATTGCCTTTACCAATGATTGGAATCATATCCAGAAACCAATCTCTATCCTGTGCGCCATGAGCATATAGCTGTGTCTTAGTCAGGTTCTGATTGAACTTCACTTTGATACGAGCCTTTTTAGTGACTTCATTGAACGCTTCTTTCATTAGCTGATTAAGCCTGTCCTCTTCTCCTATCTGAACGATGAAACTGTCATGCACTGTTAGGATAGGCGTGTCTGTCTTTACAAAATCAGCAATAACATAATCACATATCCGGCTATCAATATTCATGAGCCTTAACCCAGCACCACTGCATATCATATGGCTTATATCTGGGTGATGTTCTTTGATGGTATCAAGCAGCTCTGAAAGCACATCATCAGGAAAGCTGTATGGATATTCTCTGTAGTTCAGTTCAGACCTAAAGGCTTTGTATAAGGCTTGCTCGTCTGATGCATTGAGTGAAAGCAATAGGAATAGCTTCGTGATGTCACGGCAATGCTCTGGATTGTTTACACCTCTAACAGGCAAGTCATACGGGTCTTTGTTAGTCCTCTGCCAGTAATCAATACCAGCTTCTGAGTAAGCAAGAATGACGTGTAGTGCTGAGTAGTCTATTTCAACTGTCGGTGAATTATTCATCCGAATATCTTTACGGAATTTAGTATCTATACGCTGCCACCATCCACCATAAAACCTGCCACCATCAGAGAATGATTTGTTGTTAAAGATGCGCCTGACGAACTTGTCATGATGTGTGATGTTCACAAAGACACGCCTATTGCTCCGTCTTCTCCTCTTACCTTCGGGCAGTTCAATACGTGCTGGTTTATCTACTGACTGAATATCAATGAAGGTCTTTTCCAATAGCTTATTATATTGCTGGACAGCCAGACGCATTTGCTTGATGTGGGTCTTGTCGGTGTACTCAACCTCATCCTTTTCTTCATCACGAAGAATGATAGTTTCTCTGTTATCAGTATACCCAATATCAAATTCACCAAAGGCAGCATCTTCAAATAGCTTGGTAAGTTTATCTGTAGGCCATATACGAGTGATAAAGCCCCTCCCTCCAGCATCCTGCCAGCCTTCTTTATACCCAACTAAATGAGTATCACGTAGGCGATGGACGATATCTATCGTGGTCACCTTAATGTTCAATTCATTGTATCTGGATTTACCTTTGTTAAAGACAGTTCCATCACTGTAAGCACCTATTGTCATGTGAACAGCAATGTTCAGGTCTGGGTCAT
>CAJJBY010000003.1 GCA_905182545.1 uncultured Candidatus Puniceispirillum sp.
CACTGATAAGAGCAATGCAGCCAACGCATCTCATCGTCTATATCTCTGCACAGAGATTGCACCTTCTTGATGTCTTCAATGGATATGGCTGTCTTGAGTCTGAGCTTTATCATCTCAGGAAAGTACGTCTTAGCAAAGGCGTTAGAACACTCAAGCCCTTCCTCTGCTATCGCTAGGTTTACTATGGCTCTGATGGATGAGAAGACACGCTTGACTGTCTTAATGCCCATGCCCTGTTCAATACACCAATCACGGAACTGAGCAGCTTCATTGGATGAGTATGAGGATATGGGTCTATCGCCCAGTAGCTTAGTCACATACCAGTATTACGATTGGCTGTTCTTATGAACACCTTATCTTTACCCACACCTTTTAGCCGCAAGGTATAACTCACAGGCTTCAGATAGATGGATAGTGATATCTGGATGACTGTTGCTAGCTTTGACCACTTGAATGGCAGGTATATCCATCTTCTGCAGTCTTAGCCCAAGCCAATAATCTTCAAGGCGCTGTGATTACAGACTTTGAGGTACGGATAGCAGCTTTAAGTGACTTGGTTTTCAGGCTGAAGCACAGCCTTGTTACTGAATAAATTGAGGCTAAATCATAAGGAATATGACGAACATAATAGTAAACACCATCACGAATCATCACGTGTTCGGGAGCATATTTCTTTCTCATTCTATTTCACACACCTAATCTGTTGCACATAATGTGCTGACATATCAGGTGTTTAGATGAGAAGATGGTGCACTCGACAGGATTCGAACCTGTGACCTCTGCCTTCGGAGGGCAGCGCTCTATCCAGCTGAGCTACGAGTGCATCTTTGGTCATGGGTGGGGCAATTCATACCGCCATCAAACAAAATATGGATTGGCTTTCTTCTATACTGACTTTGCGCCCCTGCCAAGGGGGTAATGCCGTATCTTTGCTGGCATCATGGTCGGTCACGCCTAATTTCATATGACGATCATATGCCGCCAAACATGGCTTATGACAGCCTATTTTGTTAGGCTTAGAAACACATCTTCAAGGTCGGGTTCGGCGGTGCTGATATCGCTCACCTCAAATCCGGCAAACCGCACTTTTTGCAGAATATCAACCGCATTGCTTGTCGCCGGATCAAAGCTGATCGACAGCCGGCCATCACGCCATTGCGCGCCAAGCGCGTCGGGTAACGGCAGCGGTGGCGGTGTTGTCAGGCTAAGATGAAGTGTTTTCTGGCCAGCCGAGGCCAATAGATCGGCCTTTGTTTTTGCCGCGATAATTTTGCCCTTATTGATGATGGCGATGCGGTCGCACAAGGCTTCGGCCTCTTCAAGATAATGAGTTGTCAGCACCACCGTTACACCGGCTTGGTTAAGGCGTTTAATACTGTCCCATAAACGTTGGCGAAGCGCGACATCAACTCCAGCGGTTGGTTCGTCCAAAACCAGAATTGGTGGGCGATGCACCATCGCCTTGCCAACCAAAAGCCGCCGGCGCATGCCGCCTGAAAGCCGCCGCGAATAGAAATCAGCCTGTTCGGTCAGGCCAACCATCTCCAAAATGTCATCTGTATGACGTTCGGCTTTTGGCACGCCAAACAGCCCTGCCATCATATCCAAAGTTTCGCGCGGAGTGAAAAACGCATCAATATTCAATTCTTGCGGCACAATGCCGATATTGGCGCGCGATTGCCGCGGATTGGCATCAATATCAGTTCCCCATATCGATATGCTGCCGCTGGTTTTCACCACCGTTCCAGCCATGATATTGATAAAGGTCGATTTGCCAGCGCCATTCGGCCCCAAAAGCCCAAAAATACAACCAATCGGCACTTCGATATCAATTGATTTCAAGGCGTGATGCGCGCGTCCGCTAGCATCATAAATCTTATTTACATCGTGGGCTTCAATCGCAAGCCCAGAATCGGGGCTATAAGTAAAGTTGGCAGTCTGGAGTGACGGTATTTTGCGATGTCATGATAGCTGCCTTTTATGTAAAAAAACTAGAAGGGGCGTGCTGAAAGATATAAGCCGTTGTGATGCGGGCGGCAAGGGGAGCAAAGAATCTTCGCCGACCGGTGCCGGTTACAATTGCATCAATCGGAAAGCCGCTATAGGTTAGCAAAGTTGGACCGCGCCGTCTGATTGAGGCGCGCCGCAAACAGATTTTGGCCTTAACGCCATATGATGCGAATGAGGATATCATGACCCCGAACCAAGCTGGCACGAAGGCTGATCAATCAGCTCCTTCATCATCAAATGTAATTGTCACAAACCAGTCGCGGGTGGCTTGTAATGGTGTTGGTGGCCCGCTTGGACATCCGCAGGTATGGTTGACGCTTGGCACCGATGGCAAGGTGACTTGCCCTTATTGTTCTTGCACATTTGTTGCGGCGAAGCTGCTAATAGCAGTTTTGGCCAAGGGCGCAATGGTGATTGAAATGCCGTTTGTGAAGATTAAGGCGACCAATATCTAGGCCAGTCTTGGCATCATTGGCATCGTCAGATTTTGGATTGTAGGGCGATATGAGTGAAAAAGGCAGATTGGTACTGGTTGATGGGTCGGGATATATTTTCCGTGCCTTTCACGCCCTGCCACCCATGACACGCCGCGATGGCACGCCGGTCAATGCGGTGTATGGCTTTACCGCCATGCTGTTGAAGCTTGTCGATGATCTGCAGCCAGATCATGTTGCCGTGGTGTTTGATGTTGCGCGCAAAACCTTTCGCTCGGATATCTACCCCGAATATAAGGCTAATCGGTCAGAACCGCCCGAAGATCTTGTGCCGCAATTTGCGTTGGTGCGTGCCGCAACCAAGGCGCTAAGCCTGCCCCTTCTCGAAGCGCCCGGATTTGAAGCTGATGATCTGATCGCAACCTATGCACGGCTTGGCGAAGATGCTGGGCTTGCAACGCTTATTGTGTCGTCAGACAAGGATTTGATGCAGCTGGTGCGCGGTGATATCACCATGCTTGACCCGATGAAACAGCGCCGTATTGGTGCTGATGAAGTGTTTGAACGGTTTGGCGTTGCGCCGGAAAAAGTGATTGATGTGCAGGCCTTGGCTGGTGACTCAACCGATAATGTGCCGGGGGTGCCTGGCATTGGTATTAAAACCGCGGCTGAATTGATTCAGACTTTTGGTGATCTTGATAATTTGTTGGCAAATGCGGAAACGATCAAACAGCCAAAACGCCGGGAAAATCTGATCAATTTTGCTGAACAGGCGCGGATTTCACGCCAGCTTGTGATGCTTCGTGATGATGCGCCAATGCCGCTTGAACTATCGGCATTATCGACACCGCAGCGCGATATGGATCTATTGGCGGCTTTTCTCAAAGAACAGGAATTCAGCCGCTTGCTTGTTCGCATTGGTGCCGATGGTGGAAATGCCAGTGGAAATGGGAATGGCGCAAAATTGGGCGGTGCCGTCCGGTCGATGGCATCAAGCCCGTCACCATCAGATAAAACCGATCCTGCTCCATCAACCGACGATGCGGCCGCGCCTGATGCTGTGGCGGGGGCGACCCAGCCTGTCGATGTTGATTACCAGCTTATTACCGATGTTGAGGCGCTTGCTGCCTTTTTGGCGGCGGCAACAGCCCAGGGTTTTCTAGCGGTCGATACGGAAACCAGTGGCCTGAATGCGGCAGCGGCCGATTTGGTTGGCGTTTCGATGGCCTTGGCACCTGGCAAGGCTTGTTATGTGCCGCTTCGTCATGGCGTGGTGGCGACGGAAATTGGCGATGCGCAGGGCGGGCTTGATTTTTCGGCCGAGGCACCGGTTGCCTATAAACAAATCGGCTTTGAAACGGCGATGGCGATGTTGCGGCCAATATTTGAAGATCCGGCCATTTTGAAAATTGGTCACAATCTGAAATATGATTCGCATATTCTGCTATGGCCGCGTAACGGCGGGACAAAGCTGTCGCCAGTTGATGACACAATGTGTCTTTCCTATGTTCTGGATGGTGGACGCGTTGGTGGCCATTCAATGGATCATCTGGCAAAACATTGGCTGGATTATGACACGATTAAATTTTCCGATGTGTGCGGCAAGGGGGCCAAGCAGGTTCCCTTTGGCACGCTTGCGCCTGAGGCGGCCTTGGATTACGCCGCTGAAGATGCTGATATCACGCTTCGGCTTTGGCAGTTATTCAAGCCGCGCCTTGGGGCTGAACAGGTTACGTCAGTTTATGAAAGGCTAGAACGTCCGCTTATTCCAATTCTTGCCGAAATGGAGGCAAGCGGCATCACCGTTGACCGGAATATTCTGGCACGCATGTCGAATGATTTTGCCAAACGCATGGCCGTGTTTCAAACCGAGATTCACCAGCTTGCCGGTGAAGACTTCAATATTGCATCACCAAAGCAGCTTGGCGAAATCCTGTTTGATAAAATGGGGCTCGAAGGCGGTAAAAAAGCTAAAACGGGTGCCTTTTCCACCTCGGCAGATGTGCTGGAAGATCTGGCCGCATCGGGTGTTGAAATTGCTGCCAAGGTTCTTGAATGGCGGCATTTGGCAAAATTGAAATCGACCTATGCTGATGCGCTTGTCGAGTCGATCCTTGCCACAACAGGGCGGGTTCATACCTCATTTTCGATGGTTGGTGCCAGCACTGGCCGCCTGTCATCATCTGACCCGAATGTGCAAAATATTCCAATCCGAACCGCCGAAGGACGGCAAATCCGAACCGCCTTTGTCGCGGCAGCTGGCCATAAATTGATCTCGGCTGACTATTCGCAAATCGAATTGCGGCTTGTTGCGCATGTTGCGCAGGAAACCACAATGATCGAGGCGTTTCGCGCTGGCATTGATATTCATGCGCGAACCGCATCCGAGGTATTTGGCGTGCCGCTTGACCAGATGGATAGCGAAACCAGACGCCGCGCAAAGGCCATTAATTTTGGCATTATTTACGGTATTTCGGCCTTTGGACTGGCGCGCCAGCTTGGCATTTCACGCGGCGAGGCGAGCGACTATATCGCGGCCTATTTCAAAAATTTCCCGGGCATCAGGGATTATATGGAACGGATCAAGGTTTCGGCGCGCGAAGATGGGTTTGTCGAAACGCTATTCGGGCGGCGAATTCATATTTCCGGCTTTTCGGGTGGTAATCAGGCGATGCGCGGCTTTGCCGAACGCCAAGCGATCAATGCGCCGATTCAAGGCAGTGCCGCCGATATCATCAAACGGGCGATGATCCGCATTCCCGCGGCGTTAAAAGCGGCTGGGTTAAGCGCAACAATGCTTCTTCAAGTGCATGATGAATTGATCTTTGAAGCCCCCGAAGCCGAAGCCGAGGCCACAAAGGCGTTGATTACATCGGTTATGGAAAATGCGGCTGATCCTGTTTTAACATTGGCGGTGCCGATTGTTGCCGAGGCGGGGATCGCCGATAGCTGGGCCGACGCCCATTAAGATCATTCAGGCCTGATTATGCCGATTTTCTGCCCTATATTGGCCTTGATTTGCCCGCAGGATGAAGATCAATTGCGATGATCCGCTGGCCATGAACATGACTGGGCCGGATCAGATTTTGTGGGAGTGAGAAACCGAAATGGCAGACCGTATTGCACTTGTTGATGATGATCAGAATATCCTGACGTCAGTATCCTTGACGCTTGAGTCCGAAGGGTTTGAGGTTGATCGTTACCATGATGGTGAGGCAGCTTTGGTCGGGCTTGCCCGCAGGCCTGCCAATCTTGGTGTCTTTGACATTAAGATGCCGCGCATGGACGGCATGGAGCTTTTGCAAAAGGTGCGAGGTCAGTCGCAAATGCCGGTGATTTTCCTGACCAGCAAAGATGATGAGCTTGACGAGGCGCTTGGGCTTGGCATGGGGGCAGATGATTATATCACCAAGCCATTTTCCCAGCGTTTGCTGCTTGCTCGTATCCGTGCCGTGTTGCGGCGTGCCAGTGACGGGGTGATGAAAACTTCTGGCCCGAACATCATCCGTCTTGGTGAATTGCTGATGGATCCAGACCGGCATTTATGTAGCTGGCGCGGTACGGAAGTTAAATTGACCGTAACCGAATTTCTGATTTTGCAGGCGTTGGCGTCGCGCCCGGGCATGGTGAAAAACCGTGACCAGCTCATGGACGCTGCCTATGGCGAGAGTATTTTTCTGGATGACCGCACGATCGACAGCCATATCAAACGGTTGCGCCGCAAATTACGCGCCTATGATTCCGACTTTGACCAGATCGAAACGCTTTATGGAATTGGCTATAAATATAAAACATCTTCATCATAAGGGTCGCGCCATGCCGATGAAGGCTGCATAATGGCCTGATGATCTCTATGGTGCCCGATGATATTTATGTTGATGGTGAGTTATAGTCAGGGAGCGGAATTATAGACACTTCGCGATGGCGTCGATTACTGGGCTGGATTCGTGGCAAGGGTGGGTGGCTTGTGACGCCATTCCGCATGAGCCGCCTTACCGCGCGCATCATGGCGATTATGTTGTTTCCGCTGGCTGTTTTTCTTGTTGGCCTATTGTCGCTTGATCAATATCGAACAACCTTGATCCAGTCAGAATTTGTTGCGCTTGAGCGTCAGGGTTTTACCTTGGCGCGATCGCTTGCGCTTGCCGAGGCTGAACGTGATCGGCGCGTTGCCCGTCGCCAGCTATCGCCAGAAACCATGACGCATCTAATCCCGCTTGTTGGGCTTGGCAGTTCGTTACGCGCGCGGGTGTTTCAACCAAATGGATCGCTTCTTGCCGATACGGCACGGCGAAGCGGCTTTCAGCCAAATGTTGATATTCGGCGGCATCGTGACAAAAGCTGGCGGCAGAAAATCCGTAATAATCTGAACGATATGGTGGCGGCAGCATCTGGTTGGTTCAGCCCCTTTGATGAATTGCCAGCATATGTCGAACGCCGCCGCCAGCGTGCCAGTCAATATGCCGAAGTCATTGCCGCCTTGTCGGGCGAGCCACGCCGCGCCTTGCGGATTGATCGTGATGGTAATCTGATGCTGTCGGTGGCGGTGCCGGTACAAGATTTGCGCCTTGTTCGTGGCGCTTTGATGGTTTCCATTGGTGGCGGTAAAATCGAACAGGAACTTGCCAATGTGAATATCGTGTTCTTGCAGCTGTCTGTCGGGGTGTTGTTGGTAACGCTTGGGCTTAGCCTATATCTGGCGCGATCAATCACAACGCCAATTTCGCGTCTGGCAGCCGCCGCCGATAAATTGCGGCAAAGCGCCGATATGTCCAGCCGGTTGCAGCGATTACCGCATCGCAATGATGAAATTGGCCAATTATCGGACTCATTGATTGATCTGACCGATGAATTGCAAAAACGGATTCAGGCGACGGCGGCCTTTGCCGCCGATGTGGCGCATGAAATCAAAAATCCGCTTTCATCCTTAAGAAGCGCCACCGAAACCTTTAGTTGGGCAAAAACAGCGGCGCAAAAAAAGCAGTTGCTGAATGTCATCTTGCAGGATGTGCAGCGTCTTGATCGTTTGATCACCGATATTTCACAAGCAAGCCGTGTCGATACTGAAATCATCGGTCAAGATCGTGATCCGGTTGATTTTGCCGGTTTGATCGATAATTTTATCCAGATGCGATCGCAAACCCATAGCCAATATCAATTGCGATACGAACATCCGCCATTGCCAGTGATAGTGCGGATGAATGAAAGCCGCATCGTGCAGGTGATTGATAATGTGCTGAGCAACGCCATTTCCTTTAGCCCGAAAGGCGGCATGGTACAGTTTATTCTTACCGCTGATGCACTCCGCAAACGTGCGGTTCTGGAAATTCTTGATGATGGGCCGGGAATCCCTGATACCAAGTTGGAGACGGTGTTTGACCGGTTTTATACCGAACGGCCGAGTGGCGAGGGGTTTGGCGAACATTCGGGGCTTGGCCTGTCAATCGCGCGGCAGATTGTTGACGCGCATAACGGGCAATTAACCGCGGAAAACCGGCCTGAGGGTGGGGCGTGTTTCCGGCTTGTTTTGCCATTGGAAAGCTAAGGCTGTTTTTTCTTTTCTGCTGTTGTAGACTGTTGTGATGTTGAACCCAATTTCGTCAATAAAGCTTGTTCTTGTGACTGGTGTGTCTGGTGCTGGACATTCAACGGCACTGAAAATTCTGGAAGATTACGGTTTTACCGCGGTTGATAATCTGCCTTTGGCGCTGGTTGATCCGCTGATCGCGCTTGAGGTTGAAACTGGCGGCCGGTCAATTGCCATTGGGCTTGATGCGCGTACCAGCGGTTTTGGGGCTGATGCGGTGGCGCGGCTTGTGAAAAATCTGGCAAAGCGCCTTGGCGGCGGCTTTAAGATGGTGTTTATCAGTGCCGGTCATGCCGATTTGATGCGCCGCTATAATGCGACAAGACGCCAGCACCCGCTCGGCCATGATTATGATCTTGACGCTGCGGTGCGTGCCGATATGGCGCGCATGGCCGATGTCGAAGCTTTGGCCGATATTGTTATTGACAGCAGTGGTCTGGCGCCAGCCGATTTGCGTGGTGCGTTGCTTGACACTTTGGGTCTTGATAAGGCGCCGCCAATGCCGGTGCATATTGTGTCATTTTCCTACCGATATGGCCTTCCTGAAACGGCCGATCAGGTTATTGATATGCGCTTTGCCAAAAATCCATATTGGGATGATGGTTTGCGTGATCAAACCGGCCTTGATTCCAAAGTGGCGGAATTTCTGGCCAGAGATGAAATGGCAATCAAGGTTCTTGATCAGGTGAAATCGATGTTGGCGTTAATGTTAAGCCGGATGAACAATGATGGTCGGGCGCATTTAACACTGGCCTTTGGCTGTACGGGTGGCAAGCATCGTTCGGTATGGGCAGCAGCGCAGATCGCTAGCTGGATTGAGGCTGAGGGTCATCTTGTGCGCCTCGAACATCGTGAATTGGCCAAGGCGTCGGCCTGACCAAACATCACTTTCATCGCAATCCAAATGTGTTTTCTGACGCTATCATATCTATCGCTTTAAAAGAGCGTGTTAATTTGATATGACATGACGAGATTTTCACCGACATATAGATGGGATTGAACTATGGCGCAGGATTATGTGATTGCCGATATCGGACTTGCTGACTGGGGTCGCAAGGAATTATCGATTGCCGAAACCGAAATGCCTGGCCTGATGGCACTTCGTGACGAGTTCGGTTCGGACAAGCCGCTGGCTGGCGCGCGTATTGCTGGCTGTCTTCATATGACGGTTCAAACTGCGGTTTTGATTGAAACGCTTGTTGCGCTTGGTGCCGATGTGCGCTGGTCGAGCTGCAATATCTTTTCAACACAAGATCATGCCGCCGCGGCGATTGCCAAATCAGGCGTTCCGGTCTTTGCTATCAAAGGCGAGACATTGGCCGAATATTGGGAATATGTTGATCGTACTTTTGATTGGTCGAATGAACAGACTGCCAATCTTATTCTTGATGATGGTGGTGATGCCACTATGTATATTCTCCTTGGTGCGCGTGCCGAAGCTGGCGAAGATGTGCTGGCAAAGCCCGAAACCGAAGAAGAAGAATATCTAAAAGCGCAATTGCACCACCGTCTTGCCAGCAGCCCGGGCTGGTTCACCCGTCAGCGTGATGCGCTAAAAGGTGTTTCCGAAGAAACCACCACTGGCGTTCTGCGGCTTTATCAACTTGCTGAAATGGGCGGATTGCCTTTCCCAGCGATCAATGTGAATGATTCGGTTACCAAATCAAAATTTGACAATCTTTATGGCTGTCGCGAGTCATTGGTTGATGGCATTCGCCGCGCCACTGACGTGATGTTTGCTGGCAAGGTCGCGGTTGTTGCTGGCTATGGTGATGTTGGCAAAGGCTCGGCAGCTTCGCTTCGGCAAGGTGGTGCGCGGGTCATGGTCACCGAGGTCGATCCGATCTGTGCGTTGCAGGCCGCGATGGAAGGCTATGAAGTTGTCACAATGGAACAGGCAGCGCCGAAGGCTGATATCTTTGTGACCGCAACCGGTAACCGTCATGTCATCACCATCGACCATATGCGTGAAATGAAAGACCGTGCGATCGTCTGTAACATTGGCCATTTTGATAATGAAATCGATGTTGCTTCGCTGAATAATTACACTTGGTCAGAAGTAAAGCCGCAGGTTGATGAAATTGAATTTCCAAATGGCAAACGGATGATTCTTCTAGCCAAGGGACGTTTGGTCAATCTTGGATGCGGAACAGGACATCCGTCTTTTGTCATGTCGGCGTCATTTACCAATCAGGTGTTGGCGCAGATCGAGCTTTGGTCGCGTGGTGATCAATATGAAAACAAGGTCTATACCTTGCCGCGTCATCTTGACGAAAAAGTGGCAGCACTCCATCTTGCCAAGGTTGGCGCAAGCTTAAGCACGCTTCGCCCTGATCAGGCCGATTATATTGGCGTTGAACAGCAAGGACCGTTCAAGAGCGAACAGTATCGTTATTAATCACCAATGCCAGTTCTGCAATTAGAATTACTCGATCTGTCAGCAACCGAAACGCTTGGTGCGTTGCTGGCTAACGGGCTGGCGGCTGGTGATGTGATTTCGTTAAGCGGGCCTCTTGGCGCAGGCAAATCGGCATTGGCGCGGGCGATTATTCAGGCGGCAAATCCGGCTGAAACCGATGTGCCAAGCCCCACCTTTACGCTTGTTCAAACCTATGAACTTGGGAATGGAACGCCGCTTTGGCATCTTGATCTTTACCGGATTGAAAGTCCCGAAGATGCTATGCAGCTTGGGCTGGATGATGCGTTCATTGATGCGGTTTGTTTGATCGAATGGCCGGACCGGCTAAAAAAGCTGCTGCCAAAGACCAATCTTTCAATCCATCTTTACATGGCCGATGGTGATGATGGCGGTGATCCATCTTCCAGCATTCGGTTTGCCGATATAACCGCGCCGCCGCATTGGGCCGCTCGAATGGCGGCCATTATCGCCAAAACTGGCTAGATTTCGCGCTTCTTCGCAAGGGCTTACCATCATCCATTCTAGGCCAGATTACCCGCTTTTAGTAAACGGGTCTCGCCTTTCGATGCTGTTGCTTTTATAGTTGGCAAATGACAAGCCCTTCCGTTTACAGCATTGATGCAGGCATGCCGTTTGCCCGTGAATTGGCAATGGGTATTGCAAAGCTGGCTGACAGCCCCGAAAGGCTGGCGCGCGGTCTCATTCTATTGCCATCACGCCGCGCTGCTAGCGCCCTTCAAGCAGCTTTTCTGGATGGTGCTGATGGTGTGCCGATGCTGTTGCCGCGCATGTTGCCTGTTGGCGATTTTGGCAATGATGATGATGGCCGGTTAAGCCCGTTTCTAGGCGATGATGCTGGCAGTGACCTGCCGCCGCCAATCTCAAAGATAAGACGGCAAATCTGCCTTGCCAAATTGCTTCGCCACTTTCCACTTGGCGGTCAATATCCAACCCAGCCACAGGCGATGCGCCTTGCCGACTCGCTTGGGCAATTGCTTGACCAGCTTTACAATGCCGATGCCACCGTCGAGCAGCTTCGTGATTTATTGCCCGATCAATTTTCGGCGCATTGGCAGGATATTCTGACCCTTCTTGGCATTCTGATTGATCGCTGGCCGGATATTCTGGCGCAAGAGGGGCTAATTGATGTGGTTGACCGGCGTAACCGGCTGTTACGCCGCCGTGCCAAACAATGGCGCGATCAGCCGCCTGATCAATTGATCGTGATTGCCGGATCAACCGGATCAATTGCGGCGACGCGTGAATTGATTGGTGTAGTGGCCAACCTTCCCGATGGTCATATTGTTTTACCCGGGCTTGATCGTCATGCTGGTGATCAATGGCCGGCGATCTGCGAGGATAGCGGCCATGCCCAATATCAGCTTGCCCAGCTTTTGGCCTATCTTGAGATCACGCCTGATCAGGTGCAAAATTGGACAGGATCAACCGATACGATACCGCCCGAATTGCCCGCAAGACGCGATTTGATGCGCGAAGTCTTTCGCCCTGCTGCAATCAGCGAAGGCTGGCAAAGGCTTGGCGATGCCAGCCCGATGATCGACCGAACCGCGCTTGCTGGTTTAAAGGTTATAACGGCGCGGGATCGGCGCGAAGAGGCCAATCTAATTGCCCTATCGCTTCGCGAGGCGTTGGAAAAACCCAATCAAACCGCGGCAATGATTACCCCTGATCGCCAGCTTGCCGAATTGGTTATTGCCGATTTGCGCCGATGGGATATCGTCATTGAAGATTCGGCAGGCAAACGATTATCGCTTTGCCCACCTGGCCGGTTTCTATCGCTTCTTTGTGATGCGGTCGATGCCAATTTTGCGCCGCTTCGCCTGCTGTCATTGTTAAAACACCCCTATTGCGCAGGTGGGATGAACCCGATTCACTTTCGTCATTTTGTCGAGCAAATCGAATTGGTGGCATTGCGTGGCCCGCGTCCGGGTGATGGTTTGCCCGCTGTTGCCGCGGCGCTTGATGATGCTGAGCTTCGTCATTTTTTCGAAACGCATGTCATTGCCAATTTAGCCGCGCTTATTGATTGCTGGCAGGTGCCCAACCCGACTTTGGCAAGCCTGTCAGAAGGGATTGCTGAAGCTGCCGAACGGCTATGTGCAACCGTGATGGACAGCAATGGTGTGGGCGCAGATCGCGGTGCAGGCGCAATCGAATTATGGAAAGGTGCTGACGGCATGGCGGCAAGCGACCTGTTTCGCAGCCTTGCCGCTGATGGCCGTGATAGCGCGATTGATGCTTGCGATATGCCGCAGATTTTGCGCCAGCTTCTTGAAGATATAAATGTTCACCCCTTTGGCACGTCGCATCCACGACTTGCCATTCTTGGTGCGGTTGAGGCGCGTATGCATCTGGCACGAGCGGTTGACGCGCACCGGTTAATTCTTGCCGGCTTTAATGAAGGCAATTGGCCGCCGCGTCCGGATATCGACCCTTGGATGAATAGCGCAATGCGGGCGGTGGTTGGATTGCCGCCAAAAAACTGGCGAAGCGGGCTAAGCGCGCATGACGTCTATATGGCCATTTGCAGTAAAGATATTATCGTCACCCGCGCCGATAAAGAAGCGGGAACACCAACGACAAAAAGCCGTTGGTTACAGCGCATGGAAGTTGTGGTGAATGCGCTTGGTCTGGATGGTGATATTGATGATGGCGCCACTGAAAAAGCCTGGCTTGCGAAATTTGAACCAAAGACGATTCCCCAACCGGCGGTTCGGCCGTCACCTTGTCCGCCATTGGCAAGCCGCCCCCGCCAGTTTTCGGCAACCGAAATTGATATCTGGATTACCGATCCCTACGCCATCTATGCCAAGAAAATTCTGCGGCTAAAACCGCTTGACGATATTGACCGCAGTGCTGATGCGGCGCTTCGCGGTATTTTGTTTCATGATGCGCTTGCCGATTTCAGCAAGGCAAATGCCACGGGTCAATTGGGAACAGACGCATTGCAACAATTGCTGGATTTCGGCAAAACCCATTTTGCCAGCCAGATTGGCCAGCCCTCAATCCGCTATTTCTGGTGGACAAGATTTGAGGCGATGGCCGCATGGTTTATCGAAAATGAACATCGCCGCCGTGATGATTTACAATCAATTCATGCTGAAATTAGCGGGATGATTTTTTTGCAGGCGGCGCAAGGGCCGGTAAAGCTGACCGCGCGGGCGGATCGGCTGGAATATGACAAAGACGGGCAATGGACGATTGTCGATTACAAAACGGGCACAGTGCCAAGCGGAAGCTTGATCAAAAAAGGCGTTCGCAACCAATTAGCGGTTGAAGGGCTGATTGCCTTTGATGGCGGGTTTGAATCACTGCCGGCAGGCGCGATAAGATCATTGGAATATTGGCAGTTAAGTGGCAAGAAATCGGCACCGGGTGAAATTAAAACGCCGTTTGCCGATTTGTTTGACGCTGATGAAATCAGGGATCGTCTTGAAAGGCTGGCTAATTATTTTGATCAGACCAACACCCCCTATCCAAGCGAGCTAGACCCGATCAATGTTCCGCCATTTAAGCCCTATCAGCATTTAAGCCGAAGCCGTGAATGGCTTTATGGAGACAATGCCGATGAATGAGATGATTGCCCGCGCCAGTGCAGCTCAGGCCACAGCTTCTGATCCGGCGGCTTCGGTATTTGTGTCGGCAAACGCGGGAACTGGTAAAACCAAACTGCTAACCGATCGCGTGCTTCGCCTGCTGTTATCCGGCGCGCCAGCCGATGGTATTTTATGCGTAACCTATACGCGCGCGGCGGCGGCTGAAATGCGTAACCGTATTTTCAAACGTCTTGCTAATTGGGCGACGATTCCGGCAAAGGCACTTGGCGAAGATTTGGAAAATATGGGCATTGTCACGCCAAGTCAGGATATGCGCCGTCGGGCACGAAGCCTATTTGCCGAAATTTTGGATAATGATGATGGGCCGCGTGTCGAGACTGTGCATTCTTTCTGCCAGTCAATTTTGCGGCGCTTTCCAATTGAGGCGGGTGTTGCCCCGCATGTACAGCTTGCTGATGATGATGAACAGAGCCGGTTAAAGGCGATGGCACGCGCCAATATTTTATATCATCCAAGTCCGGAACTTGCCGCTTCGGTGTTGTTGATTGCCGAAGCCGTCAGCGAGGGACGCGCTGATGAAATTGTAAATGATTTTATCAATCGGGCTGAGGGGCTTGAGTCGCCTGATTGCCTTGCGCGATCGAGTCGCATTTCCGTGATGATCTTGGCGTTGTCTCTGCTGCTCATGAACGCGATATGCTGATGACAAGGCTGGATTTAATTCAGGACGAAAAGCTGCGGTCGGTTTCGGCGGCCTTGCAGGCATCTGATTCCAAAACCCAGATTGATCGCGGCGCGAAAATGGATGTCTGGTTGGCGCAAACTGGCGACGGCAGGATCGAGAAATTGTCATTTCTTGTCGATGCGCTATTTAGCGCTGGCAAAGCCCGCAAACAATTATCAAATGCTGATCTTCGCGAGACAGTGCCGCAAATTGACGCGATTCAAAAACAGGTAATTGAAATCGTTAAACCGTTATTATCTGGTCAGGCAGCACAGATATGCCGTGATCGAACCATGGCGCTCTACCGGTTCGGTATGGCCTTTAATCAGGAATATAGCCGTCTGAAAACCCAACGCGGTTTGCTTGATTATAATGATCTGATTATCCGCACCAATAATCTGCTGGCGGCAAGCGAGGCGGCACAATGGGTGGCTTGGAAATTAGATAATGGTATCCAGCATCTCTTGATTGATGAGGCGCAGGATACCAGTCCGGCACAGTGGAAATTGCTGCGGCGGCTGGTTGATGAATTTTTTGATGGTGAGGGGGCAAGCCCCTATATCGCATCAGGGGCAACAAGCTTGCCGCGAACCATGTTTGCCGTTGGTGATTTCAAACAATCGATCTATTCCTTTCAGGGTGCAGACCCGCTGGTTATGAATCAGAATCGAAGCGAGCTGTCCAGCCGTGCCAAAGCCATTCAAGCCGATTTCCGCGATGTGCCTTTGTCCGTATCGTTCCGGTCGGCAAGCCCTATTCTGGATCTGGTCAATAAAACCATTCCCGACCTTGGCGGGATTGATGATTTCACCATCCATGAAATGGCGCGAAGCGGGGCAGGTGGCTTTGTTGAATTATGGCCGGTGGTGAAAGGCAATGATGATTTTGGCGCTGAAATCATCGCTGCCACCCAATTGGCGCGGCGTGTCAAAAGCTGGATTGGCAAACGGCGTTTGCCATCGGGAAATCTTGTCGGGGCGGGTGACATTCTGATTCTGCTTCGCAAACGCGGCCGGTTTTTCGAATTGTTATTATCGGCATTGCAGATTGCCAATGTTCAGGTGGCTGGTGCCGACCGGATGCAGCTTGCTGAACAAATTGAAATTCAGGATCTTTTGGCGCTTGGCGATGTGATGCATCTTGCCGATGATGATCTGCAGCTTGCCGCCGTTTTGAAATCGCCTTTATTCGGGATGAGCGAAGACCAGCTTTACGAGCTTGCCTATGATCGTGGCAAGGCCAGCTTGATGTCACGGCTGATGGCGCATCGTGGTGCTGATGGTGATTTGGGCAAGATGGCCGATCAATTGGCACGCTGGCAAAGCCGCGCTGAATATGAGTCGGTTTTCGGTTTTTTCAGCTTTGTTCTTGTCGATGGTGGCCGCCAGAAATTCCGCAACCGGCTTGGCCGTGCGGTTGATGAATCGCTCGATCACTTCTTGAATCTGGCGCAGAATTTTGCCCTTGGCGGCGGCGTGTCCTTGCTTGAGTTTCTGACAAGCATCCGCAGAAGTGGCGGCGAGGTCAAACGCGATATGGACGCATCAGGTACGGATGAGGTGCGGATCATGACAATCCATGGCGCAAAGGGGCTTGAAGCGCCAATTGTGATTTTACCTGATATGCTGGCTAGCCGTGGAAAATCCGAACCGGTTTTGCCGGCGGCTGATGGGTCGGTTCATTACTGGTTGCCGCCATCTGATTTGGCACGGCCGGCCTTTGTTGAACAGGCGCGTGAGGCGGCGGCCACGCTTCGCACCGAAGAAAGCAACCGGTTGCTATATGTTGCGATGACGCGCGCGCGTGATGGGTTGGTGATTGGCGGCTGGGAAAAGCTGAATGGCGTTCGCCGCCTAGAGGGCAGTGATTATGCGCTGTTAAGCAAGGTGATCAAAGCAACTGAAACCGCCACCGAACATGATGATGGTACGGTTTCAATCACCGCTGAGCAAACCGCCAAAATTGATAAAGATCAAGACAAAGAAGCAAAGCTGCCACCAACAAAACCAGTTGATGATACGGCTGATTGGTTGCTTTGTCCTGCACCGATAGATGATAAATCAGGCCGCCCCATTCGGCCATCGCAGCCGGGTCTTGACCATGATCCACAATCGCTTGCCGCCGTTGCTGCAAAGCAAAATGCGCAAAACCGTCACATTGGCCTTGCCTATGGCAAGCTTGCGCACCGGTTGCTCGAACAGCTTCCCGCCATTGATTCGCCATTGCGGCGTGATCGCGCTGTGCAGATCGCTGGCCAAAGCCGTGATGTGCCTGACGCAATGGCAGCAAGCCTTATCGAAAAGCTGTTGACGCTGATTGATCTGCCTGCATTTGCCCCGCTTTTTGGCAAGGATGCGTTGGTTGAGGTTCCGATTAACGGGCGCTTGAATGGCATTGGCATCGCTGGCCAGATTGACCGGCTGTTTGTTGATGACAAGCGTATTATTCTGGCCGATTTCAAAACGGGTCGGCCGCGCGAAAATGCGATACCGCGGAACTATCTTCATCAAATGGCGCTTTATGATGGCCTTCTTCAGAAAATCTATCCCGGGCGAGACATTGATTGCTGGCTTGTCTGGGTTGATACGCTTGATTATCAGCCGATTGACCGTGACGCCAGAGAACAGGCACTGGCTGATATTTTTGCCGCTTATGACCCTTTGCGCTCGTCAAATAGATAAATATTCCTGACGCCAAGCTTGACGCGGCAGCAGCCAAACCATAAATTTAAATCCGCGAAGGCAGCGGCACATACGCCGCAGATTTTTACGATGAAATGGAATCATAATGGCAACGTCAAAAACCACAGATAGCGATTTTACCGCAGATGTTCTGCAATCAGACAAACCTGTATTGGTTGATTTCTGGGCTGAATGGTGTGGCCCATGCAAGGCGATTGGCCCTGCGCTTGAAGAAATCGCTGGTGAAAAGATAGACAGCCTGTCAATCGTCAAGCTGAATATCGACGAAAACCCGCTAACACCGCAGAAATATAATGTTCGCGGTATTCCAACATTGCTGATTTTCAAAAATGGCGAAGTTGTTGCTGAAAAAATGGGTGCCTTACCAAAATCGCAGTTGGAAAGCTGGATTGATCAATCAGTCTAACGCCAATTTACATAAAGATGATGTGAAACGCTGTCCTAGTCGGGCAGCGTTTTATTTTGCACAAGAACATGACCGGCAAGATAAAGTGAGCCGCAAATAATAACCGGATAGGCGGGGTCTAGCTGGTCAAATGCCGTTATGATGCTTGTTGCGGTGGCGGCGTCCAGACCCTGTGCCAAGGCGGCAGCGGTCATGTCGGCGGCGCTTAGACTGGCTGGCTGGTCAGGGATGGCAAGACAGCGAACCGATCCGGCAAGGGCAGCAAGTGGTGCCAGAAATTCAGCCGGATCGCGCGTGTTTAACGCCCCACAAATAATATTCCATTTACCATCATCAATTTGACCAAGTGTCTTGGCCAGAGCCCGCGCCCCATGGGCATTATGCGCGCCATCAAGCCAGATTGGGCGATGCGGCCATAATTCTGCCAACAGGCCGTCATTTAATGGCTGCACCCGCCCGGGCCAGACAGCCGATTGAATGCCGCTGGCAAACGCATTTGCCGCTTGGGTCTGGCCGCGTGATGGCAATCGGTTTTTTGCCGCAAGATCAAAAAGGCAAGCCGCCGCCAGCCCAGCATTATCAAGCTGATGCGGGCCGCGTAGCCCCGGTGCCGAAAGAAAGAAATCTTCGCCTGCACAAGATAGGTGAATGCCGCCATCATCGGTTTCTGCCAGATGGAAATCACGACCTGCGACCTGCAGTGACGCCCCGATATTCTCGGCATGCGCGGCCAGAACATGCATGACTTCGGTCTGTTGGTCGGCGCTGTAACAGGCTGTTTGCGCCCGCATGATTCCCGCCTTTTGACTGGCAATCTGGCCGAGATCAGTGCCAAGAAAATGTTCGTGATCTTGGGCAATCGGGGTGATGATTGTGGCAAGCGGTGTTTTCAATACATTGGTCGAATCAAGCGCGCCACCAAGGCCGGTTTCCAAAAGCAATAAATCGGCTGGCACCCGCGAAAATGCCAGCATTGCGGCCGCCGTGGTGACTTCGAAAAAGGTCACTGCCATGTCGCCATTGGCGGTTTCGACTTCTTCCAGTAAATCGGCAAGCCCGCCATCGTCGATCAGCCGTCCGGCAAGCCGGATACGTTCATTAAACCGGCATAGATGCGGCGAGCTATAGACATGAACCTTAAGTCCGGCTTCTTCAGCCATGGCTCTTAGAAACGCAATTGTCGAGCCTTTGCCATTGGTGCCAGCGACATGGATTGTTGGCGGCAAATGATGATGCGGATTGCCAAGCTTTTCCAATAAGGGCAAAGCTGCGATCAAGCCCAAGATCAATTAGTTTTGGATGTAGCCGTGCCAGGCGGTCAAGCGCCGCTGCGGCGCGGTCGGCTGCGGCCATTGCCGCCGGTGATGACGATGGCATTAGGCACGCTTTCTGCTGTCTTTCGATCCCATCATGAAATCCAGAAGCCGGCCAATATATTCAGGCTGTTCGGCGCGCGGCACAACGGCATCAACCATGCCATGATCCATCAGATATTCGGCTGTCTGGAAATCTTCAGGCAGTTTTTCACGAACCGTTTCTTCGATCACACGGCGACCGGCAAAGCCAATGATGGCACCAGGTTCGGCAATCTGAATATCGCCAAGCATGGCAAATGATGCGGTAACGCCGCCGGTTGTCGGATGCGCCAATAAAACAAAATAGGGAAGGCCAGCATCACGAACCAGCTCAACAGCGGCGATGGTGCGTGGCAATTGCATGAGTGATAAAACGCCTTCTTGCATGCGTGCGCCGCCGGTTGATGGCACGGTGATCAGCGCGCCCTTGCGGGCAACCGCCTCCTTAGCAGCGCGAACAATGCCATTGCCAACCATGCGTCCCATTGATCCGCCCATAAAGCGGAAATCAAACGCGGCGATCACGCAAGGATATCCATTGATTTGCCCTGCTGCGACGGCAATCGCGTCATTCAGGCCTGTTTTGTTGCGCGTGTCGCGAAGCCGGTCAGTATATTTCTTGCTATCACGGAATTTCAAAGGATCATCTTCAATGGGCGAAAGCGAGATCACATCATATTTGCCATCGTCAAATAACATGGCAAAACGGTGTTCGGGCGGAAGCGGGGCATGATGACCGCATGTGGCGCAGCAGTTAAATGCCTGTTCATATTCGCGATGAAAAATCATCTGGCTACAGGCGCTGCATTTGATCCACAGATTATCCGGCACATCATCGGCCTGAACCCATGCTTTGATTTTGGGAAGGACAGAATTTGTAATCCAATTCATTGCAATCTCCCTATGCGCGTATGGCAGCACTAAGCTCGCCGACAAATGCGGCAACTTTACGAACAATCGCCGCACGGTTTTCAGCAGCATCCGGACTTGATGGATTTGCCACCCCATCCGCAATGATATCGACAACGGCAGACCCGACAACCGCGCCGTCACTTAAACGTGCTGTTTCGGCGGCCTGTTCGGGGGTGCGGATGCCAAATCCGGTTACAATTGGAAGATCGGTCTGTTTGCGGATGCGCTGATAGGCATCGGCAATGCTGGTCGCCGCGGCGCTTGCCATGCCGGTAATGCCGGTAACTGAGACATAATAAACAAATCCGCTGGCTTGTGCCAAAATGGCCGGCAAACGCTGGTCATGGCTTGTCGGGGTGATTAGCCGAACAACATTCAAACCAGCATCGCGTGCCGGAATGCAAAGTTCTGAATCTTCTTCTGGCGGCAAATCAACGATGATCAACCCGTCAACACCAGCCGCCACTGCATCGGCAATGAACCGGTCATTGCCATAGATATAGATTGGGTTGTAATAGCCCATCAGGACAAGCGGCATATCAGGATGCCGTTGGCGAAAATTACGCGCAATTTCAAGCGTTGCGGTTAAGGTCATGCCGCCCTTTAACGACCGAAGTGATGCTGCCTGAATGGCGGGGCCATCGGCCATCGGGTCGGAAAAAGGCATGCCAAGCTCGATAAAATCGACACCAGCATCAACGAGCCCGTCAAGCAAGGCTTCGGTGGTGGCGGCGTCAGGATCGCCAGCGGTAATAAAAACGCCCAAGCTGCCGCGATTTTCGGCTTTGGCCTTTGCAAATGCGGTATCGATGCGACCTGCCATAATTATCTCTTTTCAAATCTAAATGGGCTTTGGCTTACATCCGGCCAAGTTTTTCAAGAACCGGAAGAACCGCGCCCAAATCCTTGTCGCCGCGGCCACACATGTTCAAAATGACAATATCATCAGAATCCATATCGCCAATTACGGTGCTAAGATAGGCCAGCGCATGTGATGGTTCGAGCGCCGGAATGATGCCTTCAAGACGCGCACAAAGCTGAAAGGCGACAAGAGCTTCTTCATCGGTGGCACTGACATAATTGACGCGGCCAATATCATGAAGCCATGAATGTTCAGGGCCGATTCCCGGATAATCCAAACCAGCTGAAATCGAATGGGCATCGGTGATTTGCCCATCATCATTTTGCAAAAGATAGGTTCGGTTGCCATGAAGGATGCCCGGTGTTCCGCCGGTAAGTGACGCAGCATGAAGGCCGCTGCCAAGCCCTTTGCCTGCGGCTTCGACACCATAGATGGCCACATCCGTATCATCGAGAAACGGATAGAAAAGCCCAATCGCATTTGACCCGCCACCAATACAGGCGACAAGCGCATCTGGAAGGCGGCCTTCGGCTTCGAAAATTTGTTCGCGCGCCTCGGTGCCGATAACCGATTGGAAATCGCGCACCATTTGCGGATAGGGGTGCGGGCCGGCGGCGGTGCCAATAATGTAAAAATGGGTTTCGGCATTGGTAACCCAATAGCGAAGCGCCTCATTCATCGCGTCTTTAAGCGTGCCGGTGCCTGAGGTAACGGGGTGAATTTTGGCGCCAAGAAGACGCATCCGGTCGACATTCGGCTTTTGCCGTTCGACATCTTCAGCGCCCATAAAGACTTCGCATTCCATATTGAAAAGCGCACAGGCTGTTGCTGTGGCAACGCCATGCTGGCCTGCGCCGGTTTCGGCAATGATTTTGGTTTTGCCCATGCGTTTGGCAAGAAGCGCCTGACCCAAAACATTGTTGATCTTGTGCGCGCCAGTATGGTTCAGCTCATCACGTTTTAGATAGAGCTTTGCACCACCAAAATGCGCGGTCATGCGTTCGGCAAAATAGAGTGGGCTTGGGCGACCGATATAATGCTTTTGGTAATAGTACATTTCACGCTGAAATGATTTATCGGCGCTAGCTTTTTTATAGGCTTTTTCAACATTCAAAATCAGTGGCATCAGCGTTTCAGCGACAAAGCGGCCACCATGAATGCCAAAGCGGCCAGCCTCATTGGGCTGGTTGCGGAATGTGTTAACGTTCGTTTTGCTCATAAAAGCTCTCATCCTGTAAAGTCGGCGAAATCGACGCGGCCCCCAGCATTGTTTTAGCCCAATTGGGCCGCCCGAATAAAGGCATGAATCTGTTCGGCGTCCTTTTTTCCCGGGTATGATTCAACGCCCGATGACACATCCACTGCCTTTGCCGCGCTGATTTTGATCGCATTTGCCACATTATGACAGTCAAGCCCGCCTGCCAGCATCCATGGTAACTGTCCGCGATAATTGGCAAGGATCGTCCAATCAAACTGATGTCCGGTGCCGCCGGGCTGCGATCCGGCTTTGACTTTGGCGTCAAACAGCAACCAATCGGCAAGATTATTCCATTTCGCGCATTGATCAAGATCGGCCGCAGTTTCAACGGCAATCGCTTTGATCACCGGCAAACCGGTGCGGGCTTTGATATCGGCAACATCCTGACAGGTTTCTTTGCCATGAAGCTGCAGCATATCTGGCCGCGCCGCCTCGATGATGGGCATAAGCTTTTCCCCAACGATATCAACGCTTAGCAAAACGCGTTCAGGCGCGTCAGAGCCAATAGAATCGGCGCAATCTGCCAATGCTGCTAGGCCAGCCAGATCAAGATGGCGTGATGATCCGGGGTAATAGACCATGCCTGTCCAGTGCGCACCAGCATCGCGGCAGATGATATAATCATTTGCCGTTGATATGCCGCAGATTTTAACCTTGGGCGCCATTGATAATCCTTTTGCTTAATGGTTCTTCTATTCGGAATCGAAACCCGAATCTGGCGAATACTTAGCGAAGGCGGCGATCGGCGGTCAATTGGTTTGATGCGGCCGGTTCGCCCTGCTGATCGTAATCCTGTGGGCTGTATTCATGATGATCTTCATCATCTTGCTTGGCGGCTGATTTGGCTGTTATTTTATCGGTTTCTGCCTGCAATTTATTGAAACGCCCTTCAAGACGCCACAGCTTTGCCCGAATCGCCAGCCACTGCCCCCAGAGCAAAATAGCACTCAGCAATCCGCCAATGATAAAGCTGGATAGAATCAGCAGCCAAACTGGCGCGGTTAGCGCGCTGTCAAATGGCCAAAGATAAAGAGTGATAAGTGTTTTATTCGACGTGGCAAACACGAGTGGCAAACATAACCAAAAACAAGGTAATGCTCAGCCATAAAAGGCGGCATAATGTTCGCATAATCCGATCCGTCTAGCGGTTTAACCGCTCACGCATGCCTTTGCCCATTTTAAAAAAAGGTACTTTCTTTTCAGATACTTCTACACTTGTTCCGGTTCTTGGATTGCGTCCAAGGCGGGCTTTGCGCTCGCGCACTGAAAAGGCACCAAACCCACGAAGCTCAACCCTGTCACCACGTTCAAGCGCACCGCCGATTTCATCAAGGATTGTTCCAACCAGCCGCTCAATATCACGGTGGTAAAGTGCTGGATTCTTAGCCGCTAATTTCGCGACAAGTTCTGACCGTGTCACAGAGTTCGCTCCCGTAGTTCTTACGTTCTTAATTTGGGATTAGGATGCCTGTTTGCCAATGGCGGGTCAACTTAGAATTGATTTCTAACGTTAATAAGAATGATAAAATTCATTAACATAGCCAATCCCAGCCATAGAAAAAGCCAGCCGATGGATGCGCCGGCTGGCTTGAAGATAAACAGATTGGCAAATATGCCAGTCTTATTTTTCGTCAGTTGTTTCTTTCTTGGCAAGAGCCGCACCAAGGATATCACCAAGGCTGGCGCCGCTGTCTGATGAGCCAAATTCGGCCATGGCCTGCTTTTCTTCGGCAGATTCGCGTGCCTTGATTGACAAAGACAATTTGCGAGTTTTCTTGTCAACACTGGTGACGATGGCGTCAACTTTTTCACCAACGGCATACCGGTCAGCGCGCTGTTCAGCACGATCACGGCTAAGATCAGTCCGGCGGATAAAGCCAGTCATGTTCTCACCAATGGTAACGTCGATGCCGTTGTCTGTTACCGCGCTAACGTTACAGGTTACGACTTCACCTTTGCGATAGGCATCAGCCTGACCAGCAAATGGATCGTCAGTTAGCTGTTTGATGCCAAGTGAGATACGCTCTTTATTGACGTCGATATCAAGGACTTTCGCCTTAACCATATCGCCTTTGGTAAAGCCTTCAAGGGCTTCTTCGCCAGCGTTTTCCCAGCTGATATCTGACAGGTGAACAAGCCCGTCAATATCGTCATTCAGGCCAACAAACAGACCGAATTCGGTAATGTTCCGGATTTCGCCGTCGATCTCGGTGCCAACTGGATAGGTGGCGCTAAGGTCTTCCCAAGGATTGTTTGTGCACTGCTTGAGGCCAAGTGAAATACGGCGCTTTGAGAGATCAACGTCAAGAACCATAACTTCGACTTGCTGGCTGGTTGAAACGATTTTGCCAGGATGAACATTCTTCTTTGTCCAGCTCATCTCAGATACATGGACAAGACCTTCGACACCTGCTTCCAACTCAACAAATGCGCCGTAATCAGTGATGTTGGTAACGCGGCCTTCCATTTTCGCCCCAACTGGGAATTTGCCTTCGACATTTTCCCATGGATCCGACAGAAGCTGCTTCATGCCAAGCGAGATACGCTGGGTTTCAGCATTAAAGCGAATGACCTGAACTTCAACAGTTTCGCCAATTTGCAGGGCTTCAGATGGATGGCTGATGCGCTGCCATGCAATATCAGTCACATGCAACAGGCCGTCAACACCGCCAAGATCGACAAAGGCGCCGTAATCGGTGATGTTCTTGACCACACCCTGAAGGACCTGACCTTCTTGCAGATTAGAGACAAGCTCTGTTCTTGCCTCGGCGCGTGACTCTTCCAGAACGGCGCGGCGTGAAACAACAATGTTGCCACGACGACGGTCGATTTTCAGAATTTGGAATGGCTGTGGTGTTCCCATCAATGGGCCAAGATCGCGGACAGGGCGAATATCGACCTGACTTCCCGGCAAAAAGGCCGTTGCGCCTGACAGATCGACAGTGAAACCGCCTTTGACCTTGCCAAAGATAACGCCGGTAACGCGCTCTTGCTTCTCAAATGATGCTTCGAGAACGCCCCATGCTTCTTCGCGGCGGGCTTTGTCGCGGCTTAGTACGGCCTGACCATTGCGGTCTTCCATACGCTCGACATAAACCTCAATTTCATCACCGATTGAGACATCGGCTTGTTGTCCGGGGGCGGCAAGTTCCTTCAGCGGAACGCGGCCTTCAGATTTCAAGCCAACATCAATGATGACAGCATCGCCCTCGATGCCGATTACAAAGCCGCGGACAACACTGCCCTCGACATTTGTGCCTTCACCAAAGCTTTCAGCTAAAAGATCGGCAAAGTTTTCAGTGGCAGCGTTGGCTGCCGAATTTGTTGTAGATGTCAAAAAAATCTCCGTTTTGTCGCAATTTCGATCGGGGGTGCAATACCGCCCGAATAAGGATCGAAATTTGTGTGCCTCAGCCGACATGAGGGCCGCATTGAACGAACGATAACCAGATTATATTTGCCCCTTTTGGCAATATAGCTTGGTTCCAAGCGGGTTTTTTGGCGACCAGTTTGTTTCGCCGGCAGTCAGTTTATCAAAAATATGAACCGGAAATGTTCGTAGGGTCTCCGGTTCGGGCTCATTGTTCTGATGGGCAAACACGATCAATATGCGACAGGGCTAGTGCTAGAACCACCGCTGACGCATCCATTTTGGATGTGTCGATGGTTATTGCGTCATCTGCGGCCTTTAGCGGGGCCACAGATCTAGTCCGGTCACGATCATCACGCGCTTTCATATCCGCCAGAACGTCGCGGAACATAACCGATTGTTCTGCCTGAAGCAACTCTTTGGTGCGGCGCTCGGCGCGAATATCAAGATCGGCATCAATGAAGAATTTCACATTGGCGTCAGGAAGCACAATCGTGCCAATATCACGGCCATCAAGAACCGCTCCTCTTCCCGATGGCGGCGCTGCGGCAAAGGCGCGCTGAAGCGCCAGCAATTCAGCCCGAACAGGGCCAATGGCCGCCACGATTGACGCAAGGGCTGCTACTTTGTCGGTGCGTATTTCAGCCGTTTGCGTTAGCAAAAGATTAAGTGTCGATGCAGCATTAACAGCCTGTTTTTCATCAATTTTATTGCTATTTGCGCCAGCGTTTAACAGGCGAAGGGCAACCGCACGATACAGCGCCCCCGTATCCAGATAATCATAGCCAAATTCGGCTGCCACCCGTTTGGCAAGCGTGCCTTTGCCGCTGGCTGCTGACCCATCAATGGCAATGATCACGCTGTTTTCCCGTCAATGATGCTGGCGCCAAGCTGGTTCATGACGCTGGCAAATCCGGGAAAGCTTGTTTCAATGGTAGTGCAGCCGGTTACGGTGATTGGTTGTTCGGCAACAAGGCCAAGCGTCAGAAATGACATGGCGATTCGGTGATCATGCTGCGCTGAGAGGGTTGCCCCGCCGGAAATGGTGCTGTTGGAAACACGCATCGTATCATGATCATAATCAACGGTGACGCCGCATGCGGCAAGACCACCAGCCATCACCTTGATGCGGTCAGTTTCCTTAACTCGCAATTCGGCAACGCCAAGCATCTCGGTTGTGCCACTTGCGGTTGCCGCGGCGACTGACAGAATTGGATATTCATCAATCATCGAGGCGGCACGTTTGGCCGGAATGGTAATGCCTTTCAACTGGCTATGCCGGATGCGCAAATCAGCAACGGCTTCGCCGCCTTCAATACGGTCATTGCTTTTGACAATATCGCCGCCCATTTCGATAAGGGTTGTCAAAAGACCGGTTCGAAGCGGGTTCATGCCAATACCAACAAGCGTGATATCGCTTTGCGGTGTAATCAGCGCCGCAACAATGGCAAAAGCGGCAGATGACGGATCACTTGGTACAATAACATCAGCTGCGCGAAGCGTTGCCTCACCAGCAAGCGCAACATGATGCGCCCCATGGGTGCCGATATGCTGCTGAACCGATGCGCCAAAATGTAGAAGCAATGACTCGCTGTGATCGCGTGATGCGTGCGGTTCGATAATATTTGTGGTGCCACGCGCGTTCAGCCCGGCGAGCAAGATCGCAGATTTGATTTGTGCTGAGGCCACTTTTGAGCGATGGCTAAGCGCCACCGGATTTGCGGCGCCCGCAATGGTGACGGGTAGCAAGCCACCAACACGGCACGTGATATCAGCGCCCATTTCGGCAAGTGGTTCGATGATCCGCGCCATTGGTCGGGCGCTAAGCGAGGCATCGCCGCAGAATGTTGCTGTGATGTTCTGACCGGCAACAACCCCCATCAACAGGCGCACACCAGTTCCAGAATTGCCGAGGTCAAGAGGAGTTAAAGGTGATATCATGCCATGCAATCCAACGCCGGTAATATGCCAAACCCCGTCGGCGTCACGCTTGATGCTAGCACCAAGCGCAACAAGTGCGTCTTTGGTTGACATGACATCGGCGCCTTCAAGAAGGCCGTGAACCTTGGTTGTGCCAATCGCAAGGCTGCCGAAAATCAGTGAACGATGCGAAATGGATTTATCACCTGGAATAGGCATTGTGCCAACAAGCGGACCGGCTTTTTTTGAAACAAGTTGATCGTGCTGATGAGGTGACATCAAAAAGCCTCGTGTGATTTGCTGATAGGCGGTTTTGCCCATTTATTTTTGGAGAAGGCAGCTTGTAACATTTTTCTGGGGCGCTAGGCAATCAGCTCCATGAAAATGCCAAATCATTTTGATCGCATGTCAGCGTGAACATAAAAGTCGGAAACCGGCAGAAAATTGTTTTGACAGCTTGCAAAATATGTTTCACATCCCCTAAAGATGAATGGTCCTGATTTTTGTTGGTTAAGTATGGGGAATTTGAGAGAATGGCAAAGGTTGAACTTGGCTTGAAGCGTACCTGTCTATCATGTGATATGCGCTTTTATGATTTTAAACGTCGTCCCATTATTTGTCCGGGCTGCGGCACAGAATTTGATCCGGAAAATCTGTTAAAAGGCCGCAAAAGCCGGGCCGTACCGAAAAGCGCGACAAAAGCAAGTGTATCTGATGATGCCGCTGATCTGGATGAAACAGAATTTGACGATGAAGACGTTAATGTTGCTGCCAATAAAGACGATGATGATGATATTGATTTTGAGGAAGATGATGTTGATGTGGATAATACTGATGGCCCGGGAATCATTCAGGACGATATCACCGACGGGGACGAATTATTGCCCAACCTAGATAATAATGATGATCAATAAGCATCTTGCCTGCTTGATGTTGGCAAATACCATTGGTTTGGCGGCGGTGGTATAAAAAACCCGTCGCCAGATGAAAATTTGCTTGCGCTGGGTGTCGCCCCTGCGATACACATCGTCGCAGTGTTTTGGCACTGCACGAATTGGAGCCGAGTCGGCGTTTTGGCGATGCCCTTACTAGGGGCATTGTAGGCCAGACACGGTAACAAGGGGCTATAGCTCAGCTGGGAGAGCGCTACAATGGCATTGTAGAGGTCAGCGGTTCGATCCCGCTTAGCTCCACCAAATTCTTTATTTCCAGATCAAAATCCGCGTGCCAGTGCAGCAGTGAGCCCATAACGTTGTGGCTTCGCCGTGCCATATGGCCACGGTGGGCTGTGCAGGAATTCTGGGCAAGCTTGATGGGGTTAGGCAGCTTCGTCGCCGGCGTTTCCAAGGCATCCAAGAAGTTCATTTGGCGTTTTGGCAGCGCGAAGCTGGTCGCAAATAGCCACTTCGCGCAATGATCTTGCCACGCTTGATAAGCATTTCAAATGATCGTTATCCGCGTTTTGTGGCCCGATCACGAGGCAAACAATATCGACAGGTTTGCGATCTTGTGCGTCAAAATCAACCAGGCTTGTCAAAACGGCGATGATGCCCACGGTGCGCGTCAAATCCTGATGCACGGCATGTGGAATCGCAATACCGTTGCCAATGGCGGTACTGCCAAGACGTTCACGGCGCATCACAATTTCAAAAAGACTGCGCCTGGCACAGGCCTGTCAGTTCAGCGGCGCGTGCTAGCAGCTCAATCAATTGCTTTTTACGGATGCCAGCGACGCCAACCATAATCTGGTCGGCGGCAATATAATCAATTATGGACATGAAAAGACCCGCAGGATGAATAAAACTTTGCAGCGCCCAGGTCCAAAACCAAAATCATGCAATGCCAGGGTGGCGCAGGTATAGGGGGCGCATGATGGGCTGTCAAGCCGTGAATCACGTGATCTAAATGCTGAAGCGTTCGCCAAGATAGACTTGCCGTACCCCGCTGTGTTGAACCACCTCATCTGGCGTGCCTTCCATCAGCACGGTGCCGTCATGAATAATGTATGCGCGGTCAACAATATCAAGCGTTTCCCTAACATTATGGTCGGTAATCAAAACGCCAATACCATGTGTTTTCAAATGTGCAATCAAATCACGAATTTCGCCAAGGGCAATAGGGTCAATGCCCGCCAAAGGTTCATCAAGCAAAAGAAATGTCGGGCGCGCAGCAAGAGCGCGGGCAATTTCCAGACGACGACGTTCACCGCCGGATAGGCTGACCGATGGTGTGTTACGAAGATGAGTGATGCCAAATTCGGCCATCAGGTCATCAAGCGTAGCGTCGCGTTCGTCATCATGGTCTTCAAGTGTTTCAAGAACGGCGCGGATATTTTGTTCAACAGTTAAGCCGCGAAAGATGCTCGATTCCTGCGGCAGATATCCCATGCCAAGACGCGCACGTTGGAAAATGGGCATTCCAGTGACATCACGTCCATCGACAAAGACCTGCCCTTCATCGGCCGGCAATAATCCGGCGAGCATGTAAAAGGTTGTTGTTTTGCCAGCGCCATTTGGTCCAAGAAGACCAACGGCCTCGCCGCGTTGTAAATCAAGTGAAACATTGCGAACCACACGCCGCTTGTTAAAGCTTTTGCCAACGCCTTTGGCTTGCAACCCTTGATTGCCTGACACCAATACCGGCCGCGCCATGCCAAAATCTAATTCTGTGTTGTCAGACACCATGATACCCTTTGTTGATGCAATGAAGCCGTGTGGACCATCAGAATTAACGTTATCGGCCAATTAATCATCGTATGTCAACGAGTTAAGGGAAAAATACTGGTTTGATGTTTTGCTCAAGGCAATGCCGCATGCGATAAGCTGATTTATGGTGTTAAAATACCGATCACGCGTTTGCCAGTGGGGCCTGAAATTATCGTGCTGATTTCCTTGTCAAAATCGATCTCGGCACCGCCGAGATGGTCTTCGACCGAGTCGTAAGAGATTACCATCAAGATTGGCCATTGATGTGCTGGCAATATAATTCAACTTATCCGCGGTTGCGACGGTGCCTTGGGCTGTGATGACCTTGGTATTGTCATACGCATCAATGGTTTTCAAAGTGCCATCGGCGCTGATATAGGCGATTAGCTTGTCACCAAAGACATTGCGGCCATCGCTGTTTTTGTAATGGGCTTTGCCAATTGCGGTGACTTTGCGATTATTGTTATCGGCTGAATCATAAGTAATTGACTTGGTTGCCGTCATGGAGCCTTTGGGGCCGCTGACAGACGCGTTTTTACCGGTTAAAACATAGAGGTTGCTGATCAGATCATAATCAAGCTTGTCGCCTTTGGCGGTGTTTTCGCCCTCAATATAGGTCACTGATCCAGTTGCGGTCACTTGGGTGATGTCGCGCGTTTCGCCTTCGGTTGCGTAATTGGCGATGATATGGCTTGCACTGATATTTGCTTGGCCCTGTTCGACATAGGCATCGCCCTTGGCGATATAGCTGCCGTCGGTTTGGTTCCATTCAAGCGAGTCATTCGCCTCAATCGTGATGGGAAGCGGCGCGGCCGTGCTGTTGCCGCTGGTGGTCTGTGCAAGTGCGGGGGCTGTCAGGATTATAACAACTGCCAATGCCAAGCGCGATGTTGTGCAATATTTTGACGAAATCGCGATTAGATCGGTTCATAATTTGATCTGCTTTCTGTCCAACCGGCCGGTTAGTTTGCCCAAAATACCGGTCTATTAAAAGTATCTAGATTTTGGCTTTATTTGTTTTCGGTTTGACCGCGATCTTCGAAGTGGGTGCAATGGCGTTGCTGTTTTTGATAATCATTTTTGCAGCTCCGCCAAAGACAATCCGCGCGCCATTGTCATAGACTTGCATGCTATCGGCATTGATGCGCCTGTCAATATCCTGAACCTGAACCGCAACATCGCTATGCATCTCACCGGCTTTGAGATTGGCTTCAAGCGCTTCGGTATCGAGACGAAGATTACGATCAGGCTGGGTCACCACAACCGCGCCAGACATGGAAACGATGTCGGTCTGTTTGTTGAAGACGCCTGCATTCGATTGCAGATTAACAAGCGAGCCATTGCGCATGGTCAAAACGGCGGTTAGTTGATCCATGTCAACACGTCCCGACCCGTCAGGGGCTTCATTGGCTTTGGCAGCCGTGATTTCATAAGGTTTTCCGGCTGGCGTTAAGCCGCGGTAGCGGGCACCGGTCAATTGAACTTCGCCGCTTTCGGCGCGCTTCACCTCTGTGATTTCCAGCGATACATCCTTGCCATTAGCCAAAAGCCCAAGCCAGCTTGCAACAGCAAGCGTCAGAACAGCGCCAACGCCAACAAGCAAAAGCGATAATGGATAGCGACGTTCATTGGTGGCCTGGGCGGTTTTGGCGCGTGGGGTATAGCGGCTTTTTCTTGCTGGATCTGTGTTGGTCATGTGTATTGTCGTTTCCTAAATAATAGCCAGCACTGCCACTAGCCCGGCTGCGCCCCGATCTTGGCTGAATTTAGCTGGCAGGCAAAAGCCTAGTGATGAAAAATATCCATCTCGGCAAAGCCATCAAGATCAAGCTTGGCGCGGGTTAACAAAAAGGCAAAACAATGCGCGGCAATATCGCTTCGACCTTCGCGTTCCAGCATCATATCAAGGCGTTCACGAAGCCGGTGAAGGTATAAAACATCACCCGCCGCATATTCGGCCTGTTCAGGCGTCAAGGTCGCTGCGCCCCAATCCGATGATTGCTGCTGTTTTGAAATATCGATTTGCAATAATTCGCGGCAAAGGTCTTTTAGCCCGTGCCGGTCGGTGTAGGTGCGGATAAGTTTGGATGCGATTTTGGTGCAATAAACAGGGCCAACAAGTGGGCCAATGCCGTGGCTAAGGCTGGCAATGTCAAAACGTGCAAAGTGAAACAGCTTTGTCACCTGCGGATTGGCAAGAAGCGACGCCAGATTCGGGCTTGGCATTTGCGGCTTGGCAATTTTGACAAGTTGCGCATCGCCATCACCGCCCGATAGCTGCACAAGGCATAGCCGATCGCGATGTGGGTTAAGCCCCATTGTTTCGGTATCAATGGCAACCACATCGCCAAGATCAATATCGGCGGGAAGATCGTCCTGATGGATATGAATTGTCATCTATGCCTCGTTTGTTTTGTCCTTGCAAAGGCTGGGTCTTTTATCTTCGCAAAGGATCGGCTTTTTGCCAAGGGCGCGCACTTTGGTGCGGAAAGCCAGTAACGGCCGTGGGGCAATCAAAATGGCAATGGTGCCCAGGAGAAGACTCGAACTTCCACGACCTATGGTCACTGGCACCTGAAGCCAGCGCGTCTACCAATTCCGCCACCTGGGCTTGCCATTGACCTTGCGGAAAACCGCTTCCTGTCTGACGGCGTGAGAATAGCCACAAATGATGGCGTGTCAAACCTTTTCAATGGGCTAATGGCGGGAAAATGCGGCTTTCATTGGCGATATCAAATGCCAGTAAAAATCTATTTTATGGGAAATCGGCATTGGTGGGATTGTAAAGCGGGGAGGCATGACCTAATTTGCAATTAATGAGTGCGTGGTGGCGATCCGGATATGGGCTGTGCCGCCAGCAAATAGAATCATCGCGCCGCGCCCATTGGCCGGTCAAGCAAGGGTAAATCAATGCTCAATACAGTCGCAGTAATTGGTGGATCGGGGTTTGTTGGACGGGCAACCGTGGAACGGCTGGCGCGTGCAGGGAAACAGGTCATTGTTCTATGCCGCAATAGCGAGCAGGCAAAATATCTAAAGCCGATGGGCAATGTTGGCCAGATAACGCTTGTGGCTGGCAATGCGCTTGATGAGGTGGTTTTGGAATCGGTCATTCGGCCTGCCGATTCGGTGGTCAATCTTGTTGGTATTCTTGCCGAAGGCGGCGGGCAGCGTTTTGACGAGTTGCAGGCGCAATTGCCAGCGCATATCGGCGCGCTTGCCACCAAGCATGATGTTCAATCGCTTGTTCATGTATCAGCCATCGGTGCTGATCTTGAGTCGCCAAGCCATTATGCGAAAAGCAAAGCTGCTGGCGAAGCCGGATTGCGCAAAGCCTATGCATCAGCGGTGATCCTGCGACCATCGATTGTGTTTGGCCCGCGCGATGATTTCTTTAACCGCTTTGCCGCAATGGCAATGATTGCGCCAGCATTGCCATTACCTGGCGGCGGCAAAATGCGCATGCAACCAGTTTATGTTGAAGATGTTGTCGGGGCGATTATTGCCGGTCTTGGCCTTGGTGGTGGCAAGCTTGCCAAATCACCTGAGGGCAAGATTTTCGAGCTTGGCGGCCCGGATATGTTTAGCTTTCGGCAGTTGATGGAAATCACCTTGCTTCACATCCAGCGTCGCCGCCTGTTATTGCCTGTGCCATTTTTTGCATTATCATGCGGCGCTGCCTTTGCCGGATTGCTGCCCAATGCGCCAATCACGCTTGATCAGGTGCGGTTGCTGAAATATGATAATATCGTTGGCAAGAAGGCGCTAACGCTTGCCGATCTAGGCATTACGCCAACTTGTGTTGATGCGGTTTTGCCAACCTATCTTGAGCGCTATCGTCCCGGTGGGCGGTTCCGGTCTTAGCTAATGCTTGGTGCAATCCAGCCTTGCGCCAATGCCAGCAATAGCAATCCACCAAGCGCCAAACGGTAATAGACAAAAATACCAAAGCCTGCCGTGGTAAACCAACGCATCATCCAGCGGATCGCAAGCCACGCAAGGCCAGCCGATAAAACCGCAACAATCACTGCATCTGCGCCAAGTGTGGCATCGCCGCTTTTAACAAGATCAAGCGTTTTGAGCAAGCCAGCACCAGCAATTGTTGGCAGGGAAAGCAATAATGAAAATTGGGCTGCGGTGACGCGGTCATAACCAAGAAACCGCGCCACGCTCATTGTCACGCCTGAGCGCGAGGCGCCGGGGATCAAGGCGCAAATTTGTACGATGCCGATGATCAGGGCATGTGGCAAATCGATTTGACCAAGGTCACGCCGGGTGGCAGGCATCTTGTCGGCAAGCCATAAAATGACCGCAAATACCAGATTGGCAATGGCAAGGCTGTAAACCATGTCAAGCCAGTGCCAATTGGCATAATTGACGATATAACCGGCGATAATCACCGGAATGGTTGCCAGAACAAGCATGATGCCAAGCCGTGCATGATCTGGATCATTGCGCCCAAAGCGAACCATTGCTGCCGCAATTACAATGATTTCCGCACGCAAATAAAAGGCAACCGCAACCAAAGTGCCAACATGCGCTGCCACATCAATCACCTGGCCCTGATAGGCAAAATCCGTGACAATCGGGATCAGCACCAAATGACCCGATGATGATATTGGCAAAAATTCGGTCAGACCCTGAATGGCAGCAACAAGAATTAGCAGGCTTAGCGGCATTATTAAGGCTCCTTGCAAAGGCACTCTATTATAACGGCCTATTAGTTAAAGGCGCTTTATCAAACTGGCTAAATGGGTGGCATTGATCGCTGTCATCATAGGCGCAGAAGGTGATTATTGACCAGCATCAATCCGATTCGCCATCATTTACCTAATTAGTACCATTTCGGCCATAATACCGATAAGTATGACAGATTTACCTGCGTCATCTGAATCGCGCTTGCAATTATCACCAAAAAAAGGTAATGAATGTTGACTAATTAAAGATGTGATCGAGTTGAACCGTTGGAAACCGCAGATTGCATTCGGTGATTGCACCAAAATTTCTTGGTGATGCCAGCATAGTCGAAAGACGAATATCGTTTGGTGCGCTGGGATCAGGGTGTTGCGGCGGCGATGGACAGGCCAGCTTCACAGACGATAAGTCACCAGAAATGACCAAAAAAACCGCTTTGCCAATTTGATTAAGGGTATGCGGGGTTTGAAACGCCAGCATGAGCGGTTACGGCGCCAATTCTGAATTGATAGGGAGTAGCAGATATGTCATCAAAGATGTTGAAATTCGTATCGACCGAAAAAGCCATGCCGGAAAAGCGCAAGGCTGAAAAGCGTGTTGCTGATTTCGATGAAATTTATGATGATTTCGATACTGTTAAGGCTGAAGCCCAATCATCGCGCTGTTCGCAATGCGGGGTGCCGTTCTGTCAGGTGAATTGCCCGCTTCATAACAATATTCCTGATTGGTTGATGCTGACTGCCGAAGGCCGGATGCAAGAAGCCTATGAATTGTCATCACAGACCAATAATTTTCCAGAAATCTGCGGTCGTATTTGCCCGCAAGACCGGCTTTGCGAAGGCAGCTGCGTGATTGAAAAAGGGTTTGAATCGGTCACGATTGGCGCGGTTGAAAAACATATCACTGAAACCGCCTTTGCCGAGGGCTGGGTCAAGCCAGCCGCGCCGCGTGTTGAACGGGTCGGAATCGATTGGCATCATTGGCGCAGGGCCAGCCGGACTGGCCGCTGCCGAAATGCTTCGCCATCGCGGCTATCAGGTGCACATCTATGACCGCTATGACCGGATCGGCGGCTTGTTGATGTATGGCATTCCCGGGTTCAAGCTGGAAAAATCAATTGTCGAACGTCGTGGTCAATTGCTGATTGATGGCGGTGTTCATTTCCATCTTGGCGTTGATATTGGCGGCGAGACCAGCTTTGCCGATATTCGAGCCAAGCATGATGCAATTTTGTTGGCGACCGGTGTCTACAAGGCACGCGACATCGCCGCCCTGGGAAGCGGGCTTGATGGCATCGTTCCGGCGCTTGAATATCTAACCGTATCAAACCGCAAAAGCCTTGGTGATGATGTTGCGGCATTTGATTCGGGTGCGCTGAATGCCGAAGGAAAAGATGTTGTTGTGATTGGTGGTGGCGACACCGCGATGGATTGCGTTCGCACGGCGATCCGTCAAAAGGCCAAGTCGGTTAGCTGTCTTTATCGCCGCGATCGGGCGAATATGCCGGGTTCACAGCGCGAAGTTCAAAATGCCGAAGAAGAAGGTGTTGTTTTCAAATGGCTGTCTGCGCCGCAGGCGTTTCTTGGTGACGACAAGGTGCGCGCGGTTCAGGCCCAGCGCATTCATCTTGGCCAGCCAGATGCAACCGGCCGGCAAGTGCCAGAAGTGATTGATGGATCAGCGCATGAATTGCCTGCCGATATGGTGATCAAGGCGCTTGGTTTTGATCCTGAAGATTTGCCAGCAATGTTTGGTCAGGACGGGTTGGAAGTCACCCGCTGGGGAACGCTGAAAATTGATTGGCGGACAATGATGACAAATCTGGATGGCGTGTTTGCGGCTGGCGATATTGTTCGCGGCGCTTCGCTTGTCGTTTGGGGTGTTCGTGACGGCCGTGACGCGGCCGAGGCGATTGATCAATGGATTATGGCCGCCGCTGATGCGCCGCGGGCCGCTGGTGCCGGTCGCTAGACCGCTGCATATACGGAGAGTAAAATGACAAAGAGTTTTGATGAAGCCGCCTATCTTCAGCGCCGTGCTGCGAATGAAGCCAAATTAACCGAAGCTGGTGTTTATGGCCCGCAAATGGAACATGACGCTTGTGGTGTTGGTTTTGTGGCGGCACAAGATGGCAAGCCTACCCGCGCTGTTGTCGAATCAGCCATCGAGGCGTTGCAAGCGATCTGGCATCGCGGTGCGGTCGATGCTGATGGCATGACTGGCGATGGTGCTGGTATCCATATTGAAATTCCCCGCGATTTTTTTATCGAACATATCGCGCGCACCGGCCATGATGATGATGGTGGCAGGCTGGCGGTTGGCATGGTGTTTTTACCGCGCACCGATTTGGGCGCGCAGGAACGCTGCCGCTGTATTGTCGAACAGGAAATTCTGGCTGTTGGGCATAGCATCTATGGCTGGCGACAGGTGCCGGTAGATATCAAGGCGCTTGGCAAAAAGGCCATTGCGACACGTCCGGAAATTGAACAGGTCATGTTTTCGATGCCGGTTGAAATGGATGCCACCGAGGCCGAACGCCAGCTCTATCTGGTGCGCCGCCGGATCGAAAAGGCCGTGATCAAGCATATGATCAATGATTTCTATCTTTGTTCATTGTCCAGCCGGTCGATCATCTACAAGGGCATGTTCCTTGCCGAGCAGGTAACGGCCTTTTTCCCAGATTTGCTCGATCAGCGCTTTGTGTCGTCTTTTGCAATCTATCATCAGCGCTATTCGACCAACACCATGCCAACTTGGAAATTGGCTCAGCCATTCCGCGTTTTGGCGCATAATGGTGAGATCAATACCATTCAGGGCAATCAAAACTGGATGAGCTGTCATGAAGACCGCATGGAATCGGCTTTGTTTGGCGATGCGATTGGCGATCTAAAGCCGGTTGTTGCCAAGGGCAGTTCGGATTCGGCAGCGCTTGACGCGGTTTTTGAATTGCTGGTTCACGGTGGGCGGCAATTGCCAATGGTGAAAACCATGATGATCCCCGAGGCCATTGATGTTGGCAGCGATCACCCGCGTGCCAAGCTCTATGCCTATTGCAATTCGGTTATGGAACCATGGGATGGCCCTGCGGCGATTGCGGCCTATGCTGGTGATTGGGTTGTTGCCGGTCTTGACCGGAATGGATTGCGCCCGCTTCGTTATGTCGTAACGCATGATGGGCTTGTCATTGCTGGTTCGGAAACTGGAATGGTTGTCGTTCCTGATACCAAAATTGCCGAACGTGGGCGGCTTGGGCCGGGGCAGATGATCGGCATCAATCTTGCCGAAGGCCGTCTTTATAAAGATGGCGAGCTGAAAGACGCGTTGACCAAAAAATGCGACTGGAGCAAATGGATTGGCCGCGCCAAGCAGATGGATTCGTTATTGGCGAATTCAATCGGTAAAGCAAGCCAGCCTCTAACCAAGACTGAAACCCGCCGCCGTCAGATGATGGCTGGCTGGACAATGGAAGATATGGAACTGGTTCTGCAGCCAATGGCGCAAACCGGCAAAGAAGCCATTGGATCAATGGGTGATGATACGCCGCTTGCCGTCTTGTCAAACCGCTATCGTGGCCTGCATCATTTCTTCCGGCAGAATTTTTCGCAAGTGACCAACCCGCCAATCGACTCGCTTCGTGAACGTCATGTGATGACGCTGCGCACGCGGCTTGGTAATCTTGGCAATATTCTGGATGAAGCGCCCGAGCAATGCGATCATTTGGTTCTAAATTCACCTGTTTTGACGGTGCCGGAATGGGATGCGCTATGCCGCTATGTTGGCAAAAAGGCGGCCGAGATTGATTGTAGTTTTGAAAATGACGGATCTGAGACTGCCTTTACTGATGCGCTAGAGCGGATTCAGGCCGAGGCTGAAGAAGCGGTTCGGTCGGGTTGTGAGCATTTGATGCTGACCGACCGTAATGTGTTGGAAAGCCGGATCCCAATGCCAATGATTTTGGCAACAGGCGCGGTTCACTCGCACCTTGTAAGACAGCAATTGCGCACATTTACATCGGTCAATGTGGCCAGTGGTGAATGTTTGGACGTTCATCATTTTGCCGTTTTGATCGGGGTTGGTGCAACCACGGTAAATGCCTATGTTGCCGAAGCGGCGATTGCCGAGAGGCATGAGCGCGGCTTGCTTGTTGGCATGGAACTTCGCGATGCGGTTGGTAATTTCGTCAAGGCGGTCGAAGAAGGCTTGCTGAAAATCATGTCGAAAATGGGCATTTCAGTGATTGCCTCTTATCGTGGTGGTTATAATTTTGAAGCGCTTGGCCTGTCACGGTCATTGGTTGCTGATTATTTCCCACCAATGTCGTCGCGTATTTCGGGTCTTGGCTTGAAAGGCATAGCAACGCGGGTAATCGAAATGCATAACAACGCCTTTGCCAACGATGATGTGCATTTGCCGGTTGGTGGATTTTTTCGCTACCGCAAATCTGGCGAACGCCATGCTTTTGACGGGCAATTGATCCATGCCATGCAGCATGCTTGTGATACCGGTTCTTTTGAAAGCTGGAAAAAATACTCATCGCTGGTCAATGATCAGGGGCCGATCAATCTTCGTGATTTGATGGCGTTCAAGACGGCTGGTGAGGCGGTTGAGATCGACCGTGTCGAATCAATTACTAACATCCGCAAAAGGCTGGTCTCGCCGGGCATTTCGCTTGGCGCGCTAAGCCCTGAGGCGCATGAAACCCTGTCGATTGCTATGAATCGCATCGGTGCCAAATCGGATTCGGGCGAGGGTGGCGAAGATCCGGCACGTTTCAAGCTTCGCGAAAATGGCGATAATCCGTCAAGTGCGATCAAGCAAATTGCATCGGGCCGGTTTGGTGTGACTGCCGAATATCTGAATAATTGTGAAGAAATCGAAATCAAGGTCGCGCAAGGTGCCAAGCCCGGCGAGGGCGGCCAATTGCCCGGAATCAAGGTTGATAGCCTGATCGCAAGGTTGCGCCATTCAACCCCGGGTGTGACATTGATTTCACCGCCACCTCATCACGATATCTATTCAATCGAGGATTTGGCGCAGCTCATCTATGATCTAAAACAGATCAACCCAGACGCAAAAGTCTGCGTCAAGCTGGTGGCTTCGACCGGTATAGGCACAATTGCCGCTGGTGTTGCCAAGGCAAAGGCGGATTCGATTTTGGTTTCAGGCCATGGTGGCGGCACTGGAGCCAGCCCGCAATCATCAATCAAATACGCGGGTTTGCCGTGGGAAATGGGTCTGTCTGAAGTGCATCAGGTGCTGTCGATGAATGATCTTCGCAACAAAGTTGTGCTTCGCACCGATGGTGGATTGAAAACAGGCCGCGATGTCGTGATGGCAGCGATGCTTGGTGCTGATGAATATGGCATTGGCACCTCATCATTGATTGCAATGGGCTGTATCATGGTTCGGCAATGCCATTCCAATACCTGTCCGGTCGGTGTTTGCACGCAGCGTGATGATTTACGGGCGAAATTTGAAGGCACGCCGGAAAAAGTGGTTCAGCTATTTACCCATCTTGCCGAAGAGGTTCGCGAAATTCTGGCAATCCTTGGCTTTACCACATTGCAGCAAGTGATTGGCCGTACCGATTTGCTGACGCAGGTAAGCCGTGGTGATGCCGCGCTTGATGATCTTGATCTCAACCCCATTCTGGTTCGCGCTGATAGCGAAGATGAATTGGTCAGCAGCCGTGGCGGTGCCCGCACCGAAGTGCCGGATACGCTTGATGCGCAAATGGTTGTTGATGCCAAGCTTGCGCTTGAAAACGGATCCAAGATGCAATTGTCTTACAATGTCGAGAACCCCCAACGTGCCATTGGCACAAGGCTGTCGTCGCATATTGTGCGGCGGTTTGGCATGACCGGACTTCGTGAAGGGCATATTCTTGTCCGGCTTCGCGGCTCGGCAGGCCAGTCTTTGGGCGCTTTTGCAACACAGGGTCTTCGCCTTGATGTGATTGGTGATGCCAATGACTATGTTGGCAAAGGCTTGTCAGGCGGCATGATTGTCGTTCGGCCATCAGCGGCAGTTGGGTTTGTTGCCAGTGCCAATACCATCATCGGCAATACGGTTCTTTATGGCGCTACATCGGGCAAGATGTTTGCGGCGGGTCAGGCTGGCGAACGCTTATGTGTTCGTAATTCGGGCGCAACGGCAGTTGTCGAAGGAAGCGGGTCGAATGCATGTGAATATATGACCGGTGGCAATGTTGTGATCCTTGGCGAGGTTGGTGACAATTTCGGCGCTGGCATGACTGGCGGCATGGCCTTTATCTATGACGAGGCTGGCAATTTTGAATCACGGGTCAATCGGGAAAGCCTTCAGCTTTTCCGGATTGCGCATCCGCATTGGGAAAACAAGCTTCGTGATCTTGTTGCCGAACATGCACGCGAAGCCGAAAGCGCTCTTGCCGCACGCATCTTGAACCAGTGGGAAAAGGCTTTGCAGAATTTCTGGCAGGTCGTTCCAACCGAAATCATTCCGGTTTTGGATGTGCCGCTTAAGCTCGAGGATGATCTGTCTGAAACGGCATAATCATTGACTCCAATGGCCATGCAAATGCCGATTGTGTCTGTTGTTACTTTTCTGTAAAGCATAATGATGTTTAAGATTACGCAGCAAACACAGGTAGATAGTCAGGTCATTGAAGCATTGATGACCGAGGCATTTGGGCCAAAGCGGTATGATCGGTCGGTCTGGGCATTGCGCTCGGGGGCGCCGGTGGCCGGATTATGTCTTGTTGGCTATGACGATGATCAAGCGGTTGGGTCGTTGCGGTTCTGGGAGGTCATGCTGAATCATGGAATCATTTTGCTGCTTGGCCCGCTTGCGGTGCAACCGGATGTCCGCGGCAAAGGCTTTGGCCGACAATTGGTTCAAGAGGGAATGCGGCTTGCACGGCTAGGGCAATGGCGGCTTGTTCTAGTATCGGGCGAGCCTGACTATTATCCGAGATTTGGATTTGTGCCGGCGGCTGGCTATGGTCTTGACTGGCCCGGCTTTGTCGAGCCGGAACGGCTGCAATTTTGTGAGCTGGTGCCGGGCGCATTGGCAAGCTTGCCGTCAAACGGGCTTGTTGTTCGGGGCATTACGCCGCCGGCATAATATGCTATGTGAATGACGGCCGGTATTGGTCGCAATTGATGGTTGGGAGTTTTTGGGTTCATGCGGGTTTTGCATCACTATCAATTATCAGCATCGTCACGTTTTATCCGGCTTGTACTTGCCGAACGTGGCCTGATGGTTTTGCCAAAGCTGGAAATTCCGTGGCAGCGTAGTGAAGATTTCCTAACGCTTAATCCGGCGGGTGATGTGCCAGTTCTAGTCACTGAAGACGGGCTTGCCCTTAGTGGCGGAATGGTGATCGCTGAATTTATCGAAGAAACTGAAGACTCAAGCCAGCATAATTTGCTATGGGGTGAAGCACCAGCGCGTGCCGAAATTCGCCGTCTTGTGCATTGGTTTGAATATAAATTCAGCCGCGAAGTTGGAACGCCGCTTTTGTCGGAACGCGTTATCAAACGGTTTTCGGGTGAAGGCACAACATCATCGGTGGTGATGCGGGCAGCGATGAGCAATCTTCAAATCCATCTTGATTATATCGACTGGCTGGCCGAACAGGGAAACTGGTTAACTGGCAGGCAAATATCGCTTGCCGATCTGGCCGCCGCTGCGCATCTGTCGGTTCTCGATTTTCTGGGTGATATTGATTGGAGCCGCCACCCCGAAGCCAAAAGCTGGTACGCCAAAATGAAATCACGCCCCTCATTCCGTGATCTTCTTGGGGATCAGGTGGTTGGTTTGACCCCGCCTGACCATTATTGCGATCTTGATTTTTAAGATTTAGCGCGGCTATTTCGAGTCAAGCTGATCAAGCAGCGTCACCAAAACCGTTTCAAGAAGGCGTAATTGTGCTGGTTCGGAAAACCGGTGCGTTGCGGTTTTGTCAAAATGCAGAACCACATCATCAGATTGCAAACAATCGGCAAGCCTTGTTGCTGTTTGCCATGGCACTTCGGCATCATTCATGCCCTGCAAAAGGCGAACTGGTGCGGTGATCGCCAAAGGCGCGCGAAGCCGCAAATGTTGGCGGCCATCTTCGATCAAATGATAGGGATAGATTATCGGATCATCGGCATAGGGATTTTCCATCGCGATCTGGCCATCATGTTTCATCTGGCTGCGCTGATCATCATCAAGTGGTTGCCAGATCAAATCTTCGGTAAAATCAGGGGCAGCTGCAATGCCGATCAGCCCCGCAATCCGGTCAGGCCGCACCAGCGCGACATTCAGCATGATCCAGCCCCCAAGTGACGAGCCAACAAGGATTTGAGGGCCAGTGGTTAGATCGTTAAGAACGGCAATCGCGTCACGCGTCCAATCGGAAATATTGGTTTCCAGAAAGGCACCATCTGACTGGCCATGCCCGCTATAGTCAAACCGCAAAAAGGCTCGTCCCTGCTGTTGTGCCCAGCTTTCAAGGAACAAGGCTTTGCTGCCATCCATGTCCGAGCCATGACCGCATAAAAAGATGATCCCGGGCGTTTTGCCAGCAACTCTTTTATAGGCGATCTTGCCTGACTGGTTTATGCTGTGAGACGCGATAGTTTGCATTTTTTCACATCCATGATCTGGCAATCGCCGGTTTTCGTCTTATTAAATCTTGACCAAACTAGGAAATGATAGCCATTTGTAATGCCAATGATAGTAGCACCAAAATCAAAATTGTTGAAACAACGCCAAGGCGACGTGCCAACGATTGTACAAATTCTGCCAGCGATGGTTCGTGGCGGTGTTGAGCGCGGCACGGTTGAAATGGCCGATGCAATTCAAAAACATGGTGGTCGCGTGATTGTTATTTCGCGTGGTGGGCCAATGGTACGGCATCTTGACCGTCTCGGGGCAACGCATTATCAGCTTGATGTTCATACCAAAAACCCATTTCGCTGGCCGCAAGTCCGTAACCGGTTAAAGGCCATTCTGAGCCGTGAAAATGCTGATCTTGTGCATGTTCGCTCGCGTGTGCCAGCATGGATTGCGCTGCCAGCCGCGGCGGCGCTTGGCATTGCGACGGTAAGCACGGTTCATGGGCGGTTTATCGCTCTATCGGCATTAAAGCGGATTTATAATCGCAAATTGCTGAAAACCGATCATGTGATCGCGATTTCGAACTATGTGAAAGAGCTGATCACCAGACAATATGTTGGAGTTGAAGAGCGGCTGACGGTGGTGCATCGCGGTGTTGATATTGATTTATTCAATCCCGATAATGTGAATCAAACCCGAATTGTTAATTTTGTTGAAGGTCTGGCCATCCCTGAAGATGTGCCGGTGATTATGCTTCCGGCGCGCGCCACCAAGTGGAAAGGGCACCAGATTTTATTGCAGGCTTTGGCCAAGATTAAAGACCGGCCTTTCATCTGTTTGATGATTGGTGCTGGTGATGGCAAGCCTGCCTTCGTGTCTGAATTGGTGTGTTATGGCCAGCAATTGGGGCTTGAGGGTCGGTTTCGGCTAACCCCGCTTGTTGATGATATGCCAGCAGCCTTGATGGTAGCCGATGTGGTTGCAATGCCGTCAATCACGCCCGAGCCGTTTGGCCGTGTTGCGCTTGAAGCGCAGGCAATGGGTCGCCCCGTTGTGGCCTTTGATCATGGTGGGGCAACCGAATCGATCAGGCATGGTGAAACCGGCTGGCTGGCCATTCCGGGTGATGCTGACAGCCTTGCGGTGGCATTGCAGGCCGCGCTTGATCTTAGCCCGCGCAAGCGCAAAACGCTTGCCACCAAGGCAAGGCAGCATATCGAAGCCAATTTTTCAACCGAGACCATGTGTCGGCAAACGATAAAAATCTATCGGCGGGTGCTGGATCGGGCTGCGGCGAACCGGAACGCAAAATCATAAATTGATGATATGGGAATGTTAATGTTGGCGTCAGTGACGCCGGTCATGCCATGCGCCTGCCTTGATGGCAGGATAGGCGGCGTTCGATTTAGTCATAGATTTGCATGCTGAACCACCAGTGTACTTGAGTTTCGGCAAGGGTAGGGCTATGGTCTGCCAACTTTATGGCGATGTGGCCAACCGGTTGCTGGGCCCATTGATAATAGGAGGTTTTTAACAATAATGCCAAATATCACGCTTCCAGATGGATCGCAGCGATCATATGACCAGCCGGTAACACCAGCAACGATTGCTGCCGATATTGGGCCGGGTCTTGCCAAGGCTGCGTTGCTTGCCGTTGTTGATGACGCTGAATGGGATTTGACCCGTCCAATCGAAAATGATGCGCGGCTGTCACTGGTCACTGCCAAAGACGAACAGGCGTTGGCTTTATTGCGCCATGATTGCGCGCACGTCATGGCCGAAGCGGTGTTGGAATTATTCCCCAAAACACAGGTCACTATCGGTCCGGCAATCGAAAATGGATTCTATTATGATTTTCATCGTGAAACGGCCTTTAGCGAAGATGATCTTGCCACCATTGAAAAGCGGATGCATGAGATTGTTGACCGTGACGAGCCGATTATCCGCAATGTCTGGGCGCGCGATGAAGCGGTGGCTTTCTATAAAAAGAATAATGAGCCTTTCAAGATAGAACTGGTTGAGGCGATTCCTGCCGATCAGACTGTCACTTTCTATCAGCAAGGTGATTTTATTGATCTTTGCCGCGGCCCGCATCTGCCATCAACTGGCAAGCTGGGTCATGCTTTCAAATTGATGAAAGTTGCCGGTGCCTATTGGCGTGGCGACTCAACCCGGCCGATGCTGCAACGGATTTACGGCACGGCATGGGTCACTGAAAAAGATTTGGCAGCCTATCTTCATATGCTGGAAGAGGCTGAGAAACGCGACCATCGCAAATTAGGGCGTCAGCTTGGCCTATTTCATTTGCAAGAAGAGGCGGCCGGTTCGGTTTTCTGGCACGCCAAGGGGTGGGTGCTGTATCGTGAAATCGAAGCTTATGTTCGCCGCCGTCTTGATGCGGCTGGCTATAGCGAAGTAAAAACCCCGCAGCTTGTTGATCGCAGCTTATGGGAAGCATCTGGCCATTGGGAAAAATTCGGTGAGAATATGTTCACCGCCCAATCCGAAGATGAGCGCACTTTGGCGCTGAAGCCGATGAATTGTCCCTGCCATGTGCAGATTTTCCGGCAGGGCATTAAATCCTATCGCGACCTGCCATTGCGGATGGCCGAATTTGGATCCTGCCATCGCAATGAGCCATCAGGTGCCTTGCATGGCATCATGCGGGTCCGCGCTTTTACGCAGGATGATGCGCATATCTTTTGTACCGAAGATCAGATTACGGCTGAATCGGTGAAATTCTGTTCGCTGTTACAATCAATCTATGCCGATTTCGGCTTTCATGAAGTTCGGGTGAAATTTTCTGACCGGCCGGAAGTGCGTGCTGGTGATGATGCCACATGGGATCGTGCCGAAGCGGCGCTGACCGATGCGACAAAGGCGGCAAAGCTGGATACAATTTTAAATCCGGGTGAGGGTGCTTTTTACGGGCCAAAGCTTGAATTTGTGCTTCGGGATGCGATTGGTCGTGATTGGCAATGCGGAACCTTGCAGGTCGATTTTGTGCTGCCTGAACGGTTAGACGCCGAATATGTTGGCGAAGATGGCAATCGGCATCGTCCAGTGATGTTGCATCGCGCGATTCTAGGATCAATGGAACGCTGGATTGGCATCTTGATTGAACAATATGCGGGTCGTATGCCAGCATGGTTGGCGCCGGTGCAGATTGTGGTGGCATCGATTACCGATCAGGCCAATGACTATGCCCGCGAGGTTGCTGCTGCCGCTGCCGAGGCTTGGCTTGCGTGTTGAAACTGATCTTCGCAATGAAAAGATCAGCTATAAGGTGCGTGAACATAGCGTGATGAAGGTGCCATTTATTTTGGCGGTTGGCGGACGAGAAGCCGAAGCCGGAACTGTGGCGCTGCGCCGCCTTGGATCAAATGAGCAGCAGGTCATTGATATGGCCGAAGCTTTGGCGACATTAAAAAGCGAGAGTCTTGCCCCTGATATGGTTGCAAAGCCCCAGGCAGACGCTGAAAAAATGCATATTGGATAGTTGCCCATTGGATAAATCGAAAAAACTGGTATTAATCCGCTGTTTTTGGTAGTAAATAACGTAATCAAAGCCCTGTTGGCATTGGGTTGATCAAGACTGAATTGTTTATTGACCGCTAGAGGAGAGTTAAATAGCACGTCCACATAGTAATACGCCGCCCGTTTTGGACGGCCCGCGCGTGAATAGCGCCATCCGTGCTCCAAAAGTACGCTGCATTGATCCAGAAGGTGCCCAGCTTGGGGTCCTAGATACATCAGAAGCAATACGTCAGGCCGAAGAATTTGGCCTCGATCTGGTTGAGGTGCAACCCAACGTTGACCCGCCAGTGTGCAAAATTCTTGATTACGGCAAATATAAATATGAAGCGCAGAAACGCGCCAATGAAGCGCGTAAAAAGCAAAAGATTATCGAGGTCAAAGAAATCAAGCTTCGTCCGAATATTGACGAGCATGATTATCAGGTCAAAATGCGCAGTGTGCAGAAATTCCTGAGTGGCGGCGATAAGGTGAAAGTAACGCTTCGTTTCCGTGGCCGTGAAATGGCGCATCAGGATCTTGGTGCCATCGTTTTGACACGGGTACGCAACGAAACTGATGAATTTGCCAAGGTCGAGGCGATGCCAAAAATGGAAGGTCGCCAGATGATTATGGTTTTGGCACCAAAATAAGACCGAAGCCAGAATTTTACCGTTGTTGAGAATTTGACGATCAATAGGATCAGGGCTTGATTCTACAAGTCTTTGCCTATATAAACCGCTCTTAGAGTTCAATATCGCGTCCGGGCCTGAAAAATCAGGGCATGCCCGGCCGGTTTATCGCTTTTCCGCCGAAATCTTCGGATTGAACGCGGAACAAGCTTCCTTTTAAGAAGAAAGAGGTCAAAATGCCCAAGATGAAGACCAAAAGCGGTGCGAAAAAGAGATTTCGCCTGACCGCAAATGGCAAGGTTCGCGGCTCTGCAGCCTTCCTAAGCCATAACCTACGTCGCCGTTCCCAGAAAATGAAACGTCAAGCTCGTGGCACCATGATCTTGTGTGATGCGGATGCGCGCATCGTTAAACGTTTCCTTCCATACGCTTAACGGAGGCTGGTAAATGGCACGCGTTAAAAGAGGTACCACGACTCACGCCCGGCACGCCAAGGTAATCAAGGCGGCTAAAGGCTATTACGGACGTCGTAAAAACACATTCAGAACCGCTACCCAAGCCGTCGATAAGGCACGTCAATATGCCTATCGTGACCGGCGTGTGCGGAAGCGGGAGTTTCGCGCTTTATGGATCCAGCGGATCAATGCTGCTGCACGCCTATATGGTGTAACCTATTCGCAGATGATGGGTGGCCTTATCAAAGCCGGAATCGAAGTCGATCGCAAGATGCTTGCTGATCTGGCGGTGAATGAGCCACGCGCATTTGAGGCCCTGGTAGAGCGGTCAAAAGCGGCAAGCTAGGGATCATCCCAAAATACGAGACGACAGACGAGCCGTTGTGTTGACCGGTGCCAGAAAAAATGATTGGTTTTGACCATGATTGATCTGGCCACTGCGATCACGGCAGCTCGTTTTTTTTCAAGTCCACTTCTTTTTGAATCATGTGACGACCGATGGTGAAATATAATGCAAAGCCTTGATGCCGTATCTTCAGAAATCATTCACGCCATTGGTGCCGCAGATAGTCTTGACGCGCTTGAGGCAATCCGCATTGACGCGCTTGGGAAAAAAGGTCGCATTTCATTGATGATGCGCGATCTTGGCGGCATGGATGCCGAAGCGCGCAAACAGGCAGGCCAGGCGCTGAACAAGGTCAAGGACGAGATCGCCGCCGCGATTGACGCCAAACAGATGATGCTGGCATCAGCGGCGCTCAATGCAAGATTATCTGCCGAACGGTTGGATGTAAGCTTGCCAAGCCGACCCGAAATTGATGCACGGCTTCACCCATTGTCACGCACCATTGAAGAGGTGATCGCTATTTTTGCCGAAATGGGGTTTCAGGTTGCCGAAGGCCCAGATATCGAATCCGACTATTATAATTTTACCGCGCTGAATATTCCGCCCGAACACCCCGCCCGTCAGGAGCATGACACATTTTATCTGCCAGCCGATGCCAATGGCAAACGCAAGGTGCTTCGCACGCACACATCGCCGGTGCAGATTCGGACAATGGAGGCTAAAGAGCCGCCAATCCGCATCATTGTTCCTGGGCGTACCTATCGGTCTGACCATGACGCCACACATTCACCGATGTTTCATCAATGTGAAGGGTTAGTCATTGGCGACGGCATTCATATGGGGCATCTCAAAGGCTGCCTGATTGATTTCTGTCGTGCCTTTTTTGGGGTTGATGATTTGCCGGTGCGGTTTCGGCCAAGCTATTTTCCCTTTACCGAGCCATCAGCCGAAGTTGATATTGGCTGTACCCGCGATAATGGTGCACTGAAAATTGGTGCTGGTGATGATTGGCTGGAAATTCTTGGATCGGGTATGGTCAATCCACGCGTTCTGGAAAATTGCGGCTATGATCCGGAAAAATATCAAGGATTTGCCTTTGGTATGGGGATTGAACGAATTGCGATGCTGAAATATGGCATCCCCGATCTTCGCACCTTTTACGATAGCGATTTGCGCTGGATGCGCCATTACGGCTTTTTGCCATTTGATGCGCCGTCAATTCATGCCGGTCTTGCTGGGGGAGCTGTCTGATGAAATTCACCCGCGACTGGCTTTTCAGTCATCTTGACGCAGATCGGCCGCTGGCTGATATCTTGGACGTTCTGCCCATGCTTGGGCTGGAAATTGAATCAGTCGTCGATCGTGCGGCTGCCTTGACACCATTTGTGATTGCCGAAGTGATCTCGGCTGAGCAACATCCCAATGCTGATAAATTGCGCGTCTGCATGGTCAATATTGGCGCTGGTGATCCGGTTCAGGTGGTATGTGGCGCGCCGAATGCACGCGCTGGCATGAAGGGTGTTTTTGCGCCGGTTGGTGCCTATGTTCCCGGGATTGATCTGACGCTGAAAACCGGTGAGATTCGCGGTGAGCTGTCAAATGGCATGCTATGTTCGGAACGTGAAATGCAGTTATCGGATGAACATGACGGCATTATCGATCTGGCGGCAGATGCCCCTGTAGGCGCATCATTTGCCGCCTATGCAGGACTTGATGACCCGATTATCGAAATTGCGATCACGCCCAATCGGGCTGATTGTCTTGGCGTTCGCGGTGTTGCGCGCGATCTGGCAGCGGCTGGCTATGGCCAGTTAAAGCCCATTGATGCAAGCCCGCTTGAGGGCAGCTTTGACAGCCCGATAACATGGGATCTGAATTTGGCGCCCGATGAGGTGCATCTATGCCCACTGGTATCAGGCCGCGCCTTTACCGGATTGAAAAATGGCAGCAGCCCTGCATGGATGGCAAACCGCCTAACCGCCATTGGTCAACGGCCAATCAGCGCATTGGTTGATATCACCAATTATGTGATGGTTGATCTTGGCCGCCCGCTTCATGCCTATGATATTGATAAAATTGATGGTGGCAAATTGATCATTGGTCGGGCAAAACCAGGCCAAACCATGACCGCGCTAAATGAAAAAACCTATGATCTTGACGAAGATATGCTGGTGATTGGCGATGCGAATGGCCCTGATGATCTTGCTGGCATCATGGGTGGTGAGCGGTCTGGCGTGAGTGATGCCACCGATAAGATGTTTTTGGAAATTGCGATCTTTGATCAGATTGCTGTTGCCACGACGGGTCGCAAGCTCAATATCCATTCGGATGCCCGCTTTCGCTTTGAACGCGGCCTTGATGTCACATCTCCTGAATGGGCGTCAGGCTATGTGGCGCGATTGGTGATGGATATTTGCGGCGGACAGACAAGCCATATGGTGATCGCCGGTGACGGCGCCGACTGGAAGCGAGAGATTTTTCTTGCAAGCGACAAGGTTGAACGGCTGACCGGCATGATTGTGCCAAAGGCGCGCCAGACCGAGATTCTGGAAAATCTTGGCTTTACTGTTCGCGAAGAGACCGCTGGCTTGCAGGTTAGTCCGCCACCATGGCGCGGTGATATTGACGGCGCTGCCGATCTTGTTGAGGAAATCAGCCGGATCCATGGATTTGATCATTTGCCGATGGTGCATTTGCCGCGTGAACATGTTGTTGCCCAGCCAGCGGTGAATGTGGCACAGGCGCGTCCATTGCGGCTGCGCCGTGCTATGGCCGAACGAGGTTTGACCGAGGCGGTAACATTCTCTTTCCTTGCTGAAAAAGAAGCGGTGATGTTTGGTGGCGGTGATGCCAGTCTGCGCTTGGTCAATCCGATTAGTGCTGATCTGTCAATCATGCGTCCATCGGCCTTGCCAAATCTTTTGTCGGCTGCCGCCCGCAATCAAGATCGCGGCGAAGCTGAAATTGCGATGTTCGAGGTTGGGCCGGTCTTTCTTGGCGATGAGCCTGATCAGCAACGAACCGCTATGGCGGCAATCCGGCATGGGGCAATGGCACCACGCGAATGGCATGGCAGCCGGCGTTCGGTTGATGTGTTCGATGCCAAGGCAGATGCCGAAGCGGCGCTTGCGGTTCTTGGAGTGCGGCGTGGCAGCTTGCAAATCGAATCAGGCGGGCCTGATTATTTTCATCCGGGTCGTTGTGGCCGGTTGCTGCAAGGCCGTTCTTTGCTGGCGCAATTTGGTGAATTGCATCCGCAGGTTGCGGCGCATTTCGGGTTACGAAATACGCTTGTCGGTTTTGAGCTGTTTTTAGAAGATGTGCCATTGGCGAAATCACGCGGGCCTGCGCGTTCCTATCTGAAAATGTCACCATTCCAGCCGGTCAGTCGTGACTTTGCATTTATTCTTGATAATGATGTACCGGCAAGCCAGCTTCTTCGTGCGGTAAAATCGGCAGCTGGGCCATTGGTAAGTGATATTCAGCTATTTGATGTTTATCAGGGCAAAAATATTGACGATGGTCAAAAGTCGCTTGCCGTTAACATTACCCTCACGCCGCAAAAGGCGACATTGAGCGAAGCTGAAATCGAAGTAATTAGTGATGCGGTCATCGCTGCTGCTGGTAAAAATTGTGGTGCCGTCCTCCGCGGATAGCGCGGCCCGCTTACCAAAGTCAAGTCGCCTGAGCCCGCCTGCGTATCCAATATGGTAGAATTGACTGCCCATTTTATGATGGTCTGGCTTAATATGTTATAATAGGGCGGCCAAGAATCGCTTGGATGAAGAGCGCGACTGTTAGTGCTGAATAGATTAAACTGGCAACATTCATTGAAATCGTGGGTGATAGTTTTGGTATGATCAATGACTGGAACGATCTTGGCTATGATGAAGGCATGCTGCCAACCCAGCACATGCCAACTATCCTATAGCCAAAATCAGAATGGTTAGGACATGATCTCCAGCTCAGGCGATGGAAACAAACCGCTGACATCGGCTCCCGACGCAAGCTTTTTCAATATATTTTCCTCATAGGCTATGCGTGCCAGCGATGCCGCAAGGACGGCGTCGGCGCGTGCCAATGGCACAACCGTTACGCCATCATCATCGCCAAGAATGATATCACCAGGCATAACTACAACACCGCCGCAGCTGATCCGGTCATCAATTGAACCGCCCCAACCTTTATGCGGGCCAGCTGGTGAAAGAGCGCTAAGATAAACTGGTAAACCCATTCCGCGCATTTCAGCAGCGTCACGTGCCGCGCCATCAAGAACAACACCATTGATGTTTTGCAATTTGGCGCGGGTGTTCAAAATGCCGCCCCAGACAGCGCGGTCATCATAATTGGCAGCGTCAATCACCAGCACCTCATTTGGGCGTAGCCGCCCAATGACCTCATGCAGGGCCGCATTATCGCCGGCAAGAACACTAACGGTGCGTGCCTGTCCGGCCATTGTCATGCCTGGTGACAGTGGCGAAATACGCCCAGCCATTACATTTTGACGGTTCATGACATCACCAGCAATGGCAGGTGGAATTGTCGCCCATTGGACTAGTTTATCGGCAGAAAGGGGCGTGAAGTCATTAGTAAAGATTTGAACAGGCATTTATCTACTCCGTGGCAAAGCCATTTCCTGGGCGGGTATATTCAGGACGAGGTGGGCTAAAAACATCAAGGATAACGGCGCCATCAGGCCCCCCAATAACGCCATGTTCAATGCCACCAGGACTGCACCAGAAATCACCTTTTTGAACGTGAATTTCCTCGCCATCTTGAATGCGAATTGCGCTTCCGTCAATCATGACGCCCCATTGTTCTTGTGGGTGGCTATGGATCGCGCCAACGGCATTTGGGGCGATGCGAACAACTGATAACATTGCCTGATCACCGGGGAAAATACGGGTTGTGATGCCTTCAACAAGGGTGCGGGCAATGCCCTGCTCCATGGCATCAATATTGAAAAAATTTGTCTCTTTTTGACTCATTGTAACCTCAAGGAAAAAAGGGGAATAAATCGTCCCGATGAACGGGCCGTTGGTGGCTTAGATAATGGTTTAGAACTGCCGTGGTAACAGGATCTAAGATATCCTGAGACTGGCCGAAAGGCGAAATCAAGCAGATTCGACCAAAATCAATACCCTTGCGCAGAATTTGTCATCGGTGATGGTGCCAAATGAGGGCATGATGACCTTGGCGCCGAAGGCGGGCAGGATGGCCATGTGAGTAATCAGTTTATCTGGCTTGATCCCTTTTATGCGCAAATAATACCTGAGGTGATTGTTAATTGTCTTGGCAAGGGTGACCCGGTCAATGCTAAAATCTATCAAACCAATGCCGATGTAAGTGCCAGACTCTTACGCAGTTGCCAATAGATACCACCCGCAAATTAGCATTTATCACTAATGATCATATTGGCGGCCTTTTCGGCAATCATTATCGTTGGGGCGTTGGTATTGCCTGACACTAATGTTGGCATGATTGACGCATCAACTACCCGCAGCCCGTCAATGCCATAAACGCAAAGCCGTTTATCAACAACATCGCCTGATTTTGCATCTGGTCCCATACGGCAGGTCGACACTGGATGATATAGCGTCACACCGGTTTCGCGAGCATAGGCAAGAAGCGCATCATCACTATCAAGATCTCTCCCTGGCCGCATTTCAGATTCGACAAGTGGCGCCATGTGATCGCTTTGCATGATCGCGCGGGCGATTTTCATACCTGCAACATGAGCGCGGCAATCTTCTTCGCAGCTAAGGTAATTCTGCTGAATTTCAGGTGCCATCATCGGGTCGGATGATTTGATATGAACTGACCCACGGCTTTCGGGACGAAGCTGGCAAGGGCCAAAGGTCATGCCTGGGAATTTATCAAAAACGCGTTTGGCAGGATTGGCAAAGCTGGCATGGGCAATGTGATATTGAATATCTGGCCCCGCCAAACCGTCGCGTGACCGAACAAAGCCGCTAAGCACGCCGGCAGGAAGGCTAAGAAGGCCACGCCGCGTCAATCCATAACGCAGAATCTCGGCGGCAAGCCCAAGGCCATGGGCACGATTATTCAAAGAAATACTGCGCCTTAACCGCCATGATAGGCGTGAAATATAATGGTCGGTCAGATGGCTGCCAACGCCAGATAATTCATGCTGAATCTCGATTCCGTGATGGCGAAGATGGTCAGGCCTACCAATACCCGATAGTTCGAGGATTTGTGGCGATTGAATGGCACCTGCCGATAAAATCACTTCGCGTCCGGCTTTGATGTGATGTGGTTTGCCATGCTGGCTGTAATGAACCCCGTTGGCACGTTTGCCGGCAAGGCTGATTTTGGTGACATGCGCATGGGTAATGATGCGCAGGTTTGGCCGTTTTCTGGCTGGTTGCAGATAGGCTTTTTTGGTGGAAAAGCGAAGCCCGTTTTTCTGCGTAACCTGGTAATAGCCAAAGCCATCCTGACTGACGCCATTATAGTCATGATTGCGCTGATACCCGAGCGTTTCAGCAGCATCAATCACCATATCCAACGCTTCATAACGCGTGCGAACCGGTGCCACATTCAATGGCCCGCCAACGCCTCGAAGGGCGCTGTCAAAACCTTCATCACCTTTGCTAAGCTGTTCGCAATTTTCGGCTTTGCGGAAATAGGGCAAAACATCATCATAAGACCAGCCAAGATTGCCGCGCTGCGCCCAGCCATCATAATCAGCAGCCTGGCCACGAACGTATAGCATCGCGTTAATCGCCGATGATCCACCAAGAACCTTGCCGCGTGGAATGGCGATGCGCCGATTGCCGCTGCTGTCTTCGGGTTCGGTTTCAAACATCCAATTCATTGCTGGATTGACCATTGTTTTAATATAGCCAGCTGGAATATGGATCAGCGGGTTAAGATCTTCGCCGCCCGCCTCAAGAAGAACAACATGACAATCAGGATCAGCGCTCAGGCGCGCTGCCAGCACACAGCCTGCCGACCCGCCGCCAATTATGATATAATCAGGATAATTTTGATCAGATGACATGACTCAGCCCCTTTAAATAAGACTTGTTATGCCTCGTATCATAAGCGTGAAACCAGCGCAGGCCAGCGCAAAATGCACGATATGACGAAAGGTTGTTTCACTGATACGCCGCCGCGCCAAATGACCGGCCTGTTGTCCGGCCACTGCGGGGATCAACATCACTGCCGATAACAAAAGATTGTCACCAACCGGAAATCCAGCATGTGAAATGCCAAGCCACAAGGCAACAAATCCAAGCGATAAAAACACCCCAAGAAGCATAGCAAGATCATCTTTTTTGATCCGCATCATCATGAATAATTGAAGGCTTGGAAAAGAATATATTGTTGTCAGACTGCCAAGAATGCCCGATGCAACACCCGCTGGAATGATCAGGCGGTTCATGGTTTTGGGCTCAAGCGACCAGTCTTGGAATTGGCGGAGCGGAAAGCTGGATAAAATGGCATGAAGCGCGATCATCAACCCAATCAAAATACCAAGAAGACGGCTATCAATCGTCATCATCAATGGCGCACCAACAAGCATAATTAGGGTTGATGTGGTGACCAAGGGCCAGAATTGTTTCAAAATTTGCCACCGCTTCCGGTTCAGCCAGATCTGTTGGATGTTCACAATGGTGATCGGCAAGGCAAGAATGGCCACAATTTCGGGAAGCGGCAGCACAAACAGCATGATTGGCGTCGCAATTAACGGCAAGCCAAACCCTAATGCACCTTTGACAAAACAGCCAAGAAGCACAGCCAGTAAAACTGCAAGAACCTCAGCGGATAAAAGACTATCGATGATCATTGCTGCCCATTTGTTTTGTGGCCGCCATCTTGAAGCCACGCAAAATAGGGGCGCCATGTTTGTCTTTGCGACCGGAACAGGCCTGACTTGGTAGTAATAACCATAGTATGACTTTCCTGGTATGATTGCAAAATAGACAGAGAATAAATTGGCGGATAGATGGCGCAGTTTTAAAGAGATTTAAGACAGGTTTTCGGGTTGCGTTGGCAATTGATTTGCAAAATTTACAAAGCAAAACCTAGCATGAAAAGGATTGCCGGCTTATAAAAAATATGCGCAGCGTTAAACACCCTCAATTAAATGAGGCAAAAGACGGGTTATTGCCATCTTCGGATGGTAAAAAATGGCTGGGACTGCGCCGCTTTATGGGGAATATTCATGTGCAGATTATGCGCAAATTGTAAAAGTTGTTGATGATCAAAGATCGTTATTTCCGGATTAAATTGTGATGAGCGCTGACGTGATCATGCTGATCATCGCCGGTGCGTTTGCTGGTGGTTTTGCCAATGGCCTTGCCGGATTTGGCACGGGGCTATTTGCGCTTGGCTGGTGGTTGGCGGCAATGCCGCCACTTGATGCGGTGATTACGGTTGTGATCATGTCGCTTGTTGGCGGCGTGCAGGGGCTTTATGCGGTTCGCAACGCCATTGATTTTGGCGAGCAGTTGCGGTTTTTGGCACCAGCTTCGATCGGCATTATGCTTGGTTATCTGTTTTTAGATGCAGTTAATGTCACAATGCTAAAGCTGTTGGTGGCCAGTTTACTGATCCTGTTTGGCGGCTTTTTCACCTTTCGAAAGACACTGCCAAAACTGGCCAAACGGTATCTTGCTGCTGATGTTTTTGTCGGGTTTGTTGGCGGGCTGTTTGGCATGATGGCGGGAATGTCAGGTGCAATCTTGACGATGGGTTGTTCGCTTTATGATTGGAGCAAGGCGCGGCGCCGTGCCTTGGTTCAGCCATTTAATATGATTGTTCTTGGCGCTGTTCTTGCCCTAATGATTTGGCGCGGGGTTATTGATTCGCGCATATGGCTTATTGTTGCGGTGGCTTTTCCCTTTTCGGTGCTTGGTACGCAAACGGGTATTTTTGTTTTCCGCCGGTTGAATGATCGACAGTTTCAGCGATTATTGGTATGGTTGATTTTTGTTTCAGGCCTTGCACTTATGGGGCGCGAACTCATTGCCAATATGTCTTCTGCATAGGGAATTGTTGGCATTTTCTATAATTTTCCACAGGCATGATCATGCCGCAAATCTGATAAAAATGTAAAGGGATGGTTATGAACGAAGTGCCAATGGGAAGCCGTGATGATGTTTTAGCTGGTGGCGGCACTGGCGGGACGACAAGTTCGCCAATGGCCTTTCCGATTCCGGCCGAGGAGCTTGGCACTGTCTCAATTGTGCCCAATGGTTCCTTTGAGGCTGGCAGCTATCAAACTTTTGTTCTGACCTATGAAGCTGGCAAATTTGGCATTGATGATTCTGGATCAATGCGGGTTTGTTTTCGGTTTGCCAGTGATCAAACCCGCCCGCAATTCGAAGATCCAAAAGGGCCAAACTACACCACGATCGAGGCATCAAATAACGCGGTTTTGACCTATCATTACGATCCAAAAGGCAATGTGCGGCCGTGGGACAGAACGCTTTATATCAAGGTTGTTCGCGGCTTTCTGCGCGAGGGTGACAAAATCACCATCACCTTTGGCGACCGGTCAGGCGGTTCACCCGGTATGCGGTTGCAAACATTTTGTGAAGATAGTTATGAATTTCATACGCTGATCGACCCAATTGCAACCTATTGTTATCAGCCGATGCCGTTACAGCCGGTGATCAAAATCATTCCTGGCAAGCCCGACCGATATTTGGTGGTAGCACCGACAATTCGCGCGATTGACGAAAGCTTTTCGGTTAAATTCAAAGGCGAGGATAAATGGGGCAATCCATCCGATCAATGCGATGTCCAGCTTTATCCGCGCGCCAGCTATCCAGTAAAGAATCTGCCCAATATGATCAGCCTGAAACCGGGTGAATTTTTTGGTGTGATTGATGGGCTGTCGGTTGCCGATGCTGCGGATTTGCATATTGATTTTCTGGATGATGCTGGTGCGGTGATGTGCCGGACAAACCCGATCAGAATCGAGCCTGCACCACTATCACGCCATTTCTGGGGTGACCTTCACGGCCAGTCAGAAGAAACCATTGGCACTGGCAGCGCCGAGGCCTATTTTGCCTTTGCCCGCGATTACGCATTTGTTGATGCGACGGGCCATCAAGGCAATGATTTTCAAATCACCGGTGATTTTTGGTCACAGCTTGACCAGCTTTGCCAGCAATTCAACGAAGATGGAAAATTTGTTGCCATTCCGGGCTATGAATGGTCAGGCAATACTGGGCTTGGCGGTGATCGGAATATCTATTTCCCAGATGAAGGGCGAACCATCCGGCGGTCATCGCATGCGCTGGTAAGCGACCACTCGGATATCGACACTGATTGCAATTCGGCCGAAGAATTATTCGCCGCCTTTGCCGAACATGGCGAAGATGATGTGGTTGTCTTTGCGCATTGCGGTGGACGCTATGCCGATATCGAGCTGGCACATGATGGCCGGTTTGAAAAAGCCATGGAAATTCATTCAAGCTGGGGCAGTTTTGAATGGCTTGTGCAAGATGCTTTCCGGCTTGGCTATCGCGTTGGGATTGTTGCCAATTCAGATGGGCATAAGGGACGCCCTGGCGCCAGCTATCCGGGCGCGGCGCTGTTTGGCGCGGTTGGCGGGCTGACTTGTTTTTTGATTGATAGCCTAAGCCGTGAAACGATTTTAGAGGCAATCCGCAAACGTCATCATTACGCCACTACCGGCGGAAAAAATGGCCGTCCACTCATCACGCTTGATGCTGACTTTCTGCAAGGCGGCACAAAGTTTCATGATGATCCGCGGCATGGCCACGACAAAGGCATGCCGGCCAATCACGCGATCATGGGTGATATCGTTCACCTGCCATCAGGCGATGTATCGATCAAGGTTGATATCCGCGCCAGTGTGGCCATTGAACGGGTTGATATTTTCAATGGATTAAACCTGATTGAAACGATCCGCCCTTATACAAAAGAAGATCTTGGCAGCCGTATCCGTGTGGTTTGGGAAGGCGCTGAATATCGAGGTCGTTTCCGGCAGGTGATTTGGGATGGTTCGGCCTTTCTGTCTGAAAATGAAATCATATCGGCAAGCCCAATTAATTTTTTCAATAAGGATAAAACGCTGAACCAGCCTTCACCGGTTGAATTGAACTGGCGCGCTTTGACCACCGGCAATATTGGCGGTTTCGACATGGTTCTTGCCGACCCTTATAGCGGTACATTGAAAATTGAAACGCCATTAATCAAGGCTGGTGTGCCTTTGGAAGATATCGGATTTGAGGATGAAGTTTTTGATAATAGCGGGGTTTTGCCGCGCTATCTAAAGCTGTTCCGACTGCCGACAATCAACCCGCATCAATCGATGCAGTTTGAACGCAGCATTTTATTACAGCCACAAGGTGATAATCCGATCTTTGTTCGGGTGACGCTGGAAGATGGCACATTATGCTGGACAAGCCCGATCTATCTTTACCGCTAGCCAGACCAGCCATAAATAAATGCAAATCGCAGCCTTGGATTAAGATCCATAGGTGCATTTGCGCAAATATTCGGTCGATTCGGTCCGGGTACTAAATTGGGTAAGGGTGCTGGCATGGATAGGCTGGCGCATTTGCAGAGAAATTGTATGACCCATCTTTTTGCAGATTTCGCGGAACATTAAGGAATAGCCAAGCGTTACGCTGATCCGGCGTGCCATTTGATATAACAGCGAATTCCGCCCATCAAAATAAAATGGGATGGTTGTTGTGTCGGGAACTTGCGCCAGCTTGGCAGCAAAGGTTTTCCATTCGGTGTCAATGGCATTGCCAACAAGGTTAGGCGCCAGCGAAATTGCGCCAGCCGGAAAAACGATCACCGCACCACCGTTTTTCAAATGTTTTGCCGCATCGGCTCTTGTTTTTAAATTATTGGCCAATGCAGCGTCGGTTTCGTCAAAATCAACAGGGAGAATTTTATCCATAATGGCGGGGGCCTGACGAAGAACGCGATGTGTGATGATTTTGTAATCTTGGCGAACTTCGGCCATTAATGCGCAAAGCACCAGACCGTCAATCACACCATAAGGATGGTTTGCAATGGCAAGCACCCGCCCAGTGGCCGGAATTGAGGCGGCAATGCCATCCTGATACTTTCGCGTTAGATCAATTGAAATATCGAGCCGCCCAAGCGCATCTGACCAGAAATTCTGCGGCGGCAAATCATCATCTACATAGTCAAAATAGATTTTACGGATGCGAGGCTGACCGGTGATTTTTTCGATCGATCTGATGAAATGGTTTGAAACCATACCCAATTCCCCATTTGCAAAGGAAAATATTGGGTGCGAATCTGTCGATTGAAACGCGTCGGGTCGCATGCGCGGCGAAATCCCTGTAAACCTTACCAATGTGACCAAAAGATAGCAGTTTTAGGGTGCGATGCCAGCAGCAATTTCGCGTTTCATCAGCAAAAATCAAAATTAATAGAAATAAGACCTGCCAGAGCGCAGACATTTTCTGAAATAGCTATGCCCATCTAATTTAGTTATGGCCTATCCAAATTCGTTTTGCCGGCTTTATTGGCAATGGGCAGAAGCGGCAAATTCCATAATCGCTGCTGGCAAACTCTAATAATCTGCCCTGGTACAGATTATGGCATCAGCTCGCGAATTGGGGTGCCAGCGATCATCGCCTCGACAGCGTCTAACGTCTCGCCATAGAAAATATCCATCGTTTCACGGGTGACATAGCCGATATGCGGTGTCATCAAAAGATTTGGTGTGTTGCGAAGCGAGTTGGCAGCCGGAACAGGCTCATGATCATAAACATCAATCGCAGCACCAGCAATTTGTCCGATTGCAAGCGCATTGGTAAGAGCTGCCATATCAATGATGGGCGCGCGCGATGTGTTCACCAGATAAGCATCTGGTTTCATCATCGCCAGTTCTTCTGCGCCAACAAGATGGCGAACGCGGGCTCGAGAGCTTCAGATGAATTGAGATAAAATCGGAACTGCGGAAAAGCGTCTCGCGGTCAACGTACAGACACCCCAACCTCGTCGCATCTTTCTTTTGTCAGATTCTGCGACCAGGCCTGAATTTCCATGCCAAAGGCCTTGGCATAGCCAGCCAATTGCGCGCCAAGCCTGCCAAGTCCCAGAATGCCAAGTCGCGCACCACGAAGATCACGGCCAAGATGCGTTTGCCACTTGCCGCCACGCATCGCTGTTGCGCTGGCAAAAATTTGCCGCGCCTGCATTGCGATCAAGGTGAAAGCAAGTTCGGATGTGGCATGACCCGGAGAACCGGTGCCGCTAACCATCAACCCACGCGATTTGGCAGCGTCGATATCAAGCGCGGCGTTCCGCATACCGCTTGTCACAATGCCTTTCAGATTTGGTAACTGATCCATCAGCGCAGCATCAACTGGTGTGCGCTCGCGCATCATGCAGATGATGTCGTGGGGCTGCAACCTCTCGACAAGGGCGGTGCCGGCAATGGTGTCATGGAACACATCAATGGTCACATCAGGCCCAAGCCGGTTCCAGTCACAACTGTCCAAGGCGCAATCGAGCCAATCATCCAAAATTGCTATTCTCATGGTTTTGATCCTTGTCGTCTTTCGGTTTGAAATGGTCAATGCGATGATTTGACATTGTCGGTTACGAGATTGTGCTTTTTGGCAAAGGCAATGACAAAAGGAAGGCCAAGGAATACCAGCATCACCCTGATGGTGTGATGAAAGGCAACAAAGGCAACATCAAATCCGAAAATCAAAGCCAGCAAAGTCACCTCGTAAAGACCGCCCGGGACAAAAGCCAAAAGCATTTTGATGAAATCAACACCAGTCAATGCCGATAATCCGTAGGCTGTGATGCCATAAGTGCCAAGAACGATGACGGAATTGACAAGCGCGTCACGCAAATAGACAGCAAGCTCGACAAATGGCACGCGGGCAAGACGCGCGCCAACCGATCCGCCGATGGCAACCTGTGCTAGAATTACAAATTCACTAATACGGGGTATCTCGACAAAGCCAAGGACATGTAACGCCGAGCTGAGCATTAATGGCCCAATCAGTTGCGGCATCGGGATGTGTAATAACCGCGCTATTGGCAAGCCGCAAATGGCAATTGCGATAAAGGATAAAAGTGTTTTGATATCAAGGCTGATGATGCTTGGCATGGCTTGCAGCGCCATATTTGACGCGGCGACAGCGGCCTGACCCTCAACCAAGGCCAGAATGAACGGCGTTGAACAAAATACCAGAGCAACACGAACCAGATGGAACAGGGCAACAACATAATCTTTTTCCACCAGATCTCGGCTAATGGTGATCACTTCGGCCTGCCCACCCGGAATACAGCTTAGCAGCGCCATGATGAAACTGTATTTACGGATTCGCATTAAATAGAAAAGGCCAACAAGCGTTGCCAAAATCGTGGCCAAAGAACATGGCGGCAACGGTAATGCCTGACGATCCGATATGGGATAAAATATCGGGTCGGAAATGGGCGCCAATAAGGGTGCCAAGCCCAAGAATAACCGGCACAAAAACCCAGCGCGGAATGCCAACGCGCGAACGAATGGGCGGAATGATCCCGGCAATAACCCAAACGCCAAACAAGCTGCCGAGCAGAAATGGCGCTGGAAAGCCAAAAATCTTAAAAACATAGCCGGTAACAAAGGCGATGCTTGAGGTGACAATTATATTTTGGATATCCGACAGCACGGGCCGCATGGAAACTCCTGCAGGTGGGGTGGATTGGCCTGCTGGCAGGCCCAATTAAGATTGAGGCATGAAATTGGCTAGTCCATATTGTCGTTATGCCCAGATGCGATGATTTGCAATCGAGCCTTGACCGCATTTTGAAGATGGGTGCTGGCGGCCTGTTTAGCAGCGATGGGGTCATGCGTCTGGATGGCACTGTTGATAGCGTCATGTTCGGCACCAATTTCACAAACCCGCTCGGCAAGGCTGTAGGCGGTTGGGCCAAGAAGCACCATCAAGGTGCTAAGGCGCTGCAAGGTTTCAACAAGAAAGGCATTATGGCTCGCAAGGGCGATGGATTGATGAAACTGGCCATTCAGCTTGGCAAGGGTCGCAGGGCTGGTGCCATCATTGATGAGAATTGATTCTTTGGCCCTGATCTCGGCAATGAATTCGCGTTCGGCAAGGCTTGCTTGCTCAGCGGCCAATTCAGCCGCCATTGATTCCAGCTTGGCGCGCAATTGATAAAGTGCGTGAATATCTTGATAGTCAAGGCTGCGAACACGAAGCCCACCATTTTCACCAATTGATAAAATCCCTTCAGCTTTCAATGCTGACATGGCTTCGCGAAGCGGTGTGCGGCTAACGCCAAGCTGTTGGCCTAGGTCAATTTCCTTTAGCCGCGCACCGGGCGCAATATCGCCAGCGATAATGGCTGCGATCAGAACATGCCTGACCCGCGATGTTGCTGCCAGATTGCCACCATGATGATTTTGGACCTTTAAATCATGTGCCGCCCAGTCGGTTGACATGAACGCCTCCTTTTTCTTATATTGTATGCAATTGTATGCAATAGATCAAGGCAGTCTTATGCCCAATGAAATCACGAAACCCATCGTTGAAAAAAGCTGGGACATCATCGTAATTGGTGGTGGCAATGCTGGTGTTTGTGCGGCCATTACGGCTGCTGAACGCGGCTGCTCGGTGTTGGTGATCGATTCAGCGCCGCGTGACATGCGTGGCGGCAATACACGCCATACGCGTAATTTGAGGGCGATGCATGATGAGCCAACCGATGTGTTGACCGATCGCTATAGCTTTGAAGAATATTGGGAAGATTTGATGCGGGTCACCAAAGGGGTGACCAATGAGCATCTTGCCGAGGTAACTTTGCGCGGCTCGCAAGAGCTGACCCATTGGTTAGGCGCGCGCGGTGTTCGGTTTCAATCAGCTTTGTCTGGAACCTTGAACCTTAGCCATACCAACGCCTTTTTTCTTGGCGGTGGGCGAGCCATGTTGAACGCGCTCTGCCGCCATGCCGAATCTATTGGCATTACCTTTATCTATGATGCCGAAGTTACGAATATTGAACTTGAGAATGGATTTTGCGAGGCGATTGATGTCGAATGGCAAGGGCAATCACTGCATTTGAATTGCAAACAGCTGATCACAGCTGCCGGTGGTTTTGAAGCTGATCTTGATTGGCTTGCCGAAGGTTGGGGGGACGCTGCGAAAAATTTTCTGGTGCGGGGTACGCCTTACAATAAGGGTAAGGTTTTGCGGGTTTTGCTCGATCGCGGCGCGCAGATGGTTGGTGCGCTAGATCAATGTCATGCGGTTGCCATTGATGCGCGGGCTCCAAAATATGATGGTGGCATTGCCAGCCGTATTGATGCGGTGCCATTTGCCGTTGTGTTGAATAAAAATGCCGAACGATTTTATGATGAAGGTGAAGATTTCTGGCCAAAACGCTATGCAATTTGGGGAAGGCTCGTTGCGGGTCAGCCTGATCAGATTGCCTATGCCATCATTGATTCGGATGGGGTGAAACGCTTTATGCCATCGGTATTTACCGCGATCACAGATAACAGCATCGAAGGTTTAACAAGCCAGCTTGGCCTTGATCCAAAAGCCGCAAAAAAGACTGTTGATTCGTTTAATGCGGCCTGCCCTGATGGCCCGATTGATCAGATGGTCCTTGATGGTAGGGCAACAAATGGTCTTAACGCCCGAAAAAACCAACTGGTCAGCGCCAATCAGTAAGCCTCCTTTTTATGGCTATCCTCTGCGGCCTGGTATTACCTTTACCTATATGGGTGTTGCGGTGAATGACCGGGCGCAAGTTTTGATGCAGGATGGCAAACCAGCCGCAAATCTATTTGCCGCGGGTGAAATTATGGCTGGCAATATTCTTGGACAGGGCTATTTGGCTGGCATTGGAATGACAATTGGCGGTGTTTTTGGCCGTATTGCAGGAGCGGAGGCAGCGCGTGTCCTTAACCGATAATATCGAAGCTGACGGGTTTGATCTCAAGGCTCTTCTTGACCCAGAAGCGGCTGGCGAAGTCATTCGGGTGATGCAGATTTGCAATGCTTGTCGTTATTGCGAGGGGTTTTGCGCTGTGTTTCCGGCAATGACCCGCCGGCGGCAATTTGACGAGGGTGATGTCGGCTATCTTGCCAATCTATGTCATAATTGCGGGGCTTGCTATCATGCGTGCCAATATGCACCGCCGCATGAATTTGGCGTGAATGTGCCGCAAGCGCTTGCCGCCGCGCGTAACGACAGCTATTCGGCCTATGCTTGGCCAGCGCCTTTGGCGGGTCTGTTCAGATGCAATGGCCTGTTTGTCACGCTTGGCGTGTCTGCTGGTTTGGCGATAACGGTTGGGCTGATGCTGGCGATGATTGCGCCACAGCTTTTCTGGGGTATTCATTTGGGTGAGGGCGCTTTTTATCGAATCATGCCGCATACGATGATGGCCGCGGTGCCATTGGCAATTTCGACATTTGTTGTGGTTTCATTTATTATGGGTTGGCGGCGTTACTGGCGCCACACAGGGGCGAAATGGGGTGGGTTTCCCGATCTTGTCGATGCGGTCAAGGCTTCGGCAACGCTTCGCCATCTTGGCGGTGATACTTCAAGCGGGATTTTGTCTGGGCCGGGTTGTCCGACAGGCGACGACGGGTCAAGCAATGCGCGGCGCATCTATCATCAATTGACGATGTATGGGTTTTTGCTTTGTTTTGCAGCAACTTCGGTTGGCACGATTTATCATTATGGCTTTGGCCGTGAGGCGCCATATGGCTATTTCGAACTGCCAGTGGTTTTAGGCACAGTTGGTGGGATCATTTTATGCATTGGTACTGCTGGGCTGTTTGTTGAAAAGCGGCGCTTGCATCCGGCGGTTCGGCATGATGAAGGGCTTGGCATGGATTACGCTTTTATTGTGTCACTGTTTTTTGTCAGCTTTACCGGCTTGTTATTGCTGGCGGTGCGCGAGACCAGCTTTATGGGCGTGACCCTTGCCATTCATCTTGGCGTTGTCTATGGCTTTTTCCTGATTTTGCCCTTTTCAAAATTTGTTCATGGGCTGTATCGCTTTGCCGCATTGATTGCCAGTGCTGGTGAGGCACGCCGCAGCTAGCCGCCGTCAATAGCCAAATGTTTGTGAGATTACTTTAGCTGACTCCGCCAAAAGGCTGCGCCGAGCCAGCGCATCATCAAGGTTGAATCGCTGTTTTGGTCCATGCATGCCAATCGCTGCAACATAGCGACGCTGCGAGTCCAGAACTGGTACGGCGATGGCGACCATGCCCTCATGAAATTCTTCTATATCAAGCGCATAGCCATTCTTTGCTTACACGTTGTAGCTCATCTTCAAGCGTATCAATGCTGGTATGGGTGCAGTCGGTATAGGCGTGCAAATCCAAACTTGCCAGAAGGATGCGCCGTTTTGCTGTTGGGAGATTGGCAAGATAAGTTTTGCCACTTGCCGTGCAATGAAACGGCACATGCGTTCCCACGGGAAGCAAAATCCGAAAGGGCCAGTTGGTTTCTACGCGGTCGGAATAGATCATGCCTTTGATTTCGGGCCTGACAAAATTGACTGTTTCGCCAGTTTCGCGGGCGATATTTTGCAAAATTTGATGGCGCGTGGTTTGGCCAGTGGCATGTTGAGTTAATCCCGCCGCAAGCCCAAGAAGCCGTTTTGTTGGATGTAGGCGGCGTGTCTGTTTCACCAGATAGCCCTCGGCAATTAAGGTTTGACATAATCGGTGCAAGCTCTGTTTTGGCCAATTAAGCTGTTCATTGATTTCGGTTGGGGTCAGCGGCCGACCCGCATCGGCAATCACTTCAAAAATTCTCAAGGTTCGTAGATTTGGCGCTGACGAGTCGGTCATTATTGCTCTCATTTCGGCTAAGTTCGGCACAGAAAAAAACGCCCGAAAGGATATTTCACTTGAATAGGGCACATTTTCGTGCATCATTTTTAATTTGTACCAGAAAAGAGACTAAAAGTCTCAAAAAATAATAAAAATATAAAATTAGTTTGTTTAAGGGGGGTAGGTTGGAGTTTGATTACGTCATCATCGGTGCTGGTTCAGCGGGTTGTGTGATTGCTAATCGTTTGTCCGCAAACCCATCTGTTTCGGTTGCTTTGATCGAAGCAGGGGGTGAGGATCGCTATCCATGGATTCATATCCCCGTTGGTTATTTCAAAACCATGGGCAATCCGAAAACCGATTGGTGTTATCGCACCCAGCCTGATCTGGGTCTGAATGGGCGTTCGATCAACTGGCCGCGTGGAAAGGTGCTTGGCGGCAGCAGTTCGATCAACGGTCTTTTATATGTTCGCGGCCAGCCACAAGATTTCGATCATTGGCGGCAGCTTGGCAATACTGGCTGGAGCTGGGAAGATGTGTTGCCTTTATTTCGCCGTGCCGAAAATTGGGAAGGCATCCCATCGCCTGAACGCGGCGTTGGCGGCCCCTTGAATGTGTCTGAAAATAAGGTTGATCGCGACATCATTGGCGCATGGGTTGATGCGGCGGCACAAGCGGGCTATCGCCGCACCAATGATTATAATCGTGAAGATCAGGAAGGGGTTGGCTTTTTTCAGATGACAATGAAAAACGGCATGCGCTGTAGCACGGCCGTGGCCTATTTAAAGCCCATCCAATCGCGCAAGAATCTGCATATCATTACCCATGCCCATACGGACAGGATTGAATTTGATGGCAAGCGCGCCGTCGCCGTGATGGCGCGGGTTCGCGGTAAAAGCCAGCGAATCAAAGCCGGTCGGGAAATAATTCTGTCGGCTGGCTCGATTGGATCGCCGCAGATTTTGATGCTGTCGGGTATTGGCGACCAGACTGATCTTGGCAAGCATGGCATAAAATCAACACACCACTTGCCGGGTGTTGGCCGGAATTTGCAAGATCATCTTCAAGCGCGCCCTGTTTTCAAATGTAGTGCCAGCACGATCAATACCGAAACCAAAAACCCGCTTCAACTGGCGTCAATTGCACTTGAATATGCTTTTAAAAGATCGGGGCCAATGGCAATGGCGGCCAGTCTTGGCACGGCCTTTTTGAAAACGCATGATGGGTTGGAAACACCTGATATCCAATTCCACCTTCAGCCCTTTAGCGCGGATAGCGTTGCCGAGGGAAGTCATAAATTTTCTGCCTTTACCGCATCGGTTTTGCAATTACGGCCGGAAAGCGTGGGGCATCTCGAGCTCGTTTCGGCCAATGCTGATGATTATCCGGCAATTCATCCGAACTATCTTGCCACCAAAACCGATTGCGACACGATTGTTGCCGGTATCAAGATTGCCCGTGCGGTTTGTCAGACTGAACCGGTGAAATCATTAATAACCGAAGAGTATGCCCCCGGGGCGGCTGTGGCGAATGATGATGATTCTGCCATTCTGGACTGGGCGCGGAATACAGCAACAACCATCTATCACCCCACTGGCACTTGCAAAATGGGGCAGGATAAAATGGCAGTGGTCGATGAAAAATTGCGCGTTTATGGCGTTCAGGGCTTACGCGTTGCCGATGCGTCGATCATGCCAGCAATCACTTCGGGCAATACCAATGCGCCAACGATCATGATTGGTGAAAAACTATCAGATTTGATATTGGAGGCTGTGTGATGAGTATGTCTGGTCTGGATATTTCACAATATGGTCTTGCCGAAATCAGCGATATTATGCAGATCATTTTTGCCGATATCATTCTGTCGGGTGACAATGCGCTTGTCATTGGTATGGCAGCAGCAGGATTGGCAGCTGCGCAACGCAAACGTGCAATTGCCATTGGCATGGCGCTGGCGGCAATCTTGCGGATTCTATTTGCGATTGTCGCGGCACAATTGCTTGCGATCAAAGGGATTTTGCTGATTGGCGGCGCCTTGTTGGCATGGGTCTGCTATCGCTTTTACCATGATTTGAAAGAATTCAACCGAAGCAATGATCAAGCGCTGGCTGATGTTGGGGAAAAGTCTGCTGATGGTGAAAAACCGGCAGAAAAGAATTTTGGCCGCGCTTTGCTCACCATTCTGGTCGCTGATGTTTCGATGTCGATTGACAATATTGTGGCGGTGGCGGCGATTGCCCGTGACAACACGGCGCTTCTTGTTTTTGGGCTTGGGCTGGCGATTGCTTTTATGGCGTTTAGCGCGTCGCTGATTATGAAAATTATGATCCGTTATCGGTGGCTGTCATATCTGGGATTATGGTTCCTGATCTATCTGACAATCACAATGCTTTATGACGGTTTAATTGACCTTGGGCTGATCACGGCTATTTTCTAGCAATGGTGCCAAGGACAGGAAAAGGATGAGTTTATCAGGCAGCAGAAGCATGGTTTGGTATTCCGGTAGCCGTCAATATGCAAACCGCCTGGCTTAGTCCGCCGGTTGCGCTATCGGCGTATTTCTTGAAAGGTGTTGAGCCTGAATGGGATTTAAAGGATATCTATTTCGGCATGATGCAGTTCATGGTGATCCAATTGATTGGTCTTACACTGATCTTCTTGTTCCCACAAATCGCTTTGTGGCTTCCTAATTATATCTACGGTCAATAGGAATAGAAATGACTATTACATATCTGAAAAAAGCAGAAAAAACACCGCAAACTGGCAGTGATGAAACGCGCAATATTGTTGCAGATATGCTGGCAAAAATCGAAATAGGCGGTGAAGAAGTGGCGCTTTCCTATGGCCGTGATCTTGATAGCTATGCTGGTGATGCAATTGTGAGTGACGAGGTGATTGCTGCCGCCGCGGCAACCGTGTCGCCGCAATTAAAGGATGATATCCAATTTGCCTATGACCGTGTTACCAAATTCGCCAAGGCGCAATTGGCCTCGGTCAATGAATTTGAAACCGAGCTTTCACCCGGATTATGGGCGGGGCAGAAATTGATCCCGATCGAAACAGCGGGATGTTATGTTCCTGGTGGGCGTTATGCGCATGTGGCGTCAGCGATCATGTCAATCGCAACAGCCAAGGTGGCCGGTGTTGAACATGTGGTGGCCTGTTCCGCGCCACATGGCAATGAAGGCCCAAATCCAGCGATTATCTATGCAATGAATTTATGTGGTGCCGATACGATCTTGTCACTTGGTGGTGTTCAGGGCATTGCGTCAATGGCCTATGGTCTATTTACCGGCAAACCTGCCCGCTTGCTGGTTGGGCCTGGCAACCGGTTTGTTGCCGAGGCTAAGCGCATGCTTTACGGCCGTGTTGGCATTGATATGTTTGCAGGTCCAACTGAAATTGCCGTGATTGCCGATGAAACCGCCGATGCGGCAGTCGTTGCTGAAGATCTGGTCAGTCAGGCCGAACATGGCCCCGATTCACCAGCTTGGCTGATCACAACATCGCGCCAGCTTGCCGGTGATGTGATGGCGCAGATGAATCGTCACATTAATGCCTTGCCCGAAACCGCCCGCAATGCCGCAACCGTTGCATGGCGCGATTATGGCGAGGTGATTTTATGCGATACTGATGAAGAAGCAGCACAGGTGTCGGATGAATATGCAGCTGAACACCTGGAAATTCATACCAACAAGGATGAATGGTATACGGCGCGTCTGAAAAATTACGGATCATTGTTCATTGGTGAAGAAACCACCGTGACGTATGGCGATAAATGTTCAGGCACAAACCATATTCTGCCAACCAAAGGTGCGGCGCATTATACCGGCGGCCTTTCGGTTCATAAATTCCTGAAAATCGTAACAACGCAGCGCATGACCAAAGAGGCCAATCGTGAGGTTGGACAGGCAGCGGCGCGTATTTCACGGCTTGAGGGAATGGAAGGCCATGCGCGCGCAGCCGATGTAAGATTGCGGAAATATTTCCCCGGAGAAAATCTTGGTTGATGCAGGCCTGAACCTGTTTGATGTTGCTGGAAAAACCGCATTGATCACTGGCGGTGGCAGCGGCCTTGGCCAATTTATGGCAAAAGTATTAGCCGAGGCTGGGGTGCGGGTCTATCTTGTCGGCCGCCGCCAAGACCGGCTATCTGCCAGTCTTGGCGACCATGACGGCGCTATATTTGCGCTTGATCTGGTTGAACGTGGGGCGGCTGACCATTTGTTCGATATGGTTTTGGCAATGGATAAGCAACCCGACATCATCGTCAATGCCGCAGGTATAAATCCGCGGCGTCATGCTGATGACATTTCTGAATCTGACTGGCATTATTCGGTAGATCTGAATTTGAATGTGCCATTTTTGGTTAGCCAGAAATTTGTACCTCATATGAAGCAGAATGGATGGGGGCGCATTATCAATATTGCGTCGCTTCAATCAACACGTGCTTTTGAAAATGGCATTTCATATGGTGCGGCCAAAGGTGGTATCCTACAGCTAACCCGCGCAATGGCCGAAGCATGGTCACGATATGGCATTACCGCCAATGCGCTGGCGCCAGGATTTTTCCCAACCGAATTAACCGCACCGTTATTTGCCGATCAGGCAGTGGCGCAAAGGCTGGCGGCGGCAACGGCGATTGGTCGGAATGGCGCGCTTGAGGATATGCGCGGGCCATTGTTGTTTTTGGCATCTAATGCCAGCGGCTATGTCACCGGCCAATCGATTGCCGTTGATGGAGGATTTACAGCGAAATGAAGGCGCTTGTTTATACCGGCACGCAAATGTCGGAAATTCGTGATGTTAATGTGCCGGTTGTGAGCGGCAGTCAGGTTTTGGTTGATCTGGCATTTTGCGGCATTTGCGGATCGGATATGCATGCATGGCATGGGCATGATGAACGGCGTGTGCCGCCATTGGTGCTTGGGCATGAGGCGGTTGGTATTGTTCAAACCGGCCCGCTTGCGGGAAAGCGGGTGGCCATTAACCCACTGATGACCTGCGGTGATTGCAATTTTTGCAATAGTGGTGACGAGCATCTTTGCCCTAGCCGTGAATTGATTGGCATGCGCGTTCCAGGTGCCTTTGCTGAAAAGCTTGCGATTGATGCTGGTAATTTAACCGTGATTAATGATGATTTGCCATTTGCCAAAGCGGCGCTTGCCGAGCCGTTGGCCTGTTCGGTTCATGCGGTGCGGCTTGCCTGCCAGCTTGCTGGTGATAATCGTGATGCAGCCATTGTTGTTCTGGGTGGTGGGGCGATTGGTCTTTTGGCCGCGCTGGTGTTCGAGGCCTATGGCTATGGCAATATCCAGATTGCCGAAACCAATGCGCTTCGCCGCGATATGCTGGAAAAGATTGGCGTCATGCGGGCCTATGATCCGCTTTGTGAAACGCCTGATTCTAACCGGGTTGATATTATAATTGATGCGGTTGGATCAGGGACGACACGCCGTGCGGCAAGCGAGCTTGTCCGGCCGGGTGGGGTTATTGTTCACATTGGATTGCAGGATAATGAACCCGGCCTTGATACGCGCCGCATCACCTTGCAGGAGATTAATTTTCAAGGCACTTATTGCTATCGTAAAGATGATTTTGCCGAAGCCTTGGCATTGCTGACCAGCGGCAAGATCAGTGGCAAGGGCTGGGCCGAAATTCGGCATCTTGATGCTGGGGCGCAGTCCTTTCTTGATATTCATCAAGGCAAGGCACCTCCAAAAATCATTCTACAAACAGGCAGGGAATAATGATAAAACGCTTCACCGGATATTGGTCTGTTTTCTGGCCTCGGAAAATTAACAATTTTGGCGCTTCTTGCCCTGTCTTTTTTGCCGGCGGCTCCGGCGCGCGCCGATTTTATCAACGGTAATCAATTGCAGCTTTATTGCACGTCGAAAAACCCGAATGATGAGGCGGTATGTTTCGTTTATATTGCTGGGGCCGTTGATGCTTTTACCACGATTGATCTGGTGGGGTAAAAGACCAGCGGGGCAAAACGTCAATTCTGTCTTCCAGACGGGGTATCGCCCGATCAGTTAAAGGCAACAACGATGCAATGGCTGGCGCGGCCCGAAGCCAATCTTGACCTTGCGGCAACACTTCTTGTTTGGGGGGCTATCAAAGACGCTTATGGCTGTAGATAAATGATCTTTGCCAGCAAAAATCCAAGAGTGTTTGCGGCAATTGGTCTTTATTAAAAACGATCTTTGAGTTTGCGTATTTCGGCAAAAACGGCAGCGTTACTGGCCGTTTCCATGCCAAGATGTGCGCGGATAGCGGCATTATCAACGCGTAAAAACGGGTTGGTTGCCTTTTCAAGATCAAGGCGCGTCGGCACGGTTGGAAAGCCGTTTTCAAGCAATTCGACAATTGCCCCTTGACGTGCGGCAAGCGCGGCATTTTCTGGGTCAACCGACCGCGCAAAGGTGGCATTAGCAATCGTATATTCATGGCTGCAATAAATGACTGTCTGGTCAGGAAGCGCCAACAGCTTTTCAAGAGATGCCCACATCATATCGGCATCGCCTTCGAAAATGCGGCCACATCCCATGACAAATAGTGTGTCACCGGTGCAAACCATGGACTTCAGATGCGATGTAGAAATTCAGCATATCAAGCGTGTGACCGGGCGTCGAAATCACATCGATCTGGCGACCGGCAAATTCAAAATGATCACCATCGCCGAGGCGGATATCATAAAGCGTGCTTGCAGCACTATCGATTACCGGACCAAGAACGGTGGCACCATGACGCTGTTTCAATTCGGTAAGACCGGCGGTGTGATCGCCATGATGATGTGTAATGAAAATATGGCTTAGCTGCCAGCCAGTTTCGGCTAGGGCTGCCTCGGCCGCTGCGGCGTCTCCTGCATCAACACAAGCGGTAAGGTTGCTTTCGGTGCAATGCAGCAAAAGCCCGTAATTATCGTCGCCATAAGGGAATTGATGTGTTTGAAAGGCCATGCTCATCTCCTTTTAACTAGCGACAAATCTGCCTACCAACGTCCTGTATTTTCCATCGAAAGCCATGGCTCGGCTGGTGGCAGGGAATCGCCTTCTTGCAGCAATTCAATTGAAATATTGTCTGGTGACTTGATAAATGCCATCCGGCCATCGCGTGGCGGGCGGTTAATCACAATACCAGCATCCATCAGTTGCTGGCATTTTTCGTAGATATTATCAACCTTATAGGCAAGATGGCCGAAATTACGACCATAATCATAATCTTCAGGATCCCAATTAAATGTCAGTTCCAGTTCTGGCGCGCCACCAACTTTGCTGCTTTGCATATCTTTTGGTGCTGCCAGAAAAATGAGGGTAAAACGACCTTCGGGAACATCCTTGCGGCGCATTTCAATAAGACCAAATTTGGTGCAATAAAAATCGAGTGACTCGTCAAGATCACGAACCCTAACCATTGTATGAAGAAACCGCATAATGTCCCTGCCCCCTGTTTCATGCGCGCCAGATGTTACCAGCACCTTTGCCTGATTATGATAGGCGTCAAACCAAAGCTATGTCTAGCCTGTTGTCGGCTTGCCCTGACCGCTGATCCTGTCTGGTCTTGGCTGATTTTTGACCAGCTTTTTGTCACTGGTTGCTGGTGATGATATATCAATTTCAAGACCAATCAGGCTGGCCGCTTCGGCAAGGCTGGTGCAGATTTGAAAATCGGGCGGGTTTGGCAACCGGTTAGATGGGGCAAGGTCGGGAATCTGAATAACCTTCATGCCAGCGGCCAAGGCAGCGGTGGTGCCATTGTTTGAGTCTTCAAGGGCAAGACAATCACCTGTGTCAATGCCAAGCTTGTGGGCGGCATCCAGATAAACATCTGGTGCTGGTTTGCCAGCGGGAACTTCATCCCCGCCAGTGACATGCTGGATATAGGGCATCAGGCCGGTTTTCTGCAAAATGGCACGCGCTTTTTGGCCAGATGATGAGGTGGCAACAGCGCGCGGCATATCCATCTGGTGAAGGCTTGCCAAAAACGCGTGCGCCCCCGCCTTTAACGGCACATCATCAAGCAAAAGCTGGCGATAGACATCAAGCCATTCATTTTTGAAGGCAACCGCATCCATATGTGTTGGCAGCATGGCACGAAGAATATCAATGCCTGTCGCCGCATTCAGCCCGATCATATCGCGATAATCATCAATCCCGACTTGGAGATCATATCTCGCGGCGGTTGCGATGAACGACTCAAAGGACAAGGTTTCAGTGTCGAGCAAAAGCCCGTCCATATCAAAAATAACAGCCTTGATTTGGCTGGCCTCAACCGCAGATTTTACCAGTAATAATGGCATGAATATTTCCCTATGAATGCGGCTTTTACCTGTGCAATGATTTGCCTGAACGCGACTGGCCGACTATGGCATGGATTTGCCGCAAAGGAAAATGCCGGGAACCAGAATTGCCATACTGACCTAATCGATGGCGGCATGATGGGGGTGCGATGCAATGAATATGAATTGGACGAATGAAACATGCTGAAAGCCGAAAATATTCGTTATCTCGTGGTGCATTGTGCTGATACGCCCGATGACCAGCCGCTTGATGCAAGTGATATTCATCAAATGCATCTTGGCTTTGGTTGGAATGGCATTGGCTATCACCGGGTGATTTGCCGTGATGGGCGTATCGAACATGGCCGTCCCGATTATTGGATCGGTGCGCATGTCAAAGGCTTTAATGAGGTCAGCCTTGGCGTCTGTCTGATTGGTCGCCAAGATTTTACCAATGCCCAATTTGACGCGCTGGAAACCGTTCTTCGTGGTTGGCGGGATGCCTATCCTGATGCCAAAATTTGTGGGCATCGTGACTTTGACTATACCGATAAAACCTGTCCGAATTTCAATGTTGGGCAATGGTGTGAAAAGATCGGCTTGTAGGACCTGATGGCGCTGTTTCGCATCATCACCCAATCAGCACCTTTGCGATCTGGCCCTTTTGCCAATGCCGCACTTGATAGTGAATGTCTTTTTGGAGAAGCATTTGAGGCTGAACAATCGGAAGCTGGATTCAGCTTTGGCAGGCTTGCCAGTGATGGGTATCAGGGCTGGGTTCCAGATAATTGTCTTGGTGCATCTGCCCGCCCCAAATGCGCGGGTCATCGCCCCGATGAGCGATGTAACCTCACAAGCCGACATCAAAAGCGCGGGGTATTTTCCGCTGTCGCTTGGCGCCTTGGTAACAATCAAAGCATTGCAAGATGACCGTGCTGAAATCATCACTTCTAGCGGCAGTGGTTTTTTACCGCGCCAGCATCTTTTGCCATTGGCGTCTCGCGCAGCAGACGACAAGGTGGTGGGTCATGTTTTGGGTGATGTGACGCGGGTTGATGATTGGGTCGCAATTGCTGAAAAGCTTGTTGCCAGCCCTTATAAGTGGGGTGGGCGTTGTGCGTGGGGGCTTGATTGTTCAGCATTGGTGCAATTGGCCTTGGCGGCAGGCGGCATTGATGCGCCGCGTGACTCCGGCCTGCAACATCATATTGGCAGTGGCATTCATGATCTATTGCAATTGCAACGCGGCGATCTGGTGTTCTGGCTTGGTCATGTTGGCATCATGCAGGACGGTAAAAACCTGCTTCACGCCAATGCGTATCATATGGCGGTGGCAAGCGAACCGCTCGGTGATGCAATTGCGCGTATTGCGATCACTGCAGGGCCGGTAACCGCACTTCGCCGTCCAATGCCTGATCGGGTGAGATAAAATTCTAGCCACCATTTAGCTGAATCTTATGGCGAAGCAGCCATAGCAAGCAAAGTGATGGAATGACCATCAGCGCGGTGATGACGAAGAACAAACCCCAATCACCGCCAAGCCCATCAACCATTGCACCTGATGACGCTGCCAAGGTGGTTCGGCCAATTGTGCCGATCGAGGCCAAAAGCGCATATTGTGTTGCGGTATAGGTGCGATCAACAAGAAGCGAAATAAAGGTCACAAACGCAACAGTGGCAAAGGCAGCGGCAATATCGTCAAGCAAAACCGCAAGCGCAAACACCCATTCAGATTTGCCTGTCCAGGCAAGAACACTGAACATGACATTGGTTACCGCCATTGCAATGCCAGCAATGAACAGGGCGCGAACCGCACCTGACCGAATGGCAAAAAACCCACCAAGAAGGGTAAAGGTAACGGTGGTTATCCAGCCAAGGCCTTTTGAATAGAGCGCGATATCCGATTTTGAAAAGCCGATTTCGGAATAGAAGATCAACGACATTTTGCCCATGAAGGCTTCGCCGATTTTGAACAATAGAACAAAGCTTAGAATGCCAAGCCCGATAGCGACGCCATTCTGCCGGAAAAAACTGGCAAGCGGCCCCCAGACCGTGCTGCCAAGAAAGCCAATGAATCGGGCAAAATGATTATTCGCATCAAGCTTTTTGACGATATCGGCCTCGGCCTTGTTTTGCGCTTCGATGCGCGCATTGGCGCTTGCTTCGGGAATGAATAAAAGCCCGATATTCGCCAGAATTACCAGCCCGCCAAGCCCGATAAAGGTCAATTGCCAGTAATTTTCAAATCCGGCATTTTGCAGGAAATCGGCACTGAAAAGCGCAATGATGCCGCCTATTTTATAGCCGCTCCACCAGCCGGTAACATGAATGGCCGCGCCTGCTGCCATTGCGCTTTTTTCCGAAGCGTCGACCTGCTCAATGCGAAGCGCGTCAATGGTGATATCTTGCGATGCTGATGCGGTGGCAATGACAAGCCCAACTGCCATCACAAGCCAGATATCTTCTGCCGGGCTAAGCAGACTCCAGGCCAAAAGCGCCAAAATAATGACAATCTGAAAACATAAAATCCATGCCTTGCGCTGGCCAATTTTGCGGGCAAGTCCGGGAATGCGAATCCGGTCAATCAGCGGCGCCCAGAAAAAATTGATGGCATAGATGCTGAAAATCAGTCCGGCCCAGCCAATCGCCGACCGGCTTAGGCCATCTTCATTGAGCCATAGCGATAGTGACGAGCCAATCAGAACCCAAGGAAAGCCGCTCATTGCCCCAAGAAGCAGAATGCGGATCATGCGCCGGTCGCGATAGGCGGCCAGACTTGTCATAAAATCACGCATTATCATGGCTCCATCAAATTGTGTTTGCTATATTGGACCCTAGGGCAAAAATGGGGAAAGCAATTTTCTCAAGCCAGCCGTGACATAACTCTATCTAGAAAAAGGTTTGATGCAATGCCGGACTGGTGTCTTGATCGTGATAAGGCTGGCCATTATTGGTTGCAAGCTGGTGATCGGGTGCCAAGGCGCGCCATAATTGGCGGTGCTGGTTTCATTGCTGCCGATGGCAAACGCGAAGGCGATATGGCAACACCAGTTGGCCGGTGGGCATTGCGCCACCTCTATTATCGGCAGGATTTGCTAGGGTCGGTAGATACAGTTATTCCAGCAAGTGTGATCACGCCGCATTGTGGCTGGTGCGATGATCCGGCGCATCAATATTATAATTGCCATGTGAGTTTGCCCTTTGCCGCCAGCCATGAGGTGATGTGGCGCGATGATGGCGCTTATGATCTTGTTGTCATGGTGGGGTTTAACGATGCGCCGCCAATCGCTGGACGCGGAAGCGCAATTTTTTTGCATTGTATCGCCGATGGCAAAACCAGTACGGCAGGATGTGTGGCGGTGGATCGCGATGATCTTGTCAGCATGCTTGGCCTTGCTGATGCTGATCAATATTTATCAATCGATCCGCGATTGCTGTCCTAGCGCGGCGTCAATCTGATCGCGGCGGTGACGCAGTTTTTCATTGGTTGGCACCATTGCCACCATCATGCCATTGGCAACAAATCCCATTTGAATCATGATCATATTCGAAATTAGATTCAAGCAGATTTTCTGTGCGGTTCCGGCGGTTAACCTTGTTGATCCAGCAATGATTTCACCGCCAGTGGCAAGCAGGATTGGATGATCGGCACCGGTCAAAAGCGGGGTGTTGGGATTATTGGCAATGCCGATGGTTATTGCGCCTGATTGGCGGGCCGCCTCGATCGCGCCAAGCGTATAGGGGGTTTTGCCACTGGCAGCGATGCCAATCACAATATCATGCGCGCCACCATCAAGCGCGGTAAAGCCAGCCGCACCAGCGGCGGCATCATCTTCGGCATTTTCAATGGCACCCAAAAGCGCCGATGGCCCTCCAGCGATCAAAAAGCCAAGCCGGTCTTTTGGCCAGTTAAAGGTTGGCGGTAATTCGGCGCCATCTTGAACCCCAATCCGAGCCGATGTGCCAGCACCGGCGTAGATCAGCCGTCCGTTGCCTGTTTGGCTTAGGCGGTCATGCGCAGCAATCGCCGCGGCTTCGATTGCTGGCAGGGCGGCCTGCAATGCCGGAATGGCACCTGCTTGACTGTCAAGCATAAGCGCCAGCGCCGCTGATGGCGCCATTTTATCAACATTACGGTCAGCTGGCGGCACATCTTCGGTGGTGCCGTGATTTGGGTCTCGATTTCTGATCCTCATCGCGTCACTATAGGCGTCGGTACAGCAAAAGAGAAGAGACGCATGGCAGGATCGCTTGTTTTAGGCTTGATGTCGGGAACCAGTGCCGATGGCATTGATGCTGCGGTTTTGCAAACCGACGGCCAGACATTTCAAACGACCGACAGTTCTGGGTCTTTTGACTATCGACCCGAAACCCGCGCCGGTATTTGGGCGGCTGTGGACAATGCGTATGATCATATGCGTGATGATGCCGCCCGCCATCATCTTGATCGGCTGATTGCCGAAGATCATGCGAAAGCAGTTTTGCAATTGATTGACAGTAGCAATCTATCGCCAAATTTAATCGGCTTTCATGGTCAGACAATCTATCATAACCCCACTGGCGATGATGGCCACCCGCTTGGGCGCACGACAATCCAGCTTGGCAATGCGGAATTATTGGCCGCCAAAACCGGCTTGCCAGTTGTGCATGATGTGCGGCGCGCCGATATGGCGGCTGGCGGGCAGGGTGCGCCCTTGGCACCGGTGTTCCATGCGGCGATGCTGGCGCGTCTTTCTGTCGATTTGCCAGCGGTTCTGGTCAATATTGGGGGGGTTGCCAATCTGACATGGGTTGCGAATCAAACAGGGGGTTTCTCGCAAACAGGGATGGAAGGTGGCGCTGGTGTGATCGGATTTGATACCGGCCCGGGCAATGCGTTGATGGATGATTATATGCGGCTTTATTGCGATGCTGATTTTGACAAAGATGGCGCATTGGCGGCAAGCGGCATAGCCGATGCCAAGCTTGTTGATGCATGGCTTGATCAGCCTTATTTTACCGCTAATTGGCCAAAGTCGCTTGATCGTCAGGCGTTTCGCCATTGCCTTGATGATGCGCGATTATTGGCCAAAGCGCCAGCCGATGCGATGGCAAGCCTTGCTCTATTCACGGCAAACAGCATTGCTGCTGCAATTGATCAATTGCCTGCGCCGCCGCGAACAATCCTGATTGCCGGCGGTGGCAGGCGCAATCTTTGCCTTCTATCGCATTTGCAAAGCACTTTTGGTAGCGCCGTGCAAGATGGCGCTGTTGCTGGCGACAGGCCGTTATTTTTGCCTGATATGCTTGAGGCCGAATTAATGGCGTTTTTGGCAGCGCGGCATATCGCTGGATTACCAACATCATTTCCGGCAACAACGGGTTGCCATCAACCGGTTTGTGGCGGCGTGCTGGTAAGGCCGGTTTAGATCAGCGCATCAGATCCTGGAACATAAAATGGCCGGTAAGGTGGTGGTGGTGGCAACAGATCACGGATATCGGCAAATGGAAACCGGCTATCAAGCCGGTAGGCTTCGGCATAATGGCCGTCAGGCGCGTTACATTGGGCGGCACGAAACCGGTTCATGATCGCGCTGGCGCGGACAAATCGTGATGGATCCTGGCTGTGATGCGCCATGATGGCCTTTTGTTTGGCGGCGAAATGCGGGGTGATATCAATATAATAATCCGGCGTAAAACCGACCCCCATCAGGGTGTCACAAAACAGCACTGGACAGATGAATCCGGCAGCTTCACGAACACAGGCCGCCAGCGCGCGATGATCGGGGTGATAATCTTCAGGCGCATGGGTGATCACAAGATTGGGCGCTGCATTGCGAATGAAATCCCTAATGCGGTTTTGGGCGTTTGGCGCATCGGCAAGCTGGCCATCGGGAAGATCAAGCAAGGTTGGCGTGCCAAGCGCGGCAAGCCCGTTTTTGGCTTCTTCAGCACGTTGCCTTGCCAATTCGGCGCCTTGGTTTACACCGCCAGCTGCGCCATCAGTAGCAACGCCAAGGATCAGATTGTCGCCGCGCGACGATGCAGCTGCCAAAAAACCATAGGCAAAGATTTCCAGATCATCAGGATGTGCGCCAATGGCCACAATATTCATTTGCTGGCTCCGTCTTGATCGCTTGCGATGGCTAAATAGATGTCGCAAAGCTTTTGCTTTCGCCTCGAAATAGGCTTTAATGATGTCCATGATAGCGAATGCAAAGCCGGTAACAAATAACAATCGTATAATACGCGGCAAACGGGCAAGGGACAGGGCATAAATGACGCTGAATTTCACCGGCTATATCGAAGGATATTATGGCAGGCTTTTTGATTGGCGTGATCGCAACCGGCTTCTTGGTGGCGTTGCCGCAGCAGGGATGACAAGCTATTTTTACGCTCCAAAAGAAGATGCGTGTCATCGGCAATTTTGGCGCCAGCCCTATGACAAGGCGTGGCAAGCTGAATTTACCCAATTTGCGGCCACCGCAGCGGCCAAGAATATTCACCTGATTGCCGGTATCGCGCCCGGGCTGGATTTTGATTTTGCCAGTCTGGATGCGTCGATGGATCAGAAAAATGATTTTACCATTTTGGTGGCAAAGGCGCGCCAGTTTTTGGCAAATGGTGCTAGTATGATTGCGCTATTGATGGATGATATCGCCGCTGATTTCGAGGCGCGATCGGGCAGTTTTACAAATGAAGGCAGGGCGCATGCGGCGCTCGCCAACCGGCTTGGGTCGGCCATTGACGCTGCGATCATCATTGTGCCGCGTATCTATGCCGATAGTTTGATCACGCCAGATGATGCGCAATCCTTAACCTATCTTGAACAGTTTGCCAGCCATCTCGACCAACAGCATCGGGTGGTCTATTGCGGTGATGATATTGTTGCGCCGCGCCCTTTTGGTGATGCTTGCGGTTATCTTGATCCGGCATCAACCATCATCTGGGATAATTTTTACGCCAATGATTACTGTCCGCGGCGGCTATTTTTAGGGCCGTGGCGCAGCGCCAGCATGCCGAATATAATGCTGAATCCAACAGGCATAATAGAGACTGATTTGCTGCTTTTGGGGCTGATGGCGGGAGCGCGCGATCAGGCTGGGCGCGGCAGTGACGCTGGCAAGACATACTGGCGTGAAGTGATACAAAAAGCAGCGGTGCCGGATCCGTTTTTTGACATTGCCGCCTATTTTGATGCGCCTTATGGCTTTGCCACAGAATTTGAGTTGCCTTCGGTGAAAACCGCATTGGCGGCGCTGGACATTTTGCTGTGGCGCTGGAAATCGCCGCTTCAACGTGAATGGTACCCGCATCTGATGGGGCTGAAACAGGATATTCTGCTGGCCAATGGTGAATTGCCATTGGAACGGATCGAAAAAACCCAAACGGCGCCGCTTGCCCGCCACCTTGGTGGTTTTGCAGCAAAAGGTTAATCCCGCGAAAACCGAGGATTTGCAGCTTTGGTTTGATGAAGTCAATCAGCAAATTGTCAAATTTATGCTCTGTTGAAATGACCTAAAGCGTCAAAGATGATAGGCGACCAGTAAGCTTGGCAATCACATCGCGGCCTGCATTGGCAAAGGCAAAGCGAAGTGCGCCATCCTGTCCAGCCCCAAAAAAGGCTCCTGGAATAACAAGAACACCCGCCTTACGCGCCATGGTTTCGGCAAGCTGGCGCGAGCCAGCACCGGTAAAAGGGTGACGAACATAACCAAAATAGGCACCGCTGCTTAGCAGATCCCAACCGGGTGAATCATCCATTGCGGTTCGAAATACGGCGGCGCGGGCAGCGATTCTTTCGCGGTTCTCCTGTCGCCAGCTTGTCATGGATGCCAACATTGGCGTCAAGGCATGCTGTGCCACACGCGGGGCGCAAATCTGGATATTATCAATAACTTTTGCCAGTTGGGCGATCACATCGCAGCCGGCAATGATGGCGCCAAGCCGATGCCCGGGAAGACAATAGGATTTCGAAAAGCTGTAAAGCTGGATCAGCGATGATTGCCAACTGTCCTGCGCGAAAAGATGATGCGGTACATCCATATCAAGTGGCATAAAATCGCGGTAGGTTTCGTCAAGAATAAGCCAAATGCCCCGCGTTTGACACAAGGTCAGAATATCAGCAAGAAGCGGTGCCGGATAGATGCTGCCTGCCGGATTATTGGGGCTGACCAGCGCGATCGCGCGTGTTTGTGGCCCGATAGCAGCATCAATCAAAGCACAATTGGGAAGCAGGCCACCATCATCATTACAATCAACATAATCAATGCCGACGCCAAGCATGCCAAGCGTCGATTCATGGTTGAAATAGCAGGGGCGCATCATCAAGATACGGTCGCCATGTCCCGCAAGCGCCAGCACGGTTGCAACAAAGGCCTGATTACAGCCCGAGGTGATTTGCACTTCACTGTGATCAATTTTGGCATTGTAAATCTGGCTTACATGATCGGCATAGGCGCTGCGAAATTCGGGATCACCCTCAACCGGCCCGTAACGCGCCAATGCCGGATCAGATGCCCCCTTGGCCAATGCCGCCAAAATATCGGGATGCGCAGAATAGCCGGGAACAGCCTGACTCATATCAATCAAAGGCCCGTTGGCACCATCATAAGATGATTTCCAGTTCAGCACGATTGAAACAGGCGGCGCATTTAGAGTGGCAACAGCAGAATTAAACATGTGATTTGCCTATGCTAGCAATGTGGGGCAAGAATAGCGCTAGATTAGCCAGAGATGGGGTGCCAGACAAGATGGATATCTTTCTAAGATTGATATCTTGGCAAGCTGGCTCAGACCTTTAGCCGCCTAGCGTGATTGCGTAAATAGATTGAGGACCAAAAAATGGGAAATTATCACATCATCGGCAGGGCTGGCGCAGGGTCATTGATTGCCGAATTTTTATTTCGCGAGGCCGATATTGATTATGACATTTCCTTTCCTGATCCGGCCGAGGTGAAAAGCCCCGATTTTTTTGCGGCAAATCCACTTGGCCGGATTCCTGTTTTGATTTGTCCTGATGGAGCGCAGGTTTTTGAAACGCTGGCGATCATTCACCATATCACCAGCCGTTTTGGCGACCTGGCACCGCCCCAAGGCACGCCGCAAAATGACCGCTATCAACAATATCTGGCACTTTTGGCCACATCGGTTTATCCGGCCTATCATCGCCAGCACCATACCCGCTATTATGGCGATGAGGCGGCGGCTGAAACGATCCGGCAAAAGGCGCGTGACGAACATCGGGTTATTTTTGATCATCTTGAGGCCAGCCTTGACCCTTATATATGCGGGCAAACCCTTACCGCTGCCGATTTCTATCTTTATATGCTTAGCCGCTGGGATCTTAATAAAACGGCAATGCGTGAAAACCGGCCGCGATTAAACGCCTTGCTTGATCGAATTCGCGCACGGCCAGCGGTTGCCGCCGTGATTGCAGCGCAGCCACGCCGCGCCAAACCAGCCTAATACCCAATCAAATCCGTCAAAAAAAGCCCGATAAATGACCATAAAAAAGGCAGGCAAAATATGCCTGCCCGATGTTCGGTTTTGATGTGATTGGTGATGATCGCGGCTAGAGGCCAGCCACCACATTGCGAATGATCTTGATGATCGCCGCTGGCTGCTCGGCGCAAGGGATATGGCCTGCATCTTTCACCAGTTCAAATTTTGCACCTGGGATCATGTCGGCGGTGCCGCGCACCAGATCTGGCGGGGTGGCACCATCTTGATCACCAACAACGCAAACCGTTGGCACGGCAATATTTGGCGCTTGATCGCGGAAATCAGCATCACGAATGGCCATGCCGGTGCCGATATAGCCGTCAAGCGGCGTACGGGTGAACATTGCCCGATATCCATGCAGTTCGGTTGCACGATCGGCGTGAAAGGCTGGCGAGAACCAGCGCTGCATATTGGCATCAACGAGCGCGGCCAAGCCGCCATCACGCGCGATGGCGATGCGGTCATTCCACATTTCGGCATTGCCAATTTTGGCAGCCGTGTCGCAAAGGATCAGGGCTTTGGCAAGATCGGGGCGGGCGTGATACAGGCCTTGGGCAATCAGGCCGCCAACCGATAGCCCAACAACAACTGCGCCCGATAGGCCAAGATGATCCATCAAGGCAACAAGATCATTCACATGGTCATCAATCTGATAGGGCGGTGTTCCCATGCCGGATAGGCCATGGCCACGTTTGTCATAGCGAAGAATGGAATAATCAGCCGATAGATTGTCAACACAATCCTGCCAAATACGAAAATCAGTGGCAAGCGAGTTGGAAAAAACAATAAGCGGCTTGGCGGCGCCAGCATCATCAAATTGATAATGAATAGAGATACCGTTGATCGTTGCGAATTTCATGTCATGTCTCATTTTACTAAAGGTACAAAAGCGGGCGGGTTAGGGCTGTTGGGGCTGGATGATGCCTTCTTCCAACGCCTTGATTTGCAGGGCTAGATATTTCGAATAGATTCGGCATTGGGCAAAGCTGCCAGCGATAAACCATAGGCCGGGCTGTCCAGTCTGACAATACATGTTGCGCAGTTCCATGCCATCACCAAAGCCCCAGATAGGACCAATCCGTGCGGCAATCTCATCGCCAAATAATTTACTGACAAGATATTCCTGCGGTTTATAGCCGGTTGCCATAATGACAATATCAGCGTCGATTTTACGACCATCTTTCATCACCATGCCATAATCGGTGAATTGGTCAATCTGGTCGAATTGCACAAGATCAATTTTGCCCTCGGCAAGCAGGTCAGAACAGCCAACATTGAAATAATAGCCACCACCACGGGTGAGATATTTAAACTGCCAGCCGGTATCGTCATCGCCAAAATCCAGCTTGAACCCAACATTTTCCAAACCATCAAGAAGCGCCTTATCGGTTTTGCGCGCGGCTTTGGTGAAATGGCGATGTGCCTGTTTGACAAGCGGGGTTGGCATTGAGGTGGTGATGAAATCACATTCATCCGTGCCGCGGCCTTCGTCATACAGCTTATAGGGGAATTGGGCACTAGGTTCGATATTCACAACAAGGCTGGGGCTGCGCTGGATCATGGTGACTTTGGCACCGCTTGAATACAGGTCTTGTGAGATATCATGGCCGCTATTGCCGCAACCAAGAACGATGGCATGTTTTCCTGACCAATCTTCGCCATCATGATATTGGCTCGAATGAACCGCTGGCCCTTGGAAGGCTGAAAGGGAGTCAATTTTGGGAAGATTGGGAATGCCGCTAACGCCAGTGGCCATAATGACATGGCGCGGTGACATATGACGTTTGCCGCCATCGGCGGTGTTTAATGCAACCTGCCAGCGTCCGGCCTTGTCATCATAACTGGCCTTTGTCACTTCGCATTGGGTCCAGAAATTCAGCTCCATTGCGGTGGCGTAGGACTCAAACCATAAGGCCAGCATATCCTTTGGAATATAGGTCGGCCATGTCGGCGGAAAAGGCATATAGGGAAGATGATTAACATGAAGCTGATTATGCAAGGTCAGTGCATGATAGCGATTGCGCCAATTATCGCCAACGCGGCGGTTTTTATCGACGATCAATGTGTCAATACCAAGCTGGGTTAGTCGTGCGGCAATCGCCAAGCCAGCCTGCCCACCACCAACAACCAAAACGGCTGGATCATGGGTTTCATAGCTGGCGGCAGCAAGGCGTTTATCCAGCCAGTTTCGCCCGCGAAAATCACGCGAATAGGATTGACCTGTTGGACGGTTACGGTCGGTTTTTTCTTCAAATCCGATCAATGCATCAATTGCGGTAAAAAATGTCCATGCCCGATAATGGTCAGGATGTTTGTCATCTGCATTTAGCCGCAAAATACCACGGCAATGCGCGGCATCGGTGGTAAAGGTGACAAAGGCTTCGATCGCATCATTGCCAGCACGGGTCACAAGGCGCGGTGCGGTGGCTTGGGGATTAAGCGTGATTGCGCTGATTCCGCTTTTGGCCGCAGCCGCGGGAAGGCTGTTTAGAATGTCTGTTGCGCCAACAATGGTTTGAAGCTGCCAGCTGAGCGCTAGCGCATCGCGCCAAAAGCTGTTGTCATGAAATAGTCTAGCAAAACCCGCCGGTGCATCATCAGCAGATGATGATGTTTGATGCAGGGCGGCGTTGAAGCGGCAAAGCCAGTCATCAACAATCGAATCAATCTTAGATATTGCGGTTTGGTCGTTCACTATTTCCAAAACCTTTTTTTAAATCGCCAATCTCATTGGTATCAAGTCGCTAAGATCATCAAGGACGGCTGAGTTGCGTTGGTTTTACTATCCTAATCATACCCATCCTTCTGGCAATATTGATATCATAATTTTTGCGCCAAAGCCGGAAATTGCTGTAGAACTCACGCACTGATTCGGGTGATGGCTGGCATCAGATAATCGGACGAAATAGCCGATTTATCGAAATATAAACCTGTTTTCTGCGGGTGCCAAAGACAGGATTAGCGATCAAGTAAGTTGCGCTGTATGGTCAAATCAGCCAATTGAATAAAAATGGAATTAAATTTCGGTAGTTTTCAGACAATACTTGACCAACGTCTATTCGTTGTCTCTTAATAATTACCGTCTTTAATTGGCGGGAACGCTAAAAAATAAAAATCCGATAATCGGGAGGAATGATATGACAAATAAACTTCTCAAAGGTGCTTTGGGGGTTGCGGCTGTTTCGGCTGTCGCTCTTGCGGGTGGAATTGCCCACGCCAAGGATGCAATTACAATTGCGGTGCCGTCGTTTTTAACAGGTGGTGCTGCCGGTCCATTTGGTATCCCTGCTATGAATGGTGCCAAAATGGTTACTGATGCCATTAATGCTGGAAAGCTTCCGGCACCTTACAATACCAAAGGCTTTGGCGGGGCGACTGCAAGTGTTATCCCTCTAGACGAAGGTGGTGGCGCCACGAAGCAAGTGGCGGAATACAGAAACCTCGTTGAAAAGAGAAATGTAGACGCGATCGTTGGCTATATTTCTTCAGGAAATTGTCAAGCTCTTGCGCCAGTTGCTGAAGAACTAAAGCAGTTCACCATTTTTGCGACCTGTGGAACGCCAAGAATATTTGAGGAATCTGCAAGAAAATATGTTTTTAGAACAATGGGTCATGCTACCGCCGACAACGTAGCTGCCGCTATGTATGTCAAAGAAAAATTCCCTGATATGAAAGGGTATACCGGTATCAATCAGAATTATGCTTGGGGGCAGGACTCTTGGCGTGATTTTGACCTTACGTTGCAACAGATTATGCCAAACACAAAGGCATCAGGTAAAACTCAATTCCCGAAAATCTTTGCTGGACAGTACGGCTCAGAGATTTCGGCGATGTCGCTTGACAAGGCAGATTTGATTCACACCAGTTTCTGGGGTGGCGACCTTGAGGCCTTTATTTTCCAGGGTAACGCTCGGGGACTGTTCAAGAAAAAAATTGGTGTTTTCACAGTCGGCGGAACCGCAGCCTATCGTCTTGGCAAGAAATTGCCGAACGGACTTGTTCTTGGAGCGCGTGGGCCTTACGGAATTCTCGTGAAAGATCGCGATACGGTGCTTAACAACTGGTTTGTAAACACATACAAAAACCTCTATGGCACATATCCATCTGGGCCTGCTTACCAGTATGGTCAGGCAATTTTAGCCGCCAAAATTGCTTATGACAAAGCTGGTAGCGATGCGACCAACGAGCAGCTTGCTGACGCGTTGCGCGGAATTACGTTTGAATCATTTTCAACCACCATTGAGATGAAGCTGGGTAATGGACACCAAGCTGCAACCGAAAATGGATACGGTATCACCGAGTATGACTCAGAAAACGGCGAGAATGTGGTTAAGGACATTAAGTTTTACCCTGCGTCGTGCGTATTACCTCCTGAAGGCCAGAACAGTGTGGACTGGATCAAAGGTGGCATGAAAGGTGCGAAGTGCTAACTCGATAATTTTCCACCAGCAGGCGATACCTGCTGGTGGAACTATTGTTTAACTTCTTTACTCTTAATTCTACTGTGGGGGATCTGTTGTGGAAGCGGCTCTGACTATTCTTCTCGACGGACTTCAGTTTTCGTCATATTTATTCATTGTGTCTGCGGGCCTTACCATCATCTTTGGTGTGATGAAGATTCTCAATGTGGCGCACGGAAGTTTCTATGCCTGGGGTGCATACACTGCAGCCTTCTTTATTGGCAAATTTTCGGATATGGGTTTGCCTGATGCCTTGGGTTTTTTACTCATTGTTGCGGCGGCCATCGTTGTTGGTGTCATTCTTGGTTTTATCATAGAACAAGGCATCTTGAAGCACATGTATGAGCGCGATGAAGTTTTGATCGTGTTAGCTACGTTTGGCTTATTCCTCGTCTTAGAAGATATCATCCTAATAGCCTTTGGAACTGACCCTTACTTCGCATATCAACCAATGGCGCTTTTGGGACCGGTTGAATTGGGGGGCATTACAAGGGATGTTTATGGATTAACCCTAATAGGGGTGGCGGCAGTTGTGGCTGTAGGCTGTTGGTGGCTGTTGAACAAAACTAAATGGGGTACCCTTCTCAAAGCAGTTATTTTTGATCGTGAGATGGGTATCTCGATGGGTATCAATGTCCCACTCGTTTACACATTAACCTTCATTGGTGGCGCGATTTTGGGTGGTCTAGGGGGCGCCTATATTGCGCCAACAATCTCAGTCGCACCAGGCCTTGGTACTGAAGTGATTGTGCTGTCTTTTGCGGTTGTTGTTGTTGGTGGTATGGGATCCATTGTGGGTGCAGCAATTGGATCATTGATAATTGGGCTTCTGCGCGCAATTGCTGTGCATGAACTGCCGCAAGTTGAGCTTTTTGTTGTCTTCGCTGTGATGGCCGTAGTCCTTGTGTTTCGTCCAGAAGGCTTGTTTGCTCCAGCCAAACCTAGGAAAATTTAAGATGTTTAATGACAGAACAGCAAAATTTTTATTGTTGGCTGCGATGATGATCTGTGTTGGTGGTGCTTTTGCGCCAAACTGGATTGTAAACCAATTTATGTTTGGATTTTCAAGGGCTCTTGCGATCCTTGGTCTCATGGTGTTGTGGCGCACAGGGTTGGTCTCTTTCGGCCATGCTTTTTATTTTGGGTTGGGAGCGTATGCTGTTGCGATCCTCGACAGCAAATTTGGAGTTTCCGACGTGTTTCTCCGACTAATGGCAGGTGCTGTTGTTGCGGGCTCCGCTGGTTTTTTAATCGGCTTCATAATGAGAAACTACCGAGACATCTTTTTTGCGATGCTAAACACAGCGATATCAATGGTGCTTTTTGGCATCGTGGTAAAAACTGAATCCTTAGGATCGACGGATGGCTTTGCGATCTCTGCGTCAACCATATTTGGGCTTGCGCCTGAGACAAAATATCCGTTGTTTGTGATCATCACACTTGTCGGTTTAACAGCAGCACTTTTGGTTAATTTCTATCTGAAAACGACCTTTGGAAAACTAACTACTGCTATCAGAGACAACGAGATAAGAGTTGAGTATCTCGGTTTTTCAGTCGCTCACGCAATACATCTTAAATACACCATATCGGCGATTTTGGCTGGCGGAGCCGGTGCGTTGATGGCGATGTCGCTCGGACAAGTAGACCCAGAGTCGATGATTAACTGGACAGTATCTGGAGAGCTTGTTTTTGTTACCATCTTGTCAGGCCCCGGCAATGTTATTGCACCGTTTATCGGGTCTCTGGTTTTTGAAATCCTGAGGACTTATGCGTTTGAATTAGCCCCCCAAGCTTGGCAGTTGATTATGGGGGCGACGTTCTTAACGATCATATTCTTCTTACCTGGAGGAATATGGAGTTTGATTGAGAAGTTGGGAGGGAAGAAAAATGAAAAATAGCTCTTCGATCCTTGAGGTTCGCGACTTGCTCAAAACATTTGGAGCAGTTGTTGCCGCAAAAGATATAAATGTTGATATTTCGCAGGGTGAAATTGTTGGTATTATCGGTGCAAATGGAGCGGGGAAAACATGTTTTGTTAACATGGTTACAGGGTATCTCGCGCCAACTGGAGGCAGCATAAAATTTGAAGGGACTGAATTAGTTGGTCTTGAAACGCGCAAAATAACGCATGCGGGCATTTCTCGTTCTTTTCAAGTTTCTCAAGTTTTCCATTCGATGACAGTCGCAGAAAATCTAATGATTGCGTTGGCTATTGCGAATAATCGTGGCACTGATGCGCTTAGTTTAATGGACACACCAGACTTACGGTTAAAGCTTGATGAAGTGCTCAAGCGTTATAAGTTGGAACCTCAAAAGGATGCCACAGTGAGCGCTCTTGCGCAGGGCGTCCGAAAACTCCTTGATATTGCAATGGCAGTTGTCAGCAAGCCCCGCATCCTCCTATTAGACGAACCAACAAGTGGTATCAGCGTTGAAGAAAAGTTTGATTTCATGGACATTGTTATGGGCGCTCTAAGAGAGGATGGTGTTACCGTTCTTTTCGTAGAGCACGATATGGAAATTGTTGAGCGTTACGTTAGCCGCGTGCTGGCATTCTATCAGGGCGAAATTATTGCTGACATGCCTCCGAAGAAAGCGTTGGCTGATAAGAAAGTGCAAGAATTTGTTATTGGAAAAGAGCACCACAAAAAAAAGAAATAGGATCTAGTCATGCTTGCAGTTAACGCTCTCGACGTTGATATCAACGGGACTCCGATACTTCGAGGTATTGGGTTAGAGATAAATTCTGGTGAAATTATTGGTCTGATTGGTAGAAATGGTGCTGGGAAAACCACATTTCTTCGATCAGTGATGGGGCTTTTGCCAATTGTTGATGGCAGTATCCACCACAATGATAAGGACCTAAAAGAAGAGCCTGGTTATCGCAGAGCTCATATGGGTTTTGGATATATGCCAGAAGATCGGCGGCTTGTTCCTGAGATGACAGCGGAGCAGAATATCCTTGTTCCTGTTTGGTCCACCAATATTCCAGATCATGCTGCGCGTCTCGAATGGATATATAAAATCATTCCTGAATGTGAAAAATTTAGAGATATGCCTGCAACTTCGCTCTCCGGCGGTCAACAGAAATTGGTCGCTTTGGCGCGCGCATTGATGGTTGGCCAGACGTTATTGTTATTGGATGAGCCAACGGAGGGAATTGCGCCCGTTTTGGCCCAGCGGATGGGTGAAATTCTTGCTTCGTTAAAACAAGAAGGCGTTTCGATTATTATTGCCGAGTCCAACGATGCGCACGTCGCCGATGTAATTGATAGAACCTACGTTATTGAACGAGGTTCGATTGTTACCGCTTGATCAGGTGAATATATAAATGGAATTTAAGGCTGAAGGCGTCATACCAGCAACACTGGTAGCCTTTGAAACAGATTTTGAAATTGACATTGCGGCATCGAGAAAACATTTGCGTGATGTTGCTGATGTTGTGGGTCTTAGTGCGATCACGGTCAATGGACATGCGTCGGAAATTCATGCTTTCAGCTTTGCTGAACAACAGCAGCTTTTGGCCGAGTCACTTGACGAGGTTGGGGATGCGTTGCCGCTGGTAAACGGGGTTTATGCCGATGGCAGCCACGCGGCTGTCGCGGTGGCAAAAATGGCGGCCAGCGAAGGCGCGGCTGCGCTGTTGGTATTCCCGCCAAACAGCATGATTATGGGCGGCCAGCTTCGCCCCGATATGGCGATTGCCCATTTTAAAATGATTGCCGATGCAACTGATCTGCCGTTGATTCTATTTCAATATCCGGCAAGCACCGGCCTTGGCTATCCGTTCGAAACGATGCTGCAAATTTTTGCCGAAGTGCCAAGCGTCGTTGCGATCAAGGATTGGTGTAATGATCCGATGTTGCATGAGCGTCACATAAAAACCTTTCAATCATTGCCGCGCAAGGTGAATGTGTTGTCAACGCATTCATCATGGTTGATGGCATCATTATCAATGAAGCCTGCTGGTTTGCTGTCGGGCGCAGGAAGTGTGATTGCCGATTTGCAGGTCGAGCTATTCAACGCAATGCAGCGCGATGATCTGACAATGGCGCGCGCGATCAATGATCGGATTTACCCGCTGGCACAGGCTTTTTATCGCGCGCCGTTTCTGGATATGCATAACCGGATGAAGGAATGTCTTGTGCTTTTGGGGCGGTTGGATCAGGCGATTGTCAGGCCGCCTTTGCAAAAGCTTGAAGAAGATGAAATTGCTAAGCTGAAACAAGCGCTGGTTGCCGCAGGCCTGCGAAATTAGGCGCGGCTCGCCCAATTTTCAACTTTATGCTTAGACTTGATTTTTGAAATGAGGAATTGATCATGGCTATTTATGAATTACGAACCTATCAGGTCACTGTTGGGAAAATGAAAGACGCTGTTGAGGCCTACAGTAAAAAAGGTTGGCCAGCGCTGCAAAAGGGCGACTTTGATAAAAAGCTAGTTGGTTATTTCATTTCAGATACCGGCCCGCTTCATCAGATCGTGCATCTGTGGAAATTTGACGATGATGCCGATCGTCGCAATCATTGGAACAGCCTTTTTGCTAATGATGATTTTATGGATTTTGCCGGTGATCTTCGCCCTTTATTGCTAAGCCAGCAAAACCAGCTATTGAATGCTGCGCCTTGGGGGCCGCAGCCCTGATTGCGCAGGGTCGCAACACCGCATCGACATGATCTTTTAAGGAGATGCTAAGGTGATTAATATAAAATATCTGATTTGGGCGCTTCTGGCGGGTTCATTCATTCCTGTTGTCGGTATTTTGAATGGCCGTGTTGGACGCGCCCTTGGCGAGCCGCTTCATGCCAGTATTCTGCTATTCGGTGTGGCCATTCTTTTGGCGATAACGGTAGCGGTTCTGGCAGGGCGCGGCCTTCCCAATATTGGTGATTTCAGACAGTTGCAACCGGTTGAATATCTGGCTGGTTTAGTCGTTGCTTTCTATGTGATTAGCGCCACGGTTCTGGCTGGAAAAATAGGCGTTGCCAATTTCATTGTCATGGCGGTATCGGGGCAGATTATCTTTTCGCTGCTGATTGATCATTTTGGTTTGTTTGGCGCGCCAATTCGGCCGGTAAATCTGCTGCAGCTTGGCGGTGCAAGCATGCTTCTTGGCGGCTTGGTGATTACCCAGCTTGCCAATGGTAAATAGGTGGTGATGACACGCGTTGCTGTTGCCTGATTAGCGCAGCCCGTCCTTGCCTTCAACCTCATCATGCGTCAGGCCGCCAACACGCGGCAAGGGACGCCCTGAATCAGCAACAGCAACGGCAACCAGAATTTCATTGGCGCGTGGGGCGTCACTGACGCTGACTTCCATTCCATCGAAATGTGAGCGGACATAGGCAGCGTCCTTATGACCAAGTGGCACATCAATGGGGTGACCCATGCCGCCACGTTTCTTGTTTGAGGGGACAAGTGCGGCTCCTTTTTCAACAGCGGCACGAAGCGGTTTGCCAAGGCGGGGATGCAAAATGGCTGCGGCATGTTCCAGCTCACCATTTTCACCAACAAGCGCTGCCTTGCCATAGCTTTGGGCCTGTTGCGGGGTGATGCTAAGCGCGGCAACACAGCGCTCGCCAAGTAGGCCGCCAAGCTCTTCACCAATTGCCATAAGCATCTCGAGATCATCTTGATAGGTGCCAGCAAAAGGATTTTCGATCACCGCAATGGCGGCGGCGCGACGCGTTGGTGGCGAAATGATCTGGCTTGCCTCTTCATGCGTATCCTCGATAATTGTGACGATTTTCCGAATTTTTGCCAATCCCATGATCTGTTCCCCTATGCCTTTGCTGCCGGATGCCGCGATATGTAAGTGATGATTTCACAATCTTTGATCAAAAAATATATTTTGTTTGCTGTCAAACGATATATCCGTTGCAAAAATCTGGTTGATTGGTCTTGGCGACAATGGCTAGCAATTGAAATAATGGTATTATTTTGGAATCTAGCCTTTTTGTCTTGGCAATGTTACACCTAGAGATATTTCCTGAACTTGCATTTCATTTTTGACGTAATCCGGGTTTGCCTTTGTTATGAATGTATTTGATCTTAGCCATTCTTCCGTTCATAAAACGGCCAATGACTATCAGCTTGAAGATCAGGTCGGCTACAAGCTGCGGCTTGCTAGCCAGCGTCATCTTGAGATTTTCTCGCGGCATCTTCCTGATATGACGCCAACGCAATTTTCCATTCTGGTGCGCCTCCGTGATGTTGGGGAGGTATCGCAAAACCAGCTTGGCCGTTTTGTTGCCATGGATGCAGCGACAACAAAGGGCGTGATTTCGCGCCTGATTGATCGGGGCCTGGTGCAATCGCGTCAAGATGGTGCCGATCTGCGGCGGTTGCAAATCTCGCTTACTTTCGAAGGCCAAGCAAAAGTCCAAGCGGCGATCGATCAGGCACTGGTCATCACCGCAGAAACAACCGAAAATTTGACCAAGCGTGAGCTGGCGCGACTGCTTAAATTGCTTGATAAATTATAGGCCTAAGAGTGGTTGCAATATCTATCTTGACCGGTGCCTTATAAATGCTGGCTAATAGATAATGATTATATGCTATCTGCGCTGGCAAATGATCGTAAAAAAGATAAAAGGGATAACATCATGTCGTCAGAAAAACTTGTGATTACCAATATCGGCCAGATTCTGTCAGGCAAGTTGGAGGCGCCCATCCTTGATGGTGATTGCGTTGTCTCGGTTGATGGCCGGATTACCGATATTGGCTATGCCAAGGATATGGATCTGGATAATGCGACGGTAAAAGTTCATGCGCATGGGGTGACGTTGACACCTGGTTTGATCGACAGCCACGTGCATCCGGTGATTGGCGATTATACGCCGCGCCAGCAACAGCTTAACTGGATTGATTCCTGCCTTCATGGCGGTGTGACAACGATGATTTCGGCAGGTGAAGTTCACGCCCCCGGACGGCCAAAAGATATTGTCGGGTTAAAGGCGATGGCGATTGCCTCGCAGCGTTGGTATGAAAATTTCCGGCCATCAGGCGTGAAAATGCTGGCAGGTGCGCCGGTTCTTGAAGAAGGCATGGTTGAGTCTGATTTCAAAGAGCTTGCCGATGCCGGCGTCAAGCTGCTTGGAGAGGTTGGTCTTGGTTCGGTCAAGGCTGGTGAAACCGCCGCGCAGATGGTCAAATGGGCACGCAAATATGGCATTCAATCGACGATCCATACGGGCGGGCCGTCAATTCCGGGGTCAGGGCTGATTGACAAGGATGTGGTTCTCGAAGCCGATGCCGATATCATTGGTCACATCAATGGCGGCCATACCGCGCTTCCCGATGATCAGATTACCTGCCTTTGCGAAAGCTGCAGTCGCGGCATTGAAATTGTGCATAATGGCAATGAACGAGCTGGCTTGCTGGCGATGCGAACCGCCTTTGAGATCAAACAGGCCGAGCGGGTAATCCTTGGTACTGACTCGCCAGCTGGATCAGGGGTGCAGCCGCTTGGTATTTTGCGGATGATTGCCATGCTGTCTAGCCTTGGTGATATTCCGCCGGAAATTGCCTTTTGTTTTGCCACTGGCAATACAGCGCGCATGCGCGACCTTGATTGCGGTATCGTTGAAATTGGCCGCAGCGCAGATTTTGTGTTGATGGATACCGCCCAGCATGCGCCCGGGCGCAATATGCTGGAAAGCATCCATCAAGGCAATTTGCCCGGGGTTGGCATGACGATTATTGACGGGGTTGTGCGAACTAACCGCAGCCGCAACACACCGCCAGCGACGCATCTGCCCGAAATTGTTGAATAGGTTATTGTTGGGTCGGCAATTGCCCAATGATCATGCATCTGCGCGAAACCGGCGTAAGGCCATTATTTGGCTTTGACGTGATTGCCCATGCGGCATTAGTTCGTAAAGCATCGGCGCTGCTGGTTGTTTACAAGATGCATTATTGTTAGTATACAAATGAATTAACACTGGTAATCTATTACCAGTTAAAGCCCAACCGCTTGAGGCTCAATCACTGCCAAACAGGATTCATTATGCGCAAATATATCACCATCGACCTTGGCAGCAAAACAACCGCCAGCCGTGATTTGTCTGGTCGCGAAATTGCCGAATCTGGACGTTACCTTATTGCGCGGATGCTGCTCGACCAGAATATAGCCACAATCGACCCGATGTCGCCGGAAAATCCGCTGATTTTTTCGGCTGGGCCTTTTGCGGGAACCAATTTTTCCAATGCAAACCGGCTAAGCGTTGGCTGTAAAAGCCCGCTGACTGGCGGCATTAAAGAGGCGAATAGCGGCGGCACGTTTGGCTTTGCTATGGGCCAATTGCAGATTTCGGGAATTACCCTTCAAGGTGCCAGTGATGATTGGGTGATTATTCGCATTACCAAAGATGGCGAGATTAGCTTTGATGATGCGACGCCTTATCTTGGGCTTGGCAATTTTGATTGTGCCAAAAAGCTGCATGAAACCTATGGCCATAAAACCTCGCTGGCGATTTGTGGGCCAGTTGGTGAGTATCTTGGTCTGATGGCTGGCGTGGCATTTTCAGACACGGATAACCGGCCATCACGTTTGGCGGCACGCGGCGGTGTTGGTGCGGTTATGGGCGCTAAAAAAGTCAAGGCGATGGTCATCGACAAGGATCGGATGCCACCAGTAAATGATCGTAAGAAACTGATGGGCGCGATCAAGGATTATGGCAAAAAGCTTGACGAATCGGTTGCGGTGCAAAGCCTGAAAACCACTGGAACCGCAATGGTGGCTGATCTTACCAATCATCTTGGCGCTTTGCCGGTTCGCAATTTTTCATCCGGCCAATTGACCAGTGCCGATGATGGGCCGCTGCGCATGGGTGGCGATTTTATCCGTGAATTAAATGGCGGGCGCGGCGGTGATACATCACATGCCTGTATGCCCGGCTGTTTGATCAAATGCAGCAATGTCTATGTTGATGATACGGGGCGCGAACTGGTCTCGCCGCTGGAATATGAAACAATCGGTTTGCTTGGCACAAATTGTGGGCTTGATGATCCCGATGATGTGGCAAGATTGAATGAAACGGCAAATGATCTTGGCGTTGATAGTATCGAGCTTGGTGCCACGATTGGTGTTTTGATGGAAGCTGGCATTGGCGCATTTGGTGATGTTGGCTTTATGCAATCTTGTCTTGAAGATATCCGTTTTGGCAATGAACGTGGCCGCCTTTATGCGTCAGGAACGGCGCGGGTCGGCAAGGCCTTTGATGTTGCGCGGGTGCCGGTGATCAAACAACAGGCTATCAGCGCCTATGATCCGCGGATTATCGAAGTGACTGGTATTTCGATGATGCTAACAGCGCAAGGTGCCGATCATACGGTTGGCAATGCGCCATCATTTAAATGTGATGATAAAACCATTAATGAATTGGTTGCCGAAAGCTTGCGCATGCAAATCAACAGCGCGGTTGCTGATTCCTTTGGGCTATGCGTGTTTGGTCGGTCGGTCACTGATGATAATCTCAAACTGATTGCCGATGCGATCAATGATTCATTTGACGCCGATGTGACGCCTGAATTTATCACTGGTATTGGCTTTGAAACATTGCGGTTAGAAGCGGCCTTTAATAAGGCCGCAGGTTTTGATCAGGAAGATGATGAACTGCCGTCATTTTTCTGTGACGAGCCATTGCCGCCAACCGGTAAAATGGCACGCCTTTATAGCCGTGAAGTAAATGCCGCAATGCAAAATCTTATGGAAGCGCAAAGCCTTTAACTATAAGGTTTTGGGTGAGGTCTAGAATGCAAAGTAAGGCTGTGGCGCGGAGATGTTTATGCAAGGTGAAGTAAGCGCAGGTGCCGAAGATTATGTGCGGGTCGATAATCTAGAGGCAGCCATTGCCACGCTTGCCAAAGGGCCAAGAACCATTCTTGCCGGTGGCACTGATGTGTTTCCCCGATTGCAGGATCGGCCATTGACTGGTGCAGTCTTGGATATTTCGGGAATCGCCGCGCTTGGCACGGTCGCATTTGATGGTGACTATTGGAGGATTGGCGCGGCTGCAAGCTGGCGAACGCTGATTGATGCTGATGTTCCGCCTGCCTTTGACGGGTTAAAGGCCGCCGCGCGTGAAGTTGGGTCAGTGCAAATCCAAAACCGCGCCACCATTGTTGGCAATCTGTGTAACGCCTCGCCTGCCGCAGATGGCGTGCCGCCCTTATTGACGCTTGATGCCGAGGTTGAAATTGCTGGTGCGTCTGGATTGCGCTATTTGCCGTTATCGGCATTTATTCTTGGCAATCGCAAAACCGCGCTTGGTGATGGCGAGATGGTGAGCGCATTGCGGATTCCAGCGGCGTCAACAATCGGGCAATCGGGTTTTTTAAAGCTTGGCGCGCGTTCCTATCTGGTGATCTCGATCAGCATGGCAGCTTTACGGCTGGCTGTTGATGAAGCTGGCATCATTCGTGATGTTGCCTTGTCGATTGGCGCTTGTAGTGAAGTTGCAAAACGCATGGATCAGCTTGAGGACGCATTGCGCGATACGGCATTGGCAACCGCCAGCGCGCGGGTTGCGCCTGATCTTTTCACCGGTCTTTCGCCAATTGATGATGTGCGGGCAACGGCTGCCTATCGGCTGCAGGCATCATGCGAGATTACACGCCGCCTGCTTTTTGAACAGCAATTAAATTTTGCCAAAGGGGTGGCAGCATGACTTGTTTCACCTTGAATGGTAAGCCGGTGACAAGCCAGCTACCCGCCAGTACCCGCCTGAGTGATGTTTTGCGCACCGAAATGGGTCTGTCCGGTACCAAGATCGGCTGTAACGCCGGTGATTGCGGTGCTTGTAGCGTGCTTCTTGATGGCGCCCCAATTTGCAGTTGCCTAACAGCAATTGCGCAGGTTGATGGCGCCGTGGTGACCAGCATCGAAGGGCTGCATGCTGATGGCACAATTGTAAAATTACAAGATAGTTTTCTGGCGCATGGGGCTGCACAATGCGGCGTTTGCACCCCGGGCATGATGGTGGCAGCATCAGCATTATTGGCTGAAAATCCCGCGCCAAACCGGCATGATGTTGAAAGATGCGCTTGGTGGGGTTTTGTGCCGCTGTACTGGCTACAGCAAAATCATTGATGCAGTTCTGGCGGTTGGTGGCGATGCCAAAATATCGCCGCGGCCACAGGCGGGGCAGAATGTTGGCAGCCCCATCCGGCATCTAGACGGGCAGCCCAAAGTCAATGGCAGCCTTATATATGGTGATGACGCGGTGCCACAAAGTGCGCTGCTGGTGCGGGTGATCCGCAGCCCACATCATTACAGCAGTTTTAAAATTGGTGATAAGGCAGGGTTTCTGGCAAGCCATCCGGGTGTTTTGGCGGTTCTTGATGCCAGTGATATTCCTGGGCGTAATTGCTTTGGTGTGATTCCGCCCTTTGCTGATCAGCCGGTTTTTGCCGAAACAACAGCCCTATATCGCGGTGATGCGGTGGCAGCGATTGTTGGTGATGCTGATGTGATAACGCATTTTGACGAGGCCGAGTTTTCCGATCACCTGGATCCCGCATGAAACGATGCTATCGCCCGCATCGGCGATGGCAGATGGCGCGCCCAAGCTGCATGCAAATCGTGATGGCAATATTCTTGTTCGTGGCTATGTTGAAACCGGTGACGCCGATCAGGCACTTGCGGCGGCGGCGCATAAGGTCGAGATTCATACAACAACACCCTTTATCGAACATGCCTATATCGAACCTGAGGCAGGCTATGCCACCCGCGAGGGTAACCGGATTGTCATTCATGGCTGTACGCAGGCGGCACAAATGGATCGTGAAAGCCTTGCCGAGATCATGGGCATGGAGCTTGATGCCATTCGGGTTGTGCCATCGGCTTGCGGCGGCGGCTTTGGCTCAAAGCTGGATGTGTCTTTTCAGCCCTATGTTGCGCTGGCGGCATGGGTGCTAGGGCGTCCAGCACGTATTTGCTACAGCCGCGGCGAATCAATGCGGGCATCGACCAAGCGTCACCCATCCGATATCCGGCTTGCTGTTGGCTGTGACGAAACCGGTCGGATTAGCGGTTTTGTGTTTGATGGTATTTTTAACACTGGCGCTTATGCCAGCTGGGGGCCAACCGTTGCCAACCGTGTGCCGATCCATGCTAGCGGCCCCTATGTGACAAAAGATTACCGCGCCAATAGTGTTGCGGTTCATACCAATGCGCCACCGGCAGGGGCCTTTCGCGGGTTTGGCGTGCCGCAATCAGCGGTGGCGCAGGAATGTGCCTTTGATCTACTTGCGGAAAAACTGGGTATGGACAGATTGGCTTTCCGGCGTTTGAACGCATTGAAAAATGGCGTACCAACCGTAACCGGTCAGGTCTTTAACAGCGGTGTTGGCATTGATGATTGTTTTGCCGCGCTTGAAGATAGTTGGCATGCCGCTGTCACATCTGCGGCCAGTTTTAACCAGACCGCGATCAGTGATGACAGCCCGTGGCGCAGGGGTGTTGGCATTGCCAGCTGTTGGTATGGTTGCGGCAATACGTCATTGCCAAACCCGTCAACAATGCGCATGGGCATCACTGCCGATGGCAGAATTGTTCTGCATCAGGGCGCAATGGATATTGGCCAAGGTGCCAATACGGTGATTACCCAAATTGCCGCAGATGCATTGGGCATTCCGGTTCACGATGTACTTATTCTTGGCGGTGATACCGATCTGACTCCTGATTGCGGTAAAACATCTGCATCACGCCAAACCTTTGTTTCGGGTAAGGCGGCAATGCTGTCGGGCATGGCTTTGCGCGATATGGTGCTTCGGCATGGGAATGTTGATGCCAATGCCAAAATTGCGCTTGATGGTTCGATCTTGACACTGGCTGATGCTGGTGGTGGCACATTGCGCATTGCATTGGCAGATATGCCGGTGAATGACTATGGCTATGTGTTTATGGCCGAAGAAACCTATGATCCGCCAACCAGTCCGCTTGATGAAAAGGGGCAGGGTGTTCCTTATGCGGTGTTTGGCTATGGTGCACAGATAGTTGAATTGTCGGTTGATGTGGCGCTTGGCCGTGTGCGGCTTGATAAGATAACAACAGCGCATGATGTTGGGCGGGCGATTAACCCCTTGCTTGTAGAAGGTCAGATCGAAGGCGGTGTCGCGCAGGGAATTGGCATGGCTTTGATGGAAGATTATCAACCGGGCCGCACCGAAAATTTACATGACTATTTGATCCCGACCATTGGTGATGTGCCGCAATTTGATCATGTGATTGTTGAAGTTGCCGATGAAGAAGGCCCCTATGGGGCAAAGGGGCTTGGCGAGCATGTTTTGATCCCAACCGCACCGGCAATCTTAAACGCCATCCGGCATGCAGCGGGTGCAGCGATTTATGATTTACCAGCAACACCCGATAAAGTTTGTGCGGCGATTGTGGCGGCGCAGGCTGCCCAAGGTAGGGCATAATGACAGTAAAAACTGTTCGTGACAAACGCGTTGAAGACAAAATCCGCTGCGATGCCTGTCCGGTGATGTGTTATATCGCCAATGGCAAATCGGGGGCTTGTGATCGCTATGCGAATGAGGGTGGCCAGCTTATCCGGCTTGACCCATTAATGGTGATGCAACGCCGGGTTGATGATGGTGGTGAATTAGTACCATTTCTCGATGGCAGTGACGAGTGGAATGGTGATCTTATCACCCCACAAGATGCGTTTGTGACTGCGGTTGGGGCAGGCACAACCTATCCCGATTATAAACCAGCACCGTTTATTGTCAGCAGCATTGTTGATGATGTTGATATGGTGACGGTCGTGTCTGAGGGGATTTTCAGCTATTGCGGTGCCAAGGTCAAAATTGACACTGACCGGCATATTGGCCCTGAACGCGCGCTTGTGCGGGTTGATGGTGAGCCGGTTGGCCATGTCACGACGGGTGAATACGGATCACAGATGCTGTCATTGGGCGGCGTGCATCATTTAACCGGTGGCGGTAAAAAAGAAGGCCGTGTCACCTGTGCCACCCTATTAGCGCTTTGCAATGGTGACGCGGTCGATATGCAGGTCGATGATGGATCAAGCCTTGTGTTGAAAGCTGGCAAAGCGCCAGTGATCAATGGCGTTGTCGAGGCGCGCATGCGGGTTGGGTGCGGTTCGGCAACAATTGGCATGTTTGCCGCGCAATGGCATAACCTGGTCGATGAGGTGGTCATTGTCGATGACCATATTACCGGCGTGATGTCTGAACATCAGGCAGGAAAGGTTATCGGCTGGCCTGCTAGTGGTATTAAAATTCTGGGTCGCCGGTCAACACCTGGCCGTTATTTTCAGGTGGCTGAACCGGGCACCGGATGGGGCGGCACGAACCTTCATGATCCACTTGCCATTCTTGGACCATTCGATCCGAAGATCGCCACGCCCGGACAATCTTTATTGATGGTCTCGACGACTGGCGAGCAATTTGCCTATTACGAACTTGATCAAGATTTGCTGCCTGTCGAAACCGCCATGCCGGTGCGGTTGCAACCGTCAATAAAACGGATTGAGGAAAACTGCGAACCGGCATTGACCTCGGTCAGTTTCATGGGTGGGGCTGGCGGGTCGCTTCGTGCGGGTGTAACCGAAAATCCGGTGATGCTAACACGCTCGGTCAAGGACGCTTTGACGCGCGTTACCTGCGGCGGGGCACCGGTCTTTATCTGGCCTGGCGGCGGCATCACGCTGATGGTTGATGTGACAAGCCTTCCCGAAAATGCATTTGGCTATGTGCCAACCCCAGCATTGGTTGCGCCAATCGAATTTACCATGCGCAAAGATGATTATATCGCTCTTGGCGGCCATGTTGATCATATCATGTCGATTGATGATGTTTTAGCTGGCAAGGTCGGGCCACAAAATGATCACGATCTTGCTGGCAAAAGGCGATTTGCCCAGCAGCCGCAAAATCCGTGGCCAATAACGCGATAGGCCATGTTGTTGTCAGCCGCCCCAACCGCTCGCCCGCCTGTTTTATCGGCGAATCTGCCCGCGGTGGTGGGGCAACCGGTACGAATGCCAAGCGGGGCGATGGCAAATTGGCTTGATCACCGACTACATCTCCAGCATGGGCCAATTGATTTGATAATTACTGCTGAAGGCGACAAAGCCGAAGTCGCCGCCGCCTATGCCCGCGCAGCAGATGCGTTTTGCGGCCTTCTTGATCTGTTGGTCGATGAATTGACGATGCTGCGATTGCCAGCCGACCCCACCACCATCAACAGCCTGAAAGGGCCAGTTGCCAAACGCATGGCGGCGGCGATCAGCCCGCATTTGCCGCGCCATGACAAGGCTGATTTCATCACCCCAATGATCGCCGTGGCGGGAAGCGTTGCCGATGAAATTTTGCTGGCAATGGGCGATCAGCTCGATCGGGCTTCGGTCAATAATGGCGGCGATATTGCGCTATATCTTGGCAAGGGCACCTTTTTTGATATTGGCATTGCCGATGAGCGCGACACGCATCTTAGCGATTTTGCGATGACCGCGTCGGATGGTGATGGCGGGCGTATGCCTCTTCATGGCCGAATCAGGCTGCATGATCATGATCGCATTGGCGGTATTGCGACAAGCGGTTGGCGGGGGCGAAGCCTGTCACTTGGGATTGCAGATTCGGTTACGGTGCTGGCGCAAAATGCGGCTGCTGCGGATGTTGCCGCCAGTTTGATTGCCAATGCGATTACCATATCGTCACCGGCAATTACACGCCAGCCTGCGGCCAGCCTTGTGCCAAATAGTGATTTAAAAGACCGCCTTGTCACCGTTGATGTTGGCCCTTTGAGCGTAAATGAAATTGATCATGCGCTTGCCGCTGGCGCCTGCCTTGCTCGTCATATGTTTGGTGATGGGCAGATCATGACCGCTTATGCGCGGCTTGCAGGGCGAAGCTTTATCATTGCCAGTGAATGACCGGCGGTATTTTGCAAAAGCGGCTTGGTTATGGCGCCAAAATCGGTCACTCTAGCCGGTAGGAGATTTTCCGCCCATTTTATTGGGCCGCATGTATTGAGTCCAGTTTATGGGTTGTGGATATTGATGACTGATTTAATCGTGTTTGATAAGGATGGGGTGATCCTTGATCTGGAAGCGACATGGCTGCCGGTGGCGCGAGCTGTGGCGAATTATACAGCAAGCCGTATTCCCGATGATTGGGATGGTAATATTGGCGGGGTTGAATTGCTGGCGGCAATTGGTGTTGATGAAGCTGCCGGCCAAATTGACTCACGCGGTATTTTTGCCGCCGGTTCCTTTGCCGATATTCGCAGCTGTTGGCAGAAAATGCTGCCAAGCCATATGATCAAGCTTGATCAGGATCATCGCTATCAGCAGGACGTGCAAATTTTGGTCGATCGGCATGGGCGCAATCAAACCGTGCCAAAAGGCGAGGTTGAAGCGCCGCTTCGCCAGCTTCACAAGGATGGCTATCGGCTTGCGATTCTGACCAATGACAGCGAAAGCAGCGCCAAAAGAAATATGCGGGATATTGGCGTTCTGGATTTATTTTGTACGGTGGTTGGCGCGGATAGCGGCTTTGGGTCAAAACCTGAGCCGCACGGATTTTTGCATTGTTGCCAGGTTGCTGGTGCGACGCCAGCGGCAAGCATTATGGTTGGCGATACGATGGCTGATTATGGCGCGGCCATTGCGGCAAAGGCTGGTGATTTCATTTGTGTTGCTGACAGCGTTGACAACCGCCCACATCAAGATATTCATCACGAGAATGTTATTGGCAGGATTGACCAATTGCCTGCGTTAATGGCGCGGCGGTCTTTGTATTAACTCTGGAATGCGCTTATAGGATTATCATGGCAGATCAAATCATTATTGTTGGTGCCAGTCATGCAGGGATTTCCTGCGCTGAACAATTGCGGGCAAATGGTTATGCTGGTCGAATCTGCATAATTGACCGGCTGGTTGGGGCGCCGCTTGAACGCCCACCATTATCAAAGGCCTTTTTGCAGGCGGATGGTCATGGTGATGCCAAATTTCATTTGCGGAGACCCGATTGGTTTGCCGCACATGATATTGAGTTGCTTGATGGGCGGGATGCCGTGTCGATTGACCCGGTGCAAAAACAACTAAATCTGGATGATGGCAGTCCGCATGGCTATGACAAGCTGGTGCTTGCCACTGGGGCGGTGCCGCGACAGCTTGCGGCGGCTGACTGGTCTTGATGGGGTGTTTGTGCTTCGCCATCCTGATGATGCACATGCTTTGCGCGAGGCGGTTTCGGGTCGCCAGCATGCTGTGGTGATTGGCGGCGGTTATATCGGGCTGGAAGTTGCGGCAAGCTTGACCAAGCTTGGACTTCGGGTTGATGTGATCGAAATGGCTGACCGGCTGTTGGCGCGGGTGGCGAGCCCGCAGATTTCGGCGTTTTTTGCAGAATTGCATCAAAGCCATGAAGTTGGGTTGCATATTGGCGCAAATTGTCAGGAAATTTTGCAAAAAGACGGCGCCTTTACTGGCGTGCAGCTTGATGATGGCAGCCAGATTGTGGCTGAATTACTACTTGTCGGTATCGGCGTTCTGCCTGATTTGGAGCTGGCAAAGTCGGCTGGGATTATGGCGGGTAATGGCATTCTGGTTGATGCAATGATGCAAAGCTCGGTTCAGGATATTTTTGCGATTGGTGATGTGGCGCTGATTGATGGTGCGGCTTTGCGGATCGAATCGGTTGATAATGCTCAAATGACCGCGGCGCGCGCGGCGGCTGCAATTTGCGGCCTTGCCCAACCGGCAATGACAGCGCCATGGTTCTGGTCGGAACAATTTGATGTTCGTCTGCAATCGGCAGGTATTGTGCCGCTGGCATCGCCCGATCTGCGCCATCAGATGCGGCCGGGGAAACGCGAAGGTGGTTTTTCCGTCTGGAGCTATGGTGACAATGGGGAATTGGCCGCAGTTGAGGCTGTTCGTGATCCTGCAGGTTATATGCTTGGTAAGAAATGTCTTGATCTCGGGCTGTCGCCTGACCTTGACGATATTGGCAATTGCGATTTTGATCTCAAGGCTTTTGTTGCGGCATCTTGACAGTTCCGCACCCGGGGCAAAATTCCTGGGGAGCTGGCATGGGAGGAGAGAAGGCCTGGTGCATTGTGGAAGGTGTCGACAACAGAGGTTAGACACGATACGCACAAAGCAAAATGCTTGGCTGTGCGAGGGAGGGATTACCAGCAATGGGCCATTGTCACGACCGCACGACCCGCAGAACCTCGCTGTCTTGACAGTTCCGCACCCCTCGCAAAGCCCTTGGGCATTGGGCATAGCCGCAGAGATGGGCACGGGCGCCGTGACGGGCTGTGGCACTGCGGAAGGAGAAGGTGACCAGACGGAAGGAGGCGGAGGCTGCTGAGCGAAGGGAGCCTGCTGTGGAGAAGGTGACCAGACGGAAGGTGGCAGAGTCAGCAATTCACCTGTGGTGGCTGGGTCAGCAATGCACCTTCCTCGATTTCCCTACTAATCTCTTTCTTTCTCCCATGCCTGCGTGTGTTGCGCCATGCGTTGATTAACGATTTGCTCCGCCATGCGTTGATTAACCATTTGCTCCACGCTTTGCTGTGCACTCTTCTTCCTGCTTCGCAGACAGCAACACGCGAGACAGATGCAGATGATGAAGATGAGGCCGCCGACACCGCCATATATCGCTGGCAGCACCTCCTCCTCAAACTGCTCCGTAGTTTGAGGAGGAGGTGGAGGAGGAGACTGGGTGGCAGACGGAGTGCCACTCTGCGACTTCGCTGCATTGACCCATTGCTGGGTGACCCATTTTTTTTGTGTTTGCCTTCTGTTTCGTGCACTCCCAACCATACGCATACCATGGATCCTTTTTGCCCGTCCA
>CAJJBY010000004.1 GCA_905182545.1 uncultured Candidatus Puniceispirillum sp.
GGCCTTCATCAAGCACCTGAAGCAGGACATTGAATAAATCGGGATGCGCCTTTTCAATTTCGTCAAACAGCACAATTTGATAAGGCCGGCGCCGTACCGCCTCGGTTAACGCGCCGCCTTCTTCATAGCCAACATAACCAGGAGGCGCACCAATCAGCCGTGCGACTGCGTGTTTTTCCATATATTCGGACATGTCAATCCGCAATATGGCCGAATCATCATCAAACAGAAATTCGGCAAGCGCCTTGGCAAGCTCGGTCTTGCCAACACCGGTTGGACCAAGCATTAAAAAGCTTCCCATTGGCTGGTTAGGGTCAGCAAGGCCAGCGCGCGCACGTCTTGTGGCATTGGCAACCGCCTTGACCGCATCTGCCTGCCCGATGATCCGTTTGCCAATGTAATCTTCCATTGCCAATAATTTGTCGCGCTCGCCTTCCAGCATCTTATCAACCGGAATACCTGTCCAATTGCTGATCACGCTGGCGATATGCTGGCTGGTCACTTCTTCATTCAGCAATTCGGATTCGGCAACAGCAGCCTTGGCGGTGGCAAGATCCTGCGCCAAAGCTGGTAATTTGCCGTAGGTCAGTTCGGCCGCCGCTTCAAGATTGCCTTCACGCTGCGCCACATCAAGCGCGTGACGCGCATCTTCAATCGCCTGTTGCAGGCTGACAACTTCAGCCGTTTTGGCCTTGATCGCATTCCATGCCGCGCCAAGCGTTTGAGATTGTTTTTCAAGATTGGCAAGCTCGGCCGCGATCGCATCAAGCCGTTTCAAATCGGGTTTATGCGAATCTTTTTGTAACGCCGCCTGTTCAATTTTCAACTGCATGATCTGGCGGTCGGCACGGTCAAGATCGGCAGGTTTACTATCGGCTTCGATCCTCAAATGGCTTGCCGCCTCATCCATCACATCAATCGCTTTATCAGGCATAGAACCGCTCATTGATATAGCGCTGCGACATGCGCGCCGCCGCAATAAGCGCATCATCCGTGATCCGCACACCGTGGTGAAGTTCATATTTTTCCTTAAGGCCGCGAAGCACGAAAATTGTGTCCTCAACCGATGGTTCATCAACAAATACCGGCTGGAACCGGCGTGTTAGCGCCGCGTCTTTTTCAACATATTGCCGATATTCATCAAGGGTTGTGGCACCGATACAGCGCAATTCACCACGCGCCAAAGCGGGTTTCAGCAAATTTGACGCATCCATCGCGCCATCGGTTTTACCAGCGCCAACAAGCTGGTGCATTTCATCGATGAAAAGGATGATTTCGCCATCGCGATCCTGCACCTCTTTCAGAACAGATTTCAGCCGCTCTTCAAATTCGCCGCGATATTTTGCCCCAGCAACAAGCGCCCCCATATCAAGCGAAAGCAGGGTTTTATTGGCAAGCGCTTCTGGCACATCAGAATTGATAATACGTTGTGCCAGCCCTTCGGCAATCGCCGTTTTGCCAACCCCGGGCTGGCCAATCAAAACCGGATTGTTCTTTGTCCGGCGCGCCAGAATCTGGATTGTCCGGCGCACTTCGGCATCGCGCCCAACAACCGGATCAAGCTTGCCATTACGCGCCGCTTCGGTCAGGTCGCTTGTATAGCGTGACAATGCATCATAGCTATCTTCGGCTGCATCACTATCGGCGGTACGGCCTTTGCGCATCTCGTCAATCGCCGCGCCAAGCGGGGCGGGCTCAACGCCTGCCTTTTTCAGAATTTTGCCAACCGACCCTGTTGATTTTGTCATCGCAAGAAGCAATAGATCAACCGCGATAAACTGGTCATGGCGGGCTTTGGCCTCGGCCTCAACAGCGGCAAAAATCCGCGTCAGATCAGCATCAAGCTGCAATTGACCTGCGCCGCTTCCAGTGACTTGCGGAAATTTATCAAGACCAGCTTTTAGCAACGCCAACAATGACGCGCTATCAGCGCCCGCCTTTGCCAGCAGCATTTTAACCGTCATATTATCGTCTTTTAGCAATGCTGCCAAAACATGTTCGGCGGTCAATTTCTGATGATTTGCCGCCAATGCTGCCGATTGTGCGGCACCAATGGCATTGCGTACCAAGGCTGTAAATTTATCACTTTGCATCACATTACTCCCCCATTTGGCCATCTACCAAATCACACAAATTGCCCTGATCCTGCATATTAGTTGTTTTCTGGCCTTTGCGGCAAAACCAGCTTTCATGGTAACAAAACGCTATCATTGCGCAGCCAGTAAAGCACCGGAAAACCGGCCTATTTGTCGCTGTGTATCAGTATCATTGGTGTATCGTTCATGTGGGCACGGCGAGATGCCATTTCAAGTTTTTTGGTAAAAATAATTGCCTGTCATTTGCCGGTTTGATCTTGCCGCTTGTCAGCGTCATGCCATCATGCTGAACTGCGGCATGTCAACCAACCCATCACCCCTGCCACCAAACCCACCCAATAGCTTTATTGGCAATCGCGAATTTGTTTTGACCGAATGGCGGTTTTTGCTGTTCGGGCTGTTGATGGCGTTTTGGTCATCGCTTGGCCAGACTTTTTTTATTTCGCTTTTTTCAGGGCAAATTCGTACCGCGCTTGATCTTAGCCATGGTGATTTTGGCACCTATTACGCGCTTGCTACGACCGCCAGCGCCATCAGCCTGATCTGGCTTGGCAAGCTTGCCGATATGATGCGGCTGGAAAAGCTGGCCATTTTCATTCTTGGCAGCCTGTGTGTGGCGGCCATTTTATTCAGCCAGATTTCATCATTATGGATGCTTGTTGGCGGGCTGTATTTGCTGCGCATGTTTGGTCAAGGCATGATGACGCATGTCTACACAACCGCCATGGCACGGCGCTATGTTGTGACGCGTGGCCGCGCCATTTCGATTGCCCAGCTTGGCCACACGCTTAGCGAATCCATTGGGCCGGCAAGCATTGTTGCGCTTCAGGCCATTTTTGGTTGGCGAAGCCTATGGATTGGCCTGCCATTGACTGCCTTTTTAACGCTTGCACCTTTTTTACGGCTTTTGACACGGCGCACCCGATTACAAGATGGCGAAGGGCTTGATGGTCTTGGTGTAAACCAGCCAATGCCCGATCTTGCCTTTGGTGGTAAAAAACAATGGCGGCGTAACGAGGTTTTGCGCGATCCGGCCTTCTGGCTTGGTTTCATCTGGCTTGCCGCAGTGCCATCTTTTGTTTTGACTGGCCTGTTATTTCATCAAATCTATTTGGCTGAGGCCAAAGGTGTTGCCCTGTCAACATGGACGGCAAGCTATGTTCTTTATGCCGTTTTTGCGGTGATTGGCAGCCTGACCATCGGCCAACTAATTGACCGGTTTTCGGCGCGCCGCGTTGCCGCGCACACGCTTTTGCCAAACACATTGGCCTGTCTTGCGCTCTGGCTTGGGTCAGCCGAAATTGGGGTGCCGTTATTTTTCATTCTGTTTGGTTTGGCCATTGGCATGCCGCATGCCACCAATGCCTCCCTGATCGCCGAGGTTTATGGCACCCGCTATATGGGCGAAATCAAAGCGCTGTTCATGCCGGTTGGGGTTTTTGCATCGGCCTTGTCACCAATGTTAATGGGGTGGATGATTGATGCTGGCTTGGGGTTGGACGCCTTGCTTGGGATGAATATCGCGCTTGCTTTTGGCGCACAGATCATGGCCATGCTTGTCTTGCATTTTCGGAAAACTTTGTGAATGGTAACCTTATGAATTATCGCATTTTGACCATTATTTTTGCCTTTGCCGTTAGCTTTGTCATGGGCTTTGCCTTGCCAAATCCAGCCGCAGCGACAAGCCAAGGATTTGCCGTTGATGGCGAAGAATGGCCCGGTTTCTGGTTTGTTTGTGAATTTTCCCAACGCCAGCGCGCACCTGATGATGGCTGCAAGATGTTTGATGATGAAGGTTTTCAGCTTGCCGAAGGCCGGCTTCGCTATATCCGTATGCTTGGCTCAACCGAAACTGCCTGCCGAGGCAATAAAAAGGGCCAGTGCTTTTCGGCAAGCATGCCAAAAATTCGCATTTCAAGAACTGATCGTGGCAAGCTAAGCCTTGGTGACAAGCAATTCAAGGTTCGCTATTTTGGCTGCACACAGATTTACTATTTTGACGACACGCCGATTTATCGTGAAATATGGCCTGACACGAAACGTTGTTTTTGGGCCAGCAAGCGCCGCTTTTACATTGCCCCTTATCAAGGTAGCGTGACCATCACCGATTAGATGACTCACCGCCTGTAGTTATGCGAGCCCGATCAATGACAATGACATCTGAAGAATTGCCGATTTGCCATCCTGATACTGGCTTTATTTCGGTTGCTGGCGATGAAGCTTGTGCTTTTTTGCAATCAATTATCACGGCAAATGTTGAAACATTGCCAATTGGCGCTTGTCGCCCAGCTGCGCTTTTGACCCCGCAAGGGCGCGTGCTGATCGATATGATGGTTTACCGGCCCGCATCTGATCGGTTTTTGCTGCGAAGCGATGCGGCACGGCGCGATGATCTGTTTACCCGTCTTCGCCGCTATCGGTTGCGGCGGCTCATTGATCTGGCGATTGAACCTGATATCAGGCTTGTTCTGTTGCTTAGTAATCAGGCGGCTGAAACGATTGCCATCCCCATGATTATGTCCTGCAGTGACCCGCGAAGCCCAAAGCTTGGCAGCCATTGTCTTGTCGAAACACACCATCTGCCAGCGCAAATGGGCGCAATTGATAGCTGGCATGCAAACCGCATTGCCGCCGGCGTTCCCGAAGGCTCGCTTGATCTGACCCCTGAACGCGCCTTGATGCTTGAGGCAGGCCTTGACCAGCTTGGCGCGGTTGATTTTGAAAAAGGCTGTTATGTTGGTCAGGAAGTGACCGCACGCACGCATTATCGCGGGCTGGTCAAACGCCGCCTTGTGCCGCTAACCATCGCTGGCGATCCACCAGCCATTGATAGTGATATCATTTGGCAAGGCACCGTCATTGGCAAAAGCAAAACAGCGGCAGCATTCACGGTCCCGATCACCGGCGCGCATGGGCAGACGGACGCAAAATCGATTTGTCTGGCACTTCTGAAACTAAGCGACCTTCACAATATTCTTGATGCGCCTGCCGATGATGATGGCCTGATGATCAATGGGCATGCCGCCGAATTGGCGCTGGCTGATTGGATGCAGCCATTACCACGCCCAGCCAAGTCCAAGGATTGAGTCGTAAAATGGCTAATCACCCCCGCCAAATAGGGCATTGGCTGCTGACTGAACCTTGTTTTTTTCAGCAATCATCGATTCAACATGCGTGATCTCGGCCTGCATCGCCGCAACGTAGGCCTGCAAATCCTCAATATTCCAGCGCTGCATATCGGCCGGCAATCCGGCTGGCTTTAACCGATCTAATTCATCATCCATCACCTGCTCCTGCTTTTCATCGCCTTTTTCATGGCTGTTTTCCACCTAATGTGTACTTTTTCGTCGCTTCGGGGAAGGCAGGCTTTGCAATATCGCGCAATCCCCCCTATAACCGTGGTACGTTTTCTCTTAATCTCAATGAATGAAACGCACCGAGCCCGCCCATGATTTTGACGGAGCGCGCTGGGGCGACAACAGGTAAGACATATGACACAACTATTGATGCCAAAAGCCACCGCCGTGTGGCTGATTGATAACACCGCGCTGTCTTTTGACCAGATTGGTGCCTTTTGCAATTTTCATCCGCTTGAGGTTCAGTCGATTGCCGATGGCGACGCTGGCGTTGGCATTCAAGGTTATGATCCGATTTTGAACGGACAATTGACCCGCGCCGAGCTTGATCGTTGCGAAGCTGATCACACAGCGTTTCTGGTTCTGGCATCATCGCATCTGCCAACACCAAATCGGCGCACCAAAGGCCCGCGCTATGTGCCAGTGGCACGCCGTGGCGACAAGCCTGACGCCATCATGTGGCTTGTTAAGCACCATTCTGAATTGAAAGATTCGCAAATCATCAAATTGATTGGCACAACCAAGGAAACCATCGCCAAGATTCGCGACCGGTCACATTGGAATATTGCCAATATCACGGCAAAACATCCGGCGATGCTTGGCCTTTGCCGCCAAGATGATCTGAACGCTGCCATTGAAAAGGCTGGCGGATCAACACAGACCGAAGAACAGGTCTCAAATATGACCGAATTACCATAAGGCAGCCAGATCGGCACATGACGCGAAGGAGCGGTATGTGGACAAAGACTCCAACGACCTACAACGCAATATTCAAAACCAGATCGCCATGATGGAAAGCGAACATCGCGATCTTGATTCGGTGATTGAACGGCTTGGCGAGGTTTTGCCTTTTGATCAGCTAAAGCTACAAAGACTGAAAAAACGCAAACTTGTCCTGAAGGACGAAATGGCCAAATTACGAAGCCAGATTTTGCCAGATATCATTGCCTGATGGTGACAAATCAAGCAGACTGACGATCGTGGTCAGGTGCTAGCCCGCAATCATCTGACTTATTCCTTGCCATTTCAAGACGTAAATTGAGAATTTCATGACCAAAAAATCATCGCTACCCCGTATTGCCATCTGTATGGGAAGCCAGTCTGACTGGTCAACCATGAAAGCCGCTGCTGATATTCTTGATCAGTTTGGCGCGCCGCATGAGGTGAAAATCATTTCGGCGCATCGCACACCGGCACGTTTATCAAAATTTGCCGAAACCGCGCATGAAAATGGCTTTGACGTGATCATTGCTGGTGCTGGCGGCGCGGCGCATTTGCCTGGGATGATTGCTGCTCATACGCATTTGCCAGTTCTTGGTGTCCCGGTTGAATCGGCAGCGCTTAAAGGCATGGATTCGCTATTATCAATCGTGCAGATGCCTGCTGGCGTTCCGGTTGGCACCCTTGCCATTGGCGTTGCTGGCGCGAAGAATGCAGCTTTGCTGGCGGTGCAGATTCTGGCTCTTTCTGATGCTGATCTTGGCCAAAGAATTATCGCATGGCGGCAAAGCCAAACCGATAATGTTGCCGAAGCGCCGGAATAATCCATTGCAATACGCACCGCAAAAAACCATTGGCATTCTTGGCAGTGGACAGCTTGGCCGGATGCTGGTGATTGCTGCCAGCCAGCTTGGCTTTCGAACCCATATATTTGCCCCTGACGCCACAAACAGTCCTGCCGGTGATATAGCGCATGACTGTACCGAGGCTGGCTATAATGATCTTGAAGCGCTTGCCGCCTTTGCCGGCAAGATTGATGCGGTTACCAGTGAATTTGAAAATGTACCGGCAAGCGCAATGGCCTTTTTGGCCAAACATTGTCTTGCCAGCCCGGGCGAGGCCGCGCTTCATACGGCGCAACACCGGATTCGCGAAAAGACTCTTGCCCGCGATCTTGGCATTGAAACGCCCGCTTTCTGGCACATCACCAATGTCGCCGATCTGCATCATGCGATGGCCGAATTAGGCGGGGATGGGGTGCTGAAAACCTGCCAGCTTGGCTATGATGGCAAGGGCCAAATCCGGCTTTCCCAGCGTGATGATCTTGACGCTGGTTTTAGCGCGCTTGCCACAAATGATGCCATTCTCGAGGAAATGGTGGCTTTTCGTGCCGAAGCAAGCTTTTTGATTGCCCGCGCCGCCGATGGCAGCATCGCGCATTTTCCGGCAAGCCTGAATGAACATAAAGACGGTATTCTAACCCGATCCGTAGCACCAGCCGGCCTACCAGCAGCGATAATAGACGCTGGTCAAAATGCCATTCAAAAGCTGGCCACGGCGCTTGATGTTACTGGTCTTTTGGCATTGGAAACTTTTGTCACTGACGATCATCGCCTTTTATTCAATGAAATAGCACCGCGACCGCATAATTCATTCCACTGGACCATCGAAGGCTGCGCCAATAGTCAATTTACTCAATTGATCCGCGCTGTTTCCGGCATGCCTTTGGGAAGCACCAATTGCTATGGGCAATGGCAAATGGATAATCTTCTTGGTGAGGATATGACCCGCCTTGACGCGCTTACCAGCACAAGCGGACTGCATCTTCATCTCTATGGCAAAGCCGAGGCCAAACCAGGCCGCAAAATGGGCCATACAAACCAGCAAATCAAAACCGACTAATCACACCAGAATAAGCATGCCCAAATAAGCATATCCATCAAGGCCGCTTGTTATTTCTTGCCTAGACTGGTCAGGTCAAATGGCGTTGCCTGATACAGATCATTGATCCAATTGGCCATCAGCAAAAAGGCGAAAGGCCGCCAGTTATTGATTGGCGGCAGAGTGGAATCATCATTCAGATAATAATTTTTGGGCAAAGCCGTCTTTAGCCCCGCAGCAACATCGCGTTGATATTCATCACCAAGCGTTGTGGCATCATATTCAAGATGATTAAACACAAACAGATCACCGGTCACCGAATCACGAACCATGCCTGCACCACATGACCCGCCTTCGGCCAGAACATCCAGTCCTGCCGCCGCCAAATCTTCGCTTCGATTCATCGTATAACGTGACGCGGGCATCGGAAACCGGTCGGTAAAACCATTCATCAACCGGTCCGAAACATCACTTAACCCATGTTCGAAAATACCGAAAAGCTTTGCCCCAATTTCATATTTCGGCACTTGGTGAAAATGCCATAACAGCGCCTGTGCGCCCCAGCAAATGCCAAGCCTGCGGAAACAATGGGTGCGCGACCATTCCATGATTTCAGTCAATTCAGACCAATAAGCCACATCCTCAAATGGCAAAGTTTCAACCGGCGCTCCGGTGACAATCAGCGCATCAAAATAATCATCCCGCACATCATCAAGCCGGCGGTAAAACCGGCGTAAATAGCCTGGTTCCGTATTGCGCGGCGTATAGCTTGCCGTTGTCATCAGGATCATTTCAACCTGAAGCGGCGAATTACCGAATAATCTGGCAAATTGGATTTCGGTATCGTGTTTTCTCGGCATCAGATTAAGCAGCAGCAACCGCAAAGGCCGGATATCCTGACTGACGGCTTGCTGTTGCGGAATGATATCAACAGCTTCGGCATGCAACGCTTCAAGCGCCGGCAGATTATCAGGTACTCTAATTGGCATCAATGCTCCTCTTGGCAATCACCGCCCGATGGCGATGATCTACAAATCTGGCGGCGGTCATAACCACCTTTATTCCCGCGTTATACCGGTTTTCTTGACAATGTCCAATGCGCGGCAAACAGGCCTTAACGCATGGTTAGCCCCACCCTATCACTATGCCGTCTGATCCTGCCCAGCTAGCGTGAATGGCGTTTGGCCAAACCCTGCATCAAGCTGTTGGCAATCCGCTCACCGACCGAAATGACTGAACGCACCGGTTTGGTGATTTTGGGAATGCGGGCAATATCGGCAAGCCGTCGGTCAAGGAAATCAACGGTTCCATCAAGATTGCCATTATTATCAGCAAGCCATGCCAGCACTGTCGCGCTGTAAACCGCGGCAAGTGATCCACGCTTTGTATAAAAGGAAAAGTTGGTGTCGCGCTGCCCTGCGGCGCGCCACATGGAATCAACCGTTTCATAAAGCAGCTTGGCCGATAATTTGGCATTGGCAGGCATCGCCAGAAGGCTAAGCGCACGGCGAACCGCATCTTTATCAGGCTGGGCAATTTCAAGCCGCAACAGCACCAACGCCCGAATCGTCAAATGCACTTTTTCCGGACGCTCGGAAAGCGCGAGAAACGCATCAACCATTGATTGATCTGCCAACCGTGAATGAAGCGCGATCGCATCGATTGCGCCTCGCGGAAAAGCGGTATGAACCGCCGCCGCATCATGACCCGCATCAGCCGCACCAGCGATAAGCGCTGCCTCGCCCCAACCGTCAAACGGCACATGAAGCATCGATGCACGCAGAATCGCAACGGCGACAGGATCAGGCTGGAACTGTTGATCATGCATGGGTGACGTCCTTCAAAAAATCATGCCACAAGGTGCTTGACCGGTTAAAACCAGTCTTGCCTCTTTAATATATAGTCACATTTCCAGCCAATGCCACCCCGCCGCCATCGCAATGACGGTTTAATGTTTGCAACATACGAACTGCTATGATAAACAGCCTATCTACTCAAAACGGATTATCAGATATCTTTAGAAGGGATGTGAAAGACGTGTACGTCACCGTTAGAGACAACAATGTTGACCAGGCACTGCGTGTTCTCAAAAAGAAAATGCAGCGCGAAGGTGTGTTCCGCGAAATGAAAAATCGCCGGTGCTATGAAAAGCCATCCGAGCGCCGCGCGCGCGAGGCTGCCGAGTCAACCCGTCGGGTGCGCAAGTTAATGCGCAAACGCTTGGAACGCGAAGGCTATTAGATCAAGCTGGCTTGATTTAAGTCTTACAACATGAAAACCGCCAAGCAGTTGGCGGTTTTTTCATATGTGCTGCGGCATTTTATGCCCCCTACTATTTGGCAAAATCCACGGTTTTGGCTTGCATAGTCTCATCCGATCAGCCAAAACAAGAATGCTTATATACTGTTTGATATGCATAATGGAATCGACAAGATGATAATTGGTGCTCCAAAAGAAATTGCTGTTGATGAAAAACGCGTCGCCATGACGCCTGACAGCGCTACACAATTACAAAAGCTTGGTTATGACTGTCTTGTTCAGTCAGGCGCTGGCCTGCATGCCGGTTTTTCCGATGCGGCTTATGAAAAAGCTGGCGTCAAAATCACCAAAACAGCTGCAGAATTGTGGAAAACCGCCGATATCATTAGCAAAGTTCGCCCGCCAGAGGCAGATGAAGTCAAGTTCCTGAAAAAAGGGAAGTTGTTAATATCATTCTTTTATCCGGCACAAAATACAGATCAAATGGCGCTGATTGCGAAACAAGATGCCAATGTCATCGCCATGGATATGGTTCCCAGAATCAGCCGCGCACAGAAAATGGATGCGCTATCGTCAATGGCAAACATTGCCGGATACCGCTCAGTGATCGAAGCTGGCAACAATTTTGGGCGTTTTTTCACGGGCCAAATTACCGCCGCTGGCAAAGTGCCGCCTGCCAAGGTTTTGATTGTTGGTGCTGGCGTGGCTGGCTTGGCCGCAATTGGCACAGCCACCTCGCTTGGCGCAATCACCCTTGCATTTGATGTGCGGCCTGAAGTTGCTGAACAAATCGAATCAATGGGCGCCGAATTTGTCTATCTTGATTTTGAAGAAGCACAGCAGGATGGCGCAGCAACCGGCGGTTATGCAGCCCCATCAAGCCCTGAGTTCCGTGAAAAGCAGTTGGCAAAGTTTCGCGAATTAGCGCCTGAGATTGATATTATTATCACCACCGCGCTAATCCCGGGCAGAGATGCACCAAAGCTATGGCTTGCTGACATGGTCGCTGTTATGAAGCCCGGCTCTGTTATTGTTGATTTGGCGGCCGAGCGTGGCGGCAACTGCGATCTTACCGTTTCCAATGAAAAAATCATCACTGAGAACGGCGTGACAATCGTTGGTTACACCGATTTTCCAAGCCGCATGGCAGCACAATCATCGACCCTTTATGCAACAAATATTCGCCATATGATGGCAGATTTGACACCCGAAAAAGACGGCCAGATTGTTCATGATATGGAAGATGATGTGATCCGCGGTGCAACAGCCACATTTGGTGGGTCGGTTACATTCCCGCCACCTGCACCCAAGGTTCAGGCGATTGCCGCCAAGCCAAAGGAAAAAATACCCGAGCGCACCGCCGAAGAAATCCGCGCTGATGAGATTGCAGCGTTCAAGCAAACTACCAAAAATCAGGTTATGCTTTTGACCATTGGTGGCGCGGCTTTGCTGGCAGTTGGGGCGTATGCACCCGCCAGCTTCATGCAGCATTTCATTGTCTTTGTCTTGTCGGTCTTTGTCGGGTTCCAAGTGATCTGGAACGTCAGTCATTCACTGCATACACCATTGATGGCTATCACAAATGCGATTTCATCAATTATCATTCTTGGGGCTATTCTGCAGATCGGCTCAGGTAGCTTTCTGGTGACCGTGCTTGCAGGGATTTCCGTATTCTTTGCTGGAATTAATATTTTTGGTGGCTTCCTCGTAACACGTCGCATGCTTGCCATGTTCCAGAAATCTTAAGGAGACCAGAACGATGGATCTAGGTTTCACCACTGCTGTTTATGTTGTCGCGGCTATTCTGTTCATTCTGTCGCTTGGCGGGCTGTCAGGTCAGGAAAGCGCAAAGCGCGCCGTTTGGTATGGCATTGTTGGTATGGGGCTGGCGGTCTTGGCGACCGTCATTGGCCCGGGGGCTGGCCTATGGCAGCTAACGGCGATATTGATCGCTATTGGCGGGTTGATTGGCTATCAACTTGCGTCAAAAGTTGAAATGACCCAGATGCCAGAACTGGTTGCGGGTATGCACGCACTGGTTGGTTTGGCTGCAATCTTTGTCGGGTTTAACGCGCATTTTGAACTTGCCAACGTCCTAACGATGGATGACACGGCAAAAAAAGCGCTTGAAGGGTTTGCCGCATTGCTGGCTAAGAAATCTGGCGCCGAGATTAATATTTTGCGTGTTGAGGCATCGCTTGGCATCTGGATTGGTGCGGTTACTTTCACCGGCTCGGTGATTGCTTATGGCAAGCTATCTGGAAAAGTTACATCAGCCGCAACCAAGCTTCCCGGCGGACATCTATTGAATGCCACGGCGGCGATATCATCATTGGCCTGCCTTGGCTGGTATCTTTCAAGCGGTGCGTTACTGCCGCTGGTTATTCTGACAATCCTAGCCCTTTTCATCGGCTTTCATTTGATCATGGGTATTGGCGGCGCCGATATGCCGGTGGTTGTATCGATGCTGAACTCATATTCGGGTTGGGCAGCGGCCGCGATTGGCTTTAGCCTTGGCAATGACCTGCTGATCGTTGTCGGTGCGCTTGTTGGCTCATCGGGCGCGATCCTATCCTACATCATGTGCAAGGCCATGAACCGATCCTTTGTCAGTGTTATCCTTGGCGGGTTTGGCGGCACGGCTGGCCCGCAGATGGACGTTGTAGGCGAGCAGATTGCGATTGATGCCGATGGTGTTGCCGCGGCGCTTGAAGATGCCGAAAGCATTGTCATCATCCCGGGTTACGGCATGGCGGTAGCGCAGGCGCAGCAAAATGTTGCGGAACTTACTAGGCGGCTTCGGGCGAAAGGCAAAACTGTGCGCTTTGCAATCCATCCCGTTGCTGGCCGGCTTCCTGGGCATATGAATGTGCTGTTAGCCGAAGCCAAAGTGCCGTATGACATCGTCCTTGAGATGGATGAAATCAATGATGATTTTCCAAGTACTGATGTTGCCATCGTGATTGGTTCCAACGATATTGTGAACCCAGCAGCACAAGACGACCCAAACAGCCCGATTGCCGGCATGCCCGTTCTGGAATGCTGGAAGGCAAAACAGGTTTTCGTGTCAAAGCGCGGCCAAGGCACCGGATATTCAGGCATCGAAAACCCACTGTTTTTCAAAGAAAACACCCGCATGTTCTATGGTGATGCCAAGGCGTCACTTGACCAGCTTTTGGTGGTGATTTCGGGTCATTGATCCGTTACCATCACCGCCTAACAAAAAGGCAGCCCTGATTGAACGGGCTGCCTTTTTCTTGCTCTGTTTTCGGCGGATCGGGTTTATCTTGCGCCCGATCTAGCCGGTATAGGGTGCAATCAAATTATCGGGAAGCCCGACTTTGGTTGCAGCCGCGCGTTGCCGTTCGGCAAGCGCATCAACCGAGAAATCATCAATCAGCTCATGGAATAATTCATGCCAATTCACTTCGGCACCAAGATGCATGAAGACTGATCCAAGCCCAACAGCCGCTCGATCGGTCAGCACAAATTCACGCGGCGGCTTGATCCCGCCAATGCGTTTCAATTCAGTATGAACCTTGCCAGCCAAATCACGTCCCGCCTTGCCACCCCGCATTTGCTGGATGGGGCGAACCCGATTTTCAAGAAGCGGGGCATAGATAAATTCGGCCCACATATTCAAAACATCAATCGCCTCATTATCAAGCCCGACAAAGCCCCAGCGCTCGTAGGCATCGACGGCCTGATCACGATTATTATCACGAAGCGCCTTGTAAAGCTCGATCACGCCAGCGACAAATTGCGGCCGGAACAGGCGGATTGATCCAAAATCCATAAGATTGATGCTGTGATCCTTGGCAATCGAATAATTGCCAAGATGCGGATCACCATGAATAACGCCATAATAATAAAACGGCACATACCAGACCCTAAACATGGTTTTCGCAATTTCATTGCGCGTTGCCTGATCGGGGCTGGTTTCAAGAAAGGCCATTAGCCGCTGGCCTTCAAGCCAGTTCATGGTCAAAAGCCGGTTTGTCGATAATTCGGGAATATGGCTTGGCACCTGCACCTTTTTCTCATCAGCAAGCATATGCTGATAAAGCTGCATATTCATTGCTTCGCGACGGTAATCAAGCTCTTCTAAAAGCCGCTCGGATAATTCGTCATAAATATCCGATGTCGAAATCGCCGAATCATAACGCTCATAAAGCTGGAACAGCAATTTCAACTGTTTCAGATCGGCCTCAATCGCCGAACTCATATCGGGATATTGTAGTTTTACCGCCAACGGCGTGCTATCCAGCCCCAGCGCCTGATGAACCTGTCCAAGCGATGCCGCCGACACCGCATCACGGTCAAAACTGCTGAATTTCTGCTGCCAATCAGCACCAAGCTCGGCCGCCATGCGGCGTTTGGTAAATAGCCAGCCCATCGATGGCGCGTCAGCCTGCAAGCCTGCCAGCTCTTCGGCATATTCTGGTGGCAACGCATCGGGAATGGTTGATAGAATCTGCGCCACTTTCATGATTGGGCCTTTCAACCCACCAAGCGCTTGCCGCAAATCAGCGGCATGTTTACCGCGATCAATTTCCCAACCAAGATAACGTTCGCCGGCAATCCGCGCCGCAAGCCCGCCCATTGTTGACGTTACTTTTGCATAACGGCGGATACGGCCGCCAAATTGCCGGTCGCTGGCTGCATCATGATCACCGCTCATTGCCATTATTTTAATCCTTCCAACTCGCCAATCATGCCACTAATCATATCTAGCCCAAGCGACCAGAACGCAGGCTTGCTGGCATCAAGGTCGAAATGTTGCAAGGCCACATCATAACGTTCAGTGCCACCAGCCTTTAGCAGGTTTTTATAATTCTGGATAAACAGATGGTCAGTCTTGCTGGCCTGCGCCAATTGATATTTCTGCCAAAGCGCATTAACCAGACAATCGCCAAACGCATAAGCATAAACATAAAATGGCGTATGGATGAAATGCGGTACATAGCCCCAGATCGGCCGATAATCATCGCCGGTTTTAATTGCTGGCCCTAGCGCAGCACGCTGGGTTTCCATCCAGATATCCGAAATTTCTTCGGCCGTCAGTTCGGCTTTGACGCGGGCCTGATGCAATTCGGTTTCAAAATTATGAAACGCAATCTGCCGCACAACCGTATTCAGCATGTCTTCGACCTTGCCCGCTAGCAATAGCCGCCGCGATTCGGCATTTGTTTGGCTATCGACAAGCTGGCGGAAGGCCAGCATTTCGGCAAATACCGACGCTGTTTCAGCAAGGGTAAGCGGTGTGTCAGACATTAAATAGCCCTGATCGGCAGCCAGCACCTGATGGATCCCATGCCCCATTTCATGCGCCAAAGTCATGACATCACGTGATTTTCCAGCAAAATTCATTAAAATATAAGGATGCGCTGATGGCACGACCGGATGCGAGAATGCGCCCGAGCTTTTGCCCGCCCGCGGTGCCGCATCAATCCAGTTCTGCTCAAAAAAGGGCAAGGCAATCTTCGCCATTTCAGGATCAAAACCGTGAAATGCATTAAGCACAATCTGCTTTGCTTCACCCCATTCATAATGCCGGTCATCATCACCCGGCAATGGCGCGTTGCGATCCCACCAGTCAATTTGCTTTTTGCCCATCCAGCCAGCTTTGAGGCTGTAATAGCGATGCGACAGATCAGCATTGCGGTCATTCACCGCCTGCACTAGCGCATCAACAACATTATCATCAACATCATTTGCCAGATTGCGAGACGATACTGGCCGCGCAAAGCCGCGCCAGCCATCTTCGATCTGCTTGTCTTTCGTGATGGTATTCATCACCAGCGACAGCAATCTTTGATGATCTTTCAAAGTTGTCGATAAAGAGTGGCCGGCCTCTTTGCGCTTGGCCGCATCGGTGCTGGATAGCGCATCCAGAATTTCCGCTTCGGTTACATCAGTGCCTTGAAAGGCAAAGCGCATTGCCGTTGTGGTTTCATCAAACAATCGCACCCAAGCTCCGGCACCTGTTGGCGCGCGTTCGGCAATCATTTTTTCAATTTCGTCGGATAATTGGTACGGCGCCATTGCCCGCACCCGCCGTAACCAGGGTGAAAACCGCGCCAAACCAGCATCGTCAAGCAAGCTTTCAACATGACCTTGATCAAGGCGCGCAAGCTCAAGCTCGACAAATAAAAGCGCCGCGCCAATTTCGGATCCAGCTTCGCGCACCGATTGGTGATGTTTGGCGATTGCCGGATCATTTGTGTTTGCTGCAAATAGCAATTGGGCGTGGCTTTGCACCTTGCCTAGCTGTTCGAGAATCGCCTCATAGGCGGAGATGACATCAGCAAGTTCTGCCCCTGAAATCGTAGCAATCTTCCCCTGCCAATCAACCGCAAGCGCCAACGCCGCCTTGCGGCAGGCGGCAATATCGGTTTGCACTGCTGGGGAATCGACCCCTTCATAAAGGTCACGCAAGCTCCAGATCGGACAGGAATCAGGCATATCAAAACTTCACTTTTCTAACAGAATAAAATATCGGCACAGTAAGGGCTCATTACCTATTATTATATGAGCATTGGTAAGAGCTTTCTCAAGGCTGTTTTTTAAACCTTTTAGATTTATCCCTTCGATATTTGCTTCACGCTTGCATGCTTACAGCCGCAGGCAAGCGGGTGACCCCGACGGCAATTATCAGGCCAATAAATACTGGCCGCCGGTAAACCGCGTTGACAACGCCCTTGGCGACCGTGCATTGATTTGTGCTTGCCCGCCAATGGAGTTTTGGGAACAGCAGGCAGCGGAATAATCAGCTGATACAGAAATAGCCGTTAGAGTGCGAATAGTGCCAAGGTCTCGGTGCGGCTGGCTGGCTGACAGGTTTCGGCCAGCTGGCGCACCAGATCGGCATTGCTTGGCGCAAGGCTGCCATCCTTTAAATAAAGGTTATTTTCAAACCCGACCCGACAATGACCGCCATTCGCAATCGCATCCGTCATTACATCAAATTCACGGTGACCAAAGGCACAGATTGACCAGCTTGCCATATCCAACAGCCCATCAGCGATAAATGGCTTCATCTCGACCGGATCAGACTGGAAATTTTCACTATAACGGCCCAATACCAAAAGCACGTGCGGGCGCGCATCTGGCAAAATACCGTCGGCCATCGCCGCACGGAACCAAACCAGATCATCAATATCATAAAGGATATGCTGAACACAGATCTGCTCGGCCAGACTTGAATGATAGAAATTTGTGGCCAGCGCATGCGCTGCCTCGCCATTATCGCCAATCATTTCACGAAAACCGACCGAGACGAAATCAGGCTTTAGCTCAAATACCAGATCGGCCTGCTGATCTGGCGTGTAGATACCCACTGCTTCGGTTGTAATCTGCACCAGCATATCCGGCAATTCTTGGCGCAAACCATCAAGCAATTTGCGATAGCGCACCACATCAAGCAGATGCTTGCCCGCATCATCACGCACATGAGCGTGAAGAATGCTGGCACCAGCTGCATGGCATTCCTTGGCAGTGGCGATGGTCTCGTCAATCGTTACCGGCACAGCGGGATGATCAGTTTTCACTTTGCGTGCGCCGTTCGGTGCCGCCATGATGATTGTTGGTCGGGTCATTGTTATCCTCGAAAAAAAACAAAAAAAGCAGCGCTGGATCAAGCGTATCAATACGATAATGCAGGGCTAATGCTAGGCATCGACATTAGACAGGTCAAGCGACTAGCCGTGTCCGGCATCTTTTAAAAAGATATCGCCCGTCCGGCAAATATATGCTATTGTTTCGCGTTGTTTTGCTTCGGGTTCGCCCCAATTACCTGTCCCTTCCTTAGGCGCTTTTAGCGATATATTACGCATGCCGCCTGCAACGAGACCGACCGCCATGCCTGAAAAACCTCAAATTGCTGATTTTATGGCTCTAAAGGGCCAGCGTAAAATCGTTTGCCTAACCACCTACAGCGCCCCGATGGCGCATGCACTTGACCCGCATTGTGATATGCTTCTTGTTGGTGACTCTGTGGCGATGGTGATCTACGGCATGGACACAACGCAAAATGCTGATCTTGATATGATGATCCGGCATGGTGAAGCCGTAATGCGGCGGCGCAAATCATCGCTTGTCGTGATTGACCTACCTGCTGGCAGCTATGAAAACAGCCCGGCGCAGGCATTGGCAAGCGCGAGCGAAATTATGGCAAGAACTGGAGCTGACGCGGTCAAGCTGGAAGGCGGCGCTGATCTTGCTCCCCATGTTAAGTGCCTCGTGGATTCGGGTATTCCAGTGCTTGGTCACATCGGCCTGTTGCCTCAACACGCTGTCGCAGAGGCGGCGTTTCGCATTACCGGTCGCAGCGAGGAAGAAGCAAACCAGCTTCATATAGATGCTAATGCTCTCGTCGAGGCCGGTGTTTTTGGCATCGTTATGGAGGGGATCATCGAACCGGTGGCAGCGTCGATTGCGATGGGATGTAAGGTGCCAACCATTGGTATTGGTGCCTCGGCAGCCTGTGACGGACAAATTCTCGTAACCGAAGATGTGCTTGGCCTTTATGATGCATTTACACCAAAATTCGTGCGCAAATTTGCCAATCTTCAAAATGATATAAGCGCCGCTGCAATTGGCTATCGCGCCGCGGTTATTGATGGCAGCTTTCCGACCAAGGATCACCTTTTCTGGCCAAAAAAGACCCTGATAACAACAGGGTATCTGGATGAATATTCTGCATCACAAAACTGACATCACCGCCGCCACAATAAAATGGCAAAAGGCAGGTGAAACGGTCTGTCTTGTGCCAACGATGGGCAGTATTCATTCCGGCCATCTTGCGCTAATCGCAAAGGCGCGGCAAACCGCATCGCGTGTCATTGTCAGCATCTATGTAAATCCCACCCAATTTGGCGCTGGCGAGGATTTAGACAAATATCCACGCACCCTTGATAGTGATTGTGCGGCAATCGAGGCTAGTGGTGGCTGTGATGCGATCTATGCGCCAGCCAATATGTATGATGATGGTCATGCAACCAGCATTGTGCCGGGCGGGGTTGCAAACCCTATGGAAGGCGAGGCACGGCCGCATTTTTTTACCGGCGTTGCCACAGTGGTATTGAAACTGTTTACCCATATCCCCGCCGATTTTGCAATTTTTGGTGAAAAGGATTTTCAGCAGCTTGCGGTAATTCGGCAGATGGTGCGGGATCTGGATTTAACGATTCAAATCCTGGCGCATCCGACAATCCGTGAAGCAGATGGTCTGGCGCTTTCATCCCGCAACCATTATCTAAGCCCGCTGATCGCAAGCTGGCGCCACTGCTCTATGCTGAAATGCAGGCAACGGCCAACCAGATCAATAGCGGCGCGCCAATTGAGGCGGCTCTGGAAACAGCGAGAAACCGCCTCGCCAAAGCTAGGCTTTGGTAGATTGATTATTTTGACCTTCGCCGCGCGGATGATTTGCAGAGTTGCCGCCCCGCCGCCCCGCATAGCCGAATTTTTGCGGCCGTCTGGCTTGGGTCAACACGCCTGATTGATAATCTCGCCCTTTAGGGCAGCCATTTAATCATTTGTGATTTTCGTCGCGCCCCTCAATAATGGGGCATGGCACAATCACGATACCAAAGATATACGCCAACAAAAAAGGGAGCTCCTGATGCAGCAGCCGGATCAGAATAACGGCAATGGCCAGCATGACAGCCTGAAAGCAGCGGTCGAAAAGCTGATTGCGAGCTATGATGCTGGCGGCACCTTGCTGATTTGCGGCAATGGGGGCAGTGCCGCAGATTGCGAACATATCGTCGGCGAATTGATGAAGGGGTTTTGCCGTCGCCGCCCCTTAACAGCCGATGACAGAACAAACTGGCCGTCGTCAGCGGTGATGATGCCACCCTCCTTGCGGACAAGCTGCAATATGGATTGCCCGCATTGTCCCTGGTCAGCCACAGCGCGCTAATCACGGCAATTGCAAATGACCTTGATGGTGGTTTGATTTTTGCCCAACAGATTTGGGCATTGGGCAAAGCTGGTGACGTTTTATTGGCGATATCCACATCTGGAAATTCGCGCAATGTTCTGCTTGCTGCCAAGGCGGCACGCGCCAAAAACATGGTGGTGATTGGGCTAACTGGTGCTGGTGGCGGCCAGTTAGCACCATTATGTGATGTGTTAATTGATGTGCCGTCAGATAATGTCGCCCGTATTCAAGAACTGCATTTGCCAATCTATCACCAGATTTGCGTGCGGCTTGAGGCGCATTATTTCAAAGCCTGATCAGATCAGGCGCAAATATTTTTGATCAAGCGCTTATAATAAAATGCTTATGATCAGATTTGGAGCCGGCTGAAGACGCGCCGAGCATTACCTTCAAAAATAGCCTGCTTTGCCGCCGGATCCAGCGCCGTATTACCGTCGATATACCGCTTGGTATCGTCGTAGTGATGGTCAGTTCTGGGGTCAATACCGCGGACCGCACCAATCATTTCTGAGGCAAACAGAATATTTTTTGTTGGGATAACATCCAGCAGTAGGTCAATACCCCGCTGGTGATAGACGCAGGTGTCAAAATAGAGATTCCCAAGCACCCGCTCATCCAGATCACCAAGGCCTCTATCCTGTGCAATCCCGCGGAACCTGCCCCAATGATAGGGAACAGCACCGCCGCCATGCGGGATAATCAGCTTTAATTCAGGGAAATCGGTAAAGACGTCAGAAAATAACAGCTGGGTAAAGGCGGTTGTATCAGCCCCAAGGTAATAGCTGGACGTCGTATCAAGCGAATGCTGGCACGACCCCGACACATGGATCATAGCAGGCACATCCAGCTCGATCATTTTTTCATAAAACGGATACCAATAGCGGTCACCAAGACGCGGATCCTTCCAAAAACCACCAGAGGGATCAGGGTTAAGATTACAACCGATAAAGCCCATTTCCTCGACACAGCGCGACAGTTCGGCAATGCTATTTTCAAGCGATGTCTCAGGGCTCTGCGGTAATTGGCAAACCGGAACAAAATTATCTGGAAACAGATCACAGACGCGCCGGATTAGATCATTACAAAGTTCGGTCCATGCTTGCGACGTGCTGGCATTGCCAAGATCATGCCCCATCCAGCTTGCCCGCGGTGAAAAGATCGTCAGATCAGTGCCGCGATCCTGCTGCATTTTAAGCTGATTATTGGCAATCGTGTCACGAATCTCGTCATCCGAAATATTGATACTGCCCTTTTCAAAAAGATGATTTGGGTCATTTGCCAGCAATGCGCGCTGTTGGTTACGATAGGTTTCGACCTGCGGCGGCGTTGTTGTGTAATGGCCATGACAATCAATAATCATAATTTAATCTTTCTTTTAAAAATCTGTAATGCCACCTATTGTCATGCCGCATCACGGCGTGCCCGTTTTGCCGAAAACATTATGCCAGCGCCTTGGCAAAACCAAGGCCAAAAGCGGTAATGGTTAGCCCCCGCCAGCGGCAAAAAATGGCTGGTTACGATATCCGGCTTTGCCATATGGAAAGGGCTTGCCATCTTCAGCCGTGACGCGCCCTCCGGCGGCGCGCAACACCGCATCACCAGCGGCAGTATCCCATTCCATCGTTGGGCCATATCGCGGATATAGATCGGCCTCACCAGCGGCGATGAGGCAAAATTTTAGCGACGAGCCAATGGCGATGCTATTGGTAATCCCCCGCTTTTCCAGCCATTGATTGGTTTGCACGTCACGATGCGATGCGCTGGCGACAGCTACCGGCCCTTCGGCGGGCGGCATGCGAACGCGAATTTGGCGGCAGATACCGCCCGAAATCTCGAACGCGCCATTGCCAAGACTGCCAAAAAACAGCCGGTCAAGCGCTGGCGCAAAGACAATGCCCATTAACGGCTCAGCATTTTTGATAAGCCCTATATTGACGGTAAAGGCGCCGTCACCGCACGCCTTGATAAATTCCTTGGTGCCATCAAGCGGATCAACAAGAAAAAATTCTTGGCTTGCCGCAAGGTTATGGCTGGCCGCATTTTCTTCAGAAATAATCTGGATTGACGGTGCCAAAGTGGCAATTTCGGCAAGCAGGATCGCTTCGGCAGCATGGTCGGCCTTGGTTACGGGGCTGCCATCGGCCTTGGTCTCGGCGGATGGGTCGCTTTGATAGATATCCATGATTACGCGGCCAGCATGCTGCACCGGCGCAATCAGCGCTTTGACAAGCGCGCTATAATCAACCTGGCTTTGTTCTTGCCCAACCATTGCCGCGAATGTCTTGCCTCCATTTTGCCGGAGTCCGGCCTTGCTATGGATGGCGCGCAGCCCAAAAGCCCCGCGCCGTCGCATCACAGAATACTATGCCTTGTCCCATCTGGCGAGGATAGGGGCAATTGCCTTCATTTTACAGAAAACAGGCATAATGCAGGTTTTCACATACGCTTAAAAGCGATATAGATCTGTCTTTTAACGCAAGGGATGGTGATCCCGGAGGGACTCGAACCCCCTACCTACAGATTAGGAATCTGTCGCTCTATCCTGATGAGCTACGGGACCACAAATCTGTTATGCCCTAATTTATAATGGAATGCCAGCCTGCCAAAGCGGCGTTTTTTGCGGCTTTTCCATGCCATCATTGCAGTTAATTACAGTCAGAAATTTTCCTTTAATTGACAAACTCAACGCTAGGGCGCATAAGTCCGCCAAAGATGTGGCGCGCTAGGGGCGATGCTACCTTCGCGAAGAGCCATGCGCTAGAAAACAAACCAATGTCAGATATGAATCAAGATTCTGCCGAAATTTTGGCACAAACACCGGCTGTCAACTTTGATAGTTTTGGATTACCCGAACTTATGTTGGTCACTTTGGCCCGCGAAGGGCTTGTATCCCCAACCCCCATTCAGGAAATGTCGATCCCGCTTTTGCTGGAAGGGCGCGATCTTATCGGCCTTGCCCAAACTGGCACTGGCAAAACCGCTGCCTTTTTGCTGCCTTTAATGACGCATCTTGGCTACAGCGCTGCCGTTCGAGCCGGCCAGCCGCCAAAGGCATTGATCCTTGCGCCAACGCGCGAATTGGCAAACCAGATTGAACAGAATGTCAGCAAATTATCGGCTGACCTGAATATCCGCCATCTGGCCGTTTTTGGCGGGGCGCGATATGATGCGCAAATTCGCGGATTGCGACGCGGTGTCGATATTGTTGTCGCCACGCCTGGCCGTCTTGAAGATCTGATGGATCGCGGCGCATTTGACCCAAGCGGAATTACCCATTTCGTTCTTGATGAAGCCGATCACATGCTTGATCTTGGTTTTTATCCGCCAATCAAGCGAATTGCTGGCAGCTTGCCACGCAACCGCCAGACAATGCTGTTTTCGGCAACTATGCCGCCCGAGATCGAAACGCTTGCCAAGCAGTTTCTAACCAATCCAGCACAGGTGAAAGCACCACAAACCGGCATCACTGCCGACAAAGTGACCCAGCGTGTAACCTTGATGGCCGAAGGCGATAAACGCGACCGGCTTTGTGATATTTTGAATGAAAAGGATACCGGCCAAAGCTTGATCTTTGTCCGCACCAAACGGCGTGCGGATGCATTGGCAAAATTCATGGCGGTTCGCGGCTTTGCCGTTGATGCGCTTCATGGTGATATGCGCCAGACCTTGCGCCAGAAGGTGCTTCGCAACTTCCGCAGCGGCCAGTTACGTGCCTTAATTGCAACCGATGTTGCCGCGCGTGGTATCGATGTTGCTGGCTTGAGCCATGTTATCAATTTTGATCTGACCGACACGCCTGAATCTTATGTTCACCGTATTGGCCGTACCGGTCGTGCAGGTCTTGGCGGTTTGGCAATTTCATTTTGTGCGCCCGACGAACGAAACAAGCTTGGCGCGATTATTGCCGCCGTTGGCCCGCGGGTCGAGCTGTTTGAACTTGATGGCACGCCAGTAACTGATTTCAAGGCCGGCGGTGGCGCATCGCGTGGCCGTCGTCGTCCGCCGCAAGGCGCGCGTGGCCGCAATGACCGTGATCGTTCAAGCCGTGATGATCGGCCGGCAGGTGGTCGTGGTCGCCCAGCAGGCAAACCTGCCGATGGCGATCGCCGTCAAGCGCGGCCAGCCGGTGGTGGCCGTCCTGAAGGCGGCAGTCGTCCAAACCGTGATGGTTTTGCGAGACGAGATGATCGCCCAAATCGCGATGCCCGTCCAAATCGTGATAGCGGCTTTAAAGGGCGCGATGATCAAGCCCGTCCAGCTCGCGGCGGCAAGCCGTCATTTGGTGACAAGCCAGCACGCAGCGACAAATCTTCGTTTGGTGACAAGCCAGCACGCGGCGGCAAGCCGTCATTTGGTGACAAGCCAGCTCGCGGCGGCAAGCCGTCATTTGGTGACAAGCCAGCTCGCGGCGGCAAGCCGTCATTTGGTGACAAGCCAGCTCGCGGCGGCAAGCCGTCATTTGGTGACAAGCCAGCTCGCGGCGGTAAATCTTCTTTTGGCAGCAAGCCCGCCTTTAACAAACGCCCGAATTTTGGTGATAAGCCAGCGGCGCAAAAGCCATCATCCAGCCACGGCGATGGTGGCGCGAAACGCGCATCACCTGCGCCAAAAAAACGCGTGGGCGCACCGCGGCCAAGCCGTAATGCCACACCGCAGGGCGGCCAAGGCACATTAAAACGCCGCCGTTAATTCGGCCTAAGCAATGAGAGAAAAATAATTTGGTGCGGGATCGGCTTATCCAATCCTGCGCCAGAAATGCCGTTGAACAGCAAAAACAATCGCTGATCCAGCACCCATCGCCAGCAGCGCGAAAAACCACGCCCCCATCATGCTGGCGCCGCCCATCTGATCAAGAACATAGCCAACAACCGGCCCACCAAGCGCCCCACCACCAAATCCAATCATGGAATGAACCGCCAGCAATGCGCCGCGATCATAAGCATCGCCAGCTTCAACCGTTCCGGTTGTCAACGCGCCTGAGTCAAGCATGATAAAGCCGTTATAGACCCACAAACCGGCAACCGCGATCCAAACCGGCCCATCAAGGCTATAGGCAACAATGACGCTGACCAGCGCCGTGGCGCCTCCAATTAACGCAATGACCCGATGCCGCCCAAAGGCAAGGCATAGCCGCGCCCCAAGCAAAGAGGAAAGCATGCCCGTGACCGTAATCAGGCTTACTATAATGGTGACCGTCCCAATCCCCATGCCGCCATCAGCGCGGCTGCCCAAAAAGACCAAAAGCGCGAAACTCCATGTGCGAAAGGCAAATAATTCATAAGTATGGGTGCCGTAAGCAAGGATATAGCCAAGCGCGACCGGCTTTCGAAAAGCTGGTCGTAAATCCAAGGGGTGGCGTTTCTTCTTTTTAGCTGGCAAGGGCGCGACAGGACATGGCTGCACCAAAAACAGAACCAGGATTGCCGCAAGCATTGCGCCCCCCGTCCCAAGATAGGCCGCCAGCCGCCAATCTGCATAGATTAGCAAAACCCCCATCAAAGCGAATGATCCCCCTGTGCCAATCCCAAAACAAGCAGTATACCACGGCACCGACCGAACCCGCGCCGCATCATTCAAACGCGCATTCAAAATCTGCAATCCAGGCATATAGGTTCCAGCAAGACCCGCCCCGACCAAGGCCCAGCAAGATGCCGCCGACCAGAAATCACGGGCCAATAGCGCAAAGCCAAGACAGCCAACAGCCCCAAAGGCACATCCACCCAAAAAGATCAGCCGTGCATCAATACGATCGGTCAAACCAACCAAAATTGGTGTCGCCAGCAAATAGCCAAGAAAATAGGCACCACTAACAAAGCCGATTTCGGTATTGCTAAGACCCCATTCACGGCCAAGGCTTGTTAGAAATACCGGCCAAAGCGCAAAGCTTAGCAATGCTAAAATACCCGCAAGGCTGACAAGACTTAAAAGATGTGTCGGACGATCACCAGATATCATTTATCACCAACCGATAAGCCAAGATTAGATCATGCCGTTGCCGCCTTACCAAGTTCTCATAGCATCATGCGAAAGGCAAAATAAAAGCACCGCATGTTGCCATGCGATGCTTTTATAAGCTTAACTGATGGCTTAGCCACCAAGGAACAACCGGCCAACATCTGGATTTTCTAGCAAGTCATTACCCATATTGGCAATGGCTGTTTCACCTGAAACCAGAACATAACCAATATCAGCAAAGGCAAGGCCCTTCTTGGCGTTCTGCTCAACCATGATGATGGTTTTGCCGTCCTTCTTCTGCAAATCACCCAGAATCTCGAACACCATATCGATAAAGCGTGGCTCAAGGCCGATTGACGGCTCGTCAACCAGCAGAACCTGAGGCTGCATCACCAATGCCCGAGAAATCTCGAGAAGACGACGCTCACCCCCTGACAGAACGCCAGCAGGTTTGTCACGTCGATCAGCAAGACGGCTATATTTATCAAACACCATTTCGGCAGCTGCTTTTGCTTCGGCCGGACGGTCTTTCAAAAAGCCACCCATCAACAAATTTTCTTCAACAGTCATTTGCGGGAACACTGACTTATCCTGAAGGATATAGGCAATGCCTGCTTCCGATAGTTTTTGTGATGGTGTCAAGGCGGTTACATCTTTTCCATCAACAACAATTGATCCGGAAAAAATATTGGTAAAGCCAAAGATCGAATGAAGCACGGTTGATTTGCCGGCACCGTTCGGCCCAATCAAACACAAAGACTGGCCACGACCAATGCGAAGGCTGAATTCATGCAAAATTTCCATTTTGCCATAGCCCGCCCGAAGGTTGTTAATGCTCAGATAATTGTCTTTATTGGCCAGCTTTTCCAATTCAGGAATTGTTGGTGCATTGGCCGCAATCGATGCAGCTTCACGCGCTACCTGATCAACTGACATCACGACATCAACTGAACCACCGCCATAACCACTGACGTTTTTCTTGCTTTTTCTCGCGGCTTTGGCCGGTGCCTTTTTAACAACAGCTTTTTTCGCTGGTACTTTTTTCACAGCGGCTTTCGCTGGTACTTTTTTCACAGCGGCTTTCGCTGGCTTTTTTCACAACAGCTTTTTTCACAGCAGCTTTCGTTGCGGTCTTTTTTACCGGTTCTTTGGCCATTAGTGCCCTCCAAGATACGCGTCAATAACGCGTGGATCATTCTGCAGATCTTCTGGTTTGCCGCTTGCCAACATCTTGCCGTTTGACAGGCAATAGATATTCGAAGCTAGGTTCATGATCACCCGCATGTTGTGCTCGATAACGCACAAGGTGATACCAAGCTCTTCATTTGCTCGTCTTAACCGGTCAATCAGACCATTGATCAATGTTGGGTTAATACCGGCAGTTGGCTCATCAAGAAGAAGTACCTTTGGGTCATTCATCAATGCCATCGCGAATTCCAAGAGTTTTTGTTGACCAAACGACAAATCCCCTGAGATCAGATTACGCTTAGAATAGAGCCCAACAAACTCCAACAAATGCTCTGCGCGATCGCGAATTTCTCCGCTACGGCTCGCAAACATCGTCAAACTAGATCCCTTACGTTGCGAAACAGATATCTGCATGTTGTCCACACAGTCCATCTTGCTGTAAATTCGGGTCTGCTGAAATGTACGTAACATCCCAAGGCGAGCGATATCTCCGACGCGAAGCGCCGAAATTTCGGTATCGTCAAACTTGATAGATCCACTGTCAATCGGATGATATCCCACAATCGAGTTGAACAATGTGGTTTTGCCACAGCCGTTTGGTCCGATAATTCCAGTAATAGACCCCCTCTCAACCGTCATCGAGATATCAACGTTTGCCTTCACCCCTCCATAGGACTTGGAAACATTACCAACTGCAATAATTGGGTCAGCCATCTATGCCTCCTTTTTAACTTGGATATTTGATTGGTCAACGATAATACCAAATTTTTCTGGGTATCTTTTTTGCAACCAGCCCATAATACCCTGCTGAAAATAAACAATGTTTACAATCAAGATCAGACCAAGAACAACCCATTGCAAGCCCAATAAGTATGTCCAAGTCGCTTCTTTTACAACGTGGAAAAGTATTGCTCCAAGGACAGGACCCCACAGAGTGCCTTTTCCGCCAAGAAGCGACATTGCAACCATAAAGATTCCAAAAGTAGCAACTGGGAATGCTACCTCGAGGGGCTCAATATATCCCACCATGTTGCCAAAAACAGCACCTGTACAGCCCATGAAAAACGCAGCGATAGCCCAACCAACCTGTTTGTAGCGCAAGGTTGGAATTCCCATCGCCTCAGCTTTGTCCTCATCATCCCGGATTGCATTAGCGGCAAGCCCAAACTGCGTGTTAAACAGCCAACGGATCACGATGTGAGCAAGAACTGCGAGAACAAAACACAGCACGTAGAAAAATAAAGATCGGTATTCAATTGGAAGAGGCAGAAATGGCATTGCAATTCCTGCTCCAGCGCCAATTACCTCTATCGTACCAGCAATCTCACGAGCGGCGACTGCAATTCCAAGAGTTCCAATCGCAAAGTAAGGCCCTCTTAATCCGAACACACAAAAACCCAATACCAAGGCTACACCAGCGCATGCGATACCAGCAACTATGATACCAAGGATTAATCCTGTGTAATACTGGGCCTCGGTAAACACCGGCTTAATCGCTCCGTAAGATGCAGTAAACTCACCCAAATCATAAAACATGGAGACCTGTATTGCCGCTGACACGTACATGCCAACGCCAAAAAAGGTTATGTTTCCAAGTGAGTTATAACCCATTTGCCCACCTGTGATATCCCACGTAGTGGCCATAAGCACCATTATCCAAAGAACAGCCATTTGCATGACGTAATCAGGGAAGGCTATTGGGCCAAGAATGCCAAATATGCCTAGACCTATATAAATTAGCTTTTCATTCATCTTACCGAACCACCTGTCTTAGACGCCGCATCTGAATTTGACGCCACAATAGAACTCCTATTAGAACAAACACAGCTGCAGCAATCTGCCACTCTGCACCGGCAATAATTCCTGCATACTGCTCGACCCATCCAAGTACAAAGCTCATCCCAATCACACCAGGCAGATTGCCAAGACCGGCTGCAGTCACAATAGCAAATGTTCTTAAAGAGTAGACGATCCCGTAAAACGGCTGCAATACCCAGATCATTGAAACAAGAATTCCAGCAATACCACAAATTGCTGAGTTCAGGGCAAAAGTAAGCATGTAGACTTTGTCCGTATCAATACCCAAAACGCGAGCAGCGCGTGCATCCTGTGCTGTAGCTCTAATGGCTTGACCAGTGCGAGATTTGGTCATGAACATCACAATTGCTGTAGCGAAGACTCCAGCAAGAACAAGCGACACAACTTTAACCATCGGCACTGTCACAAACTCGTCAAACATAGTCATTACGTGCATGTGTGAGTCAACCGTCTGAACCTCAGGACCATAAATAAGGTTCATAACCTGTTGCATGAATAATGATAACCCAAACGTAGCAAGCAGTGAGACAAACATGTCATTATCAATGACCCGCCGAATAACCAGCTTGTAAACCACCACACCATAAAAATACATAACCACCGCAATCAACGGTAGTGCCAAAATGGGGTGAAAACCCATGTTGTTCGCAGTAAAGGCAAGGTACCCACCCATGATCACAAAATCACCTTGGGCTAAGTTTTTAACATTCATCACGCCCCAAACAAGGGCTAGCCCATATGCGGCAAGTGCAAAAACTGCGCCGATAAATATGCCATCCAATATCATTTGAACATTCATCACGGGCGCATATACAAAAAGGAGTTGCAAATTATCAAGCATGACTTGCCCTCTGTAAAAATATGAAAAGAAAAAGAGTTATACGCAATTTCGGTGCCGTTGGTTAACACAACCAAATTACCAAAGGAAGCCCTTAATTATAGGGCTTCCTGGTGTATTTTATTGTAATAAAAGATTATTAATATGCAGCCTTACGCGGCATAGTCATATCTTTGGAACTCACTATGTTTTTGTAGCTGCCATCTGCCTGAATCTGACGATAAAACATAGGTTTTGCAATGTTGTTGCCGGCCTCTGAGAACTTGACCGGGCCATAAAATGTGTCCATGTCAGTTGCTGAGAGCGCATCACGAACCTTGTCCTGGTCAAAACTATTGGCACGCTCAAAAGCGTCCTTGAAGACCAAGACAGCGGCAGAAGCCTGGGCTGTCTGGTATGGAATGCCAGTGTTGTACTCAGGATAAGCGACTTTGAATTCCTTATCATACTTCTGGGCATCACCAAAAAGCGGCTCACTGTTAGGCAGATTTGTTAACCACTGTGTTGGGCAAAGCAGTCCGTTAGCAGATTTTGGAAACTTCACATGAACCTTTGCAGCCTCACAGTGAGTTATCGCAATAGCTGGAGCTCTGATTTTCATCTCCTCAATCTGACGAGCTGCAGTGGCAGCACCCTTTGAATGACCTGAAACCAACAAAATGTCAGGCTTAAGAGCCTTGAACTTTGTTAATGTTGCTGACATGTCAGACAAATCAGCAGGCAGCTTGTCGTCAATCACGATTTTCATATTGTATTTTTTTGCAACATCAAGAACTCCGGCACGAACATCAAGCGAAAAGCCATCATTCTCAAATGCCATGCCGATACGGAGATCAGATGGAGACTTACCGTCATCTTTAGAGCGCTGCGCAATAAGGTCGAGCACCGGAGCAAGATAGTACTCGGATGTCGAGAGAACCGCGAACATGTACTTATAGCCTTGCGTGAACAAAGAGCGAGATGCGCCCTCGGCCTCAACCATTGGCACCCCATATTTCTCTGTCACAGGAGCAACAGCTTTTGTCATCGTGGTGCTGTATGGGCCAAGCATAAATTCTACGCCATCCTGCTTAACCAAACGCTCGGTCAACTGAGATGCGCGTGATGGCGTTGACTCGTCATCATAATAAACGATTTTCATTTTGTAGCTTTTGCCGCCAACCTTCACACCGCCGGTGTCATTGATCCGCTTTACCGCGAAGTCATAACCCTTTTGCGTGTGAAAACCGTTAGTCGAATATTTGCCAGTCAATGAGAGTGAAGACCCAATAATAATAGTATCTCCCTCAACTTTGGCCATTGCACCACCGGCAAAACCAGCAACGCCAACGGCAAGGGCAGCACCCAATGCTATCGGTAATTTATTGTACATTCTTAATTCCTCCCAGAATTGAACATTAGAGCTCGGCCTTAACTTGCTCAGTTTTGACCAAGACGCCAAGTAAGAGACTCTATTAGAATGAAAAATCATACCTGACGCAACACAAACCGATCTTGAATGGCGCAATTAATCACTAAAGCTGCAACATTCAAATTTCAAAAACCTTATATCCCAGCGGATAACCCATCTTACATTCCATCATCAAAGCTAGAGCCAGATTAGACTGGAACGTTACCTTTCAAGGTTATGCGATGCAATAACCGGCGATATCCATGATAATCATTCAACGGGTAATGCTGCACGCACCGATTGTCCCAAAAAGCGACATCACCAACCTGCCAACGCAGCCGGCATTGAAATTCGGGCGAAATCTGATGCGTGAACAGATAATCCAAAAGCCCGCGGCTTTCCTCTTCGCTCCAGCCATCAAAAGCAACCGTATGCGCCGCATTGACAAACAGCGCCTTGCGACCCGTTTCGGGATGCGTTCGCACCACCGGATGGATGCCAACCAACGCGTCAGGATCAACGCCGCTTCCCGAATCCTTTAACCGTTCGCTTCGGGTTGAGGCAACGCGCTTTTTGCCAGCGGCATTCACCGCCCATAGGCCATCAAGAACCGAACGCAATGAATCCGACAATTGGTCATAAGCGTCATATTGGCTGGCAAATAGCGTATCGCCGCCAAGTGGCGGCAATTCCTTGGCATAAAGCAATGTCGCCATTGGCGGGCATTTTTGATAGGTCGTATCGGAATGCCAGATGCCGCCAAAATTGACCTTTTCATTTTCTTTTTTCAGCACTTCGGTAATCATCGGAAACCCGTCAAGGCCGGTCAGGAACGGATAGATATCAGGTTCCCCAATGGCGCTGGCAAAAGCCAGCTGCTGCGCCGGTGTAATATTTTGCCCGCGAATCACGATCATCTGATATTCAAGCCAGACAGCGCGCAATTCGGCAATCAGCTCATCATCATGCGCTGCGCTTAGATCAACATTTGTTACCTCTGCGCCCATTGCAGGCGCTAGCGCTGTTACCTTCATCAAAAAACCTCGCCCCTAAATCATGCGCCCGTTCAGTCTCAATTTGCCCTTGGCCTTACGTATATGTAGCAGATCGCAATGATTGAACTGACTGGACGCCACATTACCGATAAATTATCTTCGCCAAGATTTAGGAAAAAGCAAGCCTGATTGACTGGATCTATTTTTAGCCGCAACTGGTACCAAAGTCAGCTTGGCTTTGCCGGAAAATGATAGTACAACACAGCTCTAAAGTTTCCGATCAGCGTCAGACATAATCTTGAGGCAAGATGCGACAGGCCGAAAGATCAACATCTGACGACATACCATTTGTAACAATAACTTGATTTAACGACAGGGTGACACTCATGAAGATGACAACCGAAGAAGCGTTTGTAAAAGTATTGCAAATGCACGGCATTGAAAATGCTTTCGGCATTATTGGCTCTGCAATGATGCCAATTTCTGACCTATTCCCACAGGCCGGTATTACCTTCTGGGACGCCGCGCATGAATGTAATGCAGGTATGATGGCCGACGGCTTTACCCGCGCCACCGGCAAAATGTCGATGATGGTTGCGCAGAACGGCCCTGGCATCACCAATTTCGTAACACCGGTCAAAACCGCTTATTGGAACCATACACCATTGCTTTTGGTAACCCCGCAAGCGGCCAATAAAACACTTGGTCAAGGCGGTTTTCAGGAAGTTGAACAAATGGCTTTGTTCAAGGACATGGTTGCCTATCAAGAAGAAGTGCGCGACCCAACACGCATTGCCGAAACATTGAACCGCGTTATTCTTCAGGCAAAGCGCGCATCAGCACCAGCCCAAATCAATATCCCGCGCGATTTCTGGACACAGGTCATTGATATCGAATTGCCTGCAATTGTTGATTTTGAGCGCCCATCAGGCGGCGAAGATGCCATTAGCAAAGCCGCGGCTTTGCTATCAGAAGCCAAATTTCCCGTTCTGTTGAATGGTGCTGGCGTTGTTATTGGCGGTGCAATCGATGCGTCAATGAAATTGGCCGAGCGCCTTGATGCGCCTGTTTGCTGTGGCTATCAGCATAATGACGCGTTTCCGGGCTCACATCCGCTATTTGCTGGCCCACTTGGCTACAACGGATCAAAAGCCGGTATGGAATTGATCGCCAAGGCCGATGTTGTTCTGGCTTTGGGCACACGCCTGAACCCATTTTCAACACTTCCCGGTTACGGCATCGATTACTGGCCAAAAGATGCCAAGATCATTCAGGTTGATATCAACCCTGATCGCATCGGCCTGACCAAGCCGGTTTCAGTTGGCATCGTTGGCGACGCCATGAAAGTTGCCATGAGCATTCTTGACAAGCTGGCAAGCACCGCTGGCGATAGTGGCCGCAGCAGTCGTAAAGAACTGATTGCCACAACTAAATCAGCATGGGCGCAAGAACTGACCTCGCTTGATCATGAAGATGATGATCCGGGAACAACATGGAATGAACGTGCGCGTGACCGTGAGCCAAAGAAAATGTCACCACGCATGGCATGGCGTGCAATCCAGTCTGCGTTGCCAAAAGATGCAATTATTTCATCTGACATTGGCAATAATTGCGCGATTGGTAACGCCTATCCGACATTTGAAGAAGGCCGTAAATATCTGGCACCAGGTCTGTTTGGACCTTGTGGATATGGCCTGCCGTCAATCATGGGGGCAAAAATTGGCCGCCGTGATGTTCCGGTTGTTGGCTTTGCTGGCGATGGCGCCTTTGGCATTTCAATGAATGAAATGTCGGCAATTGGCCGTGAAGAATGGCCAGCCATCACCATGGTTATTTTCCGCAACTATCAGTGGGGCGCAGAAAAGCGCAACACAACCTTGTGGTTTGACGATAACTTTGTTGGCACCGAGCTTGATCAGCAAGTCTCTTATGCTGGTGTTGCCAAGGCATGTGGTGTTGAGGGCGTTGCCGTTTCAACAATGGATGAGCTTCGCGACGCATTAGCCAAGGCGGTTGACGCTCAGATGAATGATGGCGTGACCACCTTTATCGAAGTGCTGTTGAACCAAGAGCTTGGCGAGCCATTCCGTCGCGACGCAATGAAACAGCCAGTTTCGGTTGCCGGCATCAGCCAAGCTGATATGCGGCCACAGCAAAGCGCATAACATCGCGCTTGCGATAACGATCTGAGCATAAAAAAGGGGCTGCCATTGGCAGCCCCTTAATGTTTGCAAAAGGTGCAAGGCATGATTTGCGCCGCTTCAATGGCGATCCAGCCGGTTATGAGTCTTCGGTTATTTAGACAGTCAGTATCGTACAGCCTGTTGTGGCACGGCCCGTCAATGCCTCATGGGCTTTTGCCACATCTTCCAAGGCAAAACGCTGATTGATCGACACATTGATTGTGCCATCGGTAACTGCCTTAAATAGTTTCGCCGATGCTGTATCAAGCCATGACCGATCACCAACAAAGTGAAACAATGTTGGACGGCTCAGGTAATAAGACCCTTTTGAAAGATCAGTGATTTTGAAATCGGTATATGGCCCTGATGATTGGCCAAAGGCGATAATAGTGCCGCGCCGTTTGGTCGATGTGATGGTTCGCCCCATTGTGTCATTGCCAACCGAATCATATGCCACATTCACGCCTTCGCCATTGGTCAGGCGCATCACTTCGGCTTCGAAATCGGTGCCGGTATAATCGATCACATGATCAAACCCGTTGGCCTTGGCAAGGGCGCATTTTTCGGCACCGCCAGCCGTACCAATTGTAGTGGCGCCAAGCGCCTTTAGCCACTGACCGGCAATCAGACCAACGCCGCCAGCCGCAGCGTGAAACAGCACTGTATCACCCGGCTTAACCGCATAACTTTCATGAATTAGATAGGCAACGGTCAAGCCTTTCAACATGATCGATGCGGCCAAATCACTTGGCACATTATCCGGCAGTTTGACAACATAGGCAGCGTCAATCACACGATGGGTTGCATAAGCGCCATTGGCAAGCGTGTAGCCAACACGGTCGCCAACAGCCAAACCCGTGACATGACTGCCAACCGCTTCGATGATACCAGCACCTTCAGACCCAAGAATAAGATCACCATCAACCGGCCATGGATAGGCACCATTGCGGATATAGATATCAAGAAAATTAATACCGACCGCGTCATGTTTGATCAACACCTCACCTGCCGCGGGTATTAAATCCCCAAGCGTGATTTTATGAAGAACTTCAGACCCACCCGGTTTGGCGGCTGCCATTGCGTAACCCATTCTCTGTCTCCTTGAAATCAATATGCCGGTTTAGCATTCATCCATCTGGCCGTTAAGCCCTATCCGAAAAGAGTAAATACCGGCAAAAACATCCTCTTTGTCTAATACTGCCTGGTCAAAAAAATTGCTAGTCAGATACACTGACAAGTTGAATTTTTCAAGAATTATCAAGACCATAATATGATATATATATCTGATAATGTTATATTTTTGATTATTTTTACCTTCAGAAAGACGCGATTTAACTTGCAGTATAGCAAATTCACCTTAGGCTTTTTCTATATTGGCTAACTAAAGGGGGAATTTAGAATGACCAATACAGAAATCGGCACAGCCGAGCAACTTAAAGATCCGAATCATGAGATACCTCTTGGGCCGCGTACCGCCCTTGGGGTCCAGCATGTTCTGGCAATGTTTGCCAGTAACGTTACACCATCAATTATCATCGCTGGCGCTGCTGGTTTTGCTTTTGGCGGTGAGGATATGGTCTATCTTGTGCAAATGGCGATGCTGTTTGCAGGGGTTGCCACATTATTCCAGACAATCGGCTTTGGCCCGATTGGCGCAAGATTGCCTGTAATGCAGGGAACAAGCTTTGCCTTTGTTCCCATCATGATTGGTATAGTGAAAACCAGTGGCATGGCCGCCTTGTTCGGCGCTGTGATTGTTGCCGGTCTGTTTCATACATTTCTTGGCAGTGTCATTGGCCGCATCCGCCATTGGTTTCCGCCATTGGTGACAGGGCATTGTGATTACTGCCATTGGATTGGCGTTGTTGCCTGTCGGCATTAAATATGCTTCTGGCGGAGCCGCAGCCTTTCAAATGAACGCACCTGAATGGGGCGATTTTAGCCGCTGGGGTCTTGCGCTTGTGGTGATCTTCGTTGCCCTTGGTTTCAAATTCTTCACCCGTGGAACCATGTCATCTGCGGCCATTCTGATCGGCTTGATCGCCGGTTATGTTGTTGGCTATCTGACTGGTGCGGTTAATTTTGGCGGTGTTGCCAAGGCGGCATGGTTTGCGGTACCGCAGCCGTTCAAATATGGGATCGAATTTAGCGCATTTGCCATTATCGGCATGTGCTTAATGTCACTTGTCAGTGCCATTGAAACAGTTGGTGATATTTCGGGCATTGCCAAAGGTGGTGCAAACCGCGAAGCCACTGATAAAGAGCTATCGGGTGGCACTTACGCTGATGGTTTTGGCAGCTTTATCGCCGGCTTATTTGGTGGCTTGCCAAACACGTCATTCAGCCAGAATGTCGGATTGATCTCAATGACAGGTGTGATGAGCCGTTCGGTTGTCACGCTTGGCGCCCTATTCCTTGTGGCCTGTGGTCTCATTCCAAAGGTTGGGGCTGTTGTTGCGGCAATGCCAATTTCGGTTTTGGGCGGCGGCGTGATCATGATGTTTGGTATGGTTGTTAGCGCTGGCATTAACATGTTGTCAGGTGTGAATTGGAACCGCCGCAATATGATCATTTTGGCAATGTCACTATCGGTTGGGCTTGGCATTCAAGCCGTGCCAAAATCAATGCAGCATCTGCCTGATTCATTCGAAATGCTGATGGTATCAGGATTGCTTCCTGCAGCAGCGATTTCGGTGATCTTGAACCTGTTGATTCCAAAAGATATCGACTAATCAAAAAGAAGTCTTGCGAGACGAACACTCGCAAGGCCATGATAAAGAATAATCATCATGCCGCCGGATCAAATGATTCGGCGGCATATTTACGACAGGAATATATCAATTATGGCTGATAAAACACTTCTGTTGAAAAATGCCGACCTACTATGCACGATGGGGCCACGCGATGCGGCTAGCGGCCAATCGGCGGCGCATGTTGGACGCCCGGGCGATCATTGCGGCGCTGAAATCAAAAATGGCGGCCTGTTTGCCCGAAATGGAGTCATCGAGGCCGTTGGCGATACAGGTTCTTTACCGGCTGACGCTGATACGGTGATTGATATGACCGGCCATGTGGTGATACCGGGCATGGTCAACACGCATCATCATATGTTTCAAAATCTCACACGTGCCGTTCCAGCGGCGCAAAATGCCCCGCTATTTGGCTGGTTGCAAACGCTCTATCCGATCTGGTGCAATCTTGGCCCTGATCATATTTACTGGTCAAACGCCCTCGCTATGGCCGAGCTTGCGCTTAGTGGCTGCACCACATCATCTGATCATCTCTATCTATACCCCAACGGCGCGCGGCTTGATGATTCATTTGAGGCGGCTGCCGATATTGGCTTGCGGTTTCATGGCACCCGCGGATCAATGAGCATTGGCGAATCAAAAGGCGGACTTCCACCTGACCGCCTGACCGAAGCCGAACCTGCGATTCTGGCCGATTGCCAGCGCTTGATCGAAACGCATCACAATGCCAACCGTTACGCCATGCATCGTGTGGCACTTGCCCCTTGCTCGCCCTTTTCGGTAAGCATGGATCTGATGCGAGAAACCGCCCACATGGCACGCGCCTATCAGGTTGGCATGCATACGCATTTGGCCGAAAATAGCGAAGATATTGACTATAGCCTTGCCAGTTTTGGCATGCGTCCGGGCGAATATATCGAAGCTGTCGAATGGATTGGCAATGATGTCTGGCATGCGCATTGTGTGCAGCTTGACCCGCAGGAAATTAGCCTTTTTGCCCGCACTGGAACCGGTATTGCCCACTGTCCCTGTTCAAATATGCGCCTATCAAGCGGCATCGCACCAGTTCGTGAAATGATTGATGCTGGCGTGAAAGTCGGCTTTGGCGTTGATGGATCAGCATCGAATGATAGCAGTCATATGCTGAATGAGGCGCGTCAGGCGATGCTGTTACAACGGGTGATGAAAACTGGCGATGCCATGACGGCGCGCGAATCTTTGGCGCTTGCAACACGCGGCGGCGCGGCGGTCCTGAACCGTGACGATATTGGCGTTCTGGCACCAGGCTATGCTGCCGATATCGCTGCTTTTGATTGTCGCGGTATTGATTTTGCTGGCGCTGAATGGGATTTGCTGGCGGGCCTGTTATTCTGCGGCCCCATCAAAACCAGCTATACGATTATCAATGGCAAAATCATTGTCGACCAAGGCCAGCTTGTCAGCATGGATATGCAGCATTTGCTGTCAAGACATCGCGCCATGACAGCCGATCTGATGAGCAAAGCCTGAACAAAGACAGGCAGCGCTATGGATTGATCAGTGCCGCTGGTCCGTCATGCCAGACTTCATCGAGATTATGCCCCTCGCCTTGACGGTCAATCACCAGAAAATCTTGCACCGGCTGCAGAACCAGCAAAGGGTGATGCCATATACCGCGATCATAGCTGACCCCCTGTTCGCCGGTTGCCCGAAAACAGGCCAGCGTAGAAAAATCAGGGGCGTCACCTGCCGCATTGCCATGTGCCACCACAACCAACCAATCATGCTGGCTTAGCGGCATAAAGGCTTGCGAGCCAAGCGGGTGGCGTTCAAGAAGATGAATTTCAATCGGGTCGGGGCGGCGCGTGCCGCGAAACAGCGATATGATGGGCGTGCCATCACCAGCGGTCACATCGACACCCGCCATGGCATCAAACCTTATGGTCGTTCCCTGATTGATGCCGATCTGCGTTGCGCCGCCGGTTTCAATCACCGTTCCAAAGGGCGCAAACCTGGCTTTGGTGAGCGGTTGGATGTCGAGCTGTTCTAGGTCTGATGAGGTCATGATTGATCAGCCTGAAACGGGTAGTTTGCCACCCAGTGATTTGCAATATCGATGCGCCGGGCGACCCACACCTTGTCATGCGCCATGATATGATCAAGAAATTTGACCAATCCGGCAAACCGCGCTGGCCGGCCGATTAAACGGCAATGTAGCCCAATTGACAGCATCTTTGGTGCCGCCACACCTTCGGCATAAAGAACATCAAAGGCGTCAATCAGATATTGGGCAAATTGATCACCGGTATGAAATCCCTGCGCGGTGGCAAAGCGCATGTCATTTGTATCCAGCGTGTAAGGAACAATCAAATGCGGCGTTTTCACCTGCGCCGACCAGAATGGCAAGTCATCCGAATAATCATCGGCGTCATAAACAAACCCACCTTCTTCGGCGACAAGATTGCGGGTGTTTTCCGATGTTCGCCCCGTATACCAACCAAGCGGACGGGTGCCGCAAATATCGGTTAGAATCGAGATCGCCTTTTGCATATGGTCGCGTTCTTCATCAATCGGCATGCCATGATAATTGATCCAGCGATAGCCATGCGCCGCAATTTCATGCCCATCGGCAAGCGCGGTTTCAATCACCTTTGGGTGGCGTGCCGCCGCCATAGCAACAGCAAAAACCGTCAGCGGTAACTTGGCGTTGACGAAACAGATCCAGAATACGCCAGACACCCGCCCGAGACCCATATTCATAGATTGATTCCATCGACATATGACGCGCCCCATCAAATGCCGCCGCGCCAATAATTTCCGATAAAAACACCTCAGATGCCGGATCACCGTGAAGAACACAATTTTCGCCGCCTTCTTCGTAATTCAATACAAATTGAACAGCAACACGCGCGCCATTCGGCCATGCCGCCTGTGGCGGTGTGCCGCCATATCCAGATAAATCTCGTGGATAGTCCATCATTTCTAAACGCTCAGTATCATGTCAAAACCATCAATCCAGAAAATCATGGCGGATTGCTGCCAACCAAACCTTTATTGACCATATCACGCCATACCGCCAACATCGCCCGTTCTTCGTCTTCAACCCAGATCACCTGTCCTGGCGGCATCGCATGTGACGCCGACACTTGCCAGAAAATATCATTCACATGGCGGATCACCTGACTTTCGGTTTCAAGATGAATGCCCTTTGGCGCAAAGGCAAGACCGTCCCAAACCGGCTTGCTGGCATGACAGCTTGCACAACGTTCAATGACCAGCTCTACCGATGCCTGATGAAGCGCAGCAGGCGAGACATGCGCTGTCTGATCATATTTCACCTGCGGCGCACCAAGCTGTGACAGCATGATCGCAAAGCCAGTTAAAACCGCTGCGACAAGCCAAGTCCAATATGGTGGGGCAAGCCCCTTATGTTTGGTGTTAAAGAAATGCCGGATCACCGCACCAATCAGCAACACAAGCCCCAGAATTGCCCATGCATAATCAGTGGCAAACACCATTGGATAATGGCCGCCAATCATGACAAAAATCACTGGCAGCGTCAGGTAATTATTATGAAGCGAACGTTGCTTGCCACGCGCGCCATAGCGCGGATCAGGGATCTCACCAGCCTTCAGCGCAACAACAACTTTGCTTTGTCCAGGGATGATGATCATCAACACATTGGCAACCATGATCGTGCCAATGGTAACCCCCATCTGCATAAAGGCACCACGCGCCGAGAAAATTTGGCTATAGCCATAAGCAAGAGCAACAAGAAAGGCAAAACCGGCCAAGGCTAGCCATAGATCGCTTTGGCCAAGCGGACTGCGGCACAGGCCATCATAAATTGCCCAGCCAATCACGATACCGCCGAGGCTGATTATCACCGCCTGCATTTCAGTAATATCCAAAATATCAAGATCGATCATGTAAAGGCTTGCCGCGCCGTAATAGACAAGGCTCATCAACGCAATGCCGGAAATCCATGTTCCGTAAGCTTCCCATTTAAACCATGTCAGCTCTTCAGGCATTTTGGAAGGTGCCACCAGATATTTCACCATGTTGTAGAAACCGCCACCATGCACTTGCCATGCTTGACCATGCGCCTCGTCCGGCAATTCCTTTCCCGGTTTCAAACTTAGATCAAGCGCAATGAAATAAAATGACGACCCGATCCATGCGATACCAGCAATGACATGCACCCATCGCACAATCAATTCTGACCACATCCACAGATAGTCGATCACTAGAATCCCCCTTTTTTTCCTGCTGTCGGCATGGCAATAACAGCTCGATCAATCCTCATTTACACGCGTTTTGGCATCATCTCCCAGTTGCTGCCAAATGGCAAGGTCAGCCGCAATTGACAAAGCCACATGCGCCGGGCTTTTGCCGTTGATTTCACTGATGCCAATTGGACAGATCAATCGATCTAGCAACGCTGGCGACACCCCTGCTGCGGCCAGTCTTTTGGCAAATCGCGCCCGTTTGCTCTTTGACCCAATCAGACCAAGATAGGCAAAATCACAACGCATCAAAAGCTGTAGGCAAATCGCCTCATCAAGACTATGCGAATGTGTCATTACCAGATGAACCGCGCCTTGCGGGGCAAGAAACGCAATTTTTTCGGGCGTCTTGGCAAGCAGTTTTTGCACATTATCACCAAGGTCATCGGCAAATCTGGCAGCCTCAATATCAACCAGAAAAATGTCAAACCCAAGCCCGTCAAGCCGCGGGATAAGAGCACGGCTAACATGACCCGCGCCATAGATGAATAGCGGCATTTGCCGCGGCATGGCGGGTGCCATAAACACGGCTTCATCAAAAGATGCCAGCGCCGATTGCAACCTTAAAGGCACGCCAGATTCAAGCGGGTGAGCCAGCATGTGATTATGATGATCTTGTTGCGCCAGCGCGGCCAGAGCGCCAGCCTGTTTGGCGGTGAATTTTTCTAGCAATAACGACATCTGGCCACCACAACATTGCCCCATATCAGGCCCAAGAATGACGGTCATATGCTGGCGCTGCCAATCATCATCATCACGGGCCAGCATCTTGCGGGCGCGTGCCATCACGTCAAATTCTAACGCGCCGCCGCCAATTGTTTGCCAGATGCCGGCCTTTGTGACCAGCATTTGCGAGCCACGATTGCGCGGTGATGATCCCTTGGTCGCGGTGACCGTGACAAGAACAATATCCTGCCCATCATCAAGACTAGCCAAGGCTTTGGTAAGCCAGCTATTTGCATGCATCCCCACCGGCAACATATCAGACAAAATTTGCCCCCAACCGGTTTGCCGTCAATAACAGCCTTTCAGCCGTTGCCGGTGCATCAAGCGCTGGATAGGCCGCGCCTTTTATTCCTGCAAGCGCATCTGACAGAGCAAGCCAACTGCTAATCCCAAGCATCAGAGGCGGCTCGCCAACAGCCTTTGACTTATGAATCGTATCTTCGCTATTTTCGCCATCAGCATAAAAGGCGACCCGCCAATCAATTGGCCGGTCCGAACAGGCTGGAATCTTATAGGTTGATGGCGCATGGGTCTGAAGACGCCCTGCTGCATCCCAAACTAATTCTTCGGTTGTCAGCCAGCCAACACCCTGCAAAAAACCGCCTTCAATCTGACCCATATCAATCGCCGGATTGATCGATTTTCCAACATCATGCAACAGATCAGCGCGAAGCAGACGATTTTCACCCGTTAGCAAATCGACAATCACTTCCGACACAGCAGCACCATAGGCAAAATAATAAAAGGGGCGACCATGCATCCGGTCTTTGTCCCAGCTTAATTTCGGCGTCGCATAAAAACCGGTTGCCGACAAGGAGACACGCCCGAGATAGGCACGTTTTACCGCATCGGCAAATGCCATGCTGTCAGCGCCAATATGAACCTGACCATTGGCGAAAACCACCTCGGCCTGATTGGTTTGATATTCATCAGCCAGAAAGGCGGCAATCCGGCCTTTGATGGTTTGCGCTGCCTGCATCGCCGCCATGCCATTCAGGTCAGTTCCGGACGATGCCGCTGTTGCTGATGTATTTGGCACTTTGCCGGTTGTTGTTGCGGTAATTTTGACAAGGTCAATGTCAATCTGAAATTCATGCGCAACAATTTGCGCAACCTTTGTGTAAAGCCCCTGTCCCATTTCGGTGCCACCATGATTGAGGTGAACCGACCCGTCATTATAGACATGGATCAATGATCCAGCTTGATTCAAAAATGTTGTATTAAAGGAAATGCCAAATTTCACTGGGGTCAGGGCAATACCGCGTTTGACATATTGATTGGCAGCGTTAAAGGCGGCAACCGCCGCACGGCGCGCCACATAATCAGATGTTCTAACAAGTTCATCAACCATGGGCTGGATCACGCAATCTTCGACCGTTTGCCCATAGGGTGTGATGCCAAATTTACCCGCCCTTTTATCTGGATAGAAATTTTTTCGCCGCACTTCTAATGGATCAAGCCCAAGATAATGCGCCACCTCATCCATCACCCGTTCAATGCCAAGCATGCCCTGCGGCCCACCAAAACCACGAAAAGCGGTATTGGATTGGGTATGGGTCAAACAGCAGTAATTGGTGATTTTCATATGAGGAATATCATAGGCATTATCGGCATGACACATTGCCCGCGCCGCGATGCCAGCCGACAAATCCCACGACATGCCACAGCGCAACGCCTGTTCAAATTCAACAGCAAGAACACGGCCATCATCATCAAAGCCAACATCGTAATCAATCCGGCAATCATGGCGTTTGCCGGTTAACATGAAATCATCATCACGATCATAAATTGTTTTTGCCGGATGACCGGTTAAATAGGCCGCAAGCGCCGCTGTCATGGCTGGTAAATTACCCTGACTTTCCTTGCCGCCAAACGCCCCGCCCATGCGCCGCGTTTCAACCGTTACCGCATGATTGGCAAGCCCCAGCATTTCGGCTGTTTTATGTTGAATTTCGCTTGGATGCTGGGTTGAGCTAAACAGCTTTATCTCGCCATCTTCGCCCGGAATGGCCAATGCCGCCTGTCCTTCAAGATAGAAATGTTCTTGCCCACCAGCGCAAACACGGCCGCGCAATGCATGCGGTGCCGTGGCAAGGGCACTTTGCGTATCGCCTTTAATCATCTCGCTTGGACTGGCAAGCCATGACTTGGCTTGCATCGCCGCATCAATTGATAAAATAGCTAGCAATGGGTCATAATCAATGACCGCAAGCCCGATTGCCGCGCGGGCTGCCGCCATATCAATCGCCGCAATGGCAAATAGTGATTGCCCGACATAGCAAACTTCATCAACAGCAAAAACAGGATCATCATGTATTGCTGGCCCGCAATCATTCACCCCGGGAATATCCGCCGCCGTCATTACCGCAACGATACCCGGGGCTGCGGCAACAGCCGATAAATCCATGCGGGTGATTTTGGCATGGGCATGTGAACTTTGCCCGATCAACACGGTCAAACAATTTGCCGGTGTTGCCATATCGTCAACGTAAACAGCACGACCCGATACATGTTTTACCGCACTATCATGATGTTTCGATTGGCGGATATCGCCATCAATGCCAGATGATGTCATGACCAGCCCTCCAGCCCTGCTGCAAGATCGGCACCAGCAAGCCGCATCTGCCGCGATGAGGTTAGCTCTAGCCCATATTTAATAAGCAGATTCTGGGATGTTAAAAGCCGGTATTCGGCCGAACCACGCATATCGGAAAGCGGGGTGAAATCATCCCTCAAAGCCGCAGCCGCAGCCTTGAAATAAGCCATATCAAGTGGCTTGCCAGCAAGTTTTGTTTCGGCATGATTTGCGCGTTTTGGAATGCCAGCCATGCCGCCAAAGGCCAAACAAACATCAGTTATAACGCCATCATCAAAATGCAGGTTAGCCGCCAGCATCACTGCCGAAATATCCTGATCAAACCGTTTGGTTATTTTATAGCATCGCAAATGCGGTGCTGGCCCCTGCGGCACCAGAATTGCCGACAGAAATTCGCCGCTTTGCCGATCTTGCTTGCCATAATCCAAAAAGAAATTTTCCAAATCAAGAGTGCGAATCTTGCTGGCTTTGGTTAGCTCGATTTTGCTAGCAAGCGCCATTAGCACTGGCGGTAAATCCCCAATCGGTGATGCATTGGCAATATTGCCACAAACCGTGCCACTGCTGCGAACCTGAAGCGCGCCAAAGCGACGCAGCAATTCGGCGCATTCGGGCCAATCATCGGCAATGTGATGCAAAAATTGCTGATGCGTCACCGCTGGCCTGATCCGCATAAAATTGCCTTCGGTTTCAATTTGATCAAAACCGGCAACACGCCCTGTCCAGATAAAAGTGCCAAGCTTGCGATGCTGTTTTGTCACCCAAAGCCCAACATCGGTTGCGCCGCCAACAATGGTTGCATCCGCCTCTTTGGCGTAAATCTGCGCAAAGTTGGCACTAGTGGCAGGGGCAATAAATTGCGCGCCCTCATCACCAAGACAGATATCGTCTTGATGATCTTTTGCTGACGATAGCGCCGCCAGCATCGCCGCCTCTTTCACCATATCAGTTTTGGCCATATCGCCGTCTCTGCCGTGATCAAGGGCGGTGGCAGCATCAACAATAGGGCGGTACCCTGTGCATCGGCATAGATTGCCAGCAAGTGTCGTATCCACCTCATTTGCCGAAAGACCGCGGCCATTTTGCCAAGCGGCATAAAGCGACATCACAAATCCTGGCGTACAAAATCCGCATTGTGACGCATCAGCGTCAACCATCGCGCTTTGCACCGGATGTAATTTGCCATCAGGGCTGGCCAGTCCTTCAACCGTGCGAATGGCGCTCCCATCAATCATGCCAAGAAATAAAATACAGCTATTTACCGGCCGGTATTCCAGCCTTCCCATAGCATCAGGTCGAGCCATCGTCACCGTACAGGCACCGCAATCACCTTCGGCACACCCTTGTTTGGTACCGCAAAGATGCGGTTGCCCACGCAACCATTCAAGCAATGTCACATCACCAGCAACACCGCTTACATGCTGCGCCTTACCATTCAGTAAAAAGCGAATTTCACTACGCATAGCGCCTCCGCATTTAGCTGCCCCGATAAGTCGAATAGCCGTAGGCAGACAGAAGTAACGGAACGTGATAATGCTGCGTAGGATCATTGATGCCAAAATTAATCACAACATCATCAAGGAACGGAATTTCGGGAAGGTCATCACCGCTTCGGCGCAGATATGCGGCCACTTTAAACAGCAATTGATATCGGCCTTTTTGCAATGCATCACCATCCAGCAACGGCGCATCGCAGCGGCCATCATCATTGGTTTTGGTGGTTTTCATCAGCACTGGCACATCACCATCAAGGCGAAACAGATCAATCGACAGATCCGATGCCGGACTGCCGCGAGCTGTATCTAGAACATGCGTTGTTAATCGGCCCATAAGCCATTACCCCATTTTGCATAAAACGCCCGAAAATGAACGTTCAACGATGGCAGTTATGCATTGTTATTGCAATTCAAATTGGACATTTAAAAGAATCCTGTCAATATGGCTTGTGCCGTTTTTGTCCGGCTTTGTAACTGTTTGAACCGGATAGCTATGGCGATCAAACCTGCACCGCATCACTTATCACGCGCCGATTTTATCGCGGCCTTTGGCGGTATTTACGAACATTCACCATGGGTAGCCGAAAGGCTGTTTGACGCTGGCTTGACCGCGCATGATGCCGATCTGGCAAGTCTGGCAAGACGCATGGCCGAAATTGTGGATGCCGCCGGATATGACAAACAGATGGCTCTTTTATGCGCCCATCCAGAACTTGCCGGAAAGCTGGCCATTGCCGGATCATTGACGGCTGAGTCAACCGCCGAACAGGCCAGCGCCAAACTTGATCAATGCAACGCCGAAGAATTTGCCGCCTTTCAGGATTTGAACGACCGTTATGGCAAAAACTTCGGCCATCCCTTTATCATCGCTGTTCGCGGTCTTGATCGCGCCACTATTTTAGCGGCTTTTGGCAAACGCGTTGCGCATTCGGCCGAAACCGAATTTGCCACCGCGCTTGGCGAAGTGCATAAAATTGCGCAGCTTCGGCTAGAACAATTATCGGCAGAATAACCGCATCGCCGCCAACAGATATGATTTTTCCCGCGAAAAAACCCTGCCATAAAGGCAGGGCCTATGTTTTGAGGCCTCTGATTCTAGAGGCCTGCATTTCAGGGTTTGCAATTTATTTGGTTTCGCTGCCTGAGTGAAAGTTAAAGACAGCGCCGTCTTTAATCCCGCTTGGCCAGCGTGCTGTCACTGTTTTCAGCTTGGTATAGAAACGCACACCTTCCATGCCATGGATCGAATGATCGCCAAACATCGAGGCTTTCCATCCGCCAAAGCTGTGATAGGCAACCGGCACTGGAATCGGCACATTCACACCAACCATGCCAACATTCACGTTATTGGCAAATTCACGCGCTGCATCACCATCACGGGTAAAAATCGCCGTTCCATTTCCATATTCATGTGTCATCACAAGATTGACCGCTTCTTCATAGGTTTTTGGCCGCAGAACCGACAGAACCGGCCCGAAAATTTCATCGCGATAGACCGACATATCCGCGGTTACATGGTCAAGAAGCGTGCCACCAACGAAAAAGCCGTCTTCATAGCCTTGCAATGACAGGCCACGACCATCAACAACCACCTTGGCACCATCGGCCTCGCCTTGATTAATATAGTCGGTCACGCGTTCTTTTGACTCGCGTGTAATCACAGGCCCCATTTCAACACCGGGTTCGTCATATTGGCCAATTTTCAAAGCGCGCACCTTTGGTGCCAAGGCCGAAACAAACCGGTCAGCCGTGTCGTCACCAACCGCAAGCACAGCCGATATCGCCATGCAACGTTCGCCTGCCGACCCATAGGCCGCACCCATTGCCGCATCAACCGCCTGACTCATATCGGCATCAGGCATGATGATCATATGGTTTTTGGCACCGCAAAGCGCCTGAACGCGTTTGCCATTTGCACATCCACGGCTATAGATATATCTGCCAATCGTGGTTGAACCAACAAAGCTGATTGCCGCCACATCAGGATTATCAAGAAGCGCATCAACCGCTTTCTTATCCCCATTGACAACATTCATACAACCATCAGGCAATCCAGCTTCACTTAGCAATTGCGCCAGATAAAGCGGCGCGGCTGGGTCGCGTTCGGAAGGCTTTAAAATAAATGTATTGCCGCAGGCAAGCGCCATTGGGAACATCCACATCGGCACCATCGCGGGAAAATTAAATGGCGTGATTCCCGCCACAACACCAACCGGCTGGCGAAGCGAATAGCTGTCAACCGCACCGGCGACCTGTGCTGAATATTCGCCTTTCAGCAAATGCGGAATACCACAGGCAAATTCAACCACTTCAAGACCGCGCGATACCTCACCTTTAGCATCATCTAATGTCTTGCCATGCTGGATTGAGATCAGCTCGGCAATCTGATCAAGATTTTTGATAATCAATTCACGAAATTTGAACATGACCTGAGCGCGTTTTGCCGGCGGCGTATTGGCCCAACCGGGCAAGGCCGCCTTGGCAACAGCAACCGCCGCGTCAATTTCAGCAGCACTAGCCAATGGCACTGATGACGTAACCGCACCTGTTGCTGGGTTATAGACATTCTGCGACCGGCCACTTGTGCCTGCAGATGTTGCGCCTTTGATAAAATGGATATCCGTCATTGCTGCCTCATTTAGCCCCGCTTGCACAGATGGCTCTTCATTGAAGTTTGTTTGAAAATATCAGCCCTAGACTACGCCTTTTTTTCACAAACGCAAGACAGGCCAACGCTGGTTTAGGCCGAATATCATCACCTAACGAGGATAAAGGATTTTTTGGTTTTTTGAAAAACAAAGCTTGGTCTTGGCAAGATTGATTGTATAAGAAGTGATGGAAATTTGGGTATTATTTGCCGTCGCCGCCGCCGCAACACAGGCGCTTCGCACGGCGGTACAACGACGCATGGTTGCGCCGCTTGGCAGCTATGGCGCGGCTTATATCCGGTTTTCCTATGCCTGTCCGATTGCATGGCTTTGTGTGGTTTTCTATATCGGCATGTCTGGTGCATCGCTTGCCGGATTGCCCTTTGCTTTTTGGGCCTGGATCAATATCGCCGCGCTGACGCAGGTTATTTTCACGATTCTTCTGGTTCAGCTTTTCAGCCACCGGTCTTTTGCTGCCGCCGTTGCCTTTTCAAAAACAGAAGTTTTGCAAACAGCGATCTTTGAGGCGCTGATTTTGGGAGTTGTGGTGACCGTCCAAACCGGTTTTGCCATCGCGCTTGGCGTGTTTGCAACGGTGATGCTGGCACTTGTCAAAACCAATTTATCGATTGGCAATATCCGCCAAAGCATCATGAGCCGCCAAATGGCAATCGGCCTTGCGGCTGGTGCTTTTCTTGGATTTTGCACCGTTTCCTATGGTGCCGCGATGAAGACGATGATTGGCGGCAGCCTGCTTAGCAATGCGGTCTATGCCGCTGCGATTGGGGTGACGATTCAGGCAGTATGTTTTGGTGCCTATCTTTATGTCGCTAAACGCCAGGAATTTATCGCCAGCTTCGTCGAATGGCGTGGTGGGGCCATGGCTGGGGTTTGGGCGGCCATTTGCAGCATTTGCTGGTTTACCGCTTTTTTGAACCATGAAGTTGCGCCCGTTCGCGCCGTGGGACAGGTTGAACTGCTATTCAGCATCGGATTTTCCGTGCTTTATTTCAAAGAACGTGTCAGCCGTCTTGAACTGGCGGCAATGGCGCTTTTGGCGCTGTCAATTGTCATGGTGCTGCTGGATTAAGGCGATCTTTGCGACCAGCGTGAACTGCGCTAATCTGTTCCGCCTTCCTGATTGACAACCCTTTCACACAACCTTAATAATATTTTTCGTTATTGCCTGCCCTGACGGGCTTAACCCTGCATGGCCAACGCGGCCACGCCCCCATTCAACAACTTTGAGAGTGCTGTTCTCTGTGGAAAATTTCCTGTCATCTATTGGTATTTCTGGCGTTCAAACCATTGTTCACAACCCGTCATATGATCAGCTTTATGAAGACGAGCTTCAGCCCGGACTTGAAGGCTTTGCCCGCGGCTATTTAACCGAACTTGGCGCCATTAATGTGTTAACTGGCGAATACACTGGCAGATCACCAAAAGATAAATTTATCGTCTTGGATGACACCACCCGCGACAGCTATTGGTGGAATGGGAATGGCACCAAAAATGACAATAAGCCAATCGATACGACTGTCTGGAATGATCTAAAGGCGCTTGCGGCCAAACAGCTAAGCGGTAAAAAGCTGTATATTGTTGACGGATTTTGCGGTGCCAATAAAGACACCTGCATGAAGGTACGCTTTGTCATGGAAGTGGCATGGCAGGCGCATTTTGTTAAAAATATGTTTATCCGGCCAAGTGACGAAGAACTTGCCGATTTTACCCCCGATTTCACCGTGGTAAATGCCTCGATGACAACCAATCCAGATTGGGAACGTCACGGCATGAATTCGCCAACCTTTGTTGCCTTTAACCTAACCGAGCGTATGCAGCTCATTGGCGGCAGCTGGTATGGCGGCGAAATGAAAAAAGGACTTTTCTCGGTAATGAATTACCTGTTGCCGCAAAAGGGCATTGCCTCAATGCATTGTTCGGCAAATTCTGCTGCGAACGGTGATGTTGCGCTTTTCTTTGGCTTATCAGGAACCGGCAAGACCACCCTGTCGGCCTCATCAAACCGCAGCCTGATTGGTGATGATGAACATGGCTGGGATGATGATGGCATTTTCAATTTTGAAGGTGGCTGTTACGCCAAGACAAGCGATCTCAGCGAGGCCAGCGAGCCGGAAATCTATCGGGCAATCCGCCGCGATGCGCTGTTGGAAAATGTGATGGTGGATGCTGATGGCAAGATCGATTTCAGCGATACCAGCCTGACCCTTAACACCCGCGTTTCCTACCCGATCTATCACATTGACAATATTGTTCGTCCGGTCTCTAAGGCTGGTCATGCCAAGCATGTGCTGTTTTTGACAGCCGATGCTTTTGGCGTTTTGCCGCCTGTTTCGAGTTCTTGACGATGCCGCTACGCAATATCACTTCCTGTCTGGCTTTACCGCTAAGATGGCCGGAATGGAGCGCGGCATGACCGAACATCAGCCAACCTTTTCGGCCTGTTTCGGAGCTGCCTTCCTAACGCTTCACCCAACCAAATATGCCGAAGTATTGAACAAGCGCATGCATGATGCAGGTGCCAAAGCCTATCTAATCAATACTGGCTGGAACGGTCAGGGGAAACGCATCTCGCTAGCCAATACACGGGCGTTGATCAATGCCATTTTTGATGGCGAATTGGATGATGCCGAAACTGAAACCTTGCCAATCTTTAATTTGCAAATGCCAAAAGCTCTGGCTGGTTTGGACAGCTCGGTTCTGGATCCACGGTCAAGCTATGATGATCCGGCTGAATGGGAAAAGCGTGCACGCCATCTCGGTGGCCTTTTTGTCGATAATTTCGAGAAATTCACCGACACCGATGCTGGCAAGGCACTTGTTGCTGCAGGTCCGCAAATCGACTAACCCAACGAAAATAAAATCTCAAAATAATAAAACGCTGGCCCAAAACCAGCGTCTTTTTTATGCGTCATCCAACAGCAAAACGGCGCTGCTATAAAAGGCTGTTGATTGTTTCAATCAGGGCTGTATTGATTTGCCGCGGACCTTTGTTAAGCCGATTTTTGTGACGTCTTGCACCAGGCATACGAACACCGTCAATCGCCGTCATTTTTTGCATAAAGCCCTCGACATGATCCTGCCAGCCATCACCGGCGATTACCGCTGGCGATAGGCCGATGATCATTTCACCACCGCGTGGTGGGCCGCCATCCTTATTGTCGGTTTCGCGGGCTTCAAAACTGAATTGCTCGCCAGTCATGCCTGCGGCAAGCAATTCAACCATCAAGGCAATCGCCGATCCCTTATAGCCGCCAAATGGCAATAGCACGCCCTTGGCAATCGCTGCCGGATCAGTGGTTAGCTGGCCATTTTCATCAAGCCCTGTTCCAAGCGGCACTTCACGGCCATCACGGGCGGCAATCTGCACATCGCCCATCGCCATTGAGGCTGTTGCCATATCATAGACAACCGGATCATGGCCCGGGCGCGGCCATGCAAATGACAATGGATTTGTGCCAAATAAGGCCTCTTTCGATCCGGCTGGTGCCACCGATGGCATATAGGCAGTACAAGCGATACCAACCAGACCGCGATCCGCTAGATACTCGGTTTCCGGCCAAAGCGCGGCAAAATGATGAACCCCAACAAGCGATAAAGCACCAATGCCAATTTGGTTTGTCGCCTCGACAAGCGCGGGCAGTCCAATCGATTGTGCCAATGGCGCAAAACAGCCATGACCATCAATCCTGAATCACCGCAGGGGTGATATGTTTGATTGTTGGTTTGGCTTTGCCATCAACCTTGCCACTGCGAAGCGCTTTGACATAGCCAGGAACACGAAACAACCCATGCGAATGTGACCCATCACGTTCGGCGCGACTGATGATATCAGCAAGCGCTTCGGCATTTGCCGCATCACATCCATTTGCCAGCATGACCTTTTTAGCAAGGCCATAAATGGCATCAAGACTTAGTTCTTGCGTACTCATTTGTACCTTGGCCCTTCATCGTCACGGTCCGGACGTGCCATCGCAGCAATGGCGTTAACCATACTGATCTTGCCAATCGTCTTGCCATCATCAGCAACAATGGCACCACTGTCCTTGCCGGCATTCACCAGCTGTTGTAGCGCATCTTCAAGCGGCGTTTTGATGCCCATTTTCGGCCCAGTTGCCCGATTGGCCTTTTCCATTATCGACCGCACTTCGAGAACACGTCCTCGATTAATATCTTTGATAAAGTCAGAGATGTAATCATCGGCAGGCTTCATGATGATCGATTGTGGATCACCTTGCTGGATCACCTCACCATCACGGAGAATCGAAATTTCATCGCCAATCCGCAAGGCTTCATCAAGGTCATGCGTGATAAAGACAATGGTTTTATGCAATTCTTCTTGAAGATCGAGAAGGATGTTTTGCATATCGGTTCGGATCAATGGATCAAGCGCCGAAAAGGCTTCGTCCATCAGCAGGATTTCCGCATCAGTTGCCAGCGCTCGGGCAAGGCCAACACGCTGTTGCATTCCACCCGATAGCTGCGCCGGGAAATGCTGTTCAAAACCAGCAAGGCCAACACGGTCAATCCAGCGCTGGCTTCGTTCGGTTGCTTCACCCTCACTGATGCCCTGAATGCTGAGGCCATACGCCACATTTTGCGACACTGTTCGATGCGGCAAAAGTCCAAAACGCTGAAACACCATTGATGCTTTATGACGCCGGAAGTCACGCAATTCCTCGATCGACATTGCCAGCACATTGTCACCATCGACAATGACTTCGCCTTCGGTGGGTTCGATCAGACGGTTAATATGCCGGATCAAGGTTGATTTCCCCGAACCAGATAATCCCATAATCACCTGAATCCGCTTTGACTTGATCTTAACATTGATATCACGAAGGCCAAGAACATGGCCATGGTGATCGAGCAAATCTTGTTTACTGATGCCCGCATGAACATGCTTCATGGCCGCTTCAGGACTATTCCCGAACACCTTATAAAGATTCCGAATTTCAATTTTGGTATCAATCATGGCCACTTCCTTTGCGGTAAGCTTGCAAACGCTGGCCATATTTTTGGGAAACACGGTCAAAGATGATGGCAATGGCAACAATGGCCAAGCCGTTCATCAAACCAAGCGCAAGATACTGGTTTGAAACCGCCTGCAAAACTGGCACGCCAAGACCTCGAACACCAATCATTGAGGCAATCACAACCATCGCAAGCGCCATCATAATTGTCTGATTTACGCCAGCAAAAATATTTGGCAAGGCGAGTGGTATTTGAACGCCCCAAAGCCGTTGCTTATAATTGGCACCGAAAGCATCAGCCGCTTCCAGCACTTCTTCATCAACAAGCCGGATGCCAAGATTGGTCAGGCGCACAATTGGTGGGGCAGCATAGATACATACCGCAATCAACCCCGGCACTTTGCCAATGCCCAAAAGCATCACAACAGGGATCAAGTAAACAAAGCTTGGGATGGTCTGCATCACATCAAGAATAGGGGTGATAATCGATTGAACACGGTTTGATTTGGCCATCCATATACCAAGCGGAATACCAAGCCCGATACAGATAAAGGTCGCCACCGAAATGATAGCTAGGGTGGCCATGGTGTTTTCCCACATGCCAAAATAACCGATAAGGATAAAACAGGCGACCGAGCCAGCAACGAGTTTCCAGCTTCGTGAGCCAAGCCAAGCCAGCCCAGCGATTACTGCAAGAATAATTGGCCAGGGCGAGTTAATTAACAGCCTCTCAAACCAAATCATGAATTGTAGTAAAGGATCAAAAAAGTTTTCTATACCCTCACCGTAGGCGCGCGAGAAGCTGCGAAATCCAAAATCAACAGCCTTCTTAAAATCACGCAAATCACCACGGCCCAGTTCCGGGAACTCGCTGAAAAATTCCATAACGCTACCTTCTCACTAGAAAAAACGCCTGCCGGCAAAACCGGCAGGCGATATGTGACACATTAACATCGGATCCTACAGACCTGCTTTGATCTTCTTTAGCAGCATCAGCACTCACCCATGATGTCCAAATGTCGCTGTGCTTGGTAGAAACTCGATAGCAGCATCTTCACCAGTCGCCTGTTGGTCAGCCATGTAAGCGAGTGTGGCGTTCATAATTGGGCCTGGGAAAATTCGCTTCGCAAAGTAGTCGCCAGCCGAACCTACACGCTTTTTGAAGCTGTCAGTAATTACAGTGTGTAACCTCTGACTTTGTCCAAGCCGATGGTTTTGGATTCGCACATTCCTGCTCAGGCAATAGCCACACATCCGTCCCAGTTTTCTTTGCCTGCAAAAGGAACACCAAAATCGAGCATTGTCAGGCTGTATTTGCCAACAACTGAAGTTGGTGACCAATAGTAACCAAACCAGTTTTGACCCCGGTCCGACGCTTTTGCAATTGAAGCATCGAGGCCAGCCGCTGAACCTGGATCAACCAGACGCCAACCCTTTTTTTCCATTTCAAAGGCACGGAAAAGGTTTGCATTTGCCAGCTGGCAGCCCCAACCTGATGGACATGTATGGAAACCACCTTTTGATGGATCTTCAGGGTGCGGAAACAAGTCTGGACGCTTCAAACATCTAAACAGTTTTAAGCTCTGGGTGCTTCTTCATAGTGTCTGGAAGCAACCACCAGCCTTCTCCCAACCCGTAATCGGCCATCTGAAACAGTGTGAAGGCGGCCTTCTGCTTTTGCCGCATTCAGCGGAGTGGCAACAGCATTAACCCACAGCTCACCGGCCACATCTGGCTGGCCCTTTTCATTCATTGAAGTAAAGGTTGGCATTGTATCGCCAGGGACAATCTCACCTTACAGCCATAACCCTTTGCTCCAGAATAATTTTATCAACATTGGCCATCAACTGTGCTGATGCCCAATTCATTTCAGCAATAGAAACAGTACCACATGCCGCAGACGCCTGGCCTGAAACACCTAGCATGGTTCCTGCAGCAACTGCCGACGCAATAAGTAGTTTTCTCATCATAACCCTCCCGAGGATTTTTTGACTTAATTTTTATTTAGATAGAACAGATGTTCCTTTTCATTCATTCTGTTCACAATGCGACATTTGTTCGATCAATCAAAGTGTTTTTTCATTTATTTTGTTTTAGTTCACTGAAGAAAAATAAATCTTTCAAATTTCTTTTGCCAAAATTATTCACTATTTCAACATCGGTAGTCAGGCTCCTCTTCATCTAAAATTTTGCGGATTGCGGCAAGGTGCTGATAAACTGTTTTGTCTTGCACCTCCCATTGCTTTGCAGTTTTCTCGGCAATTTCATCTGAAAGCACGGAAAGCTCCAGACCCGTTGACTTTGCGGTCAAGTAAGTTTGGCAAGCGCGCTCGTAATAATAAGCCAGATCAAAGGCAAGTGCCGGCGATTCGGCAACGGTCATAAAACCGTGATTGCCCATCATCACCATCCGTTTATTGCCAAGAATGGTTGATAACCTCTCCGCCTCATCATCCAGTCCCATGCCATCGAACCCGCAATCCACCGCAACACGGTTAAAGAAACGGCAACTGGTTTGATCTACCGGCAGCAAAGTCGGGTCTTTGAGTGCGCTAAGCGCGGTGGCATAATGCGAATGCAAATGCACGATACAACGCGCCTGCGGATTATTGCGATGCATTGCGCCGTGAATCCACCATGCGGTTGGGTCAACCTTTTGCCCATAATCAGACGGCGTTTTGCTTGCATCAAGAAGCAGCAGATCACTTGCCCGCATTTTGGAAAAATGCACGCCGTAAGGGTTCATCAAAAATTGCTGCCCATCATCCGATACGGCATAGGAAAAATGATTGGCAATGCCTTCATGCATCGATTCGCGTGCCGTCCAGCGAAAAATCGCCGCAAGATCACGGCGTGCCTCATCAATATCAACAATGATTTCAGACATGATTACCCCCTTATCCCCGCCGCCAAGCGGCATCAAAACCGACATCTGATCAAGCCTGACTGATTCACCAGCAAGATCAAATGCTTTTTTAAATTCTTTGGCTATGTTAGGCATCGATAGAAACAAAGTCATCCCTTGTGTCGATCAGTAAATTGGACGACCAAGAAGGCGGAGGAATAGCGCATGCAAATCTGTCAGTCACTCATTGGCGGCAAGCCGGTAAAAAGCAATCTGCCGATTATCGAAAAGCGATATCCAGCAACAGGCGAAGTGATTGCCCATATCGAACCGGCAAGCGATGCAATGCTAAATGAAGCTGTTGCGATTGCCAGCCAAGCCCAGATTTCATGGGCCAAAACAGATGCATTTGACCGCGCCAAGATTCTGCATAAGCCGCCAATCTGATGCGCGAGGCAAATGATGAATTAGCGCATTTAGAAGTGCGTGATGTTGGCAAGGTCTTTAGCGAAGCTGTCAGCGGTGATGTGCCATCAGGAACCGATGCGTTTGACTATTTTGCCGCCTGTATCACCGCGCAAAATGGTGATTTCAACAAATGGGACAAAGCCATTGGCTATAGCGTGCGGGTACCGCTTGGGGTTTGTGCTGGCATTGGCGCATGGAATTATCCAATGCAGATTGCCTGCTGGAAATCAGCGCCCGCATTAGCCGCAGGCAATGCCTTTATTCTAAAGCCATCCGAAGAAACGCCCTTTGTGGCGCACAAGGTTGCCGAATTGCTGCAAGCCGCCGGTCTTCCTGACGGCTTGTTCCAGATCATTCATGGTGATCGCGATATTGGCGCTGCTTTGTGCGCACATCCGGGCATTGCCAAAATATCATTAACAGGCGGTGTTGAAACAGGGCGGTTGATCATGGCGCAATCCGCGCAATCACTCAAAAAAATCACCCTAGAGCTTGGTGGAAAATCGCCTTTGCTGGTGTTTGAAGATTGCGATTTCGACCTTGCCGTTCAGACCGCGCTTGATGCAAATTTCTACACTGGCGGCGAGGTTTGCTCGAACGCCACACGGGTGTTTGTCCAGCGCAGCATCGCCAATGATTTCATCGCCGCCATGACCGCCCGCACCGAGGCCATGCGGGTTGGCGATCCGATGGCAAGCGATATCCAGATGGGCGCGCTGATCTCCAAGCGCCATCTTGCCAAGGTTCTTGATTACGTCAAAATTGGCGTGGATGAAGGCGCAACAATCACAACAGGCGGCAACGCGCTAAAGCCACAAGGCTTTGAAAATGGCTATTTCATGCAGCCAACCATTTTGACCAATTGCCATGATGATATGCGGGTTGTCCGCGAAGAAATTTTTGGGCCGGTCATGTCGGTTCTGATTTTTGATGATGAAGATGAAGCCATCCGCCGTGCCAACAGCACCAATTTCGGTCTTGGCGCTGGCGTGATGACCCAAGATCTGGCGCGGGCGCACCGCGTTGCCGATGCGCTTGAATCCGGCAATGTCTGGGTGAACAGCTATAATCTATTGCCGCCGGGCCTGCCATTTGGTGGGGCGAAACATTCCGGTTTTGGCCGTGAAAATAGCGCCTACACACTTGATGCCTACAGCGAAATTAAATCGGTTTATATTCAGCTGTAAATTTGTTTTGGGCGATGGCGGTATGATTTGCAACATCATGCAATCCGCCATGGCTAACCATAGACCAGCCAAAATATTCAATGGCAAAATCAGCAAGACATGTTTATGGTCTGCCTATTCGAAAATCACAGGGTTTAGGTAAGAAAAAATGCGATATGTTGTGACAGGTGGCTGCGGCTTTATCGGCGCTCACGTTGTTAATCTTTTACAGTCCAAAGGCAAAAAAGTTGCGATTGTCGATAAGATTACCAACCGGAAAACGATCGACAGCACATTTCTGAACGAAGGCGCACAACATTTCTACATGGATATCAGTGACCCGCAATTGATGGAAAAGGCCTTATTGCCTGATGATGTGGTCATTCATCTTGCCGCCCAATCACATGTTGATGTGTCTTTCAAAAACCCTGTTTCGACAACCATTTCCAATGTTGTCGGCATTCATAGCCTGCTTGCCGCCTGCGTCAAAAAAGGTGTGAAAAAACTGGTCGTCATGAGCACTGACGAGGTTTACGGGTCAACCGATGAGATTGTCGATGTACGTCTGCTTGATCCGGCCAACCCCTATAGCGCATCCAAAGCCGCCGCCGACATGATTGTCAGCGCCTATCAAAAGATGCACCCCGAATTAACGATTACGACGCTGCGATCCAATAACATCGCTGGCCCGGGTCAGTTCATCAATAACATCATTCCCCGCTTTTCGGTTCTTGGCTTGCTTGACAGGAAATTCACCCTGCATGGCGATGGGTCGGCGCGCCGGCGCTATCTATGGGTCAAGGATGCGGCAATGGCGATCTATCTTTTGGCGGAACATGCCACCAAAAGCCATATTTACCATATCGGCCATGAACATTCATTTTCCAACCTTGAGATTGCCGAGAAGATTGGCAGCTATCTAAATCTAGAAGATTATATCTCATTTGAAAAAGACCGTCTGATCAATGACACGATCTATCCAGCTGACAGTATGGATATGCTTCGTGATTTCGATTGGAAGCCAACGCGCGATCTTGACGATTTCCTGCCTGAAACAATTGAATGGTATCGAACGCATCTCGATCATTTTCGCGATCTGGTTTAATCGACTCACGGCAAAGAATCTGCCGTTAGACAGATCCGGTACTAGCGCCGGTGACTGGCAGCAGACTCACCGTCAGGTCAAAAGCAAAGAGTGGCGCAATCCATGAAAATTCTTCATATCATTGCTGGGGCAAAGCAGGGCGGCGCCGAATCCTGTGCGGTTGATACGATCCGCGCACTTGCCGCCGCTGGCATTGAACAAATTGTGATTTGCCGCCCGCATCCAGCCTTTTTGAAATTGGTGGATGATTGCAATCTTGACCATCATATTTTGAGCTTTCACCCGATGTTGAAATGGGTTCAAAAAGCCAAAATCAACGCCATCATAAAGCGCGAAAAGCCCGATCTGGTGCATTCTTGGATGAATCGCGCTGCCAGCTTTACGCCAAAACAAACCCAAATGCCGGTGCTTGGCTGGTTTGGCGGCTATTATGATTTGAAATATTACCAATCCTGCGATTTTCATATGGGCGTCACCAAAGATATTGTCGCGCATATCGCCGCTGCCACCAATCAGCCAGACCGAGCCTATGTCGGGCATGTCTTTGGCACATTGGAACCAATGGGTGAGATTAAAAAATCGGATTATGGCATTTCCAAGGCGTCAAAAGTTGTTTTATTGCTGTCGCGAATGCATTGGAAAAAGGGCGTTGATCTTTTGATCGATGCGGCAGCAAAAATGGATGATGAAGTGGTCTTTCTGCTTGCCGGAGACGGGCCTGAGATCGACACATATAAAGCACAGGCAAAAGCCCTGAATCTGGAACATCGCGTCATTTTTGCCGGATGGTGTACCGACCGGTTGGGGCTTTTAGGCATTGCCGATGTGTGTGTTTTGCCATCGCGCTATGAACCTTTCGGGATTGTCATTGCCGAATCATGGTTTGCCAATGTCCCACTTATTGCCACCAAAGCCGCGGGTGCCAAGCATTATGTTCATGATGAACAGGATGGGTTGCTTGTCGAAATTGATGATTGTGACGGGCTGGTAATAGCACTTGACCGCGCGCTGAACGACAAGGCTCTTCGCGCCAAGCTCGTTAAGGGCGGGCAGGAAACCTATGAAAGGCTGTTCAGCCGCGATTCAGTCATTGCGACCCTGATCGAATCCTATAACGACATGATCGAACGATACGCCAAGGATAAAGCAGCAAGCACCAGCAAGCCTAATTAATCTCGGGAAGCGGTAGCGCCGTTGTATATTTGATTTCTTCCATCGCAAATGACGAGCTGACATCGGTTAGCTGCACATTGGCAATCAGCTTGCGATAAAAAGTGTCATAGGTCGCCATATCCGGAACCACAACCCGAAGCAAATAATCAACCTCGCCACTCATCCGGTAAAATTCGACGACTTCCGGCATATCGGCTACCATATTGGCAAAATCCTGCAACCATTCGGCATTATGCTGATCAGTCCGAACGGCAACAAATACCGACATGCCAACACCAATTTTCTTTGGGTCGAGCAATGCAACGCGTTTACGGATCAAACCAGTTTCTTCCATCCGTTGAATCCGGCGCCAGCAAGGCGTTACCGACAGCCCAACTTTGCGCGCAATATCGGCGACCGGCTGGGCGGCATTGACCTGTAATTGAGCAAGAATCTGTTTATCTATCTGATCCATGGCATGTTCTGCTTTCATATCCATGACAGCCTCATAAGCGGCAGTCAGACCTTAAAGGAGCATTTATGGGCTGAGAATAGTTATTCTTCCAAAAAATAAAAGCTTTTCCAAAATATTTTGCGTGATTCATTCCATTTTTTCAAAAACACGACAAATTTTGCTAACTCATTCCATTTTTTAAAATTTTTCTCTAGGGCTGCAAATATTGGTGATGATCATCATAAATATAACGAGATCGGCACTAAGCACGAGCTGATTGATCGGTTGCAATCTTGACCGTCTATCGGCAATATCGCCCGCATGAAACAGCGTCAATTATCTTTGATTACAAGCCCGAACTGGCAGGATTACGAATTGCTGGATAGTGGCAATTTGCGAAAATTCGAACGGTTTGGCCAGCATCGTTTCATCCGCCCCGAACCACAGGCCATGTGGCAACCGCGGCTTGGCGAAGATGATTGGGTTGCTGATGGCGTTTTTGTACCCGGCAAGAATGAGCAGGATGATGGTGAAGGTGGCGGCTGGCAGCTTTCACGCAGATTGCCGCCAAGCTGGCAGCTTGGTTATCAATCATTGCGCTTTTTGGCGCGGCCAACACCCTTTCGCCATTTAGGATTTTTTCCCGAACAGGCGGCGCATTGGGATTGGTGCGCAGCGGCAATCAAGGCTTTTATCCAAACGCATAAACGCCCACCACGCATTTTGAATCTATTTGCCTATTCCGGCCTTGCCAGCCTTCACGCCGCCGCAGCAGGTGCCGAGGTCACGCATCTTGATGCCAGCAAAAAAGCCGTGGCGCAGGCCTTTGAAAATCGTGATCTATGCGGCATGCAATCCGCACCAATCCGGTTCATCACCGATGATGCAACCGGCTTTGTCGATCGCGAATTGCGCCGCCAGAAAAGCTATGATGGCATTATTCTTGACCCGCCAAAATATGGGCGTGGCCCAAAAGGCGAATTCTGGCGCATCGAAGATGATTTGACCCCATTGCTGCAAAAATGCCGCCAGCTTTTATCCGAAGATGCGCTATTTATGGTTTTGACCATCTATGCCATTCGCGCCTCGTCACTCGCCGCGCATTATGCGCTTGCCGATCTTTTTGACAATCACGGTGGCTGTCTTGAATCAGGCGAATTGGCGATCCAAGAAGCGCCGCTGAAATCCGGCAAGACCGATTTATCGCGTTATGTGGCACAGGCCAATTTTGCCCGCTGGTGTTCGGATATCGCCACCTAAGCGCATCGTACATAAGAACCTGGAGTGCAAACGGGGTTTGGCCGTTAGTTGCTTTGACCACGTTTGGCAAGCGCCTCATAAAGCGCAACGCCGGTAGCCACCGCAAGATTGAGCGAGTCAGACCGTCCAAGCATCGGAATCTTGATCAATTGCGTGCAAGCCTTCATCAAATTGGGGGTTAGGCCGGCCTGTTCATTGCCCATTAACATGATCAGTGATCCGGCGTAATCGGCCGTGCGATAATCAACCGCTGCCAGAAGTGCCGTGCCGATAACATGACCCTGCCAGCCAGCGTTAAATTTAAAAAATTCAGCCTCACTACAAGCAATAATCCGTACATTGAAAACCGCTCCCATTGACGCGCGCACCGCCTCAACCGAATAGGGGTCAGTGCAATCACCAACCAGAATCAGGCCCTTGGCACCAACTGCATCAGCCGTGCGCATAACCGTGCCAAGATTGCCCGGATCACGAACCCGATCAAGCGCAACCCAGCATTCATCTGGCGTTTGGCCAACCTGATCCAGATCATCCCAGCGCTGGCCAAAGGCACCAAGCACCATTTGCGGATTATCTTTCCGGCTGATTCGCTGCAACAGCGATTCGGTCATTGGCAAGGCGCGCCCCTTTGACTCGACAAGACCGGATAATAAGGTTCTGACCTGCCGGTCATCTTCACGGCCAGCAACAAATGCCAACCGGTGCATCGCCCAACCAAGCGCAACCGCCTCATGGCAAATGCGCGCGCCTTCAGCCAGAAACCAGCCAGTCTGTTTACGAAATTTACGTTCGTGAAGCGCACGAAGACGTTTCACCTCGTCATTTGCGGCGCTGGTGATCATGTCGGGAATGGGAACGGGATATTGGCTCATAATGATCGCTGCATAGCAAAGTTTTGGCCGCAGGAATAGATTTGATTGCCAAACCCCCCTTGCAAAATTGTGTGAAATTGGCCAAACCACGATGCCACTACATGAAAAAATTTCAAAAAAGAAATATTTTGTTTCAATTCCGACAGTTTGCAGCGTAATGAGAAAGTACAAAAATTGCTGACATTAATCTGGCTGGCTGGTGTGACATTTTGATTGGGGTGATGGGCCGATAAGACGTCCATTGCGGAAAAGATACTATATGGGTGAAAACACGATTAAATCCTTGCTTCGCATCGAAAACAATGCGGAGCCTCAGAAAATTGGATTTCTTCTTTTAAACGAATTTTCAATGATTGCCTTTGCATCGGCAATCGAGCCGCTTCGCGCCGCCAATCGCCAGTCGAATCAGACATTGTTCGATTGGGTGGTGGCAAGCACCGATGGCAATGCCAGCACCGCCAGCAACGGCATGACCGTACAAACCGCCGCCGAAACCGAAGAATTGCAAAGCTGCCGCATGGTTTTTGTTTGCTCAGGTGTCAGGGTGCGCGAAAACACCAATAAATCAATTTTGAATCTGATCCGCCGCCTTGATCGCAATGGCGCGGTCATTGGTGCGATTTGCACCGGCACCTATGCGATGGCCGCTGCCGGTCTTCTTGATGGGCGGCGTTGCACGATCCATTGGGAAAATATCGACGGGCTTACCGAAGAATTTCCGCATCTTGATATCACCAATGATCTATTTGAAATTGACGGCAACCGCGTCACCTGCTCAGGTGGCACCGCATCGCTTGATATGATGCTGAATCTGATTACACAAACGCATGGATCGGCCTTGGCTGCCGAAGTTTCAGACCAGTTTATCCATGACCGGATCCGCGAACCAACCGATCGGCAGCGTATGGAGCTTCGCGCCCGCCTTGGGGTTAGTCACCCTAAATTGCTGGCGGTTGTCAAAACCATGGAAGACAATCTGGAAGAACCATTGGCGCAAACCGATATTGCCCGCATGACCAACCTGTCAACGCGCCAGCTAGAGAGATTGTTCCGCAAATATCTAGATACCACCCCAACCCGCTATTATCTGAATTTGCGGCTTGCCCGTGCGCGCCATCTGCTGCGCCAGACATCAATGTCAATTCTATCGGTGGCTTTGGCTTGCGGATTTGTCTCTGCATCGCATTTTTCAAAATGTTACCGCGAATGTTATGGGCGTACACCACGCGCCGAACGCAGCCCAGAATAGACCCACCCACTTTTTGCCGATGCGACTATTCAGCCGCCGCTGATTTAATCGCGTTTAGCATGCTGGCAAGACCGTTTTTCCGCGTTGCCGACAAATGCGAATCAAGACCGATCTTGGTTAGAAATTCAGGCTCAGTCTCGCGAATTTCTTTGGCAGTTCGGCCCGAATAGACGCGCAAAAGCAATGCCACAAGCCCCTGAACAATGGCCGCATCTGATTGCGCCATAAAGGTTATCTTATCCGCTTCATCACGTTCGGCCGCAAAATAGACAACCGATTGGCAGCCCCGAAGCCGAAAATCATCATGCCGATATTTTTCGGGCAAAGGCGCCAATTTACGGCCCTGATCAATCAGCATTTGATAGCGGTCTTCCCAATCGTCAAAAAAGCCAAATTCATCAGCAATCGCTTCGGCTTCGGCACTGGCATTATTGGTCGACATGATCAGATTCACTTTCAACATGATTAATTACGCGTACGGATTTCAAAACAGGCCATCAACAGACATCGCCACCCTAACCGTCATTGGCTTTGTCGAACATAGACTTAACTGATATTCCGCCGCCGCGCCAGAAGGTCAAGAAGTCGCATTGCCGCATCAGTTGATTTTGTGCCGGGAAGAAATACCGCGGCGGCACCGTCACGCTCAAGAATTGGAATGTCTCCTGGTGGAATAACCCCGCCAACGACAAGTTCGATATGACGGCTAGCCCCCGCATCCAGCTTTTTGCGAAGCTGCGGTACCTGACTTAAATGCGCCGCGGCAAGCGTTGAAATGCCAACCGCGTCAACATCATGGCTGATGGCAAGGTCATAAACCTCGTCAGGCGTCTGGAACAACGGGCCAGTAACAACATCAAATCCCAAATCGGCAAATGCCGAGGCAATGACTTTTTGCCCACGGTCGTGACCATCCTGACCAAGCTTGGCAACAAGAATACGCGGCGCACGGCCAAGCGCCTTGCTAAATTCATCAACACGGTCTTTCAGCAAATCCATATCGGCGCTGGCTTGCATATGCTGTTTCCAGACACCCCGCACCCCTTGAATGGTGGCACGGTGACGGCCAAATTCACGCGCCATCGCATCGGACATTTCCCCAACTGTGGCACGCTGGCGCGCCGCTTCAATGGCAAAGGGCACCAGATTTTCAGTGCCTGCAGCCGCTTGCTGCAAGGCTTGTAATGCGACATCAACCGCCGCCTGATTGCGCGTTTTGCGAAGCGTTTTCAGTCGCGCAATTTGCTGGCTTCGCACTTCGGAATTATCAATTCGCCTAACCTCAACCTGTTCGGCATCACCGCTATCTTGCGGCTGATATTTATTCACCCCAACAATTGTCTGGCTGCCAGAATCAATCCGCGCTTGTGTTGCCGTTGCCACTTCTTCAATTCGCAACTTTGGCACGCCCGCTTCGATCGCCGCCGCCATCCCGCCAAGCGATTCGGCCTCGGCAATATGCTGGCGCGCTTTCTCAACAAGCTGTTGGGTTAAATCTTCAACAAGATAGCTACCACCAAAAGGATCAATAACATGCGCCATATTCCCCTCATGCTTGAGGTGAAGCTGTGTATTACGAGCGATGCGGGCAGCATAATCGGTTGGCAGACCCAAAGCCTCATCAAGCGAATTTGTGTGCAAAGATTGCGTATGGCCAGCAACCGCCGCGGCCGCCTCGATACAGGTGCGCGGCACATTATTGAACACATCCTGCGCCGCAAGCGACCAGCCCGATGTCTGGCAATGGGTGCGAAGCATCAGTGATTTTGGATTTTTCGGGGCAAAATGCTGCTGCATCAATTCGGACCATAACAAACGCGCCGCCCGCAACTTTCGCCACCTCCATGAAAAAATTCATGCTTGCGCCAAAAAAGAACGACAGGCGCGGGGCAAAATCATCAACATCAAGCCCCGCAGCGACACCCGCCCGAATATAGGCAAGCCCGTCAGCAAGCGTATAAGCAAGTTCAAGATCAGCCGAGGCACCGGCTTCTTGCATGTGATAGCCCGACACCGAAATGAAGTTGAATTTGGGCATTTCGGCAGCGCAATAGGCAAAAATATCCGACACAATCCGCATTGATGGCGCCGGCGGATAAATATAGGTGTTGCGCACCATAAATTCTTTTAACACGTCATTCTGGATTGTACCGGCCAATTGATTGGGGCGAACGCCTTGTTCCTCAGCCGCAACAATAAATAAGGCCAATACCGGAAGCACCGCCCCATTCATCGTCATCGACACGCTCATCCGGTCAAGCGGAATTTGGTCAAATAATTCGTCCATATCGGCAATTGAGTCAATCGCAACACCGGCAAGGCCAACATCATCCGCCACAAGCGGATTGTCCGAATCATAACCGCGATGCGTTGGCAGATCGAACGCCACCGACAGCCCCATTTGTCCGGCTGCCAAATTGCGGCGGTAAAAATGATTGGATTCCTGCGCTGTCGAAAAACCGGCATATTGCCGGATCGTCCAGGGGCGAGTGGCATACATGCTTGGATAGGGGCCGCGCAAAAAGGGCGCAAATCCGGGCTGGCTATTGGCGGCGAATGCCTGCTGGTCAGCATGGCCTACAGCAAGGGCAGGAATCGCAATCTGTTCGGCATTTTCTGGCGTTGCTGGCAAGGCACCCGATTGCACGCGCATCCCCTGCGATAGCGGTAAATCAATCTTGGTAAAATCGGGAAAATGCGGCATTACGCATCTCCTTTGCGGAAAGGTTCAAGCGATAGCCCAACAAGGCTTGCCAGCGTTTCAAGTGGGGCTGCATCACCAAGCAATGCGTCACCCGTCATTGCCTTGTCAGCATCCAGCAGACCCGAAAGCGCCGTTTGCATTGCCCCAGCAAGGGAGTCGAAATCGTCATCAAGCAAGATTACCAGATCAGGCCGCGCCAGATCAACAGCATCAGCATTTGTGCCATCAAGCCGCATATGCACCGGCTGCATGCCGCCAATTGCAAAAAGCCCGCGCAATTTGGCAAGTTGTGGCACCGGATCAGCCTGCTGTTGCAAAAGCAGAATACGCGGCGGGTTTTGCGCCGCGGCGTGGCGAACCATCTCAACCGCCGCTGCCGGACGCCGGATCATCTGCCAACAGGGCAGAACCGCGTCAAAGGCGCGGCCATCGGGTTGTAAATTCACCCCGACAAGCGTTAGATCACCGGCAGCAAGCTTTGCATAACGCTGGCTTGCAGCGCGGCGCGCCTTGGCGATAAACTGGCCGGTTTGATGCGCCGCTATGGCTCCGCCATCCGCCTCAATCTGTTGAAAGGCCGACCATGCTGCAAGACCAAGCTGGTCGGTGCGATCCTCGATGAACCCTGCCCCACCTGCCGGATCAAGGCTGCGCGATAGCCCGCTTTCATCAATCAGAAGATGCTGTTGCATGCGCGCCAAACGGCGACCCAGAAGATCATCACCCGTCAAACAATTATGTGCATGCGCTGATAATTGGTCAGCCCCACCAATCGCCCCACCAAGAAGCGCCGTTGTCGTGCGAAGCATATTGACCTCGCTATCGACCGTTGAAAACATGCGGATTGACACTGCCCCATGAATGCATAAACGATGCGCGTCGGGATCAAGACCAAGCGCACTGACAATCCCGCCCCAGCCACGCCGCAAAGCACGACATTTCGCGATGCCGTCAAACAGATCCGCCGGAAGCGCAAGCGATGCCGACATATGCTTTGCCAGACGCGCCGGATCAATATTTCTGGCCATCCCTTGGCGCAAAATCTCGGTCAGTGACGCCAGAATATAGGCAAGTTCCTGAACCGCAGTCATGCCCTGATTATGCCATTGCCATCCCTGTGCGCGAAATAAATCTGGCGGCACATCACCAGCATCTGCCGACATGAAATATGCAAGCGCACTTGCCAGCAAATCAGCATCTGCTGCTGGGGCAAACGGATCTATATTGGCATGAAAGCGCGATGCCGCTAGATTGGTATCGGCCTTTTTGGCAAAGCCGGCAAAAGCCGCAATCTGCGCCAGGACATCATTGCCAGCATCAAGATGAATGCCAGCTGCCGCGAAAACGACATCCTGCATCATTGCTGGTAAATGACCTGCTAAATCAGCGGTTTGCAGGCCTTGAAGCCAGATCGTGCCAACCCCATCCTGCAATTCGTCAAGAATCAGCCGGTTAATATCCTTTGCTGACCCATCAGCCATGACCGGCTGGCAGATATCCCATCCATGCGCAATATGGCTTGCCGGATTCACCGGCAGGCGGGTAATGGCACAAGCATCGGGTGAGGCCGCTGCATTAGAGGCAATGTCATATAGAGCCTTGATTGCAAGCCCGTCCTCATCCAGCCGATCAAGGCTTTGCGGGTCGTCACCTTTCAAGGCAGCGCTGACCAGCGCATGCCAATCTTCACGGCTTGCAGATGGAAACTTACTTCTGGATAGATGACATGATAGACCTTTTTTCTCTATAGTCGCGCTGAAATTAGCAGCGCCGCCACCGCAAATCAAGGAAACTGCATGAAGGCCGATCGCCAACAGACCAAGATACAGCCCTCTTTCGCATTTGATTCGAACCGCTTTGTTCTGCTGGTTCTGCTTGGGCTGACTTTGCTTCGAACCACGGCGGTGGCAATCAGCCCGCTTGAACTGGGGGTTGATGAAGCCCAATATTGGCTTTGGAGCCAAAGCCCTGATTTTGGCTATTTCACCAAACCGCCACTCATTGCCTGGATCATTGGCGCGGCGCATTGGGCGTTTGGCCATAGCGCCATGGCGGTTCGGCTTCCGGCCTGTTGGTTGCAACTTGCAACCGCATTGGTGCTTTGGCAAACCGCATCATGGCTTTATGGGCCCCGCGCTGGCCGCCTGACCGCGCTGATCTGGATCAGCCTTCCTGCAGTCGGGCTTGGCAGTTTTCTGATTTCAACCGATACGCCACTTTTGCTTGCGATGGCTTTGGCCTTGCTGGCGCTTGCTGGATCGGTTTGCGGAAAAATATCGCCTGCGCGCGCGATGATTTATGCCGGACTCGCGCTTGGGGTTGGCATGCTTGCCAAATATGCCGCCATTTACGGCCTTTTCGGATTCATGCTGATCTGGGCTTCGGGGCGGCATCATCCAAATCCAATCATTCAAGGGCGGCATCTTTTATTGGCCATTGCCGCCTGTTTTATAACGGTAAGCCCAAATCTCATCTGGAATTTGATGCATGATTTTTCGACCATGCGGCATCTTGGCGATAATGCCAATCTTGCCAAGCAAACGCATGATATAGGGCAAAGCCTGAACTTTTTGATTGGTCAGGCTGGTGTCGCTGGCCCATTAGTATTTTTCCTGATGCTTGGCATTATTTTTGCCTCACGCCATGAAAAACATGCTGGTTGGCTGGTCTGGATGGCGGTGCCAGTCATTTGCCTGATCAGCCTGCAAGCCTATCTAAGCGAGGCCAATGCCAATTGGGCGATGGCCGCCTATCCGGCAATGTCGGTTTGGCTTGGTGGCTGGCTTGGCAAGGATGGTAGCCAGAAAACGCTTTTGCTTTTGCCACGCAAATGGCTTGGGATTGGTGCGATCGGTCTGAATTTTACCCTAACCATCGGCCTGTTGCTGGCCACAATGGCTGGCAGCCTTGGCCCCTTAACACCAACATCCGATCCGCTTCGCCGGTTACGCGGCTGGCAAGCATTGGCGCAAGATATCGAGCCGCATCTTGCCACCCATCAGGCAAGCCGCATCGTCGCTGATCGCCGCGCCACCGCCGCGCTGTTAAGCTGGCATTTCCAGGGTCAGGACGTGACCATCATGATTCATGATCGTGATGGCGTGCCTAGCAATCATTTCGAAGCCAATCACAGCTGGCAACATCGCGCCGGATCGCCATTATTGGTTTTGTCCGGATCATCAACGCCGCCAATCATGCCGCCAATTGAATGGCAAGGCAGTCCAAGCCAAAGCAAGGTTGCGATCAGCCACAATAAAAGCCGCGATCTTTATATCCATAAAGGCATTGAATAGCAGTCACGCCGGTCTTAGCGGCGATTCTTAACAGTCAGTCTTGATTGGTGATTTTGGCAAACACCACTAAAGTTTCGGCGCTGACATGATGTTCGATCCCTTCAGCATCTTCCTCGGCAACCGTTTCAGGAACACCAATCGCCACCAGAAAATCGCGAACAATGCGATGCCGGTCACGCGCTTCTTTGGCAAGCGCTTGTCCTGCTTCGGTTAAAAAGATCGACCGGTAAGGGCGGGTTTCAACAAGGTCTTCACGCTGTAACCGTTGGATGATGGCATTGACTGTTGGGCTGGTCACGCCAAAGCGTAACGCAAGATCGACCGTTCTGGCCTCGCCAGTTTCAGCAATCAGATCAGCGATCATTTCGACATAATCTTCGGCGACCTCGGATTGATGCGCCCGCCTGATTCGGTCAAATTTTGCGGCGCTTTCGGCAATGGCCTTGCGGGGCATATTACGGTCCTGTCTCAGCTTTGGCCATATTCTGGCTTTGATTTGACGAAAATATAAAGAAAACCAAACATTTTAGCCATACCAAAATTTTTAACGGATTCATCAATTGCCTGATTTCTGGCAAGATCAGCCGATCAGGCCGCTGTCGCCAATCACTGGCAGAAATAGCGCGGCCTTTATAGGCAATTAGGTTGCACCAGCTAGTGGCAATGGGCTAAAGTGACGCCGGTTTGATATCGATTTAACGCCACAACAGCCAAGCGGAACCATTATGGACAAAGCCACAACAACCGAGCTTGAAGCCGCCGCATTCCGGCGTCTTGTTGCCCATTTGCAAGAACGTACTGATGTTCAGAATATTGATATGATGAATCTTTCCGGATTTTGCCGGAACTGCATGTCGCGCTGGTATCGCCAAGCTGCGGAAACATCAGGCATTGAAATGACCGACAATGAAGCCCGCAAGCTTATTTACGGCATGGAATATGCCGATTGGAAAGCGCAATACCAAACCGAGGCAACGCCCGAACAAAAGGCGCAATATCTAAAAACCCATAACCACGACGATTAGGATAATCGCATGACCGTTATTCCCGGAGCTGGCGCAGGTGCCGAGCAGCTAAGCCAATATATTGAGCGTATCGAACGTCTCGAAGAAGAAAAGCGCGCCCTGATGGCTGATATCAAGGATGTCTATGCCGAAGCCAAAGCCACCGGATTTGAGCCAAAAATCATGCGCCAAGTTGTACGATTGCGGGCTATGGATCGCGACCTTCTAAGCGAGCAGGATGCGCTTTTGGACACATATCGTGATGCGCTTGGCCTTCGCTAGCGTTGGCATTATCCAGCCCTAACCAAACCGGAGCGTGATCTAATGACCCATTTTGGTGACCGTCTAACCGAGGCAAACCGCCGCACAGCCACCCCACTTTGCATGGGAATCGACCCGCATATCAGCATGATTCCAGCTATTTTTGGCAATGCGCAAGACGGCGCAGCAAGTGATGCCGCCATTCGCGCCATTGATGATTTTTCCATGGCTTGCCTTGAACAGGCCATTGGCAATGTTGCCGCAATCAAGCCGCAAGCTGCCTTTTTCGAACAGCAAGGCCCCGCCGGCATGCAGATTTTGCAAAATCTGGGCCGCGCCGCCATTGATGCTGGCCTGCTTGTCATCATGGATGCCAAACGCGGCGATATCGGCAGCACCTCAACCGCCTATGCCGCTGGCTGGATTGGGCATGACGCGCCATTTCCAAGTGATGCGCTGACGGTGAATCCATGGCTTGGCATCGACACGCTTGCGCCCTTTCTTGATCGTGCCGACGCAACCGGAAGCGGCCTTTTCATCTTGAACCGGACAAGCAATCCGGGGGCTGGTGATCTTCAGGATCAAATGGTTGATGGGCAACCGCTCTACCAGCATCTTGCCGCCTTGCTGGCACCGCTTGCCACTGCGCGCAAGGGCAAATCCGGCATATCATCTCTTGGCATCGTTGCTGGGGCGACATGGCCCCAAGAAGCCGAAGCGCTCCGCGCAGCACTTGTCGATGCACCATTTCTTATTCCCGGATTTGGCGCACAAGGCGCTGGCGCGGAAAAAGCCACAAGCGGCCTCACCCGCGGCAAGCATGGCTGGGAAAGCGGGCTGATCAACAGCACCCGCGGCCTCATCTTTCCAAAAAAGGCCGCCGCCGCAGGATCGCTTGACGAATGGCGTCATGCGATTGCCGAAACCATCGCTGAAAACAAAACAATCTTAAATAGTGTTTTCTAAGCGGTGTTTCGACACTAAACCCCTGACTGGCTAACAATAAATCACGCGATCTTGAATATCGTAAATGGTTTTTCCCTTGGCGGTATTTGTTAACCCTCACCAAGCTGTTCTGTTTTTTTAATCATTTGAAAACAGACTGTTCAGCCGTGGTTGTGAGGTTTGACGTGACAGAAAATGAAGTCAAAATTGGCGAAGTCATCTGGTATAATGAGCGCAAGGGATATGGCTTTGTCAAAATTAATAATGCTGAAGTTTTTATCCACCGTTCGACCTTAGGCAGATTTGGCATGATCCGCCTGTTAACAGTTGATCAGGTTTCAGTTTCCCTCGCCGCCAACGAACATGGTCAGGTCGTTCAAGATTTATTGACCATTGAACGGCCTGCCAATCCAGCACCACCCAACGCATCCAAGCCCGATGAGGGTGAAATGCGCGCCGTGGCCAAATTCTTTAACGACATTCGTGGCTATGGTTTTGTGACCGCCGAAGATTTAAACAAGGATGTTTTCGTTCATTCACGAGTTTTGAATAATTGTGGATTTCACTCGTTGATGCAGGGGCAAAAACTGCTGATCCGCATTGGTAATTCAGGCCGCTGGCCGCAGGTTCAAGCCGGTTTGCCTCTCGATGATTAGCTTGAGAAACGGAACCATCGCGTGTAGGTTTTTAGGTCGCAATCGGAATTATTATTGGCTTAGCGCTATCCCGCTTGGCTTATTGGTTTGATTGCAGATATGCGTATCAAGCCTTTTTGCACGCTATGGGAAATGCCATCCATGTCATCAACAACACCACAATTTCGTTGGGTCATGATCATGTTGTCCGCCGCCGCCTTGGTGTCGGTGACCTTTGGTGTCAGACAGGTTTTTGGCCTGTTTCTTGTGCCAATTTCAACCGCGCTTGATGGCGGCGTCCAGATTTTTTCATTAGCCATTGCCGTGCAAAATCTGATCTGGGGGCTTTCATCACCCTTTTTTGGCGCGGCGGCCGACCGGTTTGGCGCATGGCGGGTGGCGGCTTTTGGCGTCTTGATCTATACGGTAGGTCTTTTATCCATGGCCTTTGTCGTGACCGAATCCGGCATCTTTTTTGGACAGATTCTGATTGGCATGGGGCTTGGCAGTGCTGGCATTTCAATTGCGGTTGGCGCGGTTGCGCGCGCCGCGCCGCCAGAAAAACGCTCATTGGCAATGGGGCTTGTCACCAGCTTTGGATCTTTTGGCCAATTCGCGCTTGTACCGGTCGCGCAAATCATGATGAACGAACATGGCTGGCAATTCGCCATTGTGATTTTGTCGGCAATCGTTGCCTCAATGGTGGCGGTAACGCTTGGCATGCGGGTGCCAGCTGGCCGTGCGCGCCCGCTTGAGGGAATCACACAAACCGCCGGAAGCGCGCTTCGCCAAGCCACCGGCAGCCGTGATTATATTCTGCTGACAATCGGCTTTTTTGTATGTGGTTTGCAGCTAGTTTTTATCACAACCCATCTTCCAACCTATCTCCAAGATGCCGGCTTAAACGCGGAAATTGCTAGCTGGTCTCTTGCGCTGATCGGGCTATTTAACATCATTGGCGCGTTTGTGTGCGGCTGGCTTGGCGGCATCGTGTCAAAGAAGAAAACCCTAGCGATTGTCTATCTTTTGCGCGGGCTGATCATCGCTGCTTTTATCAGCCTGCCAGCAAGTCCAGCAACGGCACTGTTTTTTGGCGCGGCAATGGGGCTTTTATGGCTTGGCACCATTCCGCTGACAAGCGGATTGATCCTTGCCTTTTTTGGGCCGCGACATTTAAGCATGCTTTATGGTTTGGTGTTTTTATCGCATCAGATCGGGTCATTTGCCGGCGCATGGCTTGGCGGCATTTGGTATGATATTTTTGGCAATTACGAAGCCATGTGGTGGCTGAATGCTGCGGCTGGCTTTTTTGCCTTTGCGGTGAATTGGGCGATCCGCGAACCAAAACCCGCCGCCGTGCCAGCCTAGGCAATCACGCCTGACCGGCTCTTTTTGCCGCGCCAAACTTGCTGCCACGCCAAGATCATTGCCAAGCCCCCGCGATGAAACGGCAAGCCTATTCCTGCTCACCAAGCCAGCGTTCGGCATCAAGCGCGGCCATACAGCCCATACCAGCGGCCGTCACCGCCTGGCGATAGATTTTATCGACACAATCACCAGCGGCAAACACCCCATCAACCGAGGTTCGTGTGCCGCCTGCCTCGGCAATAATATAGCCTTCATCATCAAGTGCGACCGCATCAGAAAAAGCCTTGGTTGCTGGATCATGACCAATGGCAACAAACATGCCATGAACCGGAATCACCTTGTCATCATCAGTGCCGGTCGAGGATAGACGCAATCCGGTAACGCCTGTTTCATCACCGAGAACTTCGGCAACGGCACGGTTCCATTCAACGGTGATATTCTCTTTTTTCAACAGCCGATCCTGCATGATCTGTTCAGCCCGAAGCGAATCACGCCGATGAACCAGCGTTACCGACCGGCAAATATTGGCAAGATATAAAGCTTCTTCAACCGCGGTATTGCCGCCACCAATAACGGCAACATCGCGCTCCTTATAGAAAAATCCATCGCAAGTGGCACAGGCTGAAACGCCGCGGCCATTAAAGGCCGATTCAGACTCAAGACCAAGCCAGCGCGCCTGCGCACCAGTGGCAAGAATCACCACATCAGTAGTCATCACTTTGCCCGAATCCAGTTTCATGCGGAACGGCCGCGCCGATGTATCAAGATCAGTTACCAAATCATACATGACACGAGCGCCAACATTTTCGGCCTGTGACTGCATTTCGGTCATAAGCCACGGCCCTTGAATTACCTCGGCAAAGCCTGGGTAATTTTCAACATCGGTGGTGATTGTCATCTGGCCACCCGGTTGCAATCCGGCAAGGATGACTGGCGATAGATTGGCGCGGGCAGTGTAAATGCCAGCGGTCAAACCGGCGGCACCTGCCCCAATGATAACAACATGTTCATGAAGGGCGGCGTCGGCTGTTGCGCTGGCATGATCGGTCATTGCTTTGCTACTCTTTCATCTTTGGCGTTCGGCGTCATCAAGACAGACTATGTAAATGGGTTAACACCCAACACCTTGTGTTTTCAAGTGTCATTTATACAACATCATGTTAGCCTTTGCTTATGAAACTTCATAGCCCCATTGCCACTTATCTGTGTTTTTACCGCATCCGGCTTGTCACGGTCTTGGCTTTGCTGATGGCGCTTGCTGCCCCGGCAAAGGCGCAAGATATTGATGGTGCCGAAATCCTGTCTGGAATCGCGGTTGAAGGCGGGCTTATTATTGCCCGCACCGATCCGGCCAATCAGATCACGCTTGATGATGGCGCCATTGAAATTGGCGAAAATGGCGTTTTTGTGATTGGATTTCACCGCGATTCTGACGCGCCAAATACACTTCGCATCATCGCGCCAGATGGAAGCGTCAAAACCAGCCTTTTATCACCGCGACAACGCAACTATAAAATCCAGCGCATTGATGGGCTGAAATCATCAATGGTTACGCCGCCAGCCACCGTTCTGGCGCGAATCAAATCTGATGGTGACGCGGTTCGCACCGCCCGCCAGCGCGAAGCGCCGCTTGGCGATTTCTGGCGCGGTTTCGATTGGCCAGCCCTTGGCCGGATTTCAGGCATCTATGGCAGCCAGCGCATTTTAAACGGCCAACCGCGCCAGCCACATTATGGCATTGATATTGCCGCCCCGACCGGCACGCCTGTTTACGCACCGGCAAGCGGGCTTGTGACATTGGTAAAAGATTTATATTTTTCTGGCTGGACGGTTGTGATTGCCCATGGGCTTGGCGTGAATTCAAGCTTTTTACATCTTGATCGGGTCGATGTAGAAACAGGCATGATGGTTGAACGTGGTGGTTTAATTGGCACAATTGGTGCCACCGGGCGTGCCACCGGCCCGCATCTTGACTGGCGGATTGATTGGCAGGGGCGGCGCATTGATCCCAGCCTTTTGGTTGGCGCAATGCCCGATCCAACGTCATAAGTGATGGATCAAAAGGCGATGATATGAAAACGGTTTTTATTTTTGGTCTTGGCTATGTTGGCGTGCCATTGGCTCAAGCGCTTGCCGATCAGGGCTGGCAGATTCGCGGCACCACCCGCACACCATCCAAGCTTGCCAATAAGGCCGATCAAGGCTGGCAGATCCTGCCGTTTCAATCAGGCCAACCGCTTGCCAATCCGGCCGTCACCTTTGCCGATATTGATGCGATCATCAGCACGATTACCGCCATAGGTGGCTCGGATCCGGTGCTGGATTCGCATGGTGATGATCTTGCCAATTTTTCTGGCTGGAGCGGTTATGTATCGGCAACATCGGTTTATCCCGATATGCCGCATGATATTTGTTATGAGGACACCGAAGTCGCCCCGGCAACCGCTCGCGGCAAAGCGCGAGTTGTTGCCGAAGCACGTTGGCAAGAGAGTTTTGGTACAGAAATTTTCCGTGCCGCTGGAATCTATGGCGTTGGGCGAAGCCCTTTTGATGCGCTTCGTGATGGCAAAGCGCGCATCATCGAACGCGAAGGACAGGTCTTTAACCGCATTCATGTTGATGATATTTGCCGGATTATCATCGCCGCAATGGCCAAGCCGCGATCGGGCCGGATCATTAATCTGGCCGATCATAAACCAGCACCACAAGGCGATGTTGTTCGGCATGCCGCAGGCTTGATTGGCATGGCGCCACCCACGCCACAAAAGCTGGAAGATGCGAATTTATCACCAATGGCACAAAGCTTTTATGTGTCACGGCGGCGCGTTGGGTCGCGCATTATCAAACCCGAATTAGGGCTTGATCTTCTCTACCCTGATTATGAAACTGGACTTGCCGCCATTCTGGCGGCTGGCGGATAAGCCCTAGCCGATTGACGGGTCAAGATCACCACTGGCATAGCGTGATGCCATTGCTGATAGGGATAATGGCCTGATCCGCGCCGCATTACCAGCCGTGCCAAACCGTTCAAACCGGTCAGCGCAAAGGCTTTCCATCGCGTCCATTGCTGGCTTGAGGAATTTCCGTGGGTCAAATTCGGCCTTATTTTCATTGGCAATCTTGCGAATAACACCAAGCATGGCAAGACGGCAATCGGTATCAATATTCACCTTGCGAACACCATATTTGATGCCACGTTCGATTTCTTCAAGCGGCACGCCCCATGTTTGTGGCATTTCCCCACCATGCGCATTGAACACATCTTGCAATTCCTGCGGCACGCTCGATGATCCATGCATAACAAGATGGATATTCGGCAGGCGGCGATTGATTTCTTCAACCACGTTCATCGCCAGAATTTCACCATCTGGCTTGCGGGTGAATTTATAGGCGCCATGGCTTGTTCCCATGGCAATGGCAAGCGCATCAACTTTGGTATCTTTGACAAATTCAACCGCCTGATCAGGATTGGTTAGCAATTGATCTTCGGATAATTTTCCAGTTGCGCCATGCCCATCTTCCTGCTCGCCCTCGCCGGTTTCCAATGAACCAAGAACGCCAAGTTCGCCCTCAACCGACACACCAGCATGATGCGCCATTTCTGTTACGCGGCGGGTGATATCCAGATTATATTCATAAGAAGCAGGTGTTGACGCATCAGCTTCAAGCGAGCCATCCATCATCACTGAGGTAAAGCCATATTGAATGGCTGTCATGCAGGTGGCTTCGTTATTGCCATGATCTTGATGCATACAGACCGGAATATGCGGATACATTTCGGCCAAGGCCTTGACCATTGCCTGTAACATAACATCGCCAGCATAATTACGCGCACCCCGACTGGCCTGAATAATCACCGGCGCATCAACACTGTCAGCCGCCTTCAAAATGGCCAAGCCCTGTTCCATATTATTAATGTTAAAGGCCGGAACGCCATAGCCATGCTCGGCGGCGTCATCAAGAAGTTGGCGAAGGGAAATCAGCATGCAATCATCCTATGTCAAAGCAAAATTTAGGATCTATTTATGGCCTATAGCGGGTAAATGCGTCAACTTCATTAGCAGAGCCAAAAATAAATGGCACGCGGGCATGAAGTGTTTGCGGCACCAAATCAAGAATAGGGCCATCACCGTCAATGGCCTTGCCGCCAGCGGCCTCAACCAGAAACGCCACTGGATTGGCCTCATAAACCAGCCGAAGCCGACCAGCCTCATAGCCCGAACGCGCATCAGATGGGTAAAGAAAAATACCGCCGCGCCGAAAGATGCGCCATGCATCGGCAACAAGCGAGCCAATCCAACGCATGTTGAAATTGACCTTACGCGGGCCAGCCTCACCGCCAAGGCAATCAGCGATATAACCTGCAACATCAGGCTGCCAATGCCGCATATTTGACGCATTAATTGCAAATTCGCGCGTATTAGACGGGATTGCGACCGCCCATCCCATATCGTGAAACACACCATCATCACCAAGCTGGAAAGCGGCAACCGCTTTGCCAAAACTAACAAGCAATGTTGTTTGTGGCCCATAAACAAAAAATCCAGCAGCAAGCTGATTGCGACCGGGCTGCAAGACGCCGCCTGCGGCTGGTAAAATCGAAAAGATTGTTCCCACCGAGACATTCGTATCAATATTCGATGATCCATCCAAAGGATCACTTGCCACGATCACCGTCCCATGATCATGAAGCTGAACCGCGTCATCCTGTTCTTCGGAAAGATAGACCGCCACCGCTGGCACACCTGCCAATGCGGCTTCAATCATTTCATCTGCCAGAACATCAAGCGTCTTTTGGTCATCACCATCGGCATTGGCACTGCCGCGAATGGCACCAAGCGCCGCGCCAGCATCAGGCTGGCGGATTACCGCCGCAATTGACGCTGCTGCTGCTGCCAGTCCAGCAATTGCCTCACAGGCAGCCGCCTTAGCTGGCTCCTTACTGGCAATAGATTCAAGCATGACAGATAAATGAGACATGATGCGGCACTCGGCTGAAAATGGGGATTAAATCCAAGCTGGCAAAAACTGGCTTTTGACATATCTTGATATTAGCAAAAACAAAACGCCCGCACCATGGCGGTACGGGCGTTTCAATCATTTCCTAATGCGGCGACATTGCGACTATTCGCGATTTCCGAAAAGACGCAGGATGAACAGGAACATATTAATGAAATCAAGATAGAGGGTTAACGCCCCAAAAATTGATTTCTTCGCTGCCACTTCACGGCTGTCACCAGCCGAATACATGGATTTAATGCGCTGTGTATCCCAAGCGGTCAAACCGGCAAAAATCAACACACCACCAACTGAAATCACAAATTCCATCTGGGTTGATGCCATAAAGATATTCACGATTGACGCAATGATCAGACCAAACAGGCCAATAATCATGAATGATCCCATCGCCGACAGGCTGCGCTTGGTGCTATAGCCGTAAAGGCTAAGACCGGCAAAGGCGCCTGCAGTGATGAAGAAGGCCCGCGCGACACTGGCACCGGTATAGACAAACAGGATTGACGCAAGCGACAAGCCCATAATGGCACCATAGATATAGAACAGGTTCCGCGCCTTGTTGGCCGACATGCGGTTAATCCGCGCTGATAACCAGATCACCATGCCAAGCGGTGCCAGCATAATGACCCATTTCAATGGTGTGCCATATAGAAGCTGGCCAAGGCCAGCAACATTCAGCACGGCCCATTTTGTTGCAAAGGCAAAAAAGCCTGTCAGCAAAAGAGCTGTGGTCATGTGGTTATACACGCCAAGCATGTAAGCCCGCAGCCCGACATCGGTCTGGGCAGCAGTCGCTGCGGCGGTATTCATAAAACGATTATCCTGCATTTTGTAACTCCCAAAATGGCATTGCCAAAAATTGGCGACGATGATGGTTGAATGTAGGGATTAAAACAAAATTATTCAAGCGCAGACTTGGAATTTTCGTAATGAGTATGCGGCTTTTGCCAAGCAGGAAAATCTAGCCAGCAATTCCAGTTTTTTGCCGCCTCGCCCGCTGTGATTCAGATTTTAACTGCCCACAGGCCGCCAGAATATCACGGCCACGCGGTGTGCGAACCGGTGATGCATACCCGGCATTCAACACGCGTTTGGCAAAAGATTCGACCCGTTCATCTGACGAGCAGATATAGGAGCTGCCGGGCCATGGGTTAAACGGGATCAAATTCAGCTTTGACGGTATGCCCTTGATAAGCGACAATAAAGCGCGGCAATCCTCATCACTGTCATTCACCCCGTCAAGCATCACATACTCCCATGTAATACGCCGTGCATTGGATAGGCCGGGATAATTACGGCAAGCATCAATCAACGCGGCAAGCGGATATTTCCGGTTGATTGGCACCAACTCGTCACGAAGGTCGTCACGCGTTGCGTGAAGTGAAATCGCCAGATTAACCCCTAATTCTTCGCCGCAGCGTTTGATTTCGGGAACAACACCCGAAGTTGACAAGGTAATGCGGCGTTTTGAAATCGCTACACCTTCGCCGCTCATGATGATGCGCATCGCTGTGGCAACATTTTCATAATTGAACAAAGGCTCGCCCATGCCCATCAAAACGATATTGGTGAGGCGGCGTTCCGGCTTGCCCGATGGCCAGTCATTCAATTCATCCATCGCCAGCAATACCTGACCGCAAATTTCGGCAATGGTTAGATTGCGAACTAGCTTTTGCGTTCCAGTATGGCAAAAACTACATGTCAGGGTACAGCCAACCTGTGATGAAATGCATAAGGTGCCGCGCGTCTTATCAGGGATGTAGACACATTCGGCTTCATTGCCATCGGCAAAACGGATAAGCCATTTGATCGTGCCATCAACCGACTGCAACCGCCGCGATACCGCTGGCCGGTCGGCAGAAAAATGCGCTGCCAGCAATTCGCGAACCGGTTTGCCAAGATCGCTCATTTCGTCAAAGCTGCTGAGGCCGTGACGCCAAACCCAACGCCAAACCTGCCGCGCACGGAATTTTGGCAGACCAAGCGCCACCATCTCTGCCTCAAGATCGGCAAGTGCCAAACCAAGAAGATTGGTTTTTTGCAGCGGCGCATCCATGGCTATGGGCGCAGGCTGATCCGCCGCAGCTAGCTCGGGAACAACGGTCATTTGCAGGTCTTGTCAATAACGGCTTTGGTCTTGGTAAAGCCTGCCAATGAATAGGTGTCGGTGGTTTTTGTGCCGCGGCTAGAGGTGCCGATGACGGTCATTTTGTTACCGCGTTTCATCTGCACGATAATCCGCTGGTCATCTTCTTCGCTTTCGGCATAGGCGCGGTCTTCAAGGGTAAATAATTTAAAGCTTTTGCCGTCAATCGACAGGGTTGCATCCGACTGCGCCTTGAAACGATATCCAGCAATCACCTGAACAACATCACGTTCAGCCTTGCCCGGGCCATGCGACACAAAAATCCGGATATCACCACGATTTTCTGGATCATATTTGCCTTTGCTTGTGGTTGGCACGCTGCTGACAAAACAAATGCGGCTGCCATCATTATCATAGCGATAGGCGCCCCAATCTTTTTCAACGAGCATCTGTACCGGTTCGGCAAAGGCAGGCGCTGCTGCAAAACTGGTCGCGATCACCGTTGTGAAAACACCCATAATTCTGCTGAGTCTGAACATTTATTAACTCTTCCTTTATTCGCTTATCTAATCTCACTGACACGATAATGGCCCCATTGGGGCGTATCTTTACAATGTGTCATCGGTTTATGGCATCAATATGAAACCGATACCAAACCCACATGCGGCGACACAGGTTGTTTTAGGATACCTCGCGCCGTGATGCAAAGACTTTCCAAAAGCTGCCATCCGAAAACGTAATGGCCGAAAACGTAACTGTCGAAACGTTATCACCGCACCATAGCTATGGTTTACCGGTCTTTGATAGCAAGGTTTTTACCTGCGGCAAAATCTTTGTCGCAATATGCGCCACCCCCTGTTCGTTCGGATGCATTCCATCAGGCTGATTCATCGCTGGCTGCAGGGCCACACCCTCCAGAAAAAAGGGATAGAATAAAATCTTGTGACGCTTTGCCAGCCGGTCATAGATAGCGTCAAATTCATTTGCATAATCGGCCCCCAGATTGCGCGGTGCCTGCATTCCAGCAAGAAGCACCTCGACATTATTTGCCGCAAGCTTTTCGATGATGCCGTCAAGATTGCGATAGCTTGCCGCAGGCTCGAGGCCGCGAAGCAAATCGTTACCCCCAAGAACAATAATCGCAGCATCAGGTTCAGCGGCAAGCGACCAATCAAGACGCGCCAGACCCCCAGCGGTGGTATCACCCGAAACCCCTGCATTGACGATCTCGACATCAACGCCGTCTTTTTTCAACAACCGCCCAAGCACATTGGGAAAGGCTTGATCCTGCGGCAAACCATGACCAGCGACAAGCGAGTCACCAAGAACCATCAAAACTGGCTGACCCGAGGCCAATATTAACGATATCGGCATCAGTGCCATTGTGCCGGCCAATCCCATCTGTTTGATAAAATGGCGACAGCGACCAGACAGCCCCAAAAGGCGGCAGAACAATTCAGCTATCATCATCGTGTTTCCCTTGATCTCGGCTCTGCGCCAACCCATATAATCATAGAAGGTTTGTAACCCCTACGGCATGGTCACGCCGCAGTTTGGTCACAAGCCTTCTATGCATGTAGGAGATGCAAGCTAGTTTTTCCAGAGCGGGCAGATTATCGATGACCCACCAGCCCACATTGCGGGCATCACGATCAAGGATTGGACTAGTTTGATGGCATCATCACCCAAAGCTGCAAATGATCCAGCCGTTATTGATCTCGACACTGCGCATCTAACCCTTGGCACGGCGGCGGCAAAAGTCAAAATTCTAAAAGGCATCAATTTACAAATTGGCGCTGGTGAAACCGTTGGGGTTTTGGGACCAAGTGGCGCTGGCAAGACCAGCCTGTTAATGGTGATGGCCGGTCTTGAAACCCTGACCAAGGGATGCATTTCATTGGCTGGAACCGATATCACCAATATGCAAGAAGATCCACTTGCCGCTTTGCGCCGCGACATGGTTGGCATTGTGTTTCAGGCATTTCGCCTAATCCCGTCATTAAACGCCTTGCAAAATGTGTCGATCCCGCTTGAACTGGCTGGCCGCGCCGATGCTGAAACAAGTGCCGCGGCGGCGCTTCGGTCGGTTGGATTGGGACACCGCTTGACGCATCTTCCCGATCAAATGTCTGGCGGCGAACAACAGCGCGTTGCCATTGCCCGCGCCATTGCCCCCAAACCCCGTATTCTTTTGGCCGATGAGCCAACCGGAAATCTTGACAGTGCCACCGGCGAAAAAGTGGTCAATATCCTGTTCAGGAGCGCGCAAGAAACTGGCGCCTCGCTGGTGCTTGTCACGCATGATGCATCGCTCGCCGCCCGCTGTTCGCGCGTTCTTGAAATTGAAGATGGCTTGATTGCCGGAGACACCAAACAGTGACCAAGACCGTTAAAAATACCCGCCAAAATCACCGTGAGGACGCAGATCAACGCAAAGATATGAGTCCGATTACCGCAAGCCGTGACGGATGGGGCTTTGCCTGGCAGCTTGCAAAACGCGAAATGCGCGGCAGCCTTGGCCGGTTTCGGGTCTTTTTAGGTGCCTTGCTTCTTGGCGTTGCCGCGATTGGCACCGTTGGTTCGGTTGCTGAGTCAATGCGAAGCGGGATTAGTGATAATGCGCGTATTCTGCTTGGTGGCGATATTGAAATCAGCAGTCTCCATACCGCGCCAAACCCCAATATTATCGAGGCCGCCAGCAGTTTTGGTACAGTGTCAAAAGTGGTTCAGATGCGGGCCATGCTTCAAGCAAGTGACCGGCGAAAGCTGGTTGAACTAAAAGCGGTAGACAATAAATGGCCACTTGTCGGCACTGCCGCGACAGCGCCTTCAATGCCGCTCGCTGATGCGCTTAATCAGGCGGGGATTGTCGCCGATGACGCTTTGCTTCGCAGTCTTGGTTTGAAACCGGGTGATCGCGCCCGTCTTGGCAATCTCGATGTCGAAGTCCGCGCAGCGCTGACCAGCGAGCCTGACCGGTCAATCAGCTTTGTTAGTTTTGGCCCGCGCGTGCTGATCTCGGATGCAACTCTGGCCGCCACCGGCCTTCAGCAACCGGGGTCATTTATCACCTATCGCTATCGGCTTTTGCTTGATAACCCCCAAGACCACGATGTGGTGATGGGCATATTAAACCGTCTTACCGCGTCAACCCATGCAAGGGTGCGCGAAGTTGCCAGCGCCGCCCCCGGATTTGACCGTTTTGTCAATCAAGCGGAAATTTTTCTGGTGCTTGTTGGCCTAACCGCGCTTCTTATTGGCGGGCTTGGGGTTGCTGGCGCTGTGCGCGCATGGCTGGCAAGCCGGATGCCGGTTATTGCCACGCTGAAATGTCTTGGCGCGCCATCGATTTTGATTTTCCGAATTTATCTTTTGCAGATATTTGTGGTCGCCACTTGCGGTGTTGCAGCAGGACTAATCGTTGCGGCGATTGCCCCGCTATTTGCCATTCACATCCTGTCTGGCTATGTCACTGTTCCACTTGAAATGACAATCTATCCGGTGCCATTGATTATTGCTGCCAGTTTCGGGCTTGGCACCGCTTTTCTGTTTGCGGTATGGCCGCTGGCCAAAGCCGAAGAAGTGCGCGCTGGCGATCTGTTTCGCAGCTTGATTGAAATGCCCGGTGGCTGGCCCAAACCGCGCTATCTTTTGATGATGATAATCGCGGCTACTGCCCTGACATGGCTGGCCTATCTTGCAACGCATAATCTTGGCATTACGGCCAGCTTTATTGGCGGTTCACTAGCTTCGTTATTGCTATTATCGGTTCTTGGCAATCTTCTGTTGCGCCTATTGCGCCTTGCGCCCTTGCCGCGTTTCGTTCCTGCCCGTTTGGCGCTATCCAACATTACCCGCCCCGGTTCACCCGTGCGCTCGGTCATCATTGCCTTTGGCCTTGGGCTTTCGGTTTTGGTGGCGGTATCGGTAAGCGAGTCCAATCTTGGCCGCCAAATCGATAATCGGGTTGCCGAAGATGCGCCTGCTTGGTTCTTTATTGATATTCAGCCCCGCCAGATTGACGCCTTTGAAAAGCTTGCCAAATCGATCGATGGTATTTCACAAATCACCAAGACCCCAATGCTTCGTGGCCGCGTTTCCAAGATCAATGACATTCCAACAGCGGAAATTATCCCACCTGAAGGATCGGCATGGATTCTACGCGGTGACCGCGCTTTGACATGGTCAGCATTGGCACCAAGAGGAAGCGAGATTGTTGCCGGAGATTGGTGGCCAAGCGATTATAGCGGCCCGCCGCTTGTTTCGATGTCCGAAGATGCTGCTGGTGATTTCGGCCTAACAATTGGCGACACGGTTAGCATTAATGTTCTTGGGCGCGAAATTACCGCAACAATCGCCAATCTTCGTAAAGTGGATTGGCAAAGCTTTCAGATCAATTTTGTTTTTGTGCTGAATCCGGGCGTTCTTGATGCCGCCCCACATAGCTGGATTGCAACTACCCATGCCGATAGTGACGCCGCCGCCGATGCGGTTGAACGCGCCGTTACCAACAACTTTTCGAACATCTCGGCGGTCTCGGTGAAAGAGGCCGTGGCAACCGCGCAGCGCGTCATTGGCCTTCTAGGCGGTGCGGTGCGGTTAACCGCCCTTGTCACACTGATCGCAGGCATTGCCGTTCTTGCCGGAACCGTTGCCAGCAGCGAGTCGCAACGGCTTGCTGACTCGGTCATTTTAAAAGTGCTTGGCGCAACACGTCTGTCGATTGGCCTTGCCTGGTTTCTTGAATATGCATTTTTAGGATTGCTTACCGCCATTGCCGCGGCATTTATTGGCAGTCTTGCAAGCTGGGCATTGGTTCAAGGATTTTTAGGCGCGGAATTTATTCTTGATGGCTGGCTGGTTTTTGGCACCACCCTTGCCGGTGCCGTGGCAACGGCGATTTTGGGACTGACTGGCGCGATGAAAACCCTTGGCCGCAAACCGGCGCCCCTGCTTCGCGAACTTTAAACTAGGCCAAAAACAGCCGCGCGCAAAAATGCATCAACGGTAAAAACGTCATTGCGAGGCCACCAGTGATCGGATATAGCAGTCTCTTATGAGCAAGCAAGATATTAAAAAAGTAGTCCTCGCCTATTCAGGTGGCCTTGATACTTCGGTGATCCTGCGCTGGTTGCAAGACCATTACCGCGCTGAGGTAGTTACCTTTACGGCCGATATCGGTCAAGGCGAAGACATCGAGCCAGCACGCGCCAAGGCCGAAATGATGGGTATCAAACAAATCTATATCGAAGATTTGCGTGAAGAATTTGTGCGCGATTATGTTTTCCCCATGTTTCGGGCAAACCCGCTTTATGAGGGTGCCTATCTTCTTGGCACGTCAATCGCGCGGCCTTTGATTGCCAAACGGCAAATCGAGATCGCCCGTGACGTTGGCGCTGAAGCGGTCTCACATGGCGCCACTGGCAAAGGCAATGATCAGGTTCGGTTTGAATTGGCCTATTATGCCCAGCAGCCCGATATCAAGGTCATTGCGCCTTGGCGTGAATGGGACTTGAGCAGCCGGACGAAACTAATTGCCTACGCCGAAGCCAATCAGATCCCAATTCCAAAAGACAAGCGCGGCGAAGCCCCATTCAGTGTTGATGCGAATCTTCTGCATATTTCAGCCGAAGGCAAAGTGCTTGAAGACCCATGGGTTGCCCCGGAAGAATATGTGTTCTCACGAAGCGTATCGCCAGAAAATGCACCCGACAAACCAACCAAAATCGAAATCACTTTCAAATCAGGTGACCCGGTGGCGATTGATGGCAAGGCGCTGTCACCTGCCAATTTGCTGGCCGCGCTCAACAAGCTTGGCGGCGACAATGGTATTGGCCGTCTTGATCTTGTTGAAAATCGGTTTGTTGGCATGAAATCACGCGGTGTTTACGAAACACCCGGCGGTACTATTTTGCTGACAGCACGTCGCGCCATAGAATCAATCACGCTTGATCGTGGCGCTATGCATACCAAAGATGAATTGATGCCGCGCTATGCCGAGCTGGTTTATAATGGTTTCTGGTTCTCACCTGAACGCGAAATGCTACAAGCTGCGATTGATAGCTGCCGTGAAGCCGTCAATGGTGTTGTGCGGTTAACGCTTTATAAAGGCAATGTGACCGTCACTGGCCGAAAGTCACCAAATTCACTGTATAATGCTGATCTGGTGACCTTTGAAGATGGCGCGGTTGATTATGACCATAGTGACGCACACGGCTTTATCCGGCTGAATGCGCTTCGCCTTCGCGTCAAGAAAATGGTTCAAGACGGCTAGGGTTTTACGGACGGCAAATATTGCCAACCGTGCCATCACGATTGGCCTGTTTCAGATAGAGCTTGCCAGTGGGCACCACCGAATAGCCTGATGATTTCAAGCCTGAATCGCACGGCACACCCCTGACAATTTTATAGACTGGATTGTGATTGCTGTTGGCGCGGAATTCCTGCACCGAATCGGTTTGATAAATCCCAAATGCAACCAGTATGACGAGTGCTACAACCATTTCAATGCCTTCTTGTCTCAATGCTGTTTTGCTTGGCGTCCAGCTTTCATCAAAGCCTTGCTAACATGGCATTTATGACGCCGAATTAAGGCCTATTTTTGCCTAAAATCTGGCGATTCAAAGAACCATAAAAAAACCGCCACCCAAGACAAGGTGACGGCTTTCATAATTGACAGCGAGCCAAAGGCAAGCCTCTAAACGGATAACGCCTTTCGCAGCACGATCTTATTTATTGCCTAGAGTTGCGCTGCGACGTAATCCCAATCGACAAGATTCTCAAGGAAATTAGCCAGATAGTCAGGGCGCTTATTGCGGAAATCAATATAGTAGGAATGTTCCCACACATCACAACCAAGGAGCGCTGTCTGGCCAAAGCAAAGCGGGTTTACCCCATTTTCGGTTTTGGTCACGGCAAGCCCGCCATCGCTGTTTTTCACAAGCCAGCACCAGCCAGACCCAAACTGGCCTGCACCCGCTGCCTTGAACGCATCCTTAAACGCGTCAACAGAACCGAATGATTCGGCAAGTGCTTTTTCCAGCTCGGTTGGCATTGCATTGCCTTTTGGCCCCATCATTTCCCAGAATTTCATATGATTCCAATGCTGCGAGGCATTATTGAAAACGCCATTTTGCGCAACGGCTTTCGAATCATAGGTGCCGGTGATGATATCTTCGAGTGACTTGCCTTCCCATTCGGTGCCAGCAATCAGATTATTGCCATTAACCACATAGGCGTTATGATGCAGATCATGATGATATTCGAGGGTTTCGGTACTCATGCCAAAATTTGTCAACGCATCATGCGCATAAGGTAGGTCAGGTAGTTCAAATGCCATTTCGGCCTCCACAATTATCTTTGCTGATTGATATGTCTCTACACAGATATAGTTACGATTTTTCAAATGCCAACAAAATAAAACTGACAGTTGTTATCAGCATGCTAAATTGGCATCACAAGAACGATAGATCTTGACCGATATACCCCATTTGCAAAGGATTACAGCATGGCTGGCCGAAATGCCTATATTGCCCCTTTTTTAGAGCATCACCCCGAAATTGATGATAGCGCCTATATCGCCCAGACCGCCGCTGTCGTTGGCGCGGTTCGCATTGGTAAAAATAGCACCATCTGGCATCAGGTGACGCTACGTGGTGATAATCATTTCATCACCATTGGCGAGGGAACCAATATTCAGGATAATAGCTGTGTCCATATCAACAGCCGCGACTATCCAACGATCATTGGCAATCATGTCAATATCGGCCATTGCGCGCTGGTTCATGCCTGTCATTTGCATGATCACGCCTTTGTTGGCATGGGTTCTATTGTCATGGATGGTGCGGTGATTGAGTCTGACGGCATGCTTGCCGCAGGGGCGATGCTGACACCGCGCAAACGAATCCCGTCAGGCGAATTATGGGCTGGACGTCCAGCCCGCAAAATGCGTGATCTGACCGCCGATGAAATTGCCGATAACCGCCGCATTGCCCGCCATTATGTCGAGGTTGGGCGAGCGCATCGGCTTGGTGCGGTTGGCGGCCCTTTCATTGACATGCATAGCCACCCCTTGCCACCTCGCGATTAATTCAACAAAGCAAACAGGCTAGCCGATTGAAAGGCAGCCACAATTAATGCTAATCAGACTATCTGAAATCACTGGCCAGCCCGCGTCTGGCAAATCCGTAATCAATTTATATTCTGCTAGCGGCATTGGAGGCCGGTAAAATGAAATTAAAAGATCCCTCACTTCTTCGCAGTAAGGCCTATATTAACGGGGCATGGATTGACGCTGCTGATGGCCGTGTTTTTGCCGTCAACAACCCTGCTGATGGCAGCCTGATCACCGAAGTTGCCGATCTTGGTGCCGATTCGATAACCGCCGCGATTGATGCCGCTGTTCCAGCGCAAAAAGCCTGGGCAGCAACCCCTGCCAAAACCCGCGCGATGATCCTTCGCCGCTGGTATGATCTGGTGATTGAAAATACCGATGACCTTGCCACGATTCTGACCACCGAAATGGGCAAACCGCTTGCCGAAGCCAAAGGGGAAATCGCCTATGGTGCCAGCTTTATCGACTGGTTTGGTGAAGAAGCGCGGCGCGTTTGTGGCGATGTTATGGAAAGCCCGCAGGCCGATAAACGCCTTTTGACCTTCAAACAGCCGATTGGCGTTTTTGGTGCCATCACCCCATGGAATTTTCCAATTGCAATGATTACCCGCAAAGTGGCACCCGGCCTTGCTGCGGGCTGTGCATGTGTTTTGAAACCGGCTGAACAGACACCTCTTTCGGCGCTGGCGCTTGCCGAATTGGCAACGCGCGCTGGCATTCCAGCAGGCGTGATGAACATTGTTACCGGCCTTGACGCACCAGCCATTGGTCAGGCGCTTTGCGCCGATAGCCGCATTCGCAAAATGACCTTTACCGGATCAACCGAAGTTGGCCGCATTCTGATGCGCCAAAGTGCCAATTCGGTCAAGAAAATGAGCCTTGAGCTTGGCGGCAATGCGCCATTGCTGGTATTTGATGATGCCAATCTTGATGTCGCTGTTGAAGGCGCAATGCTGTCGAAATACCGCAATGCCGGACAGACTTGTGTTTGTGCAAACAGGATTTTTGTGCAGGACGGCATCTATGATGAATTTGCCAAACGTCTTGCCGAAAAATCAGCTTCGATGAAAGTTGGCAATGGTCTCGACGCTGGTGTCGAACAAGGCCCGTTGATTGATCAACAGGGATTTGACAAGGTAACAGCGCATGTTGATGACGCGCTGGCAAAAGGCGCAACAGCATTGGTTGGTGGCAAGCCGCATGAATTGGGTGGTACCTATTTTGAACCAACCGTTCTAACAGGTATGGATTCATCAATGCGGATGTTCCGCGAAGAGACCTTTGGGCCAGTGGCTGGCCTGTTCCGCTTTACCGACGAAGCCGAAGCCATCGAAGCGGCAAATGATACTGAATTTGGTTTGGCAGCCTATCTGTTTACCGAAAATGCATCACGCCTGTTCCGTGTCAGCGAAGCGTTGGAATATGGAATCGTTGCTGCCAATACCGGCATCTTCTCATCCGAGGTTGGCCCGTTTGGCGGCGTCAAGAATTCAGGCCTTGGGCGTGAAGGCTCTAAATATGGCATTGATGAATTTCTTGAAATCAAATTTGTTTGTATCGGGCTGTAACCGCCATTCAGCCATTAAAAAGGCCGGGGCAATCTCGGCCTTTTTTGATTCATCACCAATTCAGACTAGAATTGGCGCCAGACTAGAATTGGCGTAATCGGCGAATCAGGCTTGAAGTATCATTCCGGCTAAAACCATTGGCGCTTAGCTCGGCATAATAGCCAGCAACAATTTCCGTTACTGGCAAATCAGCGCCATTACGTTTGGCTTCTTCCAAACAAATCCGCAAATCCTTGCGCATCCAATCAACGGCAAAGCCGAAATCAAATTCACCTTTGACCATGGTTTCGCCGCGATTAACCATTTGCCATGATTGCGCCGCGCCGCCGGAAATAGCCTCAAGCAGCTTGTCAGTATCAAGACCAGCATCCATCGCAAAGCTCAACCCTTCAGACAAGGCCTGAACAAGACCGGCGATACAGATCTGGTTTACCATCTTGGCCTGTTGGCCTTTGCCAGCGCCGCCCATATGAACAACCCGCGCCCCATAGCATTCCATCAAAGGCAAAGCCGCGGCAAAAGCAGCGTCATCACCCCCAACCATAACGGTCAATTTGCCATTTTCCGCGCCTGCCTGACCACCTGATACTGGCGCATCAAGCGTATGAACACCCATTGCCGTGGCAGCATCATAAACCTGACGCGCGACATCGGCCGAAACGGTGCTATTATCGATAAAGACCGCGCCGCTTTTCATCGCCGGAATGGCACCATCATCACCAAGCGCAACCGACAAAACATCGGGATCATCGCCAACACAGCAAAACACAAAATCAGCATCCGCCGCCGCCGCCGCCGGTGTTAACGCAGCCGTGCCGCCATGCTGGGCAGCCCATGCTTCGGATTTGGCCGCTGTCCGGTTATAGACAGTCACCTCATGACCAGCGGCGGCGATATGGCCAGCCATCGGATAGCCCATCACGCCCATACCTAAAAATGCTACTTTCGACATCGAATATTCCTTTTCAATTTGCCGGCCAAAACCGAAACGACATTGCTGTCACCGTAATTTGCCATAGCCATTTCTGTCAGCACGATTATACTGGGACATATTCGGCGGCGTGATATTAAGTGGCGGCCGATATAACAATCAAAGACCACTTGCGACGACAGGGGTAATCTTAGCGCATGACCGTATTATCAAGCCAGCAGGAAATTGACATTCTGATTACCGAAGCCGAAATTGCCGCTCGAACAAATAATCTCTCCCGCCAAATCACCGATCATTACAAAGGCACTGAACAGCTTGTTGTTGTTGGGCTATTGCGCGGTTCATTTGTTTTCATCGCCGATCTTGTGCGCCGCCTTGCGCTTCCGGTCGAAGTTGATTTCATGACCGTATCTTCTTATGGCGATGACACGGTTTCATCGCGTCAGGTGCGCATCATTCAAGACCTTGAAACAGTCATTAAAAATCGTGATGTGTTGATTGTCGAAGACATCGTTGATACCGGCCACACATTATCGCAAGTGCAAAAAATCCTGTTAACACGATCACCAAAAAGCCTGTCGATTTGTACCTTGCTGAATAAACCATCGCGCCGCGAAGTTGATGTTGATGTTGATTGGGTTGGGTTTGATATCCCTGATGCCTTTGTAATCGGCTATGGCATTGACTATGCCCAACAAGGGCGCAACCTGCCGCATATTGGGGTTGTCAAAGCGGTAAAATAGCCGGCCAGCTTTTCAGCCCTGTAATCACTTTCTGATCATCAAATGGCCGCCGTTATTCGCGCCACATCATCAGGCTAATCTAGGCATTCACATCGACAACCAATCGACCCTGCACTTTACCAGCTAGAATATCAGCCCCAGCCGACGGCACGTCGCCAAGCCCGATCACCGTCATCGCAGCCAATAATTGCTGCTTTGGCAAATCGCTTGCCAACCGGTTCCATGCCACATCCGCCGATCATAAGATGCCATCACCGAATCGATCCCCAAAAGCGATACGCCGCGAATAATAAACGGAATTACCGTTGTTGGCAGATCAGCCCCCCCAGCAAGCCCGACTGTTGCCACCGCACCACCATATTTCATTTGTGCTAAAGCCCGCGCCAAGATGGTACTGCCAACCGAGTCAATACATCCAGCCCAACTTTCTGATTCAAGCGGCCGCCCGCCACCTTCCAGCATTTCGGCCCGCGCCAAAACATCATTCGCACCTAGCCCGCGAAGATAGTCGGCACTTTCGGGTCGTCCAGTAACAGCGGTAACAGCATAGCCACGCGCCGCCAATAGCGCCGTTGCCACCGACCCAACCCCTCCTGCCGCACCAGTCACCAGCACCGGCCCCTTATCAGGCGTGACGCCGGCATCTTCAAGCGCCAGAACCGACAACATGGCAGTCATGCCAGCGGTGCCAATCGCCATTGCCTGCTGGCAATCAAGCCCATCGACGAGCGGCACCAGCCAATCGGCACGCACCTTTGCAAATTGCGCATAGCCACCCCACCAGATTTCGCCAACACGCCATCCAGTTAATGCCACAAGATCACCTTGCTGGTATCGTTTGTCCGAGCTGCTTACCACCTCGCCAGCAAAATCAATGCCCGGAATATGTGGATAGTTTCGCACCAACCCGCCCTTACCCGACAGACACAGCCCATCCTTGTAATTGACCGTTGAATATTTGACCGCAACCAACACTTCGCCATCTGCAGGCAAATCACCATGCTGCAATTCGGTCATCTCATGGCGAATTTTTTTATCTTCATCACGATGCACCATAAGCGCTTTAAAACTAGACATGGCGTGGCTCCTTGATTGCAATTGTACTTCCCTCAATAGCATTTTTCGCCAAAGCCAAACAGCCCAAATCCAAACCCCAAATCATCACAAGCAACCAATCGCCGATTCGCCGGCCAATAACGCTAATCAAAGCGGTGCTGATCAAGGCAATGCCATGGCAGAACAGGCGACAAACACCGGTAAAAAGAGGCTTGGCAATAACAAAACAATCGCTAATGCTGGTATTTGCATCGCCTGAACAGGACAATCAAAACCATGATGCAAATGACCGCTACCGTGACTTGGGCGTATTTAGCTGCCAATCCTAATGCCCAGCTTGTTGATGTACGAACCAAAGCTGAATGGCGTTTTGTTGGGATTGCCAGTCTGGATGCGCTTGACCAGCAGCCAGTGCTAATCGAATGGCTTTGTATTGACGGCACTCCAAATGCCGATTTCACCGCCGCTTGGGCGGCATTAAATGTCATTGCTTGGCAAGCGCATGATGACGCTATAGTCTTTACTGATGAGGGATCAGCAAACCAAACTGACCAGCCGTAAGCCGATTTGGTCAAAAATCATCATGTTTTTGGCAGCATCTATGCTTGCTTCTGCACCCGCAAATGCCGATCAAAATGATCCAAAGCTGAACAAGTTATTTGCCGCATTACAAACAGGCCTGTCAAATGCGATTGCTGCCAGCCTTGAACGCGAAATCTGGACTATTTGGACACGCTATCCAGATGATCAGGTGATTAACCGCCAAATGGATAGGGCTATCAAAATGATGAATGCTGGCCGACTTGATGATGCCGAAGCAATGTTCAGCGCCATCATTTCGCGCGAGCCTGCCTTTGCCGAAGCATGGAACAAACGTGCCACAGTTCGGTTTTTTCGCGGCGATGATGCCGGATCAGCAAATGATATTCTGCAAGTAATCAAATTAGAACCGCGCCATTTTGGTGCGCTGTCAGGGCTTGGCATGATCAAGGTTCGCGCAGGCGATTTTCAAGGCGCCTTGCAGGCCTATCGCGCCGCCCAGCGCATTAACCCGTTTTTGCCGAATATCGAAGTGATCATTGACAAGCTTGGGCAAAGATTAAAAGGCCGCGCCCTCTAGCAAGATGATTTCATTTGCCTAGTGATACGCGCCTGATTATTTGTTATCATGATCCATGCGGTTCCATATCAGACCTCCAAAAAACACCGTAAAAGGATATGGTGTTAAGTGGGCAGTCAAGGCATTCACGCCGAGCAGGGATTTAAGGCGGAGCAGAAAAAATGACACATAATGACAGCATCATAAACCATTGTCCGCATTGTGACAGCCTTTGCCTTTTGTCACAAAGCGAGATTGATACAGCGCAGGCAGCCAACAAAGCCATTGCCATTACCTGTCATCAGTGTAACGCGCAATTCGGTCTTGATCACAGTTGCCCAACTGGCACAAAACGCGCGCGACCAGCCGAGATGAAGATTATCGATTGCCCATCATGCAAAATGGCAATCACTATTCCGACACATCTTTCCAGCGATATGAAAATTGATTTATTTTGTCCCTTATGCGATAGCGAAATCCAACAGGCCGATCCAGACAATCAGGTCACAACAACACCAACCGCACCGCCAGAGACGCCGAGCCCTATTGCCGAGATCAGCAATGATAATGCCGACAAGCCAGGCCGCGACACCAGCGTAAACCGGGTGCCACTTTATTTTCTGATTTTAGTGTGTCTTGCGGTTTATCTTTATTGGGCACGCGAAACCGGTCAATTACCTATTGATCAATGGCTTAAGATTTTGGGATAACCTCATAACCTGGCTCTTCAGAGCTCATCATCTGTCATTTCTGCCGGAAATCCAGCTGCCAGAATTTGTGTATTGCAGGCTTCTTCCAGCCTTTTAATGATATTTGGCGACCACTCACGCGGTCCGAAACGTGCCTGACCATCTTCGAAAATTTTGATCAAAAGTGGTGAGACTTCAAGCGGCACATTATGCTGTTCGGCAATCGATTGAAAAAGACCAATATCCTTTAGCACCAAATCCATGGTGAAATTGATATCGCGGCTGCCATTCAAAATTACCTGACTTTCAGTTTCATGAACAAAGGAATTGCCCGATGAAATGCGGATCGCCTCATAGGTTGTATTCAAATCCATTCCGGCCATTTTTGACGTTATAAGCGCCTCGCTAAGCGAGATCAAATTCGCCGTTGCAAGATAATTGGTCATCACTTTCAACACCGATGCCGTGCCAAGCGGGCCGGTATGCAGAACGCGGCGGCCAAGGATCGTCAAAACCGGCAATAGCCGCTCGAAAACTCGGCCGGTCGCATCCGGCAAAAATAGCAATATTACCTGTCGCTGCACGTGACAACCACCCGATACAGGACAATCAACCGGGCTGGCGACTTTGGCTTCGACAAGCGCGCCAAGACGTGCAACTTCAGCAGCGTCGGTTGTGCTCATTTCCGCCCAGATTTTGCCAGCGCTTAGGCCTGCAAGAACACCGTCATCGGCTTCCATGAACGCAGCGCTTGCCGCTGGTGATGGCAAACAAGTAATGATGATTTCACAAGCTTCGGCCATTGCTTTCGGGCTATCAGCCCATTTTGCGCCAGCCTCCAGAAACGGTGCCGCAACGATCGCGATCAAGGTCGCGAACCATGACGTCACATTTGTTACGAAGCAAACTGCCAGCCAGCTTGCCGCCAACATTTCCTAGCCCAATAAATCCAACTGAATGCATTTCCATCTCCCCCATGGCTTTACTCAGGATAACCAAAACGGCAACCAGCTAGTTGCTGGAAATAACCTAAAGATAGAGTAAATTTAAATGCAACCTAATTTCGTCTAAAGCGTCACCACCCGCATTGAATTTGTTGTGCCAACAACGCCAAATGGCATTCCGGCAACAACAACAACCTGCTGGCCTGTGCTGGCCATGCCACGGCTTCGGATTTCGGCAATGGCTTCGGTAATCGCTGATTCGAAATCTTCACTATAGGCGCTGGCACCGGTATGGGTTCCCCATAGCAAACATAATTTCCGCTGAACATCCAGATGCGGAGTCATCACCAGAAACGGAATTTTAGGCCGTTCACGCGCAATCCGAACCGCGGTATTGCCCGAACTTGAAAAGGCAACCATCGCCTTGGCCTCAACCGTTTCGGCAAGGGCAACACTGGTTTTTGCAACCGCGTGATAGACGATATGTTCAACTGGCAATTCACCCGGCCCTGATGCCGGATCTGATCTGATATGCGACTCAGCAGAGCGGACAATCCGCGCCATGAATTCAACCGATTCAGCCGGAAAGTTACCTGCTGCTGTTTCGGCAGACAGCATCACCGCATCAGCACCATCAAATACCGCACCGGCAACATCTGATGCTTCGGCGCGCGTTGGCGTTGGTGCCTCGATCATTGATTCCAGCATCTGCGTTGCAACCACCACCGGCTTGCCAACCATGCGGCATTTTGAAATGATGGTTTTTTGCCAGCCCGGCACCTGCTCGGGCGGCAATTCAACACCAAGATCGCCCCGTGCCACCATCACGCCATCGGATGCGGCAATGATATCATCAAGGTCATTCAGCGCTGCTGGCTTTTCGATTTTCGACATCAATGCCGCCTGCTTGCCAACAATGGTTCGAGCCACAATCACATCGCTGGCGCGTTGCACAAATGACAAGGCCACCCAATCAACCCCTTTTTCCAGCGCATAGGCAAGATCGGCCAAATCCTTTTCGGTTAGCGGTGTTGTATCAAGAATGATATCGGGAAGATTAACCCCTTTACGGCTTTTCAACGGGCCGCCAACAACAACTTCAGCGTCAAAGCTTTGCGTATCAACCGACACCACTTTGAAAACCAGCTTGCCGTCATCCATCAATAATCTGGTACCCGGATACATCGCCTTGAAAATTTCCGCATGTGGTAGACCAACAATGCTGGCATTGCCCATATCGGTGTTCAGATCAAAAGTAATGCGATCACCATTTTTGACGATTGTCTCATCGGCAACTTTACCAACGCGGAATTTCGGCCCTTGCAAATCGGCAAGAATACAGCATGGCGTGCCAGTTTTGGCTTCAAGCGCCCGAATAGCATCAATGCGCGCACCCTGTTCTTCGCGCGTGCCATGCGAAAAATTCAACCGGAAGACATTCACGCCAGCGGTCACTAATTTGCCAAGCATGTCAGGGCTTGATGATGCATCGCCAAGGGTAGCAACAATTTTTGTGGCCCGCTGCGGGTGGGGGATTTCAACACTCATTGAACTGTATGTCTTTCTTGTAAATTCGGTTTGAAGGTCGATTTGGGTTCGACCCATGCCATCGACAGCTTAGAAATGGGGATAGCAAGCCAATTAGCGGCAGTAATATGATTCTACGGCCGAAACCGGTGAAAGCAAAGCGGCATCTTCGATTTCACAAAAATTTCACAAAAGCCCAAAAGACGGGGGCAAGCTTGTGGGAGCATAATATAACCGCTGAAAACCATTTGCGTAAAACAGCTGCTTGTCGGGTGGCTTGGTCTAGCGGCTTGAGAAACCCGCAATTTACCGTCATAATCATGTTTTGCTAAAATCCTCTGGCGAAATCCTTTGGGTCTGTTTCTTTTTTCTTTCTGGCCCGTCATTCGATCAGGCCAAATCACGACAGAAAGCACGATGATGATCAAAGGTCTTATTGCCCCTCTTCTTACCCCGTTTGACGACAATCTAAATCTCGACCAGTCGCTGTATAGCGATCTTGCCAAACATCTTCTTGCCACTGGCGTTAGCGGGCTTGCCCCTTTTGGGACAACTGGCGAGGCACTGTCGGTTAGTCATAGCGAGCGCAAAGCCGCGCTTGAAGGTTTGGTCACGGCAGGTATCGATCCAGCAGTGATGATTCCCGGAACCGGCCTTTGCAATCTTCCCGACACGATTGATCTTTGCCAGCATGCTGTCGGGCTTGGTTGTGCTGGTGTTATGGTCTTGCCGCCTTTCTATTTTAAAGGCATGAGCGATGCTGGCCTATATGATTATTACGCCCAGCTTATTGCCGGTGTGAATGATCAAAGACTGAAAATCTATCTTTATCATATTCCGCAAGTATCGGGTGTTGGACTGTCGATTGATCTTGTAAAAAAGCTGCATGATGATTTCCCCAAAGCGATTGTTGGCATCAAAGACAGCTCGGGTGTTTGGGACAATACCAAGGCTCTTCTTGAGATTGACGGATTGATTGTCTATCCAGGTGCCGAATTGCCAATTATCGAAGCCATCCGGCTTGGCGCGCCCGGTTGCATTTCAGCAACGGCAAATTTGAACGGAACCGATATTGCCGAAGTGATTGACCTATGTCTTGCTGGCAATTGGGAATTGGCCGAAACCAAACATAAAAAGGTCTGTGCGGTGCGATTGATGTTCCAAGATTATGCGCCAATCCCCGCACAAAAGGCACTTCTTGCCCGATCAACTGGCCATCGCGCATGGGGCAATCTTCGTGCGCCAATGCGGCCGATGGATAAGGACAAGCTCGATGCGCTTGCCAATGGGCTTGCCAGTGAATTTGGCATGCATTTCTAGCCTTGGTCACATTATTCTATTGTGCGGTTTAAAAGCGGAGCCTTGATGAAAATCTTTGCGTCATTGATCGTTGTTGGGCTTGCCATTGCCGGAATATTTGCCCTGTTATGGTTTGTCATGCCAAGCTTTAGCACCCAGTTTGAGCCGCCAAAAATCATTCAAGTCAAAGCCTATCTCGATAATCGCTGTACGGTCACAAATGACGCTTTTGTTGCCGAAGCCCCCGAACAGGGGCGAACAGCGAAATTTCGCGATGGGATTGCCATCATGCGGCTTCCCGAAAATGCCAAAATCAGGCTTGCCGTTTCACGCGCCTTTCCAGCCTTTACCTATGAAGACACACCGCAAGATGTGGCACCAATCGTCACCTTGATTGCCGATTGTTCGGTTTCGCCCAAATTGCGGTCAATTTTTGGATCAATGAAAGAACGGTTCCAACAGCAATAGTGGCTGGCAATTTTAATCACATCACCTTGGCAGCGCGCAGTGCCGCAACCGCATCTGCGCCAAGACCCGCCCATTCCTGCATGACCTGATCATTATGCTGGCCAAGGCGCGGCGGCGCGGTGCGATATTGCGCTGGCGTCACACCAAGTTTGGCGCCAAAGGCGGTTGACGAAATCTGGCTGCCATCTTCACGCTGTTGATCAATGCGCGCGCCGCGTGCCTTGACATGCGGGTCGGCAAAGACTTCGGCAATATCATTAATCGGGCCACAAGACACACCAGCTGTTTCCAGCTTGTCGATCACCTGAACACGATCCAGCTTGGCAATGATATCGCCAAGCATCGTATCAAGACGGTCGCGGTTTTTGATGCGGGCTTCATTGCTGGCAAAATCATCATCATCCGCCAGCGCCGGTATGCCAAGGGCCGCTGTCAAACGGATGAACTGCTTGTCATTTCCGCAGGCGATAATCACAAATCCGTCCTTGGCCTCATAAACAGTGTAGGGAACAACACTTGGATGGCTGTTGCCCATCCGACCAGGGCATATTTCGGCATTAAGCCAATTTGCCGATTGGTTTGCCAGCATCGAAATTTGACTATCAAGAAGCGCGCAATCAATATGCTGGCCAATGCCGGTACGGCTGCGATAGGCCAAGGCTGCAAGGGCCGCATTGGCGGCAAACATTCCGGTAAATAGATCACATACCGCAACCCCCACCTTCATCGGGCCGCCGCCCAGGCTGCCGTCGGGCTGGCCGGTAATGCTCATCAACCCGCCCATGCCTTGGATCAAAAAATCATATCCTGATCGGTGAGAATAGGGGCCGGTCTGGCCGAATCCAGTAATCGAACAATAGATGATCCCCGGATTAAAGGCGGCGATTGACGCATAATCAAGACCGTATTTTTGCAATCCGCCAGGTTTGAAATTCTCGATCAAAATATCAGCTTTGGCCGCCAATTGCCGAACAAGATCGGCACCGTCTTTGGTTGAAAAATCAATCGTTACTGACCGTTTATTGCGGTTACATGCGCTAAAATAGGCAGCATCATCGCGGCTACCATCGGCATTTTTGGTAAAAGGTGGCCCCCATTTGCGCGTATCATCGCCGCCATTGGGATTTTCGACCTTCACCACATCTGCGCCAAGATCGGCAAACATCTGGGCGGCATAGGGGCCAGCCAGAATCCGGCTAAGATCAAGCACTTTAATGCCGGCAAGCGCCATTGGCGTATCTCTATTCGTCATCATTCATCCTGTTGTCATGGCTGGAATGACGGGCATCTGCCAACCTGTCACCTTTGGGCAATGCGGGCAAAACATTGTAAACTGACCATGTTGCGTAAACTTGCTGCTTTTCAATTTACAGCCTAAGGGAAAATTGGCAGGCTTACCATTAGCTAATTTACAAAATATGGCGGTGCTATCCAGCCTGCCATCATCTCAATTACACGGATATATTATGGATTTTTCGCTTACCGCTGAACAGAAAATGCTTCAAGACACCGCGCGCCGCTTTGCCACGGATGAATTGCCAGCCCATGCTAAAGCCATTGAAGAAAATGATACGCCGCCAACGTTGGCGCTTCGCAAACGGTTTGCCGAAATGGGCTTCATGGGAATTAATCTGCCAACCGAATATGGCGGTGCTGGCCTTGGGCATTTTGAGGCGGTGCTGATTCTCGAAGAATTGGCAAAAATTTCGGTTGCGGTGGCCTTTCCAGTATTTGAGGCCAGCTTTGGCCCAGCTTTGGCCATTGCGCATTTTGCGCCTGAGGCGCTTCGCCAGCGCATTCTTCCCAAAGTCTGTTCAGGTGAAATGGTTGTTGCCGTGTCAATGTCGGAACCGCAGGCTGGCACCGCGCTAACCGATTTGAAAACAACCGGCAAGCGCGATGGTGACAAGATCATTTTGAACGGCAATAAACGCTGGTGTTCAGGCGGCGGGCATGCTGATGCCTACGTTGTCTATTGCCGCCTTTCCGATGCGCCCGGCGCCAAGGGCATTGGCGCGGTTCTAGTTGAAAAAGACGCTGATGGATTTAGCTTTGGTGCGCCAGAATCACATATGGGCTGGCGCGGCATTTCAAGCGCTGATATGTATTTTGATAATGTCAAAGTGCCTGCCAGTAATATCATTGTTCCGGCTGGTGGCTTTAAACAATTGATGGAAGCCTTTGATCTTGAGCGTTGCGGAAATACAACAATGAGCCTTGCTTGCGGTCAATCCGCCTTTGATTATGCGCTTGCCTATGTTCAAGAACGCGAACAATTTGGCAAGCCAATTATTGATTTTCAGGCTGTCCAATTGCAAATTGCACAAATGAAAATGAAGCTTGATGCAGCGCGGCTGTTGCTCTATCGCGCGGTCAATAATGCCGAACAGGAATTGCCTTCAATTGCCGATAGTTCAATCGCAAAATGCTATGCCAATGAAATTGCCCGCGAGGTTGCCAGCGCCGCCGTACAGCTTATGGGCGGCTATGGCTATTCGAAATCATATCCGATGGAACAGAAAATGCGTGACGCATGGGGATGGGGCATTGCTGGTGGATCAATTGATATTCAGAAAATCAATATCGCCGCTGCGCTTGTTGGAAGACGGTTTAATCAACGTGCCTAGCCGCTAGTCGTGCCAAATTCTGCCAAACGACATTGACCCAATTTGCATGGCATAATTTGGTCATTAAATCGGCATTATATCCATGCGCTGTCATGGCGCTTCGCAGCGCTGGCAGACCCGCGGCATTGCCAATCGCCTGCGGCACCGTCGTGCCGTCAAAATCCGACCCAAGCCCAACGCGGTCTTCGCCAAGATGTTCGATCAAATGATCAAGATGGCGAAGCATGATATCAAAACCCGTATCGGCTTCCATTCGGCCATCGGGGCGCAAAAAGGCAACCGCAAAATTCAACCCAACCATGCCATCACTTTCGGCAATCGCAGCAAGCTGGCGATCGGTAAGGTTGCGCGAATGCGGGCTGATTTCATAAGCATTGGAATGCGTTGCCACCAATGGCTTTTGCGAAATTTTGGCAACATCCCAAAACCCCGCCTCATTCAAATGCGACAGGTCAATCAAGATGCCATTCGCATCACAATAGGTCACAAGCCGTTTGCCATCATCAGTTAGGCCAGGGCCGATATCGCCGCTGCTTGGATAGCGAAATGGCACACCATGACCAAATCTGTTTGGCCTGCTCCAGACCGGCCCGATTGATCGCAATCCGGCGCGGCGAAACATATCGAGATGATAGAAATCCCGATCAATTGGTTCGGCGCCTTCAATATGCATGATGGCCGCAATCTCACCATTATCAAGACAGGATTGAAGCATGGCCGTGCTGGTGCAGATTTTCAGATATCCTGCCTGTTCCATGCGATGCAGAATAGCCGCCTGCGCCAAGGCCACTGGCACCGCTTGATCAAGGGCAATTTCTGGCGGCAATGGCAAATCATAAACCGGCAAATTCATTTGCGTGGTTTTGACATCCATATCAATTGGCGATGGCACCCAGATCGCAAAAAACCCACCGGCAAACCCGCCTCTACGCATCTTATCCGCATCAAGATGTCCTACCATTCCGGTGATAAATCTGTCGATATCAACCGGCGCATCCATTGATAGGCCGGCATCATATAACAGCGATAAAATATCGTTATGGCCGTCAAAAATGGGGGGCGTTATTGGCGCATTATCACTCATGATGCGGCCGGTAATTTGCCCGTGATGACATAATCTAAAATTGCCGCCACCTGATCGGCGGTTTCGACAGTTGCAAGCGCCGCCCCATCAACCTCTTTCAAGGCATGCTGGTGATCACTTCCATGCATAATGATAAGCGCCTTGCCAAGCGCGGCAGCATAGCCAGCATCAAAAGCCGCATTCCATTGTTTGTATTTTTCACCAAAGCGCACAACGACAACATCGGCACGGCCAATCGCTGTTCGGGTGCGGATCGCATTCAGCTTGGCACCTTTATGATCATGCCAAAATTTATCCGGTTCGGCGCCCATGATTTCAACACCGCAATCATCAGATGCCGCATGGTCGGTCACTGGCCCTAAAAACATGATATCAAGATTTTGCTTGGCACAGGCCGATGCCACCTCATCACGCCAATCGGTATGAATTTCGCCCGATAGGTAAACGGTTAGTTTCATCTGTCTATCTCCTTTTTGAATTATCTGCTTTGGCTGTTCACCATGTGATTGTCGGTTATTCAGGCCGGATGCGTGCGCCCGTTTTCGCCTCATAGCTGAGGGCAACAAGGCTCATATCGGCCGCATCACCATGCTTGTTAATCGCATCTTGCAGCGCCTCAAAAGCCGATGTGCCAAGCGGCATATCCTGAGCCATCGCCGTCGCCATGCCAAGCGCCAATCCAGCATCTTTTTTCATCAGCGCCATGGAAAATCCCTGATGCATTTTTCCCGACAGAATATTGTCAGGCAAAGTGATTTCAGTCGCATAGTTTCGACCCGAACTTTTTTGCAGAGATGTCTACCGCCCGACCAGCATCAACACCAGCATTCACCAAGAGAGATACAACTTCAAAACTGGCCATCCGGCAAACCAGATTCAATAGATTATTGCCTGCTTTTAGCGCATGACCAGCACCAACCGGCCCAGCATGGAAAATATTGCTGCTGATGCGCCCGAACAAAGGCAATAGCTGCGCATAGAGCGCCGCATCACCGCCAACCATAATGGCAATCACCCCTCCGCGCGCGCCACGCGGGCCACCGCTTACCGGCGCATCGACAAAGTTAATGCCAGCCTGTTTCAGACGCGCCGCGTGATCACGGCTTATCGCCGGGTCGCCCGATGTCATATCAATGAAAACCTGACCAGCTTTCATATGGCCTGCCATACCATCATCACTAAATAACACTGATTCAGTTACCGCCGAGGTTGGCAGGCAAGCAAAAATAATATCGCATTGCCTCGCCATTGCCGCCAGATCACTAGCCGCGATCGCCCCGCCATCAACAAAAGGTTTCATTGCCGTTTGATCGGGGTCATAAACCACCAAGGCCGGGTCGAGTAACCGCATCGCAAGCGCCGCCCCCATATTGCCAAGCCCGATAAAACCAATTTTTGGGTTTGTAGGAAAAGACGTCACAGCATCAAGAACATTCATGAATTTTAGTCCCGTTTCAACCATCAGCAACATTGCCTCATGGCATCGGTTAATTGTCATCTATGAGACTCGATTTACTTTTTTAATTCTGAATTAACTTTAAAAATTTTATTTTATTTTTGATGAAAAAGTCAGTTGCAATTTAAGAGATGTAGGCCAAAACTAAAAAAGCTTATTTGGTCAATTATCTGCTGGCCATAGATCATTTCATTATCAGGTTTGCCCATTTTGGGTTGTCGGTTCCAGAACGGGCCATTTGGACGAATCTTTACCATGGCATCGCATAAAAAACATGAACAGACCCGGTTTTTACCAGCATTGGCGGTTTTTGCCTTTTGTCTAATGATGATTGCCGCTAGCCGCGGCATGGGCGAAACCTATGCGATTTTTCTATTGCCGCTTAGCGACAGCTTTGGCTGGAATCGTGCCAGCGTAACCTCGATTTATTCAATCTATATGGTGGCATTTGGCTTTGGCTCGCTTTTGTCAGGTCTAGTTTTTGACCGGCTTGGCCCGCGTTTTAATTATATTATTGGTCTTGGCATGCTTGCCGGCTGCTACGGCTTTGCTGGCAAGCTGGAATCGATTCTGTCTTTCTATCTTGTTATTGGCATTTGCGGCGGTGTTGGCGCGGCAATGGTGGGAATTGTGCCAACGCAAAGCCTGATCGCGCGCTGGTTTGTGCGCGGCAGAACAACGGCATTGTCGATTGCCTATTCGGGGCAAGGCATTGGCGTGATGCTGCTGGCACCCGCGGCGCAAATCACCATCGAAGCGATTGGCTGGCAAGATGCTTATATGCTGGCAAGCTATGGGTTCATAGTTATTCTTTTCCTGGTTTTGCTTCTTCCTTGGGCAAGCATCTCCGCGGGCGTAAAACCTACCTCTCAGAGTTTGATGCCAGATAGCAGCCCGACAAAACTCGAACCCACTAACAACGGTTTGTCTTTGAATGAGGCAGTTAGACGGAAAGAATTTTGGGGCTTTTTCACCATTTTTGGCGCTTCAGCAATTGCAGTTTTTGGGGTCTCACTGCAAACAGTTGCGTACCTCATTGATCATAGGTTTGATCCCATTTCAGCTGCCTTTGCCTATGGCCTTATCGGTATGTTAACAATTTTGGGCATCGCCATCACTGGGATCCTCGCTGAACGTTTTCCTCGCCATATCATAGCAACAGGCAGCTATACGCTTACGGCTGTTGGCATTTTGGCGTTAGCATGTCTACAACTGGATCAGAATTGGACTCTGCTGGTTGTCTTTGTTACATGTTTTGGGTTATCTGCTGGTGCCCGTGGCCCCATCATCACAGCACAAATGGGCGAGCTGTTTGCTGGACGCGGTCTTGCCTCAATCTTTGGAGCCACTAGTGTTGGAAATGGTTGCGGTGCGGCGATTGGAGCTTTTTTAGCTGGGTATAGCTATGATTTAACCGGAAGCTACTCTGCTGGATTTGGCATCAGCCTCCTCTTTCTTTGTATCGGGCTCTCTATGTTTTGGCTCATACCTGGCATAAGGCAGAACAAAATCATTTAGGCATTTTTTATAAATAAATTTGATTAAGAAATATTTTTAAGATTTGGCAAAAGCAACTTTAAAAATTGTTTTGATGCATCCCCCAAAATTTGATTCGACCGAATTAGCACCGCAAGTTTTCTGTTTATCACTGGCTCAATTGTTTTCACACAGAATTGCGATTTATCCAGTTCCCTAACTACTGAAACAGGCACAATAGACACGCCAAGGCCAGCTAAAATAAAATTGAACATCGTATTATACTGATTTGTTGTGATCTCATGGTTCAGTATTAAACCAATCTTCAAGGCTTCAGCATCAATAAGCTGCCTAATACCAGAGCTTGGTGGCATAGAAACAAGAGGTAAGTGACCAATATTCTGCAAGGTGATAGCACTCAACTTGGCGAGATTGTGGCGTTTGGGCATTACTGCTACAAACTTCTCCTCCACTTCATCAACCACTGAAACAGCTTTTGGATAGAATTCAGAACTGCCAATCCCAAAATCAACTTGGCCGTCGATGACCGCATCAGATATGAACCCACCCACCCCTTCATAAATTTCAATCAAGATGTTCGGGTGATATGTTTTGAACTCTTTTATGACACTCGGCAAAATAACGTGAGATACAGACATCAGGCAGGAAATGTTGAGCTTTGGACGTTCCTCGTAGTGGTTAAGCCTTAACTTGTTCGTCTGTTGCGCAAATTCACGTAAAGTTGTTTCCGCAAATGGCAAAAACTCTTTGCCGACAGAAGTAAGCGTAACGGACTTAGCGCCACGTTCAAAAAGAATAAAACCAAGTCTTTGTTCGGCTTGCTGTATTATTCTTGTCAAACCGGGTTGTGAAATTCTCAAATAAGCTGAAGCAGCCAAAAAGCTTTTGAAATTAGTAAGGCTTATTATAGCCTTAAAATGCCTCATGCTTAGATTAGGAGCGGAAACAGGGTCAAATTCATTGTCATTCGATTTTTGCATACAAAAATCTTATCAATAAATTTTTGTAATTTCTATTCATATCTGGTTTTGTCATAGAATGCTTAAAGAAACAGATGCAATTAAAGACGATAAAATCGCTGACAAAGGAGCTCTCAGTGGCATCAAGGTTTTGGACCTTACCAGATACCTATCCGGCCCACAGACAACTCTTTTTCTAAGTGCTCTTGGTGCAGAAGTTGTAAAAATAGATGATCCAAATCAAGGTGACCCCGTTAGAAATTCACCACCTTTTTTTGGTAAAGATGGCGTTTCAATGTCAAAGGCATCGCCATTAGATATTGGTATTGCCTATTTAAAACGTGCACGTTCAAAGAAATCTATTGAACTAGATTTAAAGAGTGAGGAAGGTCTCAACACTTTTATGCGCCTGGCAGAGAAAGCTGACGTAATAGTTGAGAACTTTCGAGTTGGCGTAACTAAGCGATTAAAAATCGATTACGAACAATTAAAATCAAAAAACCCAAAAATAATATATTGCTCAATTACAGGTTTTGGCGCAACTGGCCCGGATGCATCTAAGAAAGCATTTGACGCGACCGTTCAAGCCGCCTCTGGACTAATGAGTATAACCGGTGAACCGGATGGCTTGCCAATGAAGATCGGATCCTCAATGGCCGACACTATAGCTGGCACATTTGCCTTCTCTGGAATACTTGCCAGCCTTTTCCGACGGGAAAAAACGGGGCTCGGAGAATATATTGATGTATCAATGACTGATTGTCTTGTCTCTTTATTATATGATGAGCCCTGGGATTGTTTTGAAGGTTTGGGGCTGAAGAAACGACAGGGCAATCGGATAATGCGATTTTCCCCATTTAATTGCTACGCTGGAAAAGACGGTACAGTTGTATTGGGCGCCGCATCGGAAAAAGATTGGATTTCAATTCTGAGAATGATTGGACAAGCAGACTTACAATACGAAGAGAAATTTTCAAGCATAAGCAAACGTATCGAAAACAACTCTGAAATTGATACAATAATCAGCATTTGGACAAGCACACGCAGTGTCGATGAAATTGCAAGGTTATGCGAAAATTATGAGATCCCATGCCACCCAGTCAATGATATTGCACAAATTGCGAATTGGAGACAAATCGCTGATCGGGAGATCCTCACACCACTCCCACATCCATATTTTACCGATATGAAAGGTCCTTTAGCTGCAAACTTTCCAATCAAATTTTCAGGATCTAAAACAACCCTCGACAACCCTGCGCCAAAACCCAACGAACATTTTAGAGAAATCATGGAAAGCTGGCTCGGTAGTGAAGGTAGCGCTTGACCGAGTCTTATTATTAACTATCACCAAGAGAGAATGGTTCATGGATCAAAAACCTGTAGTCAAAATGTACTCTGATTTTAAGAGCCCATATGCATTTTTAGCGTTCAAACCTGGGATTGAGCTAGCGAAAAAATACAACGTCAATATTAAATGGCGGCCGTTCCAATTACGACTGAAGGGCAAAGGCCAGCGCAGTATTTACTCAGAATGGAAGGTAAAATATTCCTATATGGATGCACGTCGTCACGCAAATCGGCTTTATGATGGGCAAATGTTACGAGGACCTCTAAAAATTTTTGACACAACACCATCATTGATTGGCAGCCTCTTTGCCGAAAAGCATGAAAAGCTCGAAGAATATTGCATGACGTTATTTGAGTCATTCTTCAAACGTGAGTTTGCAGCTGATGAGATCGAGGAGGTTTCAAAACTCATTGAACATATTGGATTATCAGAAAAGGAATATCTTAAGTTTCTTGAGGGTGACGGCGCCGTGGAATTTGAAGCGTGCCTGGATGAAGCAGCAGATGATCATATTTTTGGAGTACCAATTTTTGTATTCAATGGCGAACAATTCTGGGGCGCAGATAGGATTTGGTTGCTCGAAGAAACCCTTGCGAACGCAGGGCTGGCTAAAAGTGAAGGATCATGAAAGAAGGTAAGATCACTCTGTTTTTCTGGCCCACACCTAACTGCTACAAAGTTAGCATTTTGCTAGAAGAGTTAAAAGTTCCATACGATATTTATCCAGTCCACATTGGCAAAGGCGAACAGTTTGCGAGTGATTTTTTAGAACTTAGCCCACATGGAAAAGTCCCCGCAATCACAGATTCTTTAGATACCAAGCGTCAAATATCAGTTTTCGAATCTGGTGCTATTTTACTTTATCTAGCAGAAAAATATAACCAATTTCTTGAGACCCACGCCACAACAAAACTAGATGTGATCCAGTGGCTAATGTTTCAAATGGGAAATGCGGGGCCAATGCTAGGACAAGCACACCACTTTAGGCATTACGCCAAAGAAACAGTTGAATATGCAATTAACAGATACACCAATGAGGCTAGTAAAGTTTATGCTGTTCTCGATACCCAGTTAAGTAAGTCGCAATATTTGGCCGGGGCGGATTACAGTATCGCGGACATCGCTGTCTATCCTTGGCTTAGGCCTCAAAAATTGCAGGGACAAGATATTTCAAAACATCCCAATATTCAACGATGGTACAATACCATTAGAAAGAGACCAGCAGTGCAACGCGGCCTTTCAGTGATGAATGAAAAAATCGACAAGAGTGGTCAAAAACCTGAAGGGGATGCATGGCAAACACTATTCGGTGGCCCCGGTGCAACAAATATTCCAAATAATCATAAGGTAAATAAACCATGAACAAAATGCTTTGTGGATATCGAGTCCTGGATATCACTCAATTTGTTGCAGGCCCAACATGTTCGCGACTTATGGCTGAGCTTGGGGCGGATGTTATAAAAGTGGAATTAACTCCGATTGGCGATCACGCAAGGAGGTCTGGCCTCAGATCACGTAAAAAAGAGTTTGAAAACTGCACGCAAAGCACATATTTCGCTCAGCATAACCACTCTAAGCGCAGTTTAGCGATAAACCTTAAATCCAAAGAGGGACAGGCGCTGATCAAAAAACTCATTGAACGGTCTGATGTTCTTGTGGAGAACTTTGCTCCTGGCGTTATAGGTCGCATGGGCTTAGCGTATGACGACGTACAAAAAATTAATCCTGAAATAATTATGTGTTCAATATCTTTTGCAGGTCAAGAAGGTCCGCTGGCGAACGAGCCTGGCTTTGACTACATGGCCGCGGCATATGCTGGCATTACAGAAATGATTGGTGAAAATGACCGTTCGCCAAGCCAAGTAAGTATGGCAGTTGGTGATAGCGCCACTGGAATTTCAGCAGCCATGGCCGTTGCAGTTGCGCTGTTACATCGAGAGAGAACCGGCGAAGGACAATTTATCGACTGCTCATTATTGGATACATACCTTCAAATGCATGAGGACTATATTCCGCGGGTTGGGTTACGGGGCGACGCTGCTTCACCAGAGCGGTCAGGATCTCAACATCCAAATGGCGGGCCAACTGGCATTTTTGAATGTGGCGACGGTTCGTTTTTACAAATGATGATCATGCCCTACCAATGGCCAAGGCTTTTGCAGGCCATAGGCATGCCTGAACTCGAAAAAGACACCAGATTCAACTCACCCCAAAACCGACGTAAAAACAAATTTGAGTTGCAAGGTATTATTGAACAATGGATGGCAAAAATTGGCAATCGACAAGACATTCTTACTATATTAAAGGACCAACGCGTGCCCGTTGCTCCAGTATTAACATTGCAAGAAGCAATCAACCACCCCCACGCAATCCAACGTGGCGCAATACGACAATTAAAAGACCCATTCATTGGCAATTTTCCAATACCTGGCCAGCCTCCAATATTCTCAAAATGGTCTCACAACAATGAACTCAGAGCTCCACTTTTAGGCGAGCACAATGAAGAGATTCTAACAACCATCTGTGGACTGGACAAAAGTGAAATCGTCGCTCTCCATGAAAATGGAATCATTAACACCGACCCGACACTTCTTGACCCACCTCCTGACCCTTGAAAGTAGAAGTTTACAAAAAACTACCAATCTATTTTTTGGCAGCGGTCAAGCGGCGCATCACTGGCGAGACCACCTGATCCGAAATATGAAAATCCCATAAAGCCGCTTTATCCGATGCTATAAATTCATCAAACGCCGAATCAAGATGATCAAGATTGCGGAAAGACGCGCCGCCAAGGCCAAAGCCGCGTGCCATTGATGCAAGATCGGTTGCGCCAAAGGCGGCGCCATCCTCATCATGGTCATCAACGCGCAATTTGTGAATCTCTGACCCGTAAGCCGCATCATTCATCACAATCATTAACAGTTTGATTCCATGACGCGCAACGGTTTCCAACTCTTGCGCATGCATCAAGAATCCACCATCACCATCAATCAAAACAACCTGTGTTTCAGGGCGTGCCGCAGCAACACCAATGGCATAAGACAGGCCATTTCCAATCGCGCCAAATTCGCGGATGGTCAAAAACATATCTGACGAACGGCCAATCATATGCGCGGCATAATAAGAGCAATGGCCGGATGAATTTACCATGAACCAGTCTTTGGGCAATTTCTGATCCAGCGCCTTAATCATCTGGCGCGGGTCAAGAACATCAGGGGCAACCTGAAACGGCATGGCATCAGGATATTCGGCGACATCTTGTTTGGCGATCAATGCATTGCGCCAGCTACTATCGGCTGCTGTTGCGCAATGGCTGGTTTCAATTTCGCTGATAAGCGCATCAACACCAATTTTGGCATCAGCACATAAATGAACATGCGCGGCAACACGTCCCTGACTATAGATCACCGGTTTGGTATCGATATGCAGGATTTTGGCATTTGGGTAAAGCTTGCCAGCATCGGCCGAATGCGATGCCAGGCTGGTGCCAACGGCAATGATCAGATCAGCGTCAAGACAGGCCTCGCGTGCCGTATCCGAAGCAAAACCGCCAACCACATTCAGCGAATGCGCCGATTGATGAAACAGACCGCGCGCCGGAAGGGTTGTTAGCAATACAGCGCCAATATGATCGGCAAGGCACATGCAAGACGGCCCAGCATCGGCCGCGATGGCACCGCGCCCGCCAATGATTACCGGCTTTTTTGCCGCCGCCACCATCGCCGCGATTGAGGTCACATTTGCCGGATCAGGAAATATCTTGCCAGCAGCAGGAATCAGGTCACCCGCTTTTTCAACTTTATAGGCAAGATCGCCCCAATCACTTTCCTGAAGGTCAAATGGCATACCAATCACAACCGGAATACCGGTCATTTGCGTCCGCGCAAAAGCATCTTGAATCTGCCGCGTGATCCTCGGTTTGTGCAAGATACGAACATATTCCGCACCGCAAGCGGTAACAAAGGGGGCTTGATCAATTTCCTGATTATACCAAGAATTGCGAAGCGGCGATTCACCAACAAACAGCACCAGCGGGATGCGCGCCCGCACGGCGGCAGCAAGGCCGGTCATCACCTGCGTCAGACCCGGGCCGCAAGTTACCGTGGCAAGACCGGGACGTCCTGTCACCCGGGCATAGGCCATCGCCATCGATACTGCGCAATGTTCATGCCGTGCATAGGTAAAGGGCATGCCAAGATGGGCAAGCGCACCGGCAAAATGCATATTTCCATCGCCAAGAAGTGCAAAACAATGCCCCGTTTGCTGCGCCTCAATCGCGGCTGCAACCACATCATAGGTTTTCATCAAAATGCTCTCCATAAAGTAACTGATCACGACTGGCCGCGCTAACTAGGCTGCGGCAAATTCCTTTTTCAAAGCGGTAAAGAACTGGCGTGCCAGATGTTTGGCAACCCCCATTAAAATCCGCTGGCCGACGCCGGCAACAAGCCCGCTCACCTCGCCCTGCGCCTGATAGGAAATCAGCGCATTGCCATCGTCGCCTTCCGTAATAGCAACAGTGGCATTGCCGCCGCCTGTGCCAAGCGTGCCACTTCCCGACACCGTAATGATACAGCTATCTGGAGGATTCATTTCGGAAAGCGATACCGCCCCTTCAAAACTGCCGCCAACCGCCGCCACTTTTAATTCCAAGGTCATTTGATATTGACCTTTGCCGGTTTCGGTCATGCTGATACAACCCGGAATCGCGCGTTGCAAAACCACTGGATCAATAACCGACTCCCATAGATTTGCCGGACTGGTATTGATTTGTTCGCTGCCATTCAACTCAATATTCATGACATATCTCCTCGCCTAGTCTGACTGGATCGCAGCGTATTAAAGCCCAAATAGTTGGCTGGCAACGCCATTGACCAGCTTATTGCGGTCGGCCATATCCAACCCTTCAAGGACAGCAAGAGGCGATGGATCGCCAATTGGAAACGGCATATCCGATCCAAGCATGATACGGTCAACCCCAACCGCGCGAGTCAAAAATGCCAAGGCGTCTGGGTCATGAAGCAAGGTATCGTAATACAGCATTGATAATGCCTTTGACGGATCAGCAAGCGTGTCTTTGTGAAGATTGTAATTTCGCATCATCCGGCCAAGAACATACGGCAATGCCGACCCACCAATACCAATAACAATCTTGGCATTATGATATGTTTCAACATGACCTGAATAGATGATCCGCGAAATCGCAATCAAAGTATCGGTAATGCGGCCAATGGCATTATTCATGCCATAATCATTGACCCGATCATCACCTGAATCAAATACCGGATGAATGAATAAAACCGATCCATTGCGATGCGCCGATTCCCAAAATGGGGTCAATTCAGGATCATCAAGAACGCCGCCCTTGCCCTTTGGCTGGGTGCCAATCATTGCGCCTTTAAATCCGTTTTGATGCGCCTGATCAAGAACCGTTGCCGCGGCAATGCCATTCTGCATCGGCAGGCTTGCCAGTGGCAGAAACCGATCATTTTCGGCGCAGAACTGACCAAGATGTTGATTGATCATGGCCGACCAGCGCTGGCCTTCATCAACCGGCAATTCATAACCAAACATATCAAGCCAGCCGCCAATTACCTGCCGGTCAATCTGGTTGGCATCCATCCATTCAAGCCGCCCCTTCGTATCTGACAGCATTTTACTAGCTGGGCGTGTTGGCTTGCTGCCTGCAAAGGAAAAGCCGAAACTGCCTGAATCATCATGGATAAGCGAAAGTGAAGCAAATTCGCCAGCGCGATCCTGAATCGCGGCAAGCAGGCTTGGCGGAATGAAATGGGCGTGGCTGTCGATAATCATTTGGGTTGCTCTCGCAGTGAATTGATGAAGTGATAAAGTGGTGAATGGAAGGGCGCGCCTAAAATCAGATCAAAAAGGGGTTAAGATGTTTTTGCGGCAATAGCATCGCTAATCGCACTCATGCGAATTGGCAGTTTTTCAAAATGGATGCCAAGGCCGGAAACCGCATCATTAATCGCACCCGACACGGCGGCAGGTGCCCCAAGATAGCCGCTTTCACCCGATCCTTTTTGGCCAAAAACCGTATGGGGTGACGGCGTGCAATGTTTGACAATCTGGATTGCGGGAACCTCATGTGACGATGGCATCAAATAATCAAGAAAGCTTTGCGTCAATAGCTGGCCATTGGTGTCATAGGCAAATTCTTCAAACAGCGCCGCCCCGATGCCATGCGCGATACCGCCATAGGTCATGCCACTAACAATGGCCGGGTTAATCACCGTGCCGCAATCATGGCCAATGAAATAGGAGTGAATATCCGGACGGCCAATAATCGGATCAAATGACACCAGCAAAAGGTGAAATTCGAATGAATAGCATGGATACATCTGCACCTTGTCATCAACTGGCAAAGCATCGCCGGTTGGCACTTGCATAATATCAAAACTGGCAAGCCCCGGATCCATTCCATCGGGAAGATTGTGATATTGCCGGTGCGCCAATTCAACCATTTCATCCCATGCAAGGCGGCGGCCATCATTCGCCAATACGTCACCACCCTCATAGCGAAGCTCGTCAATGGCAACGCCAAGCCGGTGTGCCGCAATGGCCATGATCTTGGCTTTTAGCTTTTCACCAGCCCGCGCCGCAGCACCGCCAAGCATAATCGCCATACGACTGCCAACAGGTGAATTGCCCGGCAAGCTCTCCAGCGAATTAGGCCGGGTGATGCGAATCAATTCCGGATCAATCTGCATGACTTCGCCAAGCACGGTTGACACAAGCGTTTCATGGCCTTGACCAGATGATGTTGTGTGAATCCGCGCTGTCACTTTGCCAAGCGCGTCAATATTGACCTGACAGGATTCCATCCATGTTGATGTCTGATTGCTTTGATTCAGCAACGGCTCAAATGATGAATTGCCACCGCTTGGCTCAAGGCAGGCAGCAATGCCAATACCGGCCATCATACCAGCATCGCGAAGCCGGTCGCGTTCGGCTAGCATTGCCGGATAATCAGCAGCGGTCAGAACCTTATCAACTACCGCGTGATAATCACCGCTATCATAATAGCTGCCACTTGGAATGAGATAGGGGAATTGATCTTTGCGGATCAGGTTTTTCTGGCGCAGTGCCAGCCGGTCCATGCCAAGATATTCGGCAACACGATCCATCGCGGTTTCAATGGCATAATTAGTTGGCGCTTGGCCAAAGCCGCGAACCGCTTCTTGAACCGTTTTATTGGTTGTTACCGACAGCGCATGATAGGCCACCGAATTGATTTGATAAGGGCCAACAATGGCGCTGATTGGCTTGCCAAGCTGAAACGGCGCACGGCCAGCATAGGCACCCGCATTATCAAGCGCGCGCATTTTCATTGATCGGACAGTGCCATCTTGATCAAAGGCTATTGTGATATCAAATTTGCGTTCCGGCCCATGCGCATCGCCAGCCCGCATATTTTCCAGCCGGTCTTCGATCAAGCGAACTGAACAGCCAAGTTTGCGAGCGATATAACCAACCAGAACCGAATGTTTGATGCCGCGTTTCACGCCATAGCTGCCGCCAACATCAACATCATAATGCACCCGAATGGCGTTGCCCGGCAGGTCAAGGCTGCGGGCAATCTGATCAGCATATTTCGGCATCTGGATTGACGCCCAGATATCAAGCATCTGATCCCAGCCATTCCATTCGGCAAGAACGCCAAATGTTTCAATCGGCACGGTAGAATTGCGGCCCCATGTCACCGAAAATGACAGGCTATGCGCGGCCGCGTCAAAATCATCATCAACCGGCCCCCAGACAAATTTCCGGTCAAGAAGCAAATTGCTGCCATGTTCGGGGTGAACCGGCGCACTGGTATCCAGCAATGCGGCTTCAGCATCCAGAATAAAAGGCTGCGGCGTTGCATCAACAATGATTTTTTCCAACGCATCCTCGGCCAAGGCGCGGCTTTCGGCAACAACGGCGCAAACCCATTCACCAGCATAGCGCACCCGATCAACCGCCAGCGGAAACCGGCGAACATTTGGTGTGTTCAAACCATTCATCAAGGGCTGGACAGCGGCGGCAAGTTCAGCCCCGGTAATCACATCCACAACGCCAGGCATGGCAAGCGCCGCACTGGCATCAATGCCATTAATCACCGCCGCCGCATAATGCGATGCCAGCGGCGCAACATGAAGCATATTTGGCCGGTCAAGATCGGCAATGAATTTTCCGCGACCAGCAACAAAGCGCCGATCTTCAACCGGACGGCGCGGGGTTGAAAGAAATTTATATTTCTGTTCAGTCATGAATTTAACCCCCAAACCAAATTCGCATCAGACGGCGCGGCATCATTGCGCTGGCCAAGACGTTTGGCCGCAAGCAAGATAGCGTCGACAATCTGAACATAGCCGGTGCAACGGCAAATATTACCTGAAATGGCTTCGCGGACTTCATGTTCGGTTGGGTCTGTATTGACCGACAATAACGCTTCGGCAGCCAAGATCATGCCCGGGGTGCAATAGCCGCATTGCAGTCCATGTGTTTCACAAAACGCATCTTGAATAACACCAAGCTCACCAGCACGCGCGCCCGACCCGCCAATGCCTTCGATCGTAATGATATCCTCGCCCTCAGCCTGAACCGCCAGCATCAGACAAGACCTAACCGCAGTGCCGTCAATCAGCACCGTACAAGCCCCGCAAACACCATGTTCACATCCGGCATGTGTGCCTTTTAATCCGGCCACATCACGAAGAAAATCTAGCAAGGTAACGCGCGGCTCGGTCACGCCTGAAACTGGCTTGCCATTAATCGTCAAGGTCACATCATTCATTGATTTAGATCCTTTGATATTTCGCCACGCGCATCGCGAAGCGCGCGGATCGCAAGCTCGGTAGCAACGCGTTTGCGATAAGCCGCGGTGGCGTGCAAATCTTCAACAGTTTCCACCATCTGCATTGCCGCATGAACCGCATCAGCAATTGCCGAATCATCAAGCGGCGTGCCGCATAGCTGATCGACATCCAGCCGTTCGGGAAAATCGCCAACCGAGCCAATGCCAAGATGGATGCTGGTCACGCCTGATCCGGCGGCAAAATTGATCTGCGCCGCCGCAGATGCCAGAGCATAATCGCTTTTGCGCGGGGCAACCTCATGGAAGCCCGTGCCGCAAACCGCAGGTGCCTTGACAAAGCTCAGCCGCGTCAAACATCCGGTTGGCGGCGCAATGGTTAACATGGGGCCAATGAAAAAATCAGACGCATCAAATATTTCATCGGCGCCATCAACACGATAGGTGATTTCTGCGCCCAAAGTCGCAGCAACAAGCGCAATTTCAGCCGAAGGATCAGCATGCGCCACCGAGCCGCCAACCGTGCCGCGCGCGCGGGTTGGCGGATGGCCAACATAGCCAAGCGCCTTTGCCAAAAGCGGAATATGCGTTTTGACAAATTCGGATTTCTGCGCCACCGCCTGCCGCACCATCGCGCCAATTTCAATATGGGTTTCGGTTTCGCCAAAGGCGGTCAATTCTGGGATATGCGCGATATCAATCAGCAATGACGGGCGTGACAGCCGCATCGACAACATCGGAATCAATGACTGGCCGCCAGCCAGAATGCGGGCATTATCATCGCTGGCAAGAAGGCCACATGCCTCGTCAATCGTTGCGGGTCGTTTATAGTCAAAGCGAACGGGTTTCATCCGGCTCTTTCCGTTTGGTTAGCAAATGAGGTCGGTCTTCAATGAACGGCAGTGGAATCACAACAAAATTGTAGGAATATCTGTTGGGTCATGGGGGAATCCGAAGGCCGTTATACGCAATTAATAGTAAATATTAGAGAATGGTCGTGCCGTCTTGTCAAATTAAAATCGGTAAATATGACGCCTTCAATGTTCGGGCTTTATCTAGAAATGCAAAAGGCTGACCCATCGGGCCAGCCTTTCAAAAAACATCACGCTAATCGTGAATCATCATGAAATGCGACGTTACAGGCCAATCACCTTGACCGCCTGTTGTGCTGGCAAATCAATTGATTTTTTGCGGCTGATATAGCCTTCCATAAGATCATAAATGGCTGGCCCTTCGACATTCTCATTCACTGATGCCCAACCACCAACAACATATTTTCGGTCAGCATCCAGCTTTTCACCAGTTTTTGTCATGGTCAAATCACTGATGCGATTGCCCATGCTGGCCTTTGGCGCGCAGGTGTAATTCATGCCGCCAACCCGAACCATGTCACCACCTTGCTGATAGAATGGATCAATATTGAAAAGATTATCGCAAACATCTTCAAGGATGATCTTGATCTGCGCGCCGGTCATTTCGGTACGGTAAACATTCGGATAGCTCATGCTTGTCTGGGTATAAAGATCATCAATGGTGATATCCTGACCCGGAAGAAGCGTTGTTCCCCAGCGGAATCCGGGGCTAAGCGAAAATTCGACATCGCGTTCTTCGATGATGCCCTGACAAATCAGATCATCCCATGTGCCATTGAAATTGCCGCGCCGATATAAAAGCCCGCTTGTGCTGCCGATCACACGGTTGCATTCGGCCTCATAGGGCGCGCGCAACGCTTCAATATGCGCCGACATTTCAGGATCGGGTGTAATCACATCAGAAAAGACCGGAATCAAGGTTGAACTATAATCGACAACCTCGCCGCCTTTAACATCAAGATCAATACGGCCAAGATATTTGCCATGCGACCCTGATGACAGTAGCAAAGTTTTATTGATCTTTAATGCCTGCGGCACCGCATCATGCGTATGGCCAGTCAAGATCACATCAATGCCGGTCACAACCGTTGCCAATTTCTGATCAACATCAAATCCGTTATGCGATAATAGAACCACAATTTGCGCACCATCATCACGCGCTGCATTCACATTTTTCTGCACAGTGTCAGGGCGGATGCCAAATGACCATTGCGGCATCATGTAACGCGGATTGGCAATTGGCGTATAGGGGAAATGCTGGCCGATAACCGCGACCTTAACCCCGCCCTTTTCAAAAAAGGCGGTGCTTTCAAAAACCGGCTCTTCCCATTCAGTGTCAAACACATTGCCGCCAAGGAATGGATAGTTCATGGATTCAATGATTTCATTGACCCGATCAACGCCAAAGGTGAATTCCCAATGCCCAACCATTGCATCGGGCTTTAGCATCGCCATCGCATCGACCATATCCTGACCATTGGTTTTCAGCGATGTATAAGACCCCTGCCATGTGTCACCACCATCAAGAAGCAACACCTTATCATCACCACGGTCGGCACGGATCGATCTCACCAAGGTTGCGGTGCGGTCAAGCCCACCAAGCTTGCCATAGGTTTGCGCCAGATTCGCGTAATCAACCATCGTATGGGCATAGGCAAGCGGCGTTCCGGGTGCGATGTCAAAATGCGCCAGAAAATCTTCGCCAACAAGATGCGGCGGCCGCCCTTCAAAATCGCCAACGCCGTAATTTTCCGATGGTGGCCGGAAATAAAGCGGCTTTAGCTGAGCATGCATATCGGTGATATGCAAAAGCGTCACCTGACCTTTGCTATCAAATTTCAGCAGATCATCCTGAACCATAGCCTGTTTGGCGGCGGCACGGTTCCAGTTCGATGTGGTGCCATAGATACCCGCCGTAACAGCGGCCATTTGCATAAATTCGCGACGAGACAACATAAAATTATTTCCTATTCACGGTGATCAACTGTCGGCAGCGATGTAACGCCATACCGACTGGTTTGCTTCCACACGGCCAAAACCGGGGGCCGGCAAATGGGTTGCCGCAAGCCCGATTTTATCAGAGGCAAGCCGGTCAAGAAGCCGCTTGCGCGTCAGAGCGGCTTTTCCCCGATCCATATCAGCGGGGTCATGCCATTCCGGATGCTGGAGCGAAATAACAGGATGGGTCAACGCATCCCCAGCAATCAGAACTGGCCCTGCAGAATTATGGATCAAAAACGATGCATGACCGGGTGTATGACCAGCTGTATCCACAGCCTCGATGCCGGACAGGATTTCATCACCGCCTTGGAAAAATGATATTTGGTCACGAAGCTTGTCAAAGCGTGATTTCGCGCCAACGGCAAAGCTCTCGCGTCCCGGTATCATAACGGTTAACGCATCATCTGAGTCCCAGAAATTCCATTCAGCCTGACTGATATGATAAGCTGCATCAGGCATCAGCAAATCATCAAAATCGTCAAGAATACCCCAGATATGATCGGGATGGGCATGGGTGAAAACCACATCGGTAATCGCGCCAATATCAACATCAGCCGCATCGAGCGCCGCTGGTAACTCACCCAGAGTTGGCAAGAAATTCAGCCCTGAACCAACATCAAACAGGATCTTGCGTTCGCCAATTTCCAGCAAATTAACATTGACTGGCCGCCGCCAGATACCATCCGAAACCTGCGCAGCTTTGAGAAATTTTTGACGATCATCATCAAAAATGTCATAAAAAACAGAGTCAATCGGCAGGTTCATTGAACCATCTGAAAAGCTATGAAGCTTGCCCCCAGCAAAAGGCGGGCTTGAAGCCACAAGCCCAGTGGGTAATGTGGCAAGCGTCATGGCGGCCACAGCAGAAGCAGCAAATTGACGACGAGTGGAGCGCATTGTCATATTGTCATCCTATCTCTTGTTCGGGCGCGGCCAGGCCTAATATTTTGGCCGGATACCTTATCAGTCTATTGCTTATCAGGCGTCACATCAATGATGCGCGCACGGCCAATGATCTTGGTTGAAACCTCACAAGTTTGCATGCATGGCGCACTGGCAAGCTGACCATCAGGCCGCGGATCAGGCAACATAAAGCCACTCTGATTTGGCATTTTGACGCTACCAATGGTCTCGTTACTGAGGACAAATTCATCATCAATCACGTCACTCATATTAAGAATATAGGCAACAACCTGATAGGTTTCGTCATGCGTTAATGATTGCGCCTCGCCAAAAGGCATGGCGCGATAGACATAATCATAAACCGTTGATGCATAGGGCCAATAGCTGCCAACCGTTTTCACCGGATCAGCCGTGACCAGTGATCCAAGACCACCAGCCAGAATCGGCCAGCGGTCGACGCCTTCGCCGAAATCACCATGACAACCAGCACAACGTTCGGCGTAAACTTCTTCGCCATCGGCCGCGGTGCCGCTGCCGATTGGCGCGCCCTTTCCATCAGGGCGAACGTCAATATCCCAACCGGCAATCTGTTCGGCTGTTGCTAGGGTGCCAAGACCAAATGGTCGTTCAGCCGCAATTGCCGTGCCGGATAACGCGATCGCAAATCCGGCAAAAACACTTGTGGTAACTGAGGTTTTTGTAAAATGCCGCGTCTTAACCAAGCCGTACATTTTCGACCTCCCCGTTTGACTTTACGAACCAGGTGGCAATTGAATTATTGTGATAGATCGAATTGACGCCGCGTTCTTTTTGCAATGCCTGAATGGTTGGCTGGACATAGCCGGTTTCATCCATGGCGCGTGACTGCACTTTCATTTCTTCGCCATTCCATTCAAACGGCATGGTAAAACGGGTTAGGCTTTTGCTTAGAACCGGACCATGCAATTCGGCTGTTGTCCAATTCACCCCACCATCAAGCGACACATCAACACGGGTGATTTTGCCACGACCAGACCACGCCAGACCCTTTAGCAGATTCTGGCCTTTTGCCATCATCTGCTTTTCCGGACAAGGCGAAGTAACGACCGATTTGGCATCCATCACCCATGTAAACATGCGCGCTTTGCCGCTTTCCATGAGGTCGGTATATTTCGAGGTTTCTTCGCGTGCCATATAAGGGGCGTCACCAAATTCCAATCGACGAATCCATTTCACCCACATATTGCCTTCCCAGCCCGGCACAACCAATCGCGCCGGATAGCCCTGTTCAGGCCGCAAGGCCTCACCATTCATGGAATAGGCAATCATGCAGTCATCCAGAATTTTTTCGATTGGAACCGATCGGTTCATGCCAGCCGAGTCACCACCCTCGGCAAGAACCCATTTGGCCGATGGCTTTACCCCAACTTCACGGCAGATATCGGATAAGCGAACACCGCTATATTGGACATTATGCACCATACCAAAAGTATATTGGCATCCATTCAACTGCGCGCCGCGCCATTCCATGCCGCCATTAGCTGCACATTCCAGAAAATGGAACCGGTTTACCTGCGGAAAACGTTTGAGATCATCGATGGTGAAAATCAATTCCCGATCAACAAGTCCATTGATCATCAGGCGATAATCCGCAGGCACAACCTCGGGAACACCGCCATGATGACGCTCGAAACACAGACCATTTGGCGTGACAATCCCGTCAAGATCCTGCAATGGCGTAAAATTAATTGATGATTCGGTGCTGGCGGTCAGCCATTCAACATTGCGACGGATCACATGCGATTCATGTTCAGACGGCATGCCATAGGGATTAACGTCAACACCAGCGCCAAGATAGGGCGTCCATTCAGGCACATTTGGTGGTAAATTTGCAGGGTTTGACTCCGCTGCAGAGGCATATGGAATTGCGGCAACGCTCCCAAGTGCTGCAGCAGTCCCACCAAGAACTTGGCGGCGCGATAACGTGTTTTTAGTTTTTTTCTGATCCATCGTCACTTCCTTAATTTAACTCCAACATTTTGACACTAAACACATGAGTTTTCTGGTGAAATTAGGTGGCAGGACGGGCAGCCTTCATTTCTTCACGTATTCGTTGGTAATTGTCGTTGAAATATTTCTGAAAACGAGTTTCAGTTTTATATGCGCCAGTTTTGACCCATTCGAGCATCCCCATGAAAGTTCCTTTCATGAAAGCTCCAGGCATCACCGCAGCAGCCGCCTCGGTCAACTTACCGACATCTTTTCTCTCGGTTATAAAGTAAATTGATGGGGTGAAAACAACGCCCCAGCGAGCTGCCATCTCATTTTCAGGTAACACAGTGCCGTCAAGATCTGTTACATCACGAGACCCAAAAATATCCATTTGAACAACCAAAAAGTTTTCACGCACATATTTATTAATCGCTGGTTCGCTTAATATTTCAGTGGCAACTTTTTCACAATAAATGCAGCCCTTTTGGTCGAATTTGACCATCAAAACTTTGCCATTTCCAAGAGCTTCATCAATATCGTCGGCCAGTTCGAAAAATGACTGATGGTACCAGTTATAATGATAGAGACCATCATCACCTAATGTTGGCCTTGCATCACCAGCCAAACTTGAACCGGTAAATCCAAGAATGATAGAAAAACATAAAACCAGAAAACGTATTGTCACAGCCATCATCCCACCCCTTGAAAAAAGGATACATTGCGCAGTAGCCAGAAACCTACTTGAGACAATGTCCCAGTCATTACAGCCAGTCCAGTAACTACCAAGAACCCGCCAAGAATCCACTTAACATAGCGCATTTGCGCCGAGAAAAGCCGAAATTTCGCCATAAACAAATCGGCAAAAACAGCTACTAGAATAAAAGGAAGTCCAATTCCAAGGCCGTATGCAAACAATAGGCCCACCCCATCACTTTCACCACCAGAGCCTGCCGAGAGCATCAATATCGTTGCCAAAACTGGTCCAACGCATGGCGTCCAGCCAAAACCAAAGGCCACGCCAACAACATAAGCGCCAACCGTGCCAAAACGTTTGGGCGATGGCATAAACCGCACATCGCGGTTTAGAACTCCAATGCTAAAAGCGCCAAGAAAGTGCAGCCCAAGAATAGTGATGATGCCACCACCAATCATTTGGAAAAAATCCATGTGCCGAGCTACAAAGTTGCCGGCCATACTGGATGATGCGCCAAGCGCGACAAAGACAGTCAAAAAACCAGCAACAAAAAGGATCGAGGCCATAACAAGCTGAAGTCGCGCAGCCATTTTTTTTGTCTGATCAGAAGTGCCATTTGGCTGATTTCCCAGTCCGCTTAGAAAACCAATATAGCCTGGTACAAGCGGCAAAACGCATGGTGACAGAAAGCTAAGCAGTCCCGCCAGTAATGCTGCACCGAAACTAACTGTCACTGAAACGCCCTCGTCTTTATCATCAAAATGTGTCTTAGTATATATAGAGAATAATCTATATAATGAGTATCATATAGGCTCTTTTGATTATTTCAAACAAAATACCCCATACTGCCATGCAGTATGGGGTAAAATTATTCGACGCTTTTAAAAAGCACTACCCGTTTTAGTTTCGGTAGGCTGGAGTCTCCACCTTCAGGCCATTGCCCCGCCAAGCTGTATAGAGCTCAAGCGCTACATAATCTTCGTGGCCATATGGGAGAGGCTTCGCACGAATATTTTTCATGCATCCTCTAAATCGGCGGTGGGTTGACCCAACACCGTTCCATTTCAGGCGGTAAGTCGGAAAGCCGTTAATATTGCCCTGAGACAGCATATCTGCACGGATATAATTGCCGTAATTATCTTCGTGACAATGTGCACATGACATATCTAGCTGACCAACGCGTTTATAATAAAGGTCTTTGCCGCGCTCAAATGCTGCAGATGCTTTTCCATCAACTGCCACATTAACACGCGATCCGCGTGACTGCATCCGGACATAGGCAGTGATGCCAAGCATGTCGCGTGACTCCCACTTATAAGGCTTTGCGCCCATTGCAGTTTCACGACACATATTAATGACCTGCTCAAGTGAAATCACTTTACTGGCAGCATTATTAAAGCGTGGATAAACCGACCCCACCACATCAAGCGGCACTTCGGCGCAACCTTCAAAAACCTGAGAGAGTGATTTGCCAGCACTACCATCAACCGTGTCCCAAAGCTCTTCGCCATGGTCGGCAACCAGCATGCCAGGGTTTTCAAAATCATCATCCTGTACATCACGGATCATTGCCTTGCGAAAATTATAACCAGACACGACTTCATCAAGCGGATGATTCTTGTCGACTGGCTTTATCACTTCAGCGGTGCCGTCATGATATGGGGTTTTCGCAAAAGCGGCTCCAGCTATCAAGCTGAGCGCCATTGTTATCGTTACTGCTAGTCGCATTATAAAATCCTCCATATTAACTCGCGACCCAAATCCGAAGATTAGGCTACAGTCATCTTTTTACTGGCAGTAAATTCTGCGCCGCCATCTTCGACCCATTTAAAGGTGAATGCCCCTGACTTGCTGGCCTTGAATGGAAAGGCAATGTAAGGATTGGCAGATACAGCAGGCTCGAAATTAGCGGTAAATACATCTTGGCCGTCAAAGCTTGCAACAAATTTGTTGATGATCTTGCGCGGAATTTTTTTTCCAGTTTTTTTGTTCTTGCCACGGCCAGTATGCATGGGATGCGATATCAATGCCTTGATTTCAACAATTTCACCGGCAGCGGCTTTCTTTGGAACTTTTACGCGAGGTTTAATTTTTGCCATTATTTTGTTCTCCGTTCGCTATCTGATCAGCCGCCACAGCCACCAATGGTGACTTTGACAGTGGCTTGTGCCTGCTTGAAGCTGCCATCGTTCATTTCAGCAAGAACGATGATGTTCTGGGTTTTTGCCAAACGCATCCGTGTCGATGCACTGCAAGCGCCCATTGCTGGCGTAAAGTTGAATGAAGCAACGTCAGGAGTTGGGTTGCCATCGGCCATCACATGAACCGCTTTGACATAATTATCGACTGTCATTGGGCTGTTGATTGAGAACGCAACCTTGACCGCATTTCCATTTTCCGCAATTTCCGGCAGATCAAGTTCGATATCGCCTTCGCCAACGGATCTACCACCGGTCAGGCCTTTGATTTTGGCAGCGACAGCTGCACCATCCGCATAAGCGGGAACGCCAGCAAGGACAACCGCGCCGGCGGCACTAAGCATAGCCAGTGCATGCCTGCGCGAAATTGATGAGAATTGTGTTGTCTGTTTCATTTTGGTGAATGCTCCGGACTATTGATCAGTTTTTAAAGTTTGGAGGTATGCAACAACATCCTCGACGTCTTGTGCAGAAATAATGGTCTTACCCACAAATTTCTTCAGTGGTCGCTCAAACCCAAAAGTACGGTAATATGATGGCATCATTGTATCCTCATTTGTTACCTTAGAGTTTACCAGCTGCATCCTCAATTCACCTACGCTGAGGCGATTTCCAACACCATAAAGCGATGGAGCAGTTTCGCCATGAAATGGCTGCTCAGAGATTGGCATGGCGTGGCAAGCTAAGCAATTGCCTGCCTTGCGGCCTATTGCAATCTTTTTCCCTTTGGCGGGATCGCCCGCGACACCTGTTAACGATTTTGGTATCGAGTTGCCATCAACAATTTCGTACGCAACAAGCCCTGGATCTCGGACTATCATTGAGGCTGAGTTAGCTGTTGTGATGCCAAGCGTAGCCAAAGCCACAATGGAATAAAAAATAGTTTTCATCTTTTCCCCGCTTCTCAGACATTCTTCACAAGTAATACATACGAACTTATAACTAATAGATCATACGAACATAAAAAAAAGCATTTGTAAAACCGGTTTAGGCCTCCAAACCTATTTTTTTTAGAATAGCGTTGGTTGATAAGAGGCGGCGGCAATAGCGAGTGCACGTTTTCCTCATCCAGATTTCACATATTTTTTCAGTTTCTTACGAAATTATCATTGCCCAGTAAATTCGGAAATCCGCCACCAAAATAATTCAGCTCCTGGATAGCCAATAATCCGGCCAACTTCCGCCCCATCACGCACAACGATAAAGGTTGGTGTCATCGTTGCTGGCGTCAAATGCGCCAAATCATCCGGCATTGCCTTGTAAAAATCATGTCGACGAAGCGGATAGATCAGCGCTTCCTCAGTGAGATTATAGCCCTTGCCAACATCGTCTTCAAAAGCTTCGCACCATGGACAATGGCTTGACGTAATCATAACAAGGTGGCCACGGCTATCGGCTGCCTTTACCGACCCGGCACTACCAATAGATATCGCCAACAGAAAAAATAAAGATGAAAATAGCGCGGCACAGCGGGTCAGGCAAATCTGTATGGCGCAAAACCGCCAAACACCGCCAGTCAATCTAGCCCTTGTCATGCCGCTGCCAATGATCCAATGACGGCTTAAAAACTGTTGAAAACCGCCCAGCTTCACTAGCCACAGCAACCTGCGGCACGTCACCCGCCGCAAGCGATGGGGCGGTAGTGCCATTCGGTTCAGCAGCCATGATCTCGCTCTTGATACAATTCAACACTTTTTGTACCTGGGGGTCACTAATCTGATAGAAAACCTGCCGCGATTGCTTGCGCGCATTTACAACACTCTGTTTGCGCAGCAAGGCCAGATGCTGCGAAATGCTATGTTGTGGCTGATGAAGTGAATTGCATAGCTGGCTCACCGATTGTTCGCCCGTGCTAAGTTCAAAACAAATTGACAGGCGTAATGGATGTGACAAAGCCTGAAAGACGTCCGAGGCGCGATTCATCAAAAGATCGAAACTAGATTTACTCTTTACATGCGCGCTCATTAATCACTCATTTTACTTGTCGAGATATGGGCTTGCCACTGCAATTGCCTGATCATATTTCGATATGGGTAAAAGCACTGACCCGAATGGTCAAGCTACGATGGCTTTATTATGTAGTTTATTTTCTATGTATGCAAGCCCCGCACCCGTTATGATTTATCGATAGGGCGCATCACCCGCTTTAGCCAGCCCTTGGTGCCACCCGACATCGAATCCGCAGCCGATTGCATGAAATCATCTCCCAGACACCAATTGGCCGGTGCAACTTTATTTGTCTGATAAGTATCGATTAAGGCCCGCTGAACGCGAAGCAATTCATCAATCGAGCGGCCAATATGCATTGGATAATGAATTAACGCCTGCACTTTTTGCGCCGGATCAATAAACAGGCAGGCGCGAACCGTTGATGTTGTGTCGCTGTAGGCGTCAATCATGCCATAGGCGCGCGCAATATCCATCGACACGTCTTCGATCACCGGAAAATTGACCGACAAGTTGAATTTCGTCTCGATCCATTCAATCCAACCCATGTGGCTATAAACACTGTCAACCGATAACCCCAAAAGCTGGACATCCATTTCGGCAAATTTATCCTGTTCTTGCGCCAAGCGACAAATTCAGAAGTACAAACCGGGGTGAAATCTGCTGGATGACAAAATAGCAAAACCCAACGTCCGGCAAATGCCGACAAACGCACCTCACCCATCGTTGAGCGCGCCGCAAAATCAATGACTGGCGACCCAACCAGTGATCGATAGGCAGTATCTTCGCTTTGTGCGTGGCCGTGAGGTTGCAGCATATCTTTGCCTTTTATTTGTGGTGTCAATGATTAACCAGACCGATGGTCCAATCACTTCTTAACAAGACCATATTTGCGACGCCAACGATTTTAGCGCCAAATTGTTAGCAGGCTTAATTTAATATGCCGTCCCTTATGCTTGCCATGTTGAGCCATAAAATCAAGCATCAGAAAACAGGATGTTAGTAAAAAAATAGAAATGATGTATTTCATATGCTGCTGTTTTTACAATAATTCATCACTCAATGGCAAAATGCTTATGAGAATTTGGAGCTGTCGATAATTTTTGATTGATCTTACCCGGTTCGCCAGTAACGATTAAATATGCCTTTCTAGCATATTCGTTAAGGTGGCCATATTTAGCCATGATTGGTGATCCATCCAGATGACACATAATTTCCCGCGCCATAGCAAGATTACCCCACCCGTCGCCATTGCCGGCGCTGGATGCTATATTACCGACTCGACGGGAAAACAATATTTTGACGGTTCAGGCGGTGCGGCGGTTTCCTGTCTTGGTCATGGTGACGCTGATATCGCAGCTGCGATGAAAGACCAGATTGATAAATTATCTTTTGCCCATACCAGCTTTTTCACCTCGCCACCTGCCGAAGCATTAGCCGATCTTTTAATTGCCAATGCACCATCTGGCATTGACCGCGTCTATTTTGTGTCGGGTGGATCAGAAGCCATTGAAGCATCGCTGAAACTGGCGCGGCAATATTTTGTTGAAACCGGTTCGCCGCAACGAACCCATATCATCGCCCGCAAGCAAAGCTATCACGGTAATACGCTTGGGGCGCTTGCCGCTGGTGGCAATGCATGGCGACGCGAACAATTTGCCCCGCTTTTATTCACTGCCAGCCATATTGAACCTTGTTATCGCTATCGTGGAAAAGCTGATGATGAAAGTGATCACGCCTATGGGCAACGCATGGCCAATGCGCTGGAGACAGAAATCCTGCGGCTTGGTGCTGATAAGGTCATGGCCTTTCTAGCCGAGCCAGTGGTTGGCGCAACGCTTGGCGCGGTTGCTGCGGAAGCGGGATATTTCACCCGCATTCGCGAAATCTGCGATCACTATGGCGTGCTGCTGATTCTTGATGAGGTGATGTGCGGCATGGGTCGAACCGGGTCTTTATTTGCCTGTGACCATGATCAAGTCCGCCCTGATATTATCGCCATCGCCAAAGGGCTTGGTGCTGGATATCAGCCAGTTGGCGCCATGTTATGCAGCAAGGATATCTATGAAGCGATTGCCACCGGAAGCGGCTTTTTTCAGCATGGACATACCTATCTTGCCCATCCTGTTGCCTGTGCTGCCGCCCATGCTGTTCTCAGCAAAATCATCGAAACTGGCCTGCCAAGCCGCGCCACCATGATGGGGAGACAAGCTTTTACAGTCATTGCAATCAACCTTTGGCCAGCATCCTTTTATCGGTGATATTCGCGGGCGGGGGCTTTTTATCGGTATGGAATTTGTTGCCGACCGAACCCAGAAAACCCCCTTTGATCCGGCATTTGGCCTGCATCGCAAAATCAAGGCTGCGGCATTTGAGGCCGGATTATTATGCTATCCGATGGGTGGCACGATTGATGGCAAACATGGCGATCATTTGCTTCTGGCACCACCCTTTATTCTGGAAGATTCCCATATTGGCGAGATTACCGACAAATTGGCCATTGCCTTTGACGCGGCCATGCCGCCCACCTAACCACCGGTCTGATCACCCACCTTGCCAAAGCCTGATCCGCCAGAAAAAAGCGCAACCAATAACCCAATCTTTTAGCGGTTTTGCAGCTCAGTGATCCAAGCAAGCATATGATCAACCGCGCTTTCTGTTTGGTTTGGCGACACAATATCCCCAGCGATAATATGTGAAAATTTATCATCATCCGCGGTCAGGTTGGCAATGATAGTTTTCGATACCCCACCCCATGATCTGGCAAATGCGGCTGTTTTTTCAGGCACAACAACCTGATCTTGGCGACTGTAATAAAACAAGGCTGGTATATTAACATCGTCATATGACTCCCGATCAACCGCTGCAACAATGGCGGCCATCGGCATTAATGCCGTTGTTGGATAGGTCATCATCCAATAGCGGGCATGACGATCATTTCGCGGATTGCCCTGTTGCTCTGTGCCAATCACCAGCGGCACCCATTGCCGTGCAAATGGCCAGGTCAGCAAATCGGCAGCGCGGCTGTTAATGGCAAAATTTGAGGAAATGAAAATGATCCCGCCAATATTTTCCATAGCTGCCTTATCAAGCGCGGCCGCAGCCGCCAAAGTCCCGCCAGTTGATGTGGCCATGATAATGACCGTCTCGCCAATCTGCTTTCCAATTTTAATAGCTTCGCCAACATCATCCATCCAGCGCCCGACATTGGCATCTGTCATTGCCGCAGGCTGGCGGCCATGACCGGTAAAGCGGGTAAAATAGAGATTGGCGCCCAAAGCGGCGGCCACCCGATCCGGCACTGGCCGGATTTCTTTTGAACTGGCGGTAAAGCCATGAAGGTAGATAATCGATAGAGGCGTTTTTACATTGGCCTCACCAGCCCAGATGACCTGTTTTTCAACCCCGTCAATAATGTCATCAAACTGCCCTTCGCGCATCGCAAGATAGGCATCAATATCATCACCAATCATAATTTTGTCATGGCCAGTGCCAAGCCGAACCGGCTCACGCGAACCAAAAACAAACACCAAGATCAAAAAACCGGCAAAACAAGCAAGGCCGATTTTCAGGGCTTTTTTGTTCACATACCACTCCTCATTGTTAAAAGGTTTGCCATGGCGAGGCAATTCGTTCCGCCAGCCATGAGTGTAATGAGATAAGCCAACAGATCAAATCACTTCAGTGCGATAGCGTCAGTCATTTTTAACGGTCATATTTTACACGTCAGATCATTTCGGCCTTTGCCGAACCAGCCAGCGAATGCTAAAAGGCAATCATGGAACAGAAGATCAATTATCTTGAAGAAAAAATGGCGATTATGCAGCATGAATTAGCGCAGATGAGTCATGAGGTCTATGCGCAGCAGAGAGAGGTTGCGCAATTAATGCTCGAAATTGAAAAGTTGAAATCGCGGCTTGAAAATGTGCAGCCCGATAGTGGCATCCTGTTGCCAAATGATGACGTGCCGCCGCCGCATTATTGACCATCCGCCATCGCATCTGATAAGTGCCCAATTTTGGCAAACGCTCAATTCTGGCAAATGCCACATCACATCAGCTAGTCGCCCAAGCGGTTCAGAAATGCCTTGGCAGCCGGACTGAAGCCATCAAGATCGCTTTTGCTAGCAAGATCATGTGCCATTTTCTTGCCAAGCTCGACACCCCATTGATCAAAGCTGTTCACATCCCAAACAAAGCCCGAAACGATGGTGATATGTTCGTAAAGCGCCAATAGTCTGCCAAGTGCATACGGCGTTGTCGCCTCCCAGCTAACCATCAAAGATGGCCGGTTTCCCGGAAAATGGCGATGCGGCGCAGCGGCTTGTTCAACGCCAACAGCTAATGCTTCAGCCTGCGCCACCGCATTGATTGCCAGCGTTTTGTGGCTTGCCTGCCAAGCTGCATCATCCAAAAGATTGACCGGTTTGCGCGCAATCAGAATATCAATCGGAACAATATCAACTGAGTGGTGAAGCCATTGGAAAAAACTATGCTGACTGTTCACGCCCACCTCACCCCAAATTAGCGGGCCAGCTGGCCGGTCAAGCGGCTTGCCATGCCGCGTTACCGATTTTCCATTGCTTTCCATTTCCAGCTGCTGCGCCCAGGCTGGCAATCTAGCCAGACGCTGATCATAGGGCATGATCCCATAGGCCATCTGGCCAAGATAGCTTCGATGCCAGACACGAAGCAACCCCATAATCACCGGAATATTGCTGGCAAAGGGTGCTGTTTCAAAATGGTTATCCATCGCATGCGCACCCTTTAAAAGCTGATTAAACGCCGTGCTGCCAATGGCAATCATCACCGATAGGCCAACCGCCGACCACAGCGAATAGCGCCCGCCAACAGCTTCGTCAAAATCGAAAATACGCGCCGGATCAATGCCCCAATCAACAGCCCGCTTTTGATAGGCCGTTACCGCCACCATCGCCGCATCAGGCGCAACCCCATTTTGCTGTAGCCAGCCCTTTGCCAAACCCACATTTACAAGTGTTTCGCTTGTGGTGAATGTTTTTGAGGTGATGATGAAAAGCGTCGAACGCGGATTACATTGCGCCAAAATGTCATACAGCGCATGCGGGTCAACATTGCCAACATAATGCACCGCTGGCCCATCATGGAATCCGGCAAGACCTGCTGTCACCATTGCCGGACCAAGATCAGACCCGCCAATGCCAAGATTGACGATTGATTTGATATTCTGATTGGCGCGGACATCCGCGGCAAAATTGGTCAGTTTCTGATAGGTTTGGCTTTGCCGGTAATCTGGCGTGCGAAGACGGCAATGTGAAACCGGCCGATCCTCGCTTAGATTGATTGCTTTGCCAGCAAACATTGCCTTGATAAAATCAGCTAGTGATTTTGTCTCGGCAAGCGTCAAAAGCCGTTGCAAGATATCTTGTGTCAGGGGCTGGCGCGTACAATCGACGGTCAAATCTTCAAAATGAAAACATAAATCATCACGACCATCCTGATGGATCAGCGTGCGCAAATGATGCAAAGCGATCGCTATCTGCGTCACGGCGCAACTGGCCTTCAATCGCAGCGAATCTGTTTGTCCTGATCTGTCATCTGTTTATGCCTTCACTTAAAGGGCCGTTTTCCAGCATCAGATGCCGGTTTTGCTGAAACCCCACCATCTTTCATTCAGGGTCTTGATGCAACCTAGTTTTGAGCAAAATAATCATCATTGCTAAAACTGGCCTTTGCAATCAACCGCTAATTAGCTTACCAGCAATAGAGCAATGCCCAAAATGATGCTGATCAGGCTATAATTTGACCGCGAGAAATTGCCGGCAAGCTTCGCCAAATTTCTGAAACAGCAATTTATTGAGAAGATTTTCATCTCTTTCGGGATGAAATTCAGCATGCCACTGGATGGCAACAGCAAAGGATTTATAATCATTTATGCTGATCGCCTCGATAAGGCCATCAGGTGAATGGGCCACGGCGGTTAGGCCCGCACCTAATTGATCAATGCCCTGCCCATGAAGGCTGTTCACCCAAAAAGTATCTTGCCCCAGAAACTCGTTGAAAAGACTATTTTCGGTGAACATAATCTGATGCCTTGGCTTGAAGATTTCTTCCAATGACGCATCGTCATTTTGTGGCATGCGATGATCTTGTTTATCATCCTTGCTGATGAACCCGATAGAAAATTGTGCCGCCATAGGCAACATTGATTTCCTGAATACCACGACAAATGCCAAAAATCGGCATATGGCGTTGAACGCAGTCAGGAATGATATCTAGAACAGTTTTGTCTCGATCAGGATCAATCACTTCATCATCGGGAAAGGCCTGGCCGCCATAATGATGTGGCTCTATATTCGCCCTGCCACCGGTCAGAACAACACCATCAAGCACATCAAGAAGGTGCCAAGATCGCTTTTTCTGATGCAGGCCGGAATCAGGATTGGCACAACATCGGCAAAATTCATCACCGCATTGACATAACGCTTTCCGGCCGAATGTGACCGTTGTCTGCCGTTAAAACCGACCGTCTCATTCGTGATGATGCCAACAATTGGTTTGGATTCCATTGCATTGCCTTAATGTATTTTTGCTTATTGACGCGTTATTGAACACCCGAAAGGAATAAGATGCGAAAAATTCATATCACTATGGAATATATCCAAGATCTAATCCACATCACATAATGTCTAAAGCCAATACCAGACTATAAACCGCCCAAAGCAATCAGATTTTATGTATTTATACCTGATCCACTGTATCTAGTGGGTCGCTTGCGGTAGATCTATGCTACCAATTCTGCCTGCGAAAACCCCAATCATTGGAGATAAACATGCGTTTAAAGACCATCGCCATAGGACTGAATATCCTACTTTTGATGTTATGCGTCGGCTTCTTTATCGGACATGGATTGCCAAAAAGCCTGATGCTTTGGAGTTCTGCCATACTTTGGTTTGTCGCACCGCTGGTTAACCTTCTTTACATCAGAAAAAACTCATAGACCTCGACCAATCACCGGCCATTACGCTTTGAATGTTCTGGTGTCGGTTCCTATCAAAGTAAAGACAGAGGGGACTCAGAGGTATTCTGTCAGGAAAACCGTCAAAGCTGCCAAGAAAACTATGATGACAACACATCTCTTAATCAAAACCAGTGAGTCATTTATCTTATTAAGGTAACTCTTAATTTGATCTGACTGACCCAGTTTAGACAACAGGACTCTCAATTCATTCATTTTAGGTTGCAACCCCGTTTCCTGTGTCTGCGGCTTATTACCAATAACAGGTTCGTACCGTTTTACTATAGAGATGATTGGCAATGATTTGGGGTAGTCCAAAACAGATATAATAACAACACCCACACTAACAAAAGGTCCATTTCCGTGAGAGTGAGAACCAAGGAATGTTATATCTGTGAAGACGCAAAGGAAGTCCTATATCAGTGCCAATACCAAGAGCTGAAGGATTGGATATTTCTTTGTGAGAAGTGTCTCATAGATGTTAAAACAAGGTTTGAAGACACCTATCAATATGGTAGAACTTCCAAGGGTACGAAAAAATAACCCCCAAAAACTGACATTCTTTCCCTAATCTATAACCACACCATGTTTCCCGTAGAAAAACATACCCCAATCACTCAAAAATAATGGATCTCTTTGTGTTGGACTGAACCAGTTCCATCAAGTCCATAAACCTTGATTGTGGTCTGCCTTGAAGCGAATACAATTTCTTTGGTCTTCCCGTGCCGTAAACAAACTCAAGTTCCTTCTTCGAATATTGGGCACTTGTAAGATCAAACCTTTGATTTGTATCCACGTCCTCCAACCACCAATGGTTCTCCCCATCAGGGTCTGAACCGGTAAAGGGATGAAGTCTGTCCGTATCCATAAAGAACAGAAGTGCAAAGGAAGCAGGAACGCAATATCCAAACAACTCCCTTTCCCATCGTGGATGTCCACTTGGGTATTTCCTCTTAATGTCACTAGTAATCAGAGAAAAGTTGAGATTGTCTTTTATAAGGTCGCCAATTTTCTCAATTGAAAGAGTTGTATATTCGTATCGTTTGAAGCGAAGAACATCACATTTGGTTATTGGATTGTCTATTGGGCGGATGAGTTCATATTCATCATTTAACTTTCTCAAATATTTTTGATGGTTCGATTTTGACATTATGGACACTGACCACCACACTTACTGGAAACTGACATTCTCTTCTTAATCTATAAGCGCAATTAGAGACACCCTAATGAATAGTGACAGTCAAATTACAAATGAGGAAGATGAAAACCCATTCAAGGATATGGGGTTCATCAAGTTTTGGATTGTCTCAACTGTCTTTTGGTTTTCTTTTCCAGTGTCATTAGTCATTTGTTATCTCGCTCTTGGTTCAGTCAAAACGAAACAACTAGTCAAAGCGCTGGTGCATGACTTCCTACAAACACTCTTCATCATATTGGTGGTGATTTGCGTCATTATCTACACCGTTTATCATTATGTCTCTGGACTGTTTTAGAACGCTGCATATTTCTTGAACACATTTTCTGGATTGATATACAAGTGACTGTTTTCTCACGATCTAGGTTTTTTAACAGGTATTAGTTGGTTTTTTAGATGATTGCTTTTGCTCTGGCAGTTTTTCTATTGCTTATTACGCCGGGTCCAGGTGTCTTGTCTCTGGCTGGCGTTGGCGCAGCTTTTGGATGGCGGCAGGGCATCAGCTATTTATCTGGTTTATTTATAGGCAACAATCTTGTTTGCATTGCTGTGATTTCTGGGCTTGCCACTATGATTTTAGCAAACCCTTTCATTCGTATGATTCTGCTTGTTGTATCGGCAGCTTATTTGGGCTATCTCGCTTTCAGGATTGCTTTTTCAGGCGCCAAGATTGCATTTATCCCGATGCCCAAACCCGGTTTGGTAACTGGCACAACCATTCAACTTATCAATCCGAAAGCCTATGCGGTTCACATAACACTTTTCAGTGGCTTTGCCTTTTATCCAAACGACTTTTTTATTGAAACAGCGATTAAACTTTTAATAGCAAATGTGATTTGGATACTGATCCATTTCCTTTGGCTTTATTTAGGCGTCAAAATCAATCAATTGGAGCTACCCGAAAAAACTCAAAGGATCATAAACGTTTTTATGGCGATCTGCCTTTCATGGCTGTGGCTGGCCTCTCTGCTCTGGTCAATGACACGTTAATTTTTTCATCCATTTTGATTTTAGTTTGAGGCCGAAACCCACGCCATAGGGTTCTCAAAAGTTGGTGGTTTCTAGTTTAACTAGAAGCTTTTTGTTCAGGCAAAAGGCCTCTTGGAAAATACCGCAAAGCCAGGAGTAAAATAATGCCGACAGTCGCGAGACGCATATGAGCCGCATTTTCTATTAAGCTAGTTCTCAGCCAATGCCCCTCATCCATAAATGAGGTTAACACTTCGATCAGCCATAACCCTATTGGTTCGGCTTCAATCCAAAAAAACCAGATAAAAAATCCTCCTAAAACAGCCCCCCAATTATTCCCAGAACCGCCGATTATTACCATTACCCAAATTAGAAAAGTGAATCTCAGAGGTTGATATCCTAAGGGCGTAAACTGCCCATCAAGGGTTGTCAGCATCGCACCGGCCATGCCTATTACGGCCGACCCAACAACAAAAACAATTAAGTGCCGCTTAACGACATCTTTCCCCATCGCAGCCGCTGCTGTTTCATTATCCCTTATTGCGCGCATCATGCGGCCCCAAGGGGATTTCAATGCCAGTTCAGAAAGATACATCAAAATCACTACAACAAAGATAAAGAGACCCGCATAACATACCTTAACAAATAAAGAAGAAGCTTCTGTGACTGCCACGCCCCAATCTGAGGCCATCTCTTGAAACCACAAAGTTTCTTGCAAATTAACTTCATAAGGAACTGGTCGATCTATGCGTTTACATTCTTTACTCCTCGCGTCAACCACTCTTCATTCTTCAGGAAGTATAGGATGATTTCAGAAATACCAAGGGTTGCAATCGCCAAATAATCAGATCGCAGCCCCAAAGCGACCTTACCAATTACATATGATGCACCTGCTGCTAAAAGCCCTCCTGCTGGCCAAGCAAAAAGTATAGGCAAACCAAAGCCACCAAGATAACCTGATACTGAGGGGGTTAACCGCTTCTATGGCATTAACGGCAGGAACAAAAAAAATTCTTCCGAAACAATATCCTACTAACCCGGTGGTAAAAACAAACCAGTACGCAGCAACTTTGTGTTTTTTTAATTTCTTCCAGCCTAGAACAGATACGAATACTGTGACGACCAAAATCAAAAGACCTATCAAAACACCACTACCACCAGCGACCCTTGCCTCATTTACAGCAGGCATAGAAACAATGACTGACGCCAAGCCACCAAGTGCAGCAAACCCCATTACACCCACATTAAAGAGACCGGCATATCCCCATTGAATATTTACACCAATCGCCATTATGGCACTAATGAGGCAAAGGTTTAGGATTGATAGAGAAACGGACCACCCTTGCCCAAAGCCTACCAAGAGTAATAGCAACAACATCCCAGTATACAAAAATGGAACGCGGTATCGCTCCGTCATATATCTTTTAATCATAGTGTTTTACCATTGAAAATGCCGGTCGGTTTGACAATTAACACTACAACTAAAAGAGAAAATGACACCGCAATTTTATAATCCGTGCTGAGAAACTGAACCAAGGACTCTGGCTCAAACAAACCGAGGTATGTAACAACTTTTTTATAAGCGAATGTCACAACCATTTCTGAAAACGCAATGGTATAACCACCGGCAATTGCACCGAGAGGGTTGCCTACGCCACCAACAATAGCCGAAGCAAAAATCGGCAATAGTAGCTGCATGTAAGAAAAGGGTTTGAAACTCTTATCTAATCCGTAGAGCGTTCCCGCTATTGTCGCAAGCGTTCCCACAATAATCCAAGTAATTATTACTACTCGAATAGGATTTATGCCTGAAAGCAAAGCTAAATTTTCATTGTCAGAAAATGCTCTCATTGACTTTCCTGTTCGGGTTTTTTTAAAAAACCATCGCGTAATTAAAACAACAAAAAATGCAAAGAAAATCGTTATTACTTGAGTGGTTTTCAACGCCAGCCCTTCACTAAGTCCAGTATCTCTTTTAAAATCTCTTGCCGATATAACGAAACGCACTCCATCAAAAAATATCTGATCCCCTGGACCAATAACGAAACGAACAAGCCCGCCAATGAAAAACATCAAACCAATAGATACAATAAGTAGGGTAACTGGACTGGCTTTATGCTGCCGGTGGTATCGGTAAACAGTTTTATCAAGCAAAAGAAGCAATAATACAGTT
>CAJJBY010000005.1 GCA_905182545.1 uncultured Candidatus Puniceispirillum sp.
ATCAATTTTTAAAATCACCAAGACTAGCTTTGTCACACCAGCGCAATTTGTTATCACAGTTTATTGGTGGGTGTTGTTTCAATAAACGGTCAAAAACTTAAAATTGCTGTTGTTGACAAATTCACGAACGAGTTGGCGCGATAATAAACGAACTGACTATCTTTCAAAGTAAATCATTGGATTGGTCTGAAAACTTGAATTTCTCGCAATTTCCTGCATATCGGGAAGCTCGGTTTGCGTTGCCAGACTCCAACCTGGGCTACCTACTATTGCAACCTCTGAGCGACTTTCATAGTAATACGCTTTCAAGCTTTTAAGTGTTTCATTGCCGCTATACTCTCGAACGCCATCCGATAATTTCGCACCAAAAATACCGCCAAATTTCCGACGCGTTTTTTTGCTAGCGTAATGAAATCGATAGTACGAGAAGTTAGACAGCAGATCAGTTGAGTCTTCATTAATTTTTTCTTCAATCAGGAACTTAACAACTAACTCAGACGCTCTAACTAACTCTTCGAGTGAAACCTCCTCAAATATTTCAGTCAAGCCGCCAGCAAATTTTCTGCAGGGTTGAGCCAAATCCACCCCATATAAAATGAAGTCGATGACTGATTGTGCAACAACACAATCATAAACCCATACCGGACAGTATTTTTTTGAAAACACCATGCTTCCCCCTACAATGAGGGTGTAAGCACAAAAAAGACAAATTCAACACTTTAATATGCTTATGCTAGGCATAAGCGCTCAATATGAGCAGTTACCGAGTTGCCATCTCCCAACGTCCTGTCAGTGTGATGTCCAAGTAAAATAGTCATTTCTAGTAAATTAAGTAGTTTAGATATGAATTTCCCTGGCGTCAAAAAACACCTGTTCAGTGTGTCTGTGCTCTTTACTGTAGGCTTGGGTGGATGCTCCAACCCCGGATTGAACGGTGAAACCTCATCAGTTATTGGGCGCGTATCGCAAACCAGCCAATCAGACGCATCGAGTGCGTCAAAACCCGCTGAACACAATCCGTCTCCGCTCCTCGTGCTGACATATTTTGATTTTGACAGTGCTGCGTTAAGCGCTGGGACGACTATGGTTTTGGACAGCGCAGTCGCTAAATTTGCGAAAAATCCGTCTGCTCGTGTTGTTATTAGTGGGCACGCTGATGAGAGAGGAACGCGAGAATATAATCTGGGCCTTGGACATCTGAGGGCATCTGCCGTTGCTGATTACATGCTTGCCAAAGGCATAGACGGCTTAAGAATTAAAAAAGTCTCGTATGGCAAAGAGAGGCCATTGCTCAAAGGCTCAAATGACGAGGCATGGTCAAAAAACAGGAGGGTTGAAATAAATGATGAATGATTTAACTGCTTTTGACCAGGTGCAACGAAATGACTCAGGTCAGCCTGAAGCATATAAAACTGACCGTGTAAAAAATCGATTTGATAAAGGTGTGGTTGTTTTCAAAAAAGATACCGGGATGGCTTTTGAAGTTTGCAAAACGTCTCATGCAAACGGCATTGAACATTTTAATTTACTATGTACGAAACCGGTTCTAGTGTTTATCTTGTCAAAATTTGCACTTGAAAAAGATTATAGTCTCAATGGCGATCATCCGAGAAAGTTGGCCTGCGAATAGTCAGGCGATTAAGTGAAATGTTGGCTAAATAGAGAACCGGAACCACTATCAATCATACCCTGAATCTATGCTTTTTCTTGTTTTGCTGATGTAAAAGTGGTCGGATCAGATATCCAATCGGGGGTAATTATTGTGAGCGAGGAAAGTCTTAAGAGAGTGTTTGGCGCCGTTTGGTCGCGCTTTCTAGAGTTTGAAATAACTCGGAGCAAGTTGATATGTGAGTTTGCAGGCAATCCACTTCTGCTCTTATTCTCCAAGTTGTGGCATATCACAATCTTACGTTGGTTCAATCAAATGTGGACAACAAAACTTACAGTGAAATTCGTTCGGCTTGGGAGGTGAGTGATGAGTCCCTAGCGAGTGATTGGCCCCAAAAACTTTCATTTGCCGCTATTGCAGATATAACCGGCATCGATAAAGAGACAGTGAGGCGCTCCGTGAAAAAACTAGAGGAGCAGGGGTGGGTCGCCATCGAACAAAAAACTGGAATTAGCTATAATCCGTCAAAGATTAATCAAGACAAGCTTATTGGTGTTTGAATGAGTGGGAAGTTACTCATCTTGGCCGTCTGCTAAAACGCTTAAATGATGCGGACAACGCGGGCTAAAGTTTTTCATCCAATATAAGTTTATGTCGTTTAGTTTGCAGGACCTGCATCGTCTCTTTTAAAAATGACATCCACAACATCGTGAAAACTGTCACCGTCATCTAACTTTACATTGGCAATGAATGAATAAAGGTCCATCGCCACCTCTGTTTGAAGACGTTTGTCAAAGTCTCTTAGGATGTTAGATTTGAGTTTATCATTGAGATTCATCTGCCTACAATTACTTAATCGGATGAGAAAGGGTTGAGTTAGTAAAAAATGAAACCAAAGAAAAACAGAAGAACAAAGTGGACATCTGAAGAAAGAGAGAGGCTCAAAAATCTATTTGAAGAATTTGATGGTGACATCGTTAAAATTTCAACAGAACTCCGTAGAGGTGAGAGATCTGTTCGTATGAACCTATTCTTTATGGATCTAATTAGTGAGAGTGAAGTGAATAAAAAACTGATTATAGACCGTTAAATGTATCCCACAAAACTGCACACTATTATCAAGTTCGAGAACATCGAAGCCATGCGAGCATTTGGCGCTGACAAGGAATTAACAGAAACCCGCAAGCCAGACATAGCTGAGGGAACCAGTATATCCATTTTCGCTAGTGCTGGGGACGGATTGCAACCAACTTAGCCGAGACAAGCGTGCCTATCGGCTATTTCACATCGACTCCGCGGTGGTTACGATGAGCTAGAAATACTCAATTACTCAAACCATGCTATTTGAACCCACAGGAACTGGCGTCAAGGAGCATCATAAACCCGCCGAAAATAATATTTTATAACTCGCAAAAACCAGTTTTGCCAATCGACACTATAACGGTTGTGTTCTCATAGGTAAGAATTCTACAGATTTTGGGCGTGATGTTATTATTGGACAACGCAAACCTCTAAGATATCGGAATTGCAGAGGTAAGGGTTGTTTCTAAGATACTGTTGATTGCTCGTATTATTTTAATGCTGTGCTTTTGGCAAAATTGTCGCATTTTTCAGCCAGAATAACATCAAGATTACTGATGCCGCCTTTGGAATGCGTTGTCCATCGCATCTGCACCTTGTTATAAACATTCGACCATTCGGGATGATGATCCATCTTATCAGCCGCCAAAGCAACCCGTGCAACAAACCCAAAAGCCGCATTGAAATCGCTAAATTGAAACGTTTTTTCAAGCCCTATGTGATCGTCACTTGTTCGCCAGCCGTCAAGCGTCCCCTATTGCTTTTTCTATAGCATCCTGATTTAATTTTTCAGCTTTTAGTGCCATGGATAGTTCTCCCTTCATTCGATGAATTTCACATGATAGTCAATGGGCTGGGTAATGTGCCAGAAACATTCCAAGAGCGATGCATAGTCGTTTTGTTGGCGCACCGCGACACACCCAACCCGGCATCAGCCGCTTAATTTCCAATTGATCAAGCCCCCTAATTACCCTTAAGGGTGTCAAGACGGCTATCTCGCCCACAGCTAAAGCGATAATATTTATATTTGAATGACCGCTTTTTATAGAAATCTTGATGCTCTTCTCGGACAGGGTAGAAGACGCTCTCAAGTTCAATTGGCACAACAGAGTTTTTAGGCGCCAGACGCTCCGCTATCAGGCGTTCAGCGTCTGTCTTATAATAAATTGCAGGGCTGTAGGAGCGGCCACGGTCACAAAACTGGCCTTCACCATCTTCATAATCAATTGTTGCATAAACATGCCTCACTAATTTTTCATATGAAATGATCTCAGGGTCGTAGACAACTTGTGCTGCTTCCCGGTGATCACCCCATCTACCGGGTTCGTATCGAGGGTTCGCCGTTGTACCGCCCGTGAAGCCACTAATAACTTCGTTTACGCCACCAAGCTTTTCTGTGTCGGCTTCAGTGCACCAAAAACACCCCCCCGAATAGGTAAAGGTTTCAGCGGTTACAGCAGTTGGTGCCATGCTGGAAAAGAAAAAAAGTGCTGCCGCGGCAAGGGTAATGTTTTTCATGTCCGTATTATCTCATCAGGTGAGCGTTCAAATATCTGTTGGTAATTTAATGCCGTAACTTAGCATAAGAAGAAATGGGCGCACGATACATAATCAGTAATAACTTCACCTTTTCCAAATACCGTGTGTTTTATCCTTCTTCTTTTATCAATAAGACTCGGTTACCCTTTCGCGAATGTAGCGCCGATGAGGAGGCTCAGAAATGGAAAAAAGGCCCGTTAACCAGCTCATATTAATGACTGACGAACACACGAGGAAAGTTCTTGGTTGTTATGGCAATAAGATTGTCAAAACCCCCCATATCGACCGTCTTGCGCGTGAGGGCACATTATTTGAAAACGCATATACAAATGTGCCTATTTGCGTGCCAGCCAGAGCATCCTTTGCAACAGGAGATTATGCGCATCGTTCGCATCATTGGGACAACGCCACACCCTATTTGGGCACACCTAACTCTTGGGGCAACGAGCTACAAAAAGCCGGTATCACAGTGGGGTCAATTGGCAAACTACATTACCGGAACTCAGATGACGACGTGGGTTTAGATTTTCAAAAAATACCAATGCATGTAGTCAACGGGACTGGTGATGTTCTGGGCTGCGTTAGGGAACCTTTACCAAAGCGCTGGAAGTCTTTGTCTATGGCTGAAAAGATTGGCCCGGGGGAGACTGACTACAATATTTATGACCGTCAGGTAGCAACTGAAGCGATAGAGTGGTTAGCCACGGATGGCAAACAAAAGAAACCTTGGGTGCTGTTTGTATCCATGGTAGCACCCCACTTTCCATTGATCGCACCGCAAGAATTCTACGATCTCTATGACAAGCTTGATCTGATGCCCACAAAACCCCGGGAATCCCCAGAGCATCCTTGGCATCACGCCATGCGAAATTGTCAAATCATGGATAACTTTACATCAGAGCGGACAAGGGTTGCGCTGGCATCCTATTACGGGCTTGTGACGTTCATTGATAATTTGATTGGCAAAATTTTAGGAGCGGTTGAACAAAACGGTCTTAGTGAAAACACGCAGATTTTCTACCTTAGCGATCACGGTGATAATATTGGTGAACGCGACTTTTGGGGCAAATCAAACTTCTATGAAGAATCTGTTGGCATACCCTGCATTATAAAAGGTCCGGGAATACCCGAGGGAAAAACCCTGAAAACACCAGTTTCCCTGAGTTGATGTCTACCCAACGATACTAAAAACCGCGGGTATCAACCCAGAGGCAAAGCCGGGTACGTCACTCGTCGATCTGGCAAACGCTGAGGATAATTTTGAGAGATTGGTTTTTTCTGAATATCACGCCGTGGGATCAGCAACCGGTGCTTTTATGATCCGCAAAGGACAGTGGAAATTGATCTATTATGTATCGATGCAGCCACAATTATTCAATTTAGCTGATGACCCTGAAGAATTGCATGATCTTGGTGCCGAGCCAAAGCACGAGGGCATACGCATACAGTTAGAGGTTGAACTCCGGTCAATATGTAACCCAGAAGCAGTAGATGCCATGGCTAAGGCTGATCAGATGGCTATCGTGATCGCAAATGGCGGCATAGAGGCCGTTGTCGCAAAAGGCGGGTTTGGCGCCACGCCTCCTCCCGGAGTTAATGCAGAATTCGCGAACGGGAAATAACAGATTAGATTGTTTGCTTCAGCGCAACCCAACAATTTCTTAACCTGTATCGCTGAAAGTTTATTTATGTTTGTTGACATCTGCCTACGTCCACATTCCGTCCCACATTATATTTTGGATTGGAGTGGATGTCAGCAGACAAAAATAAAATACTGTCTTATATAATCCCATATAATCAGCTACTAAAATGGGATTTAAGAATTAATATTAGTTAATAATTTGGGGGATTATGGCGGAGGGACGGGGATTCGAACCCCGGAGGGGCGTTAACCCCAACACGCTTTCCAGGCGTGCGCCTTAAACCACTCGGCCATCCCTCCTGTTATTCTGCTAACAAATAACCGTATAATGCGTGTCCATATTTGCTCGCAATTTAACAGGCTTGGCTCATCATGTAAACTAGCCGGAACGGCCTCAAGCAAGCGTTTCCAAGCATCCATCCCAAAATGTTGGGTCTCAACATTACATACGCTTGCAAGGAGATCGCCAAAATCCAACAGAATCCAACATTTGCCATCACTAGAATGTACAAACCCACTGATAAAAAAATACTACCACTAAATAATTTTCTTGTTTCGCGTCACAGTTATGAACATGATGAGTTAATTATGAGATATTTTCTCCACATTATCGCTATCCTTGCTGGTTTGGTAGCCTGCTATGCTATTTGGCAAGATCTGACCAGCAGCTACAGCGCCAGCGCGCCGCTTGGCAGATTGTGGTATCTATACAGCCCAACGACATTGCAGGCCAGCGAGTCCATTATCAGCCGCTATATTGACCCGTGCGGACTGATTGCAGCATTAGATTGTTCACCCTTTTTATGGCACCCAATTATTGCCACCATTTTAGGCTGGCCAGCCGCCTTGGTTATGATCGGATTCAGCGTAATATTCTGGTGGGTTGGCAGCTTGTTTGGCAGAAATTCAATGCGCCCTAGAAAAGCCGCTCGCTCACTTAGACGACAGGGTGAAAAATAGCCAACAATACCTTGGTCCAAATCAAATCCCGATAAACTTCAAAAAATAACAGCAAATTTCACCGTCACAGGCCGCACCAAATACAGACAAAAGCCGGCCCTAATTATCACCCATTTTCAAAGCTTCGAAAAAGGCGTTCTGCGGAATTTCGACCTTGCCAAATTGACGCATCTTCTTTTTGCCCTCTTTTTGCTTATCGAGAAGCTTTTTCTTACGGCTAATATCGCCGCCATAACATTTTGCCGTTACGTCTTTGCGCAGTGCAGCAATCGTTTCACGCGCAATGACCTTGCCGCCAATCGCGGCTTGCAGCGCCACTTTGAACATTTGACGTGGCACAAGGTCTTTTAGCCTTATGCAAATTGCGCGGCCTTTACTTTCAGCCTGATCCCGATGCACAATCATCGACAAGGCATCGACCAGATCGCCATTCACAAGGATTGACACTTTAACAAGATCACCTTCGCGATAGCTATCAAGCGCATAATCAAAGCTGGCATATCCGCGGGTGATTGATTTCAAACGGTCATAAAAATCAAAAACAACTTCATTCAACGGCAAACGGTAAACGGCCATTGCCCGATTGCCAGCATAGGTAAGGTCGATCTGTTCGCCGCGCCGCTCAGTACAAAGGGTTAGAACTGGCCCTAAAAATTCATCAGGCGTCATGATGGTGGCTTTGATCCAAGGTTCTTCGATCGAGGCAAGGCGACTAACCTCGGGCATATCGGCCGGATTGTGCAAATATAGATGTTTTCCATCGGTAAGGGTCATTTGATAGACAACCGATGGCGCTGTTGAAATCAGCTCAAGATTAAATTCGCGGCTCAATCGCTCGCGGATCACTTCCATATGGAGAAGACCTAAAAATCCGCAGCGAAAGCCAAAGCCAAGCGCAGCTGACGTTTCAGCCTCGAATGAAAAAGACGCATCATTAAGCGACAGTTTTTCAAGCGCCTCACGAAGGCCGCTAAAATCATTTGTATCCACCGGAAACAAGCCGCAGAATACAACCGGAACTGATGGCGCAAATCCGGGCAAGGCTGTGTCGGTCGGGCGGCGTTCTTCGGTGATCGTATCACCCACTTTTGCATCGGCAACGCGTTTCACGCCAGCATTGATAAAGCCAATTTCACCCGGACCAAGCTGATCAAGCGCAATCGGTTTTGGCGCGAAAACACCAACACGTTCGATAACATGGGTTGCGCCTGTTGCCATCATACGGATTTTCATGCCCTTTTTCAGCACGCCATGACGTACCCGCACCAAGGTCATGACACCAAGATAGGCGTCATACCAGCTATCCACCAAAAGCGCCTGCAAGGGGGAATCCTTGTCGCCAACAGGTGGTGGCAATTTCGTGACCAGCGCTTCAAGAATATCTTCAATACCTGCACCGGTTTTCGCCGATGCCGCAATGGCATCATCAGCAGGCAAACCAATCACTTCTTCGATTTGGGCTTTTACGCGTTCAGGCTCAGCCGCAGGAAGATCAATCTTATTGAGAACCGGCACAATTTCATGATCGGCATTGATTGCCTGATAGACATTGGCCAGCGTTTGCGCCTCGACACCCTGACTGGCATCAACGATGAGCAATGAGCCTTCACAAGCTGCCAATGATCGCGATACCTCATAGCCGAAATCCACATGGCCTGGCGTATCCATCAAATTCAATACATAGGATTGTCCGTCTTTTGCCTTGTAATCCAGCCGGACGGTTTGCGCCTTGATGGTAATCCCGCGTTCGCGCTCGATATCCATACTATCCAGCACTTGCTCTTTCATTTCGCGGTCACTTAGCCCACCACAGATCTGAATTAACCGATCGGCAATCGTTGATTTGCCATGATCAATATGGGCAATGATTGAAAAATTGCGGATTTCGTTGATGTCGATCATGATTTACTTTGCAATCTGAAACGGGCTGAAATGGCGTTACTTAGCCCATCCTATACAACAATTTCTGGTGAAATACCGCATCTAATCATAGTTCGGGTTAAAGATTCGCGATCTTTTTCCTGTTTCAACCTGCCGCTTGTGCGTATATTATTCATATTATTCTTTCGGGATAAGACAGATATTTCAAATTCTTCAGATAAAGAGAAGCTGATGCCAAGCCTGCGTCATGAAAAATACCGCCCATTTATCGGCCCTGATTTAGGTGACCGTACATGGCCAAGCCAACAAATTAAAACTGCACCAATCTGGTGTTCGGTTGATTTGCGCGATGGCAATCAGGCCTTGATCGAGCCAATGGACAGCGCCCGCAAAATGGCCATGTTCAGAATGCTTATCGCAATGGGATTTAAAGAAATTGAAGTTGGGTTTCCAGCTGCCTCAGATACTGATTTTAACTTTCTGCGGGAATTGATTGAAGGCGGTCATGTTCCGTCTGATGTAACGATTCAGGTTTTGACACAAGCGCGCGAACATTTGATTGATCGCACGATCGAGTCACTTCGCGGCGCGCCAAATGCCATTTTGCATCTCTATAACTCGACAAGCACATTGCAGCGCCGGGTCGTGTTTAAATCGGATCGCGATGGGGTAAAGCAAATTGCCATTGATGGCGCAAAAATGGTTGCCGATCGTCTTGCCAGTTTTGGCGCTGGAAATCTGCGCCTTCAATATAGCCCGGAAAGCTTTACTGGAACCGAGCTTGATTATGCGCTTGATGTTTGTGAATCGGTGATGGAGATCTGGCAATCAAGCCCAGAAAACCCAACCATCATCAATCTGCCAGCAACCGTCGAGATGTCGACACCAAATATCTATGCGGATCAAATTGAATGGATGGGCCGTCATTTTTCCAAACGGAATTCGGTGATTTTGTCGCTTCACCCGCATAATGACCGCGGCTGTGCTGTCGCCGCAACCGAACTTGGCCTGATGGCAGGTGCCGACCGTGTTGAAGGCACATTGTTTGGCAATGGCGAGCGTACCGGCAATGTTGATCTGATCACCCTAGGGCTGAATATGTTTACCCAAGGCGTTGACCCGCATCTGGATTTTTCCGATATCAACGGGCTGATCGAAACCGCCGAATTTTGTAACCAGCTTGTGGTTCATGAACGCCACCCCTATGCAGGCAAGCTGGTTCATACTGCCTTTTCAGGAAGCCATCAGGACGCTATTCGCAAAGGCATGGATGCGCTTGCCGAATCCAATGACGATGTGTGGGAAGTGCCTTATCTGCCAATTGATCCAGCTGATATCGGACGTACATTCGAGGCCATCATTCGGGTAAATTCTCAATCCGGCAAGGCTGGTTCAGCCTATCTTCTTGAGGCCGATCACCATATTCGCCTGCCACGCGGTGCCGAGGTTGAATTTTCTGGCATTGTGCAGAACGAGGCCGATACCACCGGCAAGGAGATCACCAGCCAGCGTATCTGGGAACTGGCCGAAGAGCATTACATCAATCCGCAAGGCCCGTTCAAGCTTGTCAGCTTTGAATCAGGGCGAGCCAGCCGCGCAAGCGATGCCGAGCGAATTACCGCGACTGTGCTTCATAACGGCAAGGAAGTGGCCATTACCGCCACCGGCAATGGCCCAATTTCGGCTTTTGTTGATGCGATGCGTGACGAATTCAATCTTGCGTTCCGGCTTGCCGATTTTGGGCAGAACACCCGCTCGGCAACATCAAAAGCCGAAGCTGCTGCCTATGTTGAACTTGTGGTTGGCGATGATCAATCGGTCTATGGTGTTGGCATTGATACATCAATTACGCTTGCACCGATCCGCGCCGTTGTAAGCGCCATCAACAAGCTGGCAAGCGCCTAAATTCCAAGACTAGGAATTGTTTGGTGAGGCTATCGGCCTTGCCATTGCGGTTTGCGCTTTTCAAGAAAGGCGCGAACCCCTTCGGCAAAATCGGCGCTTACATAGCTTTTCTCGATCAAATCATCATCATCCGGCAATGGGGCGGCTTGGCGTAAACGCCGCAGCCCCTCAAGACTGGCCTGAATGGTCAGCGGCGCCATTTGTTTCATCCGTTCGGCAAGCTGGTTGGCGCGTGCCATCAAACTATCCTGATTGGGTAAAACCTCATGCACAAATCCGCTTGTCAAAAGCGCCTCAGCATCCAGCAATTCAGCAGTTAAAATCATATGGGCAACGCGTGATTCGCCGAATAATGCCGTTAAACGCCGAAGATTCGATACGGCCAGGCAATTGCCCAATGTACGGGCAATCGGCATGCCAGCAACCGCCGCCGCGCTGGCAATGCGAACATGCGCTGCTGCTGCAATCACCAGCCCGCCACCCGTAACCGCGCCATGAAGCGCGGCAATAACCGGAACATGGCAGGATTCGATCTGGCTAATAACGGCTTCGACCGTTGCTTCATAGCGCAACCCATCTTCGGTCGAGTCAAAAGCGGTGAATTGGCCAATATCAGTGCCCGCGGCAAAGGCTTTATCACCTGCCCCTGCAATGACGATGGCTTTAATATGATCAGCATCATCGGCAGTGCCTGCAAGGGCGCATAGCTTGGCCAATTCTTCATACATGCCAAAGGTAAGCGCATTGCGTGCCTGCGGCCGGTTCAAGGTCACATGCGCAATGTCATCGTCAATTCGGACAAGCAGTTCGCCATCAGTGGCAGTCATGTCAAATTCCTTCTAGCGATAGAACAACTCGACCAAGAATATTGGAATGGCCGGAACATAGGTACAGAAAAGAAGCACCCCAACCAAGACAGTAATAAAGGGTAAATTGACCCTTGTCACTTCCCAGATATTCACCCGCGCAATCGAACAGGCGGTAATCAAAACCGATGCCACTGAGGGCGCAGACGTATTATGTCGTTGGGGGCAACGGATGGGGTTAGTTGATTGCTACGCCGTCCACTTCAGGACGTGTTGGTGGATGAAATAACCAATTACTAGTAATGCCAAACCTACCAACAAGGATACTCTTAGCAAATATAATGGTGTTTGCACTATTTTGCGTTTCAATTTGACTAATCACGAGTGCGAGGATGCTTGCCATCAGAAGCGCTATAATAAAACTAGCCAAATCTGGGCGTTTTCCTGCTAATCAACTTGCAAAATCTATTATACCACCAGCAACAGCTGCAATTAGTAAAATTACCATCCTAACTCCCCTCATCTTATAAGCAACAACAGCCTAATCAAACGCCACAATTCTCTTAAAGAGATTGTCCATAAAAATGGGTTTTGCAATAGACTGTTCAAAAAGAAGCTCAAATAATTATTGAAGAGTGAAAAAATAACTACAACACCAAAACACCACACAGTGCATTGGGCTATCATTCACCATAAACCGAAGCCATCATATCGATAGACCAAAGAAAAATAATGCAATAGCGTTAGAACTAATTTGATCAGGTGAGACTAGGTACTGCCATGACGACATATCCCAGAATTTGTGGAATTGAAGCAATTCCAATAGAGATAAAGGGCAAAAGAGAGTTTGCGATTTCAGAAGGACAAACAAGAACGCACAAATCTGTTATTGTTAGAATTGTCACTGAAGATCCAAATATTGACGGCGTGGCGGAAATCGTTTGCGCACCGCCAGGAAAGCCAGAAGAAATTCAACACGAAATATATGGTGCCTTAATAGCTATAATTAAAAGTTCGCTAATTGGCATATCTGCAGAGGATACAGTGTCTGCACAGAGAGTAATTAACGAGCAAATCAAGGGTAAAGTGTGGACCAAAGGTGGGCTGAATGTCGCATTGAACGATCTTCGAGCAAAAGCTCTCGGAGTTTCGTGCATGTCGATGCTCGGTATACATAGCGAGGATAACAAAGTTCCAGTTATAGGAACAGTAATTGGAATAATGCACCCAGATCAAATGGCCAAGCGTGCAGAGGAGTTGCTTGCCCTTGGCTTTAGCACTTTGAAGATAAAAGTTGGTAAGGATGTTAGTTCAGACTTTGAAAGAGTTAGTTGTGTACGAGAGGCTGTCGGCGACAGTGTCAGCATTCGAGTTGACGCCAATGATCATTACTCACCGGAAGAAGCTATTAAATTCATAAATAAGATAGAGCACTTAAACATAGAGCATGTTGAGCAGCCTATTTCCAGATACGACATTCTGGGGATGAGTGAGGTCAAAAGGTCTGTTCGTGTTCCACTAATGACAGATGACATGGTTTCGACTCCATTCGATGCGATGAATGTTATTCGTCTCAATGCAGCTGATCGAGTCAAAGTAAAGGTCACAAAGCACGGCCTCGATGGAGCCATCCAAATAATTTCTATGCTCTCTGCCGCAGGCAAGAGGGCCGTTTTAGGGCATGTTTTTGAAACAGGCTTAGCCGCGGTTGCCGAAGCACACCTTGCCATGCTTTTTCCGAACATTATTGGTCCACACGAAATTGGATCAATGGAACCTCTTGGGATCGACGATAATATTCTAGTAGAGAACCCTTATTGTAATCAGGGCTTCATAACAATTCCAAAAGGATTGGGCCTAGGAACAAATGTTAATTGGGATCGAGTGGAACACTATAGAATAAATTTATCATATTAAAAATTTTGGAGAATGGTCATGCATGACCCCAATTTGGCCGCTGCGCAGGCCTACGAAGAAGCGTTGGTAACAACTTTATTTGGGCCATGGGCAAGGCGTGCTGTAGAGATCGCGAATCCATTACCTGGAGAAATTATACTTGATCTTGCTTGCGGCACAGGTATTGGACTTAGGCTTATGTCACCGTTAGTTGGCAAATTTGGTAAAATAATTTCAGTTGATAATGACCCTGCGATGGTTAGTGTTGCAAGGCAGCTTTACGAAACAATTGATAATAATCATAAAGCGAATACAGAGTGGTTTGATTGTGGGGCAGAATCTTTGGCGTTGGGTCCAAATGTTCTTGATTTGTGCACATTGTTTCAAGGCCCAAATTTTTTATCAGACCCCCAAAAAGTGCTAAAAGATGTTCTATTTTCGCTTAAACCCAGCGGCCGATTGGTCGGAAGTACTTGGGGGAGGATAGAAGAAAACAAAGGTCATTACGCCATAGCTACAGCATTGGAGAGGCTTGGCTTCCAACCTGCATTAAAACCATTTTCTTTTGGCGATACTGACAAACTAAAGGGCGTATTCACCAGCTCAGGGTTTGTTATTGAGACAATTTTAACAGAGCAAAAAATGATAAATTTTCGTTCAGTGAAAGATTTTGTTTCAGGCGTCGCTGCTGGAGCTCCAGCCACTAGACATGCCATTTCACAATTAGATGGAAATACTTATGAAACTTTTTTTGAAATGGTAGAAGAACTGCTCTCTGACTATTCAAGTACAAACAGTGTGGCATTACCGACGCAGGCACATATTGTGTTGGCCGTGCCAGCAGCGTAAAATCCAGTAACACAACTGCTTGACCTGTTGACATTATTGTATGCAACAGGTCATGATTTGTGCGCAAAAACAATTTTTGGGAGGAATTGACAATGCGTATAGATAAAAATTTACTTGTGGCATCAGTTTTGACTTCGTTCATTTGGGCAACTGGCGCAAACGCAGACGCGCTTAAAATCAAAATGTCTGTTGAAAGCACACCAGGTGCTTCAACTCAATATATGTTGGCTTCGTTTCGAGATGCTTTAAAGGCAGAAATGGGTGACGCAGTTGAGATTGACTATTTTGATAGCGGCACACTTGGAGACGAGATAGTCCACATGCAGCAGGTTAGGACTGGTCAGTTAGACGTCATTCCCATCGGCTCTGACGCAGTACAACTTGATAAAAAATTTGCAGTATTTGATATACCCTTTTTGTTCTCTTCAAGGGAGCAGGTATCAAACCTTTTAGACGGGCCTATCGGCAGCGAATTAGATAAATCATTTCAGAGTAACGCAGGTCTGAAAGTTTTGGGATTTGGGGAAATTGGCTTTCGCCAAATAACTAATAACGTTCGCCCAATTGTAAAGCCTGATGACCTGAAAGGGCTAAAGCTCAGAACTCCAGGAAGTAAGACACGAATTATGTCGTTCAAAATGCTCGGCGCCTCCCCAATCAAGATGAACATGGGTGAGATATATTTAGCTCTGCAACAAGGAGTTATTGATGGCCAGGAAAACCCTTATGGGAATATCGTCAGCAAATCATGGTATGAGGTTCAAAAATTTATCTCTGTGTCACGTCATGTTTACACGCCAATAACTTTTGTTATGAATCTAAAACGTTATAACTCGCTCACTCAAGATCAAAAGGACAAGGTGCACCGCGCTGCTAGAACCGCAGTTCAAATGAGCAGAGATTATGGTGAAAAGAACGATGCCACATTAGAGGCAAAAATCCGTAAAGAAGCTCCAAATGTCAAGTTTAATAACATTGACGCAGCAGCATTTCAGGCTGCATCGAAACCAATCGCTAAAAAAATTGGTGAGATTGCAGGAACGGACTTTACAGCAAAATTTGTTGCTGCCGCAACAAACTAAAAAAAAGCAGCGCCTTAACAGGCGCTGCTTCCCTTTTTACAAGCGTTAACGTTTCTTGAATTTTGACATTAATTTTGGAGCCTTTTTTGAAAGATTTGTCTGAAAAAATTGATGCTGCAAACAGAAAAATGGAGCTTCTTGATCCAGATGAGAGCGCAGGCCTCGCGGACAAATGTGTAAACCGAGTGGTGGAGGCTGTTGGAGTTTCTGTACTTGTTATGATCGTGGTCGTTATTTTTGCCAACGCCTTTAGCCGCTATGTCCTAAATTATAGCTTTTCTTGGGCTGAAGAGTTGGTTCAGATGTCAATGCCATGGCTTGCCATGACAGGTGTTTTTTTGTCAGTGCGTCGTGGAACAATGATCAAAATAGACTTTTTTTTCGAAAAAATACCGCTCCGTTATCAGCCAATTATCGCTTACTTTGGTTATTCACTTAACATATTAATTTTGCTCAGCATGGCGATTGTATCACTTGAGTTTGTATTTCTTTTTGGTGGTGACGAAGCTTTGTATGTTTCTGTCCCTACTGGGTTCTCTACATCTGCATTAGTTTGGGGCATGGTTGGTGCGGCGATGGCATATTTCGCGGAATTTTTTCGCGTTTGGAAGCTTAGAAATTCTGAAAAAATGTGTGGTGGAGCAAAAAAATGACGCCTTTAATTGGTGCTGGAATCTCAATTTTTGTGATCTGTTTTCTACTTGTGCTAAGAGTTCCAATGTTGGTCTCAGTCATGGCCGGCGTATTCTCCGGAATATATTTTTCTGATGCTTGGGCGATCAGTTTACCGCAAACAATGATGTCGGGCATGGGAAGGTTTGTTTTGATTGCTTTGCCGCTGTTTGTCTTGGCTGGAGGGCTTATGAATGCAGGGGGCATTTCGGGCAGATTGTTTGATTTTGCACGTTCTTTGGTTGGTTCTCTAAGGGGAGGGCTTGCCCATGTCAATGTCGTAACAAGTATGTTTTTTGGCGGGATGATAGGCTCCTCCACAGCTGATTTGGCCGGCACGGGCTCAATAGTCATCCCAGCAATGAAAGAAGCAAAATGGGGTCGCATTATCTCTGCTGCCCTAACTGCTTCTTCTGCTGGCATTGGCCCGCTGATTCCTCCAAGTTCGCCAATGATACTATATTCAGCCGTAACTGGCGTTTCACTTGGTGCACTTTTTTTGGCTGGTTTGATTCCTGGCTTGCTTCTTGGCCTTAGTCAAATGCTCGTAGTTGCATATTTGGCGAGGAAAAAGGGTTGGTTGCCATTTTCAGCTTTCCACCTTGATGATGTATGGCGTTCAGGAAAACGAGCAGTGTTGGCCTTTGGTGTACCGCTTATCATAGTTGGTGGGATGGTTTTGGGTGTTTTCACACCGTCAGAGGCGGGGGCTTTTGCTGTTGTATATGCATTTTTGATTTCAGCATTTATTTTTAGATCACTAACTTTTTCTGCGCTTTACAGAGTTCTAGTAAACTCCGTTCAATTGTCTGGGGAATTGCTAGTTATCGTAGGCCTGTCTTTCGCACTTGGAGCTGGGCTTACTAATGCACATGTTCCTGACTTTCTTGTAAGAATAATAGACACAGTAGTTTTTGTAGACAGTGAGTATCTGAGGATTTTTGCACTGGTATTGCTTGCCATAGTGGCGGGCATGATATTGGACCCACTTATTCCGGTGCTGTTACCTATAATACTTCCAACTCTTTTAGCCTTTGACGTTGATCTGATTCACTTCGGGGTGCTCATGGTGATTACAGTGGTTATTGGACAGGTTACACCGCCAATGGCTATTGCGCTTATAATCGCTGGTAGGATTGCCGATGTAGACCAAATCCGAGTCCTGAGGGCGAACACACCATTTTTTATTGGAATTGTGGTTTTTTTACTAATTTTGATTGCTGTGCCTGGGCTCGCAACATGGCTGCCAGAAATTGCTCGGCAATAGCCAGCTTATCAGAGGAGTTTAGTTAATGAAAAATAGAATTGGTGTGGATGTGGGGAGAAAGCTCTCAGTAGAGAATGCGATTGCTTGGGCATCTGAAAATGATGTGAAATATATTGATTGCCAGATTGATGTAGAGCCCAACTCACTTTACTCTTTTGATGGCTCCCGTTGTGAGAATATTAAGCAGGGTTGTGAGTCTAATAATATTGTTTTGGGCCTTCACACCTTATCATCAGTCAACGTTGCGGAGTTTTCGCCATTTGTTGGCGAAGCCGTCGATACCTATCTCAAAGCATATGTGGATGCGGCAACCCGACTAAACGCAGATTGGGTTGTTGTTCATGCAGGTTACCATTTTACTGATGATTACAAGATTCGGCAACAAGCCGCATTGGAACGTTTGCAAAGAATAGTAGAATATGCTGAAAAAAATGACGTTTTGCTCTTACTTGAAAACACCAATTGGGAACCAGATCGAGCTGAGGTTCATTACTTCAACTACAGTCTTGAAGAATTAAACTATTTTATGGAGAAGATAGAGTCCCCTCACCTTGGATGGTCATTTACCATAAACCATGCAACTCTCGTTCCTGAGGGAATCGAAGGCTTTGTCAAGCATGGTCCTACAGACAGACTGGGTGAAGTGCGAATGGCTGACAATAACGGTGAATATGAATTACATATGCAACCGGGCACAGGTATCATCGATTGGAAAAAAATGTTTAATCGCCTCGAGGCAACAGGGTACGATGGCCATTATATGAATGCATTTGGCTCGCTTGATGATATGCTTATAGGAAGAGAATATCAGGTTAGTGTAATGTGATCTTAATATATAAAAAAGCGCATCTCTTTTTAGCCATGTCAAATCAATTCTTGGTCTTGCTGACTTTAATGGTCTTTATTGAGTTACCTCTCCGTTTCACGATCCGAAACCAGGTTTCATGAAAATAGAACTCCTGATCAGAGCTTGGGATTGTCCGGCTTTCAAACAACACTAGTCCAGCCACTGTTACTGCGTCTTTATCCGGCAAATGCCAGCCCAGGGCGCGGTTTAAGTCACGGACGGTTATATTGCCATCAACCAAGCCATGATCCATCTGCCTGTGCGCTAAGACCCGCCAAGCCGATATCATGCTCGTCATCAATATCACCGACGATTTCTTCCAAAATATCTTCCAATGTGACAATGCCTCTAAAATCGCCATATTCATCGACCACAACAGCAAAATGCTCTCGCCGTGACCGGAATGCCTGAAGCTGGTCAAATAGCGATGTTGTTTCCGGGATGAAATAGGCATCGCTGGCAATATTTTGTACAGCTTCAGGTAGGATCATAACAGTTTCCGCTTTGCCAACAGCGCGCAACAAATCTCTCACATGCAGCACCCCAACAATATTATCTGATTTTCCTGAAAATACCGGGTGCCGTGTATGCGGTGAATTCAGCACATAACGCAAAATATCTTCGGGTTGATCATCAGCATTAATTATGCTTACGGCCGCACGATGTGTCATAACAGCTTCGACCGAAATATGACTCAGATCAAGAATAGACGAAAGCATGGCTATGTGTTCACGCTCATAAGCATTGTCATCTCTGCCTTGCAATTCAATCAACCCCCGTAATTCTTCCTCATGGTTTTCATTAGAATCTGGGTTTGGGCGGATAATTTGGGTGGTCAGTAGATTAATCCCAACCGATAACGGGCTGAGAGCGCGAACCACCACTTGTAATATTGGGGCAATTCGCAAGGCGTAGCTATCAGCATATTTAAAGGCGTAGGTTTTTGGCAAAACTTCGGCAAACACCACAAGCAAAACTGTCATGCCAATCGTTGCCCAGACCAGACCACCTTCACCAAACAAGGCAATAGCAAAGCTCGTAGCGAGGGCCGACCCCAAAACATTGACAGCATTATTGCCAATCAGGATAGACCCAATCAGCCCTTCCCGATCGGCGCGCAGCTTTTCGACAACTTTAGCGCGCCTATTGCCTTGATTGGCAAGCTGGCGCATGCGCGCATCCGACACCGCGGTCAGCGCTGTTTCTGCGCTTGAAAAGAGTGCTGAGGCCACAATCAGCAATACTAAAGTTAGCGCTAACAGCCAAAGGCTAGACAGCATCGAATCCTCTCCACCGAAATTTTACCAAAACAGCTTCAGGCACATAACCATGCACAAAAGCATCGCCAACCGCGCGTGCCAGAACAAAATGCTTGCCCCCTTTTGCGGGTCTTCTTGTTATCGCTAATATGGCCGAGTAAAACATCAACTAGCGTGAGCCTTTTAGTCGCCTTTCAGCATATTCATGGCGGCGTCAACACCACCTTTTTGATGTGGAATATTGGCAAGTGACAATCCCATCTCAACACCACTTAATGTGCCAAGGAGCATAAGGTCATTAAAGTCACCCAAATGCCCAATCCGGAACACCTTGCCAGCAAGTTTGGCCAAGCCATTGCCAAGTGACATGTTGAAATTCTTTAAGACGCCCGCGCGGAATGCATCGGCATCATGCCCATCTGGCAATAAAACCGCGGTCAAGGCGCTCGAATAATCCTTTGGCTCCTGACACAGAACCTCAAGACCCCATGCCTGCACAGCCTTGCGCGTTGCGGCGGCGTGCCGTTCATGTCGTTTAAACACATTATCCAGCCCTTCTTCATGAAGCATATCAATCGCTTCAGCCAAGCCGTAAAGAAGGTTGGTTGCCGGGGTGAACGGGAATGCGCCATCCTTATTTGCCGCAATCTGTTCTTCCCAATCCCAGTAGCTGCGGCGCATACCGCCTTTGCTAGCAACGGCTAGCGCTTTTTCCGACACTGCATTAAAAGAAAGTCCCGGTGGCAGCATCAGGCCTTTTTGTGAGCCAGCCACGGTTACATCGACGCCCCATTCATCATGCCGAAAATCAATCGAGGCAAGTGACGAAATTGTGTCAGCAAGCAAAAGCGCATTATGACCTGCATTATTCATCGCCAAGCGCACTTCATTAACGCGCGATGTTGATCCGGTCGAGGTTTCGTTATGGACAATACAAACCGCCTTGATCTTATTTTCCGTATCAGCGCGAAGCCGGTCTTCCACCTGTTGCGGGTCAACACCGCGGCGCCAATCGGTTGCCAAAAATTCGGTCTCAAGACCCAAGCGGGACGCCATTTTATGCCAAAGCGAGGCGAAATGCCCCGTTTCAACCATCAGCACTAGATCGCCCTCTTGCAAGGTATTCACCAAGGCCGATTCCCATGCGCCCGTGCCTGATGCAGGGTAGATCACCGCATGGCTATCAGTCTTGAAAATCGTTTTCATACCAGCCAGACATTTTGTCCCAATTTCGGCAAACTGCGGGCCGCGATGGTCAATGGTCGGATAGTCCATCGCACGAAGCACCCTATCAGGCACATTTGTAGGGCCGGGAATTTGGAGGAAATGACGGCCAGCGGCATGGGGTGTAGGCATTGAATTGGTCTCCAATCAGATGCGCGGTATCGTTTTTAATTGATAGTATCTCTACGACCATTAATTTGGTTGAATGTTACTTCTATTTTGTATAACAATACAACGAAATTGTATACCAAAACTTGGAGTAAAATATGGCTGACGGCAGTGGCTTCACCGGATTCGAGCGCTTACGGCGATCTATTTCTGGTGAACTGTTTGATGATGGTTTCACGCGCGGTCGTTATGCAACCGATGCGTCGATTTATCAAATGATGCCGCATGGTGTTGTCGTTCCAAAAACAATTGCTGATATCGAGGCAGCCATTGCCTTTTGTCGTGAACAGGGTATGGCGCTTTTGCCGCGTGGTGGCGGCACTTCACAATGTGGCCAGACGGTCAATCACGCGCTGGTTCTCGATAACACAAAATACCTTAATTCGATTCTGGAACTCGATGTCGAAAACCGACGCTGCATTGTCGAGCCGGGGATCGTTCTTGATGAATTAAACCGTCAGTTAAAACCGCATGGGCTTTGGTTTCCGGTAGATGTTTCAACCTCTAGTCGGGCAACCATTGGCGGCATGACCGCCAATAACAGCTGTGGTGGCCGATCCATCCGTTATGGCATCATGCGGGATAATGTTTTGGCGATTGATGCCATTCTTGCCGATGGCACCCATGCGTCATTTGACGCCTATAATCCAGCCGCAGCAAAACCAGTTGGACGGCTTGGCGAAATACTGCCTGACCTTTTGGCGCTTGGTGAGACGCATAGCGATGAAATTCTATCCAGCTTTCCAAAGGTGCTTCGCCGTGTTGGCGGCTATAATATGGATTCGCTTATTCCTGACGCAATGGCACTTCGTCCCGATGGCAAAGCCGGTGACGGTATAAATCTTGCGCATCTTCTGGTTGGGTCGGAAGGCACACTTGCTTATTCAACCGCGATCACGTTGAAATTATCACCCCTTCCCGCCCGCAAGGTGATGGGGCTGTGCCATTTTCCAACTTTCTACAAAGCCATGGATGCCGCCCAGCATCTTGTGACGCTTGATCCGGTTGCGGTGGAATTGATTGACAGCACCATGCTTGATCTGGCGCGGTCGATTTCCATTTTCCGGCCGACTGTCGAGACCTATATCAAAGGTGAACCAGCCGCCATTTTGGTTGTTGAATTTGCCGAGGAAGACCCAGCCGAAAACACCCGCCGTCTTGCCGCGCTGGAAACAATGATGGCTGATCTTGGCTTTGGCTGGGACAAACCCGCTGCCTTTACCGGCGGCACTGTTATTCTGACCGAAGATGACGATCAGGCTCGGATCAGCGAAATGCGCAAATCTGGCCTGAATATCATGATGTCGATGAAAACCGCGGCCAAGCCTGTATCTTTTGTCGAAGATTGCGCTGTCGCGCTTCCCGATCTTGCCGAATATACTGACAAGCTGACGCGTATCTTTACCAAATATAACACAACTGGCACATGGTATGCGCATGCATCGGTTGGCTGTCTTCATGTTCGCCCTGTATTGGATATGAAAAATGCCGATGATGTTGCAGCCATGCGGGGCATTGCCGAAGATGCCTTCAAACTGGTCAAGGAATATGGCGGCTCGCATTCAGGCGAACATGGTGATGGCATCGCTCGTTCCGAATTTAACGAAGTGATGTTTGGCACCAAAATGGCGATTTTATTCCGGCAGGTAAAACAGATGTTTGACCCGCAGGATATTTTCAATCCGGGTAAAATCACCAATGCACCAAAGATGGATGATCGCTCGCTTTTCCGGTTTTCACCCGGATATAAAATTGATGATTTTCCAACCCGATTGAATTGGGATGCATGGCCTGGTGAGGCTGGTGGCCTGCAAGGCGCGGTTGAAATGTGCAATAACAACGGGGCGTGCCGCAAATTGGATGGTGGGGTCATGTGCCCGTCTTTCCGCGCAACACGCGATGAGCGCGATTCAACAAGAGGGCGTGCAAATAGCCTTCGCCTTGCCCTATCTGGCCAGCTTGGCCCAGCAGCATTGGCCAGTGACGATATGGCAGACACGATGAAGCTTTGCGTATCTTGCAAAGCCTGTAAACGCGAATGCCCAACGGGTGTCGATATGGCGCGGATGAAGGTTGAAGTGACCGCGCTTCGCACCGAGGCCAAAGGCCTGTCGCTTCATGACCGGCTTGTCGCCCATCTTCCCGATTATGCCCCTTATGCGGCAGCGATTGCGCCTTTGATAAGATTGCGTGACATTGTCCCGGGGCTGGCTTGGCTCAGTGAAAAACTGACTGGCTTTAGCGCCCGCCGCCCCTTACCACGCTGGCAAAGGCGCTGGTTCCGCAATCATGAATTGCCAAACAGCCCTGCCCATAAATCATCATCTGCGACAGTCAAACCGCCAGTGTTGCTTTTCATTGATAGCTTTAACCGCTATTTCGAGCCAGAAAATATCCGCGCTGCGGTTCGGGTTTTGCAGGCGGCTGGATATGATGTCTTTACCCCCATGCCAGTTGGATCCAAACAGCCGCTTTGTTGTGGCCGTACCTTTTTATCCACTGGCATGATTGACCGCGCCCGTCATGAAGCCAACCGGCTGGTTACCGCAATGGCCCCCTTTGCCAAGCTTGATATCCCGATTGTCGGATTGGAACCATCATGCACCTTGGCGCTTCGTGATGAAATTCCGGCCTTGTTGAGCAGCAAAGATGCCTTTGCCGTTGCCAATGCAACATTAACTTTTGAAGAATTGTTGGCACGCGACAAACCAAAATTGCCCTTAAAAAGTGGAAATGCCAAAGCTCTTCTTCATGGCCATTGTCACCAAAAAGCATTTGATGCTGTGCGCCCGATTGAAGAGGTACTGTCATGGATTGACGGCATGGCTGTTGAAAAAATCGAAACAAGCTGTTGCGGCATGGCCGGAGCTTTTGGCTATGGCGCCGACACATTTGACGTGTCGATGAAAATGGCAAATGCCACGCTTCTTCCCAAAATTCGCGATTCCGCATCTGATACGGTCATTATTGCCGATGGCACATCATGCCGCTGTCAAATCAAGGATGGCACCGCACGCGAAGCAAAACATGTCGCGATTATCCTAGACGAACGGATCAAAGCGACTGATAATGATACAAGCAGAAATAACTAAGCTTCAGGATTTAGAATAGATGGACAGATTACCATCGGCGAAAATCAGAGACTCGCTTGAACAGCGTATTGTCGAAGGCGAGCTTGGCAATGGCAAACGCCTTGATGAAACTGAATTATCCAGCTTTTACGGCGTATCGCGAACCCCGGTTCGTGAAGCGCTGCAACGGCTAGCCGAATCTGGCCTTGCCGACCATCTGCCGCGCCGTGGCACCTTTGTTCGCTCGCCAAGCCTTAGCCAGCTTGTTGAAATGTTTGAAGTGATGGCCGAGCTGGAATGTATGGCCATCCGGCTTGCCGCACGCCGCGCCACCGCCAATGACATTGACGCGCTGGAAAAAGACAATGAAACCTGCCGTGCGGCGGTTGCTGCCAATGACACCAAGAAATATTACGAGGTCAATGCCCGCCTTCATGGCCGCATTTATCAAATGTCTGGAAATAGCTTTCTAGCCATTGAAGCGCGCCGCCTTCATGATCGTCTTCGCCCTTTCCGCCGCCTGCAATTACGGGTACGCGGCCGGATGGAGGAATCAATGGCCGAACATGATATCATTCTGGCGGCACTTCGTGATGGCGATGCCGACCTCGCTATGGAAACCATGAAAAAACACATCACCATTGTTGGTGTCCGGTTTAATGACCTTGTTTCAAGCTTTAACCAAATCATGGGTGATGAGTAATCATCTACGCAAGATTAACCGCGCCATAATCGTGCATATCCCTGCAAATCAAAGTCCCAGAATTGATCTGAACGCGGCCATTTTTGTTGGAAGCCACCAAGGCTTGTGCCATGATTCAGCGAAGATCATTTAGCATGTAATGATCGCCGCAAAGGTGATGACCAAAAGGGAGCCAAGCATTTGTCAGATACAAATAAGTTAAATGGCGGGCAAGTGATTATTGATTATCTGATCAAGGAAAAAGTGCCTTATGTCTTTGGCCTATGCGGCCATGGCAATATCGGTCTGATTGATGCAATGCATGAACGCCAAGATGATATTGGCACAATCTCGGTTCACCATGAAAGCGTCGCTGGTTTTATGGCCGATGTCTATTATCGGGTGTCAGGCCAGCCAACAGCGACCTTCACATCATGTGGCCCAGGATCAGCAAATCTGCCCATCAGCCTTGGCAATGCCTTTTTTGATTCGGTTCCGTTTCTGGCGATTACCGGCAATGTGCCAACAAGCCAGTTTAATCGCGGCGCGTTTCAAGAAACCTATCGCCATTATCAGGCTGATTTCCCCTCAACCGTACAGGCCTATTGCAAACGCGTCTACCAGCCTACCCGTGGTGAACAGGTTCCGCTTATGATGCGTCAGGCATGGAAAACCATGACAACTGGACGCCCGGGTCCAGTTGTTCTTGATGTTCCTTTTGATATTTTCAAAGAAGCCGCAGCGAGTGAAACCCCTGATCCGGCGGCATGGTCATCCAATATTTCATCGCGTTGCGGTGCTGATCCTGATGGCGTAGTCAAGGCCGTCGATATGCTGCTGTCTGCCGAAAAGCCGGTGATTGTTGTTGGGCAGGGTGTTCGCTATGGTGGCGCGGCAGATGAATTGCTGGCACTGGCGGAACGGCTGCAAATTCCAGTTGCATCATCGGCAAGCGGGCTTGGTGCCATACCGGTTCAGCATCCCTTATCACTTGGGCTGGTGCAGCGTGGTGGCACTTATCAATCAAACCATGCTTGTCGGCAGGCCGATGTTTTGCTGGCGCTTGGTGTCAGATTTGATGACCGAACCTCCAGCTCTTGGATTCCCGGCTATTCCTTTACCATCCCGCCAACAAGATTGATCCATGTTGATATTGATCCTGAAGAAATCGGTCGGAATTATCCGGTTGCACTTGGCCTGATGGCCGATGTGCGCACCTTTCTTCGGCAAGTACTGGCCGAGCTTGACCGCCGCGGCCATAGCGGCGAGCCAACGGCCGCAAGCCGCAAATGGCTGGCAGCGATTGATGGCTATCGTGCTGAATGGAACGCCTTTACCGCGCCTGGCTATAGTGATGACAGCAGCCCTATCAATCCACAGCGGGCGGCAGTTGAAATTGACAAAGCGCTTCCCGAAGACGCCATTCTGGTTAGTGATATCGGCGTGCATCACAATTGGTTGCTACAATTCTGCAACCCAACCCGACCTGATTCATTGATCGGGTCAATGGGGTTTGGCCCGATGGGATTTGGTGTTGCTGGAGTTATGGGTGCCAAGCTGGCCGCGCCTGACCGGCCTTGTGTTTCGGTTTGCGGCGACGGAGCGTTCTTTATGCATGCCAATGTTCTGGGAACAGCGGTTGAATATAATATTCCAGTTGTCTGGGTGGTTTGGAATAACTACGCCTATGGCTCGATCCGCGGCTTGCAACGGGGCTATCTTGGTAACCGCGAACTGGCAACCGATTTTCATCATCCCGATACCGGCCTTCCCTATAACCCCGATTTTGCCGCAATGGCCAGATCAGCCGGTGTTGAAGGGGTTAGCATTGACCGTGCTGGCGATCTTGGCGACGCCATTCTGGCCGGAATCAAAAGCAATCGTCCCTATTTGATCGATGCCAATATCAGCGGCGATTTAAACCCGCCCGGTGCAGGTGTTTGGGAAATCCCAGGCCTTGGCGTGAATAAACCCGCAATTGGCGAACGCTATATTCCAAAATAGGAACAAGCCAAAACCAAGCCCATATTACCAGCGTGATGCCACATGATTTTGTGGTTCACCCTGTTCCGCCAAAATGATTTATGTGACCGTTTTCGCCTGTTCGCGAAGCACGGTTTTCTGAATCTTGCCTGTCTGGGTTTTTGGTAAGACGGAAAACACAAAATGGCTTGGTAATTTATAGTTTGCCAAATGCTCACGGCAAAAAGCCCGCAAATCATCAATGTCTGGTTGATCCACATTCGGCTTTAAGGTGATGAAAGCGCATGGCGTCTCGCCCCATTTATCATCAGGGCGGGCAACCACCGCAGCTTCCATAATATCGGGATGCTGGTACAGCGCTTCTTCCACCTCAAGGCTGGAAATATTTTCACCACCCGAAATGATAATGTCCTTTGATCGATCTTTGACCTCGGCATAGCCATCGGGATGCATCACCGCAAGATCTCCGCTATGAAACCAACCGCCAGACGATGCTTTTGCGGTATCTACGGGGTTTTTGAGATAGCCCTTCATAACCGTATTGCCACGAAGCATGATCTCGCCAATGGTTTTGCCATCAGCGGGAACTGGTGCCATTGTTTGCGGATCGACCACCCGATAATCGCCAGCCAGAACATGCGGCACGCCTTGACGCGCCATTTTCTGCGCCCGTGCGGCAAGTGGCAATTCTTCCCATTCCGCCTGCATTTCACAAATCAAAGACGGGCCATAGGATTCGGTCAATCCATAAAGATGGGTGATTTTGAAACCCATCGTTTCCATATCATCAATTACCTTGCTTGGTGGCGCTGCGCCGCCAGTGGCAATTTGAACCGGAATTGTTTTGGCGGTCTTTGGCTTGGCCTCATCAGGCGCGTGGATCAACATTGACAGCACAATTGGTGCGGCCGCCATATGGGTTACATTTTCCGCATCGATTAACCGAAACACTTCGGCCGGATCAATCGCCCGCAAACAAACATGCGTGCCACCAACCGCCGTTACAGCCCATGGATGCGTCCAGCCATTGCAATGAAATAACGGCAAAGTCCAAAGATAGATACTGCTGGTGTTTAGCCCCATCGCCAGAACATTGCCAAGCGCATTCAATGCTGCCCCGCGATGCGAATAGACAACACCTTTTGGATTGCCTGTTGTTCCCGACGTGTAGCTCAGCGAAATCGGCATGGTTTCATCTTGCAAATCAAACAGGGGCGTTTCCGCCAAGCCGCCAGCCAGAAAACTTTCATAATCAACATCACCAATCATTCGGCCAAGATCGACAGCCGGATCATCAATGCAAATCACCCTGATTTTGCGATCACAGATTGCCATCGCCGCCTCGGCAACATCGGCATATTCGCGGTCAACAAACAGCATCTGGCTTTCGCCGTGATCAAGAATGGTTGCAATTGTCTTGGCATCTAGGCGTGTATTGATTGTGTTCAGAACCGCGCCTGTCATCGGCACGGCAAAATGCAATTCCAGCATTTCCGGCACATTCGGACATAAGATTGAAACCGTGGTTTGTGGCGCAATGCCAGAACCGATAATTGCCGCGGCAAGCTGTTTGCAACGCTTGCCAAATTCGGCATAGCTTATCCGCCGCGCACCATAGGCAATGGCCGTTTTTGTCGCAAAAACATAGGCAACACGGTCAATGAAATGCACCGGTGATAGCGGCTGCATATCAGCCCCTTGCATATCCAGCACGGCGAATGGTGATCCAGATGACATATCAGACATAGCTTAAATCCCCCCTTGATTCAGATTAATCATGACCGACACCCCAGCCCCAGAAATCATGATCTGTTTGTTGTAAAAACCGGCTGATAACCATCTGATGCACTTCGGTTGCGCCATCAACAAGCAATGCCTGACGCCCATAGCGATAGATCCATTCCAAAACCGTATCGGTTGAATAGCCGCGCGCGCCACAAATTTGAATAGCGTCGCTTGTGACCCGATTCAATAATTGCGAAACATGGATTTTCGCAATTGAAATATCTTGGCGTGCTTTTGAGCCCTGTTCAATCCGCCATGCCGCACGCATCACCATGATCCGGCCAATCTCGATATCCATCGCTGCCTGACCAAGCTTCATCTGAATCGACTCACGGTCAATCAGCTTGACGCCAAAACCAGTTCGGTGCGCCGCATAATCAGCCGCAATATCAACCGCACGTTTGGCCAGCCCAAGCCAGCGCATGCAATGCGTTAACCGCGCAAGGCCAAGCCGGATTTGTGTCACCTTCAGGCCTTTGCCCTCGCCCATCAGCACACGGTCATCATCAAGTTCCATGCCATCAAACACCAATTCACAATGGCCGCCATGTTCTTCTGGCCCCATGATGCCGATCCGTCTTTCGATGCGCCAGCCCGGATCATCACGGTGAAACAAAAAGGCGGTTAACCCGTCACGCGCGCCATCTCCTGTTTTGGCCATCAAAATAAAATGCGCCGCCTCGCCAGCGCCGGTAATATACCATTTGCGGCCATTGATGACCCATTTGCCATTCACCCGCTTTGCCGTTGTTTGGATCATGCTTGGGTCTGAACCGCCACCGGGCGCAGGTTCGGTCATGGCAAAGGATGACCGCACATCACCATTGATAATAGGTGTCAGCCAGCGATCTTTTTGCGCTTGGTTGGCAACTTTATTCAGAATATACATATTGCCGTCATCAGGTGCCGCACAATTGAAGGCAACCGGCCCAAAGATTGAATAATTCATGGCTTCATACAACACCGCCATACCGGTTGGCTCATAACCAAGCCCGCCCTGCTCACGCGGAATTTGCGGTGCCCATAATCCAGCCGCCTTAACCTTGACACGAAGCGTTTGCAATACCGCCATATCAATATTGCCGTAGGAATCGTAATTTTTCCGATCAGCTTCAAGCGGCACGATTTCATCGCGGACAAAGGCGCGCAACCGATCGTGATCGGCCTGTAATGCGGCATCAATTGAAAAATCCATATTTTGGCAATCCTATTCTTTTCAAAGCGGTAATTTTTTTAAACTTTATATTTTGGGCTTTATCTCTTTTCGGAGCTGTTTTCGTTTACAGGCTGGCACTCATGCCGCCATCGATGGTCAGGGTTTCACCCGTCATATAGCTATTGGCTGGGTCTAGCAGAAATAACAAAGCTGGCATCAACTCGGCAGGGCTGGCAAAACGGTGAAGCGCGGTACGTTTTTGTAGTTTTATGCCAGCATCGCTTGTTAGGAAATCACGGTTTAGATCGGTCATCACATAACCAGGTGCCAGCGCATTCACCCGAATCTGGTCGCGCGCGAGCTCAATCGCTGCCGAACGTGTCATCTGCATGATTGCCGCCTTGCTGGCCGCATAAATGCCGGTATGCGGCAATGGTCGATGGCCTAGCACTGATGCGATATTCACAATAACGCCACCGCCAGCCGCCTTTAGCACCGGAACCGCAGCCTGCAATGTCCAAAGACTGCCAAGAAAATTCGTGTCAATGACGCGTCTTACATCATCTTCGGCACTGGCATGCAATGCGGCAGTCACAGCGATGCCTGCATTATTCACAAGCCCATCAAACTGACGACTGGCAAGCCCATCTGCAACCGCATCAATCTTGGCCACATCGGCCAGGATAAGATCATGACCAGTACCGGACAAATCGGCAATCATCGCCGCCAATGCCGCCTCATCACGGCCAAGCGCAAGAATGATTCCGCCAGCATCGGCAATGGCGTGACAAAACAAAGCGCCAAGGCCGCGCGCAGCGCCAGTGACCACAATCGTCTTTCCATGAAGTTTTCCGGTCATGCATTCTCTCCGAAACCAAAATTTATCATGAATTGACCTGAAGTTAAGTTAAAGTGAAGGGCAATCATAGCAAGCATACAAGTTAGCGTCTTTTTCGTTTCATCGCTTGAAACAGCCTAGTAAACTTACGCTAGCTGAGCCAAGATGGTCAAAACAATCTTGCTATCTGCCCCTTTGTTGACCTTGCAAATTCCAATTTCACTCCATCATTGTTAAATCAGAGCTATGTGATGACGAATTTTACGACCGGCCCCAACAAAGCGCATGATGCGTCACTTTTATCATCACTGACAGAATGGCTGCAAACCGCAGCCCCGCAAATTGGCGCGCCGATTGATCTGGACAAATTTTCCAGCGGCCAGTCAAACCCAACATACCGACTGCAAACCGATCTTGGCGAACAGGATGGCCGGTTCGTTCTTCGCACCCAGCCAGCTGGCTTATTGTTGAAATCAGCACATGCGGTTGATCGCGAATTTCGCGTCATGAAAGCATTGGATAAAACGGCGGTACCGGTCCCGGGGATGATTGCCGCTTGCGATGATCCAGATGTCATTGGCATGAAGTTTTTTGTCATGCGCGAAATTGAGGGCGACACCCTGTTTGATCCTGCTTTGGCCAGCTATGCTGGTGCCGATCGGCACGCCCTGTTTCATGCCAAAATTGACGTTCTTGCCGCATTGGCAAAGCTTGACCCGATTGCGCTTGGGCTTGAGGGCTTTGGCAAACCATCAGGCTATATTGATCGCCAGCTTGGCACATGGACGCGCCAATATCACGCCAGTGAAACCGAGCCGATTGCCGCGATGGAATTTCTGCTTGCCGAACTGCCAAATTACATTGATGAAGATGTTCCTGGCTTTTGCGTCATCCATGGTGATTTCCGGCTGGATAATCTGCTGATCCGTGATCAGGTCAAAATTGCTGCCTTGATTGATTGGGAATTAAGCACCCTTGGACCAGCCTTTATTGACCTTAGCTATTGGTGCGCAATGCTGCGCATGGATGCTAAATGGCCAATTGGCGGGCTTGGCGGTATTGATCGGGCCAGTCTTGGCATTCCAGATGAAGCCGCGCTGGTTGCCGCCTTTTGCGCCAAAACAGGTCTTGAGCGTCCGGCAAATTGGGATGCGCTAATCGCCTTTCAATGTTTCCGGTTTGCCGCCATATTACAAGGCGTTCTAAAACGTCACCTTGATGGCAATGCGTCGGCAGATAATGCCGCATTGGTTGGCGGTCAGGCCAAATTAGTGGCCGGTCTTGGTGAAGATATCCTATCAGATTATATCGCCAAAAATGGCTGATTACAAACCGCGCGACAAGAATTTCATCCAATTATGAAGCCTCGCCCCATCGTGGTGATTGGCATCGCATAAACAATCAACAAGATTGAAATGATGCAGACCGCCGCAACCATGAAACTGAGCCCGATCACCACGTTGGCAAAGCGCCTCTGCCATAATCCATGATTGGTCAATCCAGCCAGACGGTTCGGCACCGCCAACCGCAATATAATAGGCAGGCCCAACCGCAGGCATATGGGTTAAACAATTCCATTTATGCGCCTCGTCCATGCTAAGACGCACATCCTCATTCACCGCCAGTTCCAGCACCAATTCGGTTTCATAAATGCCCGATAGCGCGGCAATCCCCGCAAGCCGGTTCGCTAATTTTGGGTGATGCGATAGATGAAGCGCAATATGCGCACCAGCCGAATGACCAAACATGATGATCGGCTGATGATGGCCGCCTGCATCAAGCATTTTTATCACCTCGTCAATGCCAGTGCCAAGATGCGTCATCATCTGGGTCATGCTAACATCGGGGCAAAGCGGGTAATTCATATTAACCAGCCCAAATCCACTTTTTGCCAGATCGGCCATATGATGATTCATATCGGCCTTATCAAGCGCCCGCCAATAGCCACCATGAAAATTAATGATGATTGGCCGGTCTTTATGCCCCGGATGAAAATCATAACGCATCAGATGATGCGGGCCATAGGCAAGATCAAAACGACCGGTTAATTCAGCTTTGCGAACTTCCGATTGATCAGCCCATGCCGCAAGACAAACCGCCGCCGCATCGCCAACAGCAACGCGCGGATTGAATTGTGATTCCATGCCGTGATCAAGCCAAACCTGCCAGCTCATGCTTTTGCCTTTGAATCTTGGCGGCGCCCATCTTCAATCAGGGGCGGCTTATGCGCTGTCATCGCAACCGCGCCGCCAGTCCATTTTTCCACCTCGACAAGACAAGAATGCGCGGCTGGCCCCTGCGCCAATTTTGACGTGCCAAGATCCGGCGTCAATACATTGGGATTTCCATGATGACAGCTAAGGCCGGACGCCCCTGACGGATCGGGATCAAACCATGCGCCAGTGCTGACGATCAGCACCCCCTGCATCACCTCATCACTGACAATCGCCCCGCAAAGACATGATCCACGATCATTATAAAGCCTCACAATATCGCCATTTTCAATGGCGCGTTCGGCGGCATCTTGGCGGTTGATCTTGACCGGCTCATGGCCAGCAATTTTCGCAGTCACGGCTTATGTTGCCATGATCAAGCTGCGAGTGAAGCCGCGCGGTTGGCTGGTTTCCAAGAAGATGTAGCTGCGAGCCACGATCAGGGCTACCAAGCCATTCAGGCGGTTCAAACCAGCATGGATGCGGCGCACAATCATCATAGTCAAAGCCGGCAATGGCTTGTGAAAATATCTCAATCTTGCCGCTTGGCGTTGCCAATGGAATTGGCCATCGGGTCGGCGCGGAAATCGGCAAACATGACATGCGCTGTTTCAGGGGGTGGTAATTTAAACCAGCCATCTTTGCGAAAGGCATCATAGCTTGGCAATTCATGACCTTGCTCGGCTGATGCCTGTTTGGTGACATCATAAAGCCAGCGCTGCCAATCTTCGGCGGATCGGCCTTCGGTATAGGTGTTTTCGGCACCCATTTTGGCGGCAATGCCGCAGAAAATTTCAAAATCATCACGCGCATCGCCAACGGGCGCAATCGCCGCCTGCATCGACACGAAATAATTATCCATTGGCGACATGGCGATATCGGTTCGTTCAAGCGAGGTGGTGCAAGGCAGAATAATATCGGCATGTTTGGCAAGCGCGTTCCAGCACCATTCATGCGCAATGATTGTGTCCGGCTTGCGCCAGCCAGCCAAAAGCCGCGTCAAATCTTGGTGATGGTGAAACGGATTACCGCCAGCCCAATAGATCATCTTGATATCGGGATAGCGATAGCGCCCGCCATCATAGTCAAATTCATCACCCGGATGAAGAAGCATATCGGCAATGCGGGCAACAGGGATAAAGGTTTCAACATCATTCTTGCCCTGCGGCACTGCGGCAACCGGCAAACGCTGGATATGATTGCCAACCGTATTCACTGCCGAATAGCCAAGCCCAAATCCACCACCAGGCAAACCGATCTGGCCAAGCATGGCCGCAAGCGTAATCCCCGCCCAAAAAGGCTGTTCCCCATGCGCCTGCCGCGTCAAAGACCAGCTGAATGACAGCATCGTCCGCGATTTTGCCATGCGGCGGGCAAGCGTCTTAATTGCCTCGGCATCCATCGCGCAGATGGCACCAGCCCATGAAGCATCTTTGACAATACCGTCACTGGCACCGGTTAGATATTCGGCAAATTGGTCAAAACCAACACAATAGCGATCAAGAAAGGCTCGGTCATGCAAGCCTTCGTCAAGCAGCACATGGCAAAGCCCAATCATCAGGGCGGCATCACTATTCGGGCGAATCGACAGCCACGCGGCATCGACATCATCAATCATGTCTGAACGAAGTGGCGAGACTGAGATAAATTCAACACCATTTTTATGCGCTTCTAGAATGGATTCCTTCTGAATATGACGGCCAAGGCCGCCTTGCCCAATCTGCCCGTTTTTCAGCGCCACCCCCCCAAAGGCAACAAATAGTTGGCAATGATCACGAACCGATGCCCAGCTTGTCTGATTATAAATATAATCACGGAAACGGCCGATCACATGCGGCACAATCACCTCGGCAGCGGCAAAGCTGTAGGTATTGACCGATTTGGTATAGCCACCAACCGAATTTAAAAACCGGTGCAATTGCCCGGGCGCATGGTGAAACCGGCCAGCACTTGCCCAGCCATATGATCCAGCATAAATCGCCTCATTCCCATGCGCGGCGATCACACGCTCAAGCTCGGCAGCGACAATCTGATTTGCCTGATCCCAGCTAACCCGCACAAATGGATCAATTCCGCGCCGTTCAGGTTGGCTTCCCGGCCCTGATTCAAGCCAGCTTTTCCGTATCATCGGCCCTATGATGCGCGATTCATTGTCAATCACATCAACAATGCCTTTGCCAATTTCGCTTGGGTCAGAATCCTCGGCAAAATGGCTAAGGCCGGTCAAACGGCCATCCTTGACATGGGCGTGATAGGTTCCCCAATGTGCGCTGGTAAGGCTCATCTTATCGCATTCCTTGCTGACGTTACTCTGGGCTAGCATAATTACGGGCTGGCATTATCGCGGTACGCCAGCATGGTTTCACTAATCACTATGCTAAAAACAATACGCCACTGCTGGTAAAAATCTATCAGAAATCAAACAAGCGCAAAAATGACTTTGCTGGCACTTGTATTCGCCTTGGCAAGATCTGTATTTTTTTGTTGCCATCGCTGGCAGGAAAACCACATTAATAGATAGCGCATTTATCTTCGTTTTTTCATTACGGCAACCGGATGGCCTTTATGTCAAACCCAGCTTCACCCGATCTTCCCATTTATGAACTTTATGCCATTCGCTATGCCGCCCGCGATGCGGTACGAAGCGAACATTTTATTGGCGGTGACCCGCATGATGGCCCCATGCCAATGGATTATTTTGTTTGGCTGGCCAAGTCAGATGATCATATTGTGGTGATTGATACCGGCTTTACCGCCGAAATGGCGATCAAGCGCAAGCGTGATTTCATTCAATGCCCAATTCAGACTTTGGCTGATTTTGGCATCACCGCCGATGCGGTGGATGATGTTGTTCTAACGCATCTTCACTATGATCATTCGGGCAATTTTGACCGGTTTCCGAATGCACAATTCCATCTTCAAGAACAAGAGCTGCAATTTGCCACTGGCCGCTATATGCGATATCCACAATTGCAGCATGCATTTGAACTGGATGATATTTGCGGCATTGTTCGGCTTAATTACGCGCAAAAGGTCACCTTCTATGATGGTGATGATGATTTATCATCAGGGCTGCGGCTGCATCGTACAGGCGGCCATTCGGCGGGGTTGCAATTTGTTTCGGTTCACACCAAACGCGGCTGGGTTGTTCTGGCATCGGATGCCAGCCATTATTACGAACATATGCAGGATTATCGCCCCTTCACCATTGCCTTTCATGTTGGCGAGATGATGGAAAGCTTTGACCGGCTGAAAAAGGTCGCACCAAGCCCCGATCATATCATTCCAGGACATGATCCAAAGGTGATGGAGCGCTATCCTGCTGTTGCTGGTAAAGAAGGTTTGATGGTTCGCCTTGATGAAATGCCAAAACCGTAATGATTAGGTGCGGCTATCCCAATAGTCGCTGCCATAATCATGCAGGATTTCATCACCCGCTTTAATATCGGCAAGCGCGGTAAATTCGACAAAGCGATTATCACCATCGGCAATTTGCCATTCGGCATTTGGCGGCGCGCCATGATTATAAATCATCCCGCAACCCAAAACGCAAAGATAGTCGGTTTTCACATCGGGGCTTGTGAACAGATAATCATTCAGCCGGTTAATTTCCTGCAAATCATCATCATCAATCACAAGATAGAAACAGCGTTCAATAACGCTGTCCTTTGGCAGATCGACACAAGCAAAAACACCAAGCCCATGAAGCTTTGAGTCACGAACCTCAATCAATGCGGCCTGACCATTGGCTAATTTGGAAGATGATGTCATTAAACTGTCTCCTATTTGGGCATTGTCTTCATTTGGGCACGATTACGTTATCAATGATCATAAACAGGTTTGACCAAGATCGTCAGTGCCAAATCATCCGGTCATGATGGGCGGTGGGGGTTTTTGATAATCCTGTTGCCTTGGGCCACTTGACCAGCAAAGATAGACTAAGCGCATGCATGATTTGTCCACTGCGCATTTCAATGTCTTTATTTATTTTTACAGAGGCCTATCAACGTGACAGCGCAATCTTCACCAAATACCCCTTTGCTTTTCACCCCAATAAAATTTCGCGGGCTTGAGGTCCGCAACCGCATCATGGCATCGCCAATGTGCCAATATCACTCGGATGATGGTGGCCCAAATGATTGGCATATGATGCATCTTGGCAGGCTTGCCATTGGTGGCTGTGGTATCGTGTTTGGCGAAGAGACCGCAGTTGAGCCCGATGGCCGCAAAACCCATTCATGTGCTGGCCTTTATAATCAAAGCCATATTGCCGCCTATCGCCGCTTGACTGATATGATCAAACAGCATGGCGCGGTGCCGGCAATCCAGCTTGGCCATTCGGGTCGCAAGGGATCATGCCATGGCGCGATTGAAGATTGGCGCCCGCTTACCGCCGAAGATGCCAAAAACGGCTTGCCACCATGGCAAATTATGACACCATCTGCGGCCATAAGCCCGACCCGCCCCATTCCGCCAAAAGAAATGGATTATGATGATATCAAGCGGGTTATCGAGGCCTTTCGCACTGCAACAAAGCGAAGCATTGACGCCGGTTATGACATTGTTGAAATCCATGGCGCACATGGCTATCTCATTCATCAATTCCTGTCCTCATCGGCCAATCAACGTGACGATACCTATGGTGGTTCATTGGAAAACCGTATGCGCTTAGCTGTCGAAGTTGGCGCGGCAGTTCGTGAAGAATGGCCACAAGACAAACCGGTTTTTTTCCGGCTTTCAGCCGTTGATGGCAAGGGCGGCAGTTGGCGATTGACAGATTCAATTGCCTTGGCAAAGGCGCTTCGTGTGGTTGATATTGATGTTGTCGATGTATCATCTGGCGGCGTGACCGGATCAAGTGACATGCCGATGGTGCCAAGGATACCGGCATATCAGGCCAGTTTTTCCGGCCGTATCCGCTATGAAGCCAAGATCAAAACCGTTGCCGTTGGCGGAATCACAACCGCCAAGCAGGCCGAAGATATCTTGCAGGCAGGGGATGCGGATATTATCGCCATGGCACGAGAATTATTATGGAATGCCGATTGGCCAGCCCATGCGGCTGAGGCACTCGGCGTTGATGACCCATTTTCCTATTTGCCAACAGGATATGCACATCGCCTTCGTCTTCGCGAAGCGCAAAAGACAATGGATATCAATCAGGATCAAAATCTAATTGCCAAAAGTCTTCGCTATTTTCTAGATGACAGCACGTCATCCTGATTATCTATCTGCGGTGAGTCGATCAGTTCGATGCTGCCAGCCTTTTCATCAAAAAGACCTATGATGCCATCAGCGAAAAGCTGGTCAATTTCGGCTGGTGAAAAGCCAAGGTTGGCAAGGATCAAACCCGCAGTTGGCCCCATGACCGTATGGCCAAAATCAAGCACCCGAACACCGATAATGGCAAGGTGCCCGCATTCATGATGCGGCGCTATCAAGCATTGGCTGCAGTTGAATGCGGATCAGCGCATCAAGCATCAAAACCCCATCAGCCTGCACCAGCACCGGATTGATTTCCGCTTCGGCAATACGGCGAAGATTGGCGAGCTGTGACAGATTGGCAACCAGATCGGCAAGCGCCTCCAGATCCCCCTTTGCCGTGCCACGATAACCACGAAGCGCGGCAAACCCTTTGACCTCGTCAATCATTTTGCGCGCCGTTGCAAGGTTAACTGGTGCTGGGCGAATGCTGACATCTTTGTAAATTTCGGCAAAAATGCCGCCTGCGCCAACGGTAATGATCGGCCCAACAAGATTATCATGCCGCAAACCGACAAGCGCCTCACCAAGCCCGAATGCCATCTCTTGAAGCAACAGACCTTCAATGTTGGCGGCAGGGAGATGACTTGTCACGGCTTGCCGCATTTGCGCCACCGCCGCATCAAGCGCATCACCGGTTTCGATTGATAAAACTACTGCGCCGTAATCAGATTTATGCGGCAGATCTGGTGACACAAGCTTGGCGACAAGCGGATAGGCAAGCCCCGCTTTTGCAACAGATGCAGATGCCGGTTGCGGCTTGATTTCCGGCAATGGCAAAAATAGCTGGCGCGGCCCCTTCAAACCAAGGCTGGTAAAAATCTGGTTGCCGTCAACTTCATTCAGCACGCCGCCATCACCCCCAATCGCCGCCGCCTTTATCACCGCATCAAGCTGCTGCTGAACATTTTTCAAATCAATTGCATCATCGAGATGATCATCCAATGTGCTGGACTGGGCAGCAAGCAATAGCGCAACACTGTCAGCGCAGCTTTCAACACTGCCAAAACACGGAATGCCATTCGCTTCAAGCATCGCCATTGATTGTTTTGCAATTGGCAGCGGAAAGGCAATGACCGGCGCAGCGGCTGGATTTTCCTCAACCGCATCAATGATTGGCTTTACCGCCAGTTCCGGATTGAATTGTGCTGACGACCCAATCGCCACAACCACAATGCCTGTTTCCGGATCATTGATGAGCTGCGTTATCGTTTTTTTCATGATGTCATATTGCGCACCAGCAAGCGTTACATCGACAAGCTTACCACTGCCGCACGGAATCTGCTGATCCTTGAAAAATATCGTTGAGGCGGGGCTTAATCCGGCAAGGTCAACCCCGCGGATACTAAGCTGATCAACAAGCATGGCACCGCCGCCACCGGTTGTGGTGACTACGGTTGCGCGGCGCGGGCGGGATTTCAATTGCGGCTTTTTCAATAGTAATGCTGGCGCTTCAAACAACGCATCAAACTGGCTGACCTCGGCAATATCATGATGCGCCAGAAAGGCACGAACGGCTTTGGCTTCTCCAGTCATTGCGCCGGTATGCGACACTGACAAAGCCTGACCATCGCTGGATTTCCCCAGCATATAAGTTACCACCGGCTTGCCAAGGCGATTGGCCGCTGCGGCAAAAGTGGCGAAAATTTCCGGATTGCGCATGGTTTCAAGAAACAGCACAAAGCCATCAATATGATCATCTTCAACCAATTCAAGGCCAATCGAACCAACACAAGATTGCGCCTCATTACCAAGCGAGATCAGCGCCGCAAACCCAATATTGCGTTCTTGTCCACGTGAAATCAGCGTGCCAATCAAACTGCCACTATGCGATAAAACAGCAAGCCGCCCACGCGGTAACTCATCGGTTTTAAAGGCGGCATTGGTGGTGCAAACAAAACCGTTATTCGTATTCACCACACCCATCGAATTTGGCCCAATAAGGACCATATTGGCAGCCTTGGCCTTGGCAACAAGCCGCGCTTGGCGTGCCTTGCCCGCATCGCCAGCCTCGGCAAATCCATCAGCAAGAATGGAAACAACCCTTACCCCCGCCACAATGCAATCATCAAGCGCCGCCTCGACCAAATCCGTGCCGATAAGGATATAGGCGTGATCCACCTTATCTGGAATGGCCGTTACCGACCGATAGGCTTTTTGACCAAGCACCTCATCATGGCGCGGATTTACAATATAGATGTTACCGGCAAAGCCGTGTTGCTGACAAAATTGCAGCGGGCGCGCCGATAGTTTTTTGGCATCCCCCGACACCCCGATCAATGCAACCGATTGCGGCGCAATAAGTGGCTGTGCAAAATCGGTCATGATCATGCGCCATCTTTTGCCGGTTTGGGCGGGCGCTGTGAAAAGCGGCGTTCAAAAATACCTTCGGCGATCCGGTTTTTCAGAATTTCAGTTGACCCACCGGCAATCATCCAGCCGCGCGTGCGGCGCATGCAATATTGAACAATATTATCATCACTAAACCCAAGCGCACCCATGATTTGCAAGGCCTCATTTGCCGCATAGAAACCAGCATCATTACAAGCCAGTTTTGCCAGCGCCGAATCCTGCGCCGACGGCAGGTCATTATCGGCGCGTGTAACCGCCCGCATCAGCAATAGCTGTGCTGCCTCAAGCCGCATTTGCATTTCAGCAAATTTCCATTGAAGCCCCTGAAACTCGCAAATATCACGCCCAAACTGGCGGCGCGTTTTGGCATGATCACGCGCCTCGTTAAAGGCTTTGCGCCCCACCGCCACCGCGCGCGCTGCATTACCAAGCCGTTCAATATTGAATCCCGAAATCTGTTTTTTAAATCCGCCTGAACCAAGCAGAATATTGGCTTTGGGAATGCGGCAATTATCGAAATAAAGCGGCGACCATGATTCGCCATTCATATAGCGATAGCCCGGGCCAATTTCAAAACCGGCGGTGCCTTTTTCAATAAGCGCCGATCCAATGCCCTCGGTTCCGGGGCCAAAGCGAAGATAGATCAAAAACACTTCGGCATCACCACTATTCGTGCCGAAAACCTTGCTTCCATTGACCAGAAAATCATCACCATCGGGCGTTGCCGATGTTTTCAATTCAGTCACTGACGAGCCAGCATCAGGTTCGGACATGCCAACCGACATAACTCCGTTGCCAGCCAGAAGATCAGGTAGAATCCGCGCCAACTGATCGGCGTTTGCATATTCGGCAAAGGTGCGGATTGCGCCAAAATTTCCAGCCTGCACAACATCGGCACTTCGCGGACAGACCTCAGCAATGGCCTGAATTGCTAGCACCGCATCGGTTAGGCTTCCGCCAATACCGCCCTTGGATTCAGGAATGGTGATCCCAAGCAATCCCATTTCGGCGAACCGCGCCGCAATATCCCATAAATAGCCATCGCTATTGGCCCGATCAACCGCACCATCGGCAAGTTCATTGACGGCAAATCGTTTCACTGAATCATAAAAAATTTGTTGATCCTGCGTCAGTTCAAAATCCATCTAGCGATCCTCTGCATGGTTAAAAATTGCTGCGCCATTCACCGCCGCTGTAACCGGCTTGTCCATATGATAGATTGTTGAAATCAGCCGATGCGTCTGTTTTTGCCGCTTCCAGCCATTAAACCCAACCTTGCCGCGTGGTGCCTCTAACCGTTCGCGCATGCTGCCAATATCACCGCCAGCGCGAAAACTGCTTCCAGCACCGCTTAAAACAACGGCGCCAACAGCATCATCGGCATTGACCGCTTGCTGCGCATCAATCAGCGCATTGCGCATGGCGCCATTGATGGCATTGCGCTTTTTGGCACGGTTCAGGGTCACAATTGCCACCTGATCAGGATGGGTTATATGACTAAACGAGTCCGGATTTGTCATCAGCAGGCTACCTTGATGATTTATTGATTCTAGCGCCATTACAGGCGTCATATCGAGGGTCAGTATCGTTAAGTTCAAAGCTATACTCAGACTTAGGTTAAGGTAAAAAAATGCCCTTGTCATTGATCAGATTTATTTAATAAGAACCATTTTGGCCTTGCCGCAGCGCCATTCTATTGAAAGATAAATTCAACCTCGCGGCCAGATTCCTGTGGTGCTGATATGATTCTTATTGAAAAAATTGCCGATTATATTATTCAAGAGCAAACACGCCAATTCGCGCCAAGCACGATTCATCATGCCAAACGCGCAGTGATCGACTGGTTTGCCGCCATGTATCCGGGATCAGTTCAAGACCCAAACCCGATGTTGCGCGCGGCCTTTATTGAGGCTGGCGACCCCCAACAATCAATTGTGTTCCCAACAGGTGATTATTCGACGATCAAAACTGCGGCCTTTTTGAATGGTGCTAGCGCCCATACATCTGAATTTGACGATATTTTCCGTGATGGCGGGCTGCATCCGGGCTGCGCAACCATTGCCGCAGCGCTTGCTGTTGCGCAAAAATATGATTTGTCGGGCGAAATGTTCCTGCGTTCGGTAATCGCCGGATATGAGGTTAGCAGCCGCATCAGCGCCGCGATGGGCCGTGACCATTATCGTTTTTGGCATACAACCGCCACCATTGCCACCTTTGGCGCGGCGGCGGCTGCCTGTCTGCTTTTGGGGTTGAACCGCCCCCAAACAGCGCATGCGCTGGCAACCTCGGCAACACTTGCCGCTGGACTGCAACAGGCATTCCGGTCGGATGGAATGAGCAAACCGCTCCACGCCGCGCATGCTGCCGAAACCGGCGTTATGGCCGCCATCGCCGCCAGCAAAGGTGTCACTGGCGCGCTTGATGTTCTTGAAGGGCCTGCTGGTATGGGCGCTGCGATGAGTGGCAATGCTGATTGGCGCAAAGCCACTTCTGGCCTTGGCAAAATTTATAATATCGAGGCCATCACCTTTAAAAATCATGGCTGTTGCGGCCATACTTTCGCGGCCATTGACGGATTGCTGTTCATCATGCAGGACGCGCAAATCACCGCTAATGACATTGCCAATATTGCTATCGCCACCTATGGCCCAGCGGTTTCAATCACCGACAGGGTTGATCCCAAAACGCCGCAAGAATGCAAATTTTCGATGCAATATGTCCTTGCCCATGCCGCGCATTACGGCAGCGTTCGTATCGAGGCTTTTGAAGCTGAACGCATGGCCGATCCGGCGATCCGAGCAATGCTTGGCCAAATTGATCTTGGCATTGATCCGGCGGTTGATGCCGAATTTCCGGCACGCCGCGCAGCGCATGTCAGTGTCACCACAAAAGATGGTCGCCAATTGACGCATTACCAGCCAACGCGAAAAGGCGACCCCGATCTGCCCCTGTCAGATGACGAGCTGGACGCGAAATTTATCGAGCTGGCGAACCCTGTTCTTGGCAATGAACTGACAAACAGCCTTTTACAAAAACTATGGCAGCTTGATGAAATCAGCCTTGCTACTGCGCTTGACTTTGCGGTGCTGAAGGGGGATCGCACGGCCGGTAAGAATCTGCCCAATTAATTTGCTTTGGAGAGCAACATGACAAAGACGCCATCCTATAACGATCTTCATCAACATATTGCCGCCTTGAAAAAGCAGAATCTGTTGATTGAAGTTGACCGCCAGATCGACAAAGACAGCGAAATGCATGCGCTTGTCCGCTGGCAGTTTATTGGCGGGATGAAAGAAGAAGACCGCAAGGCCTTTTTATTCACCAATATCGTTGATGGCAAAGGCCGCAAATTTGATATGCCGGTTCTGGTTGGCGGGCTTGCTGCCAATCGCAGCATCTATAGCGTTGGCATGGGCAGCTCGGTCGAGGGCATTCAGGCCAAATGGGACAATGCCATTTCCAACCCGATTGACCCACAATTTGTCGACAATGCGCCTTGCCATGAAATCATTCAAGATGGCGCCAGCCTCAGCCAGCCCGGACATGGGCTTGACGCGCTTCCCGATTCCGGTTTCAACCCCCGGATTTGACAGCGCCCCAACATTAAGCGCAGGCAATGTCATCACCAAAGACCCTGAAACCGGCGTGCAGAATATGGGCACTTACCGCTGCGCCTTGAAAGCACCCGACCGGCTGGTGGTTCGCATGGCAACGCGTGTTGGTGGTGCTGGTGGTTATCAGCATTATCAAAAATGCCAGCAAATGGGCATCACCGAAATGCCGGTTGCGATTATTCTTGGTTGCCCGCCCTATGTTGCCTTTATGGGGCCGCAAAAATTGCCGCTTGGCGTTGATGAATTTACCGTTGCTGGTGGTCTTGCCGGCGCGCCCATCAATGTGACAAAAACCAAAAGCATTGATCTGGTGGTGCCCGCCGAAGCCGAGATTGTGATTGAAGGTTTTATCGACACAACGCGGGTTGAACCCGAAGGCCCCTTTGGCGAGTCACACGGCCATATTGCGCTTGAAGAATATAATATGCCAATGCGCATTACCGCGATTACCCGCCGTCAAAAAGCGATCGTTCCATCTTATATAAGTCAGGTAGCACCAAGCGAATCCAGCGTCATCAAACGCGTCGCCTATGAGCCGTTATTCCTGCGCCATCTTCGTGATGAGAACAATATCAAAGGCGTCAAGAAGGTGTCTCTTCACGAGCCATTGACCGGCTTGCTTCGCGTGACCGTTATCACTTGTGATGCCAATATGCCCCGAACAGAAATATGGCGCGCCCTTTACAGCGCGGCCGTTTTCAAGGGCGACTGCAGCAAAATCTGTATTGCTGTGAATGAAGATATTGATGTTGATAATGCCGATGCTCTTTTATGGGCAATGTCCTATCGCACCAACCCGTCCGAAGATATGCAAACCCTGCCTCACCGCAGTCAGGGTCATGGCCCGAAACGCGAACATGATGGCGAAGAAGATTCAAGCGTTCTGATTGATGCCACAATGAAATCACCAATGCCGCCATTAGCCTTGCCCGGCAAGGAATATATGGAACGCGCCAAGGATATTTGGGACGAGCTTGGCTTGCCGCAACTAAATGTTCAAATGCCGTGGCATGGCTATTCGCTTGGTGCATGGCATCAGATCTGGGACGACGCTGGACGGCGCGCTGCCGCTGGTGACTATCTGGAAAATGGCCGCATCTCAAAAGAACAAGCCCAAGAAAACCTAAAGCCTGAATCAAGGCTGGATCCCGATACAGGTCTTCCCATGAAAAAATAGTTGGCTCATCACACAGCTCTGATTACGTTGCCGTTTTGACAGAGACAATCAAGGGCTTTGTAGGTGTTACTGGCAGGCTGACGTTTATCAATGGCGATAGGATAAAGCCGAACCAGTCCGATTACTGAACCGTATATTCAGCCAGTTTTTCCATATCAAGATCCATCGCAAGCCCTGCACCATCCGGCACTTTCAGACTGCCCGAACTGATATCAAGGTGGGTTTGCGAAACCGTATCTTTCACCTTTAGCGGGCCAACACATTCAAGGCCGGTTAGAATATTGCTTGATGATGCGCCAACCATGATTTCGGCCATCGTGCTCATATCCAGACCAAAACCATGCCCCATGACAACTTTTAAACCAGCGGCCTCAGCCGTTGCCATCATCCGGACTGCAGGCATGATCCCACCTGCTTGCGCAATGCCAAATTTCACAAGATCGGCACAATCAGCCTCGATTACCTTTAACAGGCTGGCATGATCGCTAATTGATTCATCGGCCATAACACTAATCCCGCCAACACGCCGGATTTTGGCCAAGCCAGTAAGATCATCGCGCGGCACCGGCTGTTCAAAAAGCTGCATATCGCAATCTTTGATCGCATCACACAGCCGGATCGCATCTTGAACGCTATATTGTTCATTCGCATCCATGCGCAGATTCATCGCCTCACCAACTGCAGCGCGAACCGCTTGAACGCGCTGAATATCAGCATCAACATCACCTCCAACTTTGATTTTTAGCGATTGAAACCCAGCCTTAGCCCACCGCGCCGCATCAAGCGCGGCCTCATCGGCTGGCAGCTCACCAACCCAGCCATTAAAGGCAACATGGTCTGACACAGCACCACCAAGAAAGTCACAAAGCGAAATTCCCAACCGCCGGCAAGTCAATTCAATGACCGCCATTTCAACGGCAGCTCGGGCACCAATTTGAATATCTTGCAAACTGCCCATAATGTCCGATAGGCGGTTGATATTTGTTGGCGACGTACCAAGAACCGCAGGGGTGATCTTTTCACGAACCGTTGCAGCAATATCTTCGGCTCGATCGGGAAATACCGCCCGCGTCGATGGATCAACACTGCTAATGCCATACGATCCATCGGATGCGGTAATCTTGACGACAACACCTTTGGTGACATTTTTTGACTTTCCGCCACTCGAAAAAACCGCAACCAATGGCATTGCCACAACAAATGTTTCAACAGTTTCTATGCGAACAGACTGCATTTTATCTTCCTTCTAAAACCGACTTATCAACACCAAATCTGCTGTTATCTATGGTTTTGCAACATAGATTGGGCTGCTCCATGCCTGATGACCATCTTCTTGTGTTACCCGTACATAAAGGCGCTGCTCGGTTCCGGCGGCAAGCGCAAAAGATTGTTCACCTGACAGCGACGCGGAGTCCAATATGTCGGGAAGCCGTTCAATATGAAGTCGGATATCCATACCGCCGCAATCAACGGTGATGCCATTTTCATCAATATCCGCCACTGATGCTGATATGGACTCAAAATTCGTCAGAACATTGATATGGCTTGCCAGCGCTGCATCATCCAGCCAGAAATCAACCGATGATGCGCCGCCAGTTGTCACTGTTTTCCACGCCGCCTCAGTTGCCGAAATCTGCGTGGGCTGGCGATTTGGATTCCAGAAATTGATTGCGTTGATACGATCAATTTTGCCGCCAGTAAGATTTGCTGAAACATCCCATTTCACCAAGCGGCCACGCCCACGATAATGCTGGCCAGCACAAGTAACGCGTAACCGGCTTAGCGCGGCTTGATTATACCAAGGGCGGATGGTTCGCACCAGATCCAGCCCATTGAAAATATCGACACGTTCAATCGGTGCTGTACCGATAATGTCAAAGGCAAGATCAAGATGGTCAAGGTCAGTGCTAACGATATCGCCAATTTGCAGGGTTTGATCGCCCAAGCGTGCGGTCACATCCATATAGATCCGCGCCCCTGTTGTTGCATAATGCCGCCGGTTACGAAACGCGTCAAAAAACGTGTCACGATCTAATTGTGGTAAAAGATGGCAGGTTAGACCGCCATAAGAGCCAAATTGACTATCCCCCGGATATTCTGCCCCGGGCCGCCCTTTATGTCCGTCGCTTGACCCGACAATGCCAACCCGATAGCCGCACTCAAACGCATCGCGCAAAATCCATTCAAAGGTGCCCCATGATGAATGCACCTCAACCGATGGTTCCAATTTTGCATCATGCGCATATTTGATATCGGCATAACGCCCGCCAACATGCGCCACAACAATCGCATCTTCGCTTTGCAATTTTTCGATCAGATCGGGTGTCGATAAAACATCATTTTCAGGGAATGTGCGGTCGCTGATCAAGGCGCGGCTTGACCGGTAAATCGGGCGGCCTTCATCTCGAAACCACACATTATGATCACCGCCAAGGCCGGTGTTTCCCGACCATTCATAACCTGGCAATGTCAAAAAGCGGTTGTCTTCATTATATTCGGCTGTCAGCTCGTTCAAATGCTGCCAAAACGCATCGGTAATCTGGAAATCATTTCCCTGATGGCCAGCAATATCGAGAAAGGCCTTGTTACGGGCAAAGTCAAAATATTCGCGCGCCGTTCCAACGCCGATTGTCTCGCCAGATTGCGCATGCATATCGCTCCAGAAATGCGCCGCACCGGCTTTGCGGATCACTAGCGGGTTTGCCGTTGCGATCAACCGGTCATTTTCGTCCAGAACGGTAAGATTCAACACACCTAAACTTTCCACCGAAAGCCCTTCAATTACAACGCCGAAGTCACCCGCTTTCAGATCAATAATTTCAGCAAGGCCAGTAACGGGCAAATTGGTTTTCAGTTTGATCTTTCCAGTTAAACGGTTTGATGGATTGCCCCAGCGGTCATCGCCTTTGATTGACAATCGAAATGCCTGACCCGGCCGCCGCAATGTTGGCAGAACCGCCTTCCAATTCGCCGGGTCACCCGGCACCATTGAAATGGTTGGGTTTGCCGCGCTTGGCAGCGCAATGAAATCTTGGGTCGCGAACGGATCAACCGTGATCTGAAAGGTAAAGGCTGACTCACAAAATGTTTGCAGTAACCAGCCAGGTGATCCTTTGGATTGATCGCCAAAATTAATCACGATCTGGTCGCCCTCGCGCAAAAAGCGCAAACAGCGGATATAAAGGCTTTTGTTCCAAGGGCGGATGTTTCGGCGTGCCTCCCATGACATTTCAAGAACGGCACCATTGGAGGCCTCAACCGTCGTATATCCGGGCGCTGTGGGGTCGCTAAACTGGATTGCCGAGCCATCAAAATGGCCCCGAAATCCAATCCGAAGCCCACCTTGATCATCAATGCCAAATTTCCCAGCGGTGTAAATCAATTTAAAGCTTTGATATGTGCCAATTTCAAATTGGCCCGATGGCGTCAATGTGGCTTCACCCATCAAATCTTGACGATAATCATTATAAGGCATGTCAGGGCTTTCTTTACGTTATGACGAACAAATTTACAAATGTTGCCGAGGACGGTCGGTTGAATATAGGGATATGATGCAGCTGAATTGAACTATATGAAAAAGCAAAATAGCCGTCATGAAAAGAAAAACTTTCGGCTTTTCCCTTTTTGATTGTGATGGTTTACTGAAGTAATGGTCAGACAAGCGTGCTGTTGATGGGGCCGAATTGTCCAAGGCCAGATTCCAAGATGATGAAATCGACCAATTGATTGCAAAAAATGTGATTAGCCAGCCCTAAGGCTAAATCAAAAGGTGATATTTCAGGCGACAAGCGGCAAGAGCTGGCGTAAATTTGGGCTTGGACAAGCTTCAATCATAGCAAATCACATCAGCCTATTTCCAGTGTCGCCAATTATTGCCTGCCTTTTAAATATTTACTGCCCACCAACTATTTATAGATCATCATGCCTGTTGATTTTTTTGCATTCCTAACCGCACGCGCCGCTGTCAGCCTTGTCACGGCAATGCTGACAATTGCGATTGGCTGGCATCTGTATCAAAATAGTGGCGACCCATTTGATCTGGCGCTTGTTGGGCTGATGCAGATCATTCCGATTTTTCTGTTTTTCTTTGTGACGGGCTGGGCAACCGACAGCTTGCCGCGAAAAACCCTATTAATTATCTGCACCATTACCGAAGCGGTAATTTTGATTGGCATCACCATGGCCATGCTTGTCGATGATTTGAATTTAACGGTCATTTTTGCGCTACTATTTGCGCATGGCGGCGTCAAAGCATTCTACACTCCAGCCCAGCAAGCCATCATTCCCAATATCGTTCCACCTGCAATGCTATCGCGTGCGGTCGCGCTTAACTCTACCATTGGCAAGGTGTTTGCCACGGCAGGGCCGTTGCTGGCAGGTATTCTGATTACGGTGATTGATGTTTATACCTATCTTGTTGCCGCTGGCCTGATGGGGGTCAGCACAATTGCCTATCTATTTTTGCCAAAACTAACCCGGCTAAAGCCTGTTGGCCGAAGCCTTGATATGGTTCTTGGCGGCGTTGCCTATGTTCGGTCAAATTCAATTGTTCTTGGAGCGATCGCGCTTGATCTGTTCATTGTTCTTATGGGGTCGGTTGTGACCTTGCTGCCGGTCTATGCTGCTGATATTTTGAGTGTCGGGCCTGAATCACTTGGCGTGTTGCGTGGCATGCCTGCGCTTGGCGGGGTTGTTGTTGGACTTGGGCTTGCTGCCATGCCGCCGATGCGGCGGTCGGGGCTTTGCCTTTTCGTCGCGCTGCTGGTGTTTGCGGCGTCAATTCTGGTTTTTGCGGTTTCGACCATTTTCTGGGTCAGTCTTGTAGCCTTGTTTGTCTATGGCGCAGCCGATATGGTAAGCGTTAATATACGGATGACCCTCATTCAATTGGCCACACCCGATCATCTTCGCGGCAGAGTCAGCGCAGTGAATGCCATTTTCATTTCATCATCGAATGAAATGGGTGATGTTCGGGCTGGCAGCGCAGCCGCACTTCTTGGCCCTGTTACAACCGTTTTTATTGGCGGGTTGGCGGCATTGGGCGTGGCGATTGGCGGCTGGTATATTTTTCCAAAACTACGCCATCTAGATCGACTAGCCGACCTATGCCCCCCAGACGAACCCAAACTCAAAGGAGATAAAAATGACCGATAATAATCCTTATACCCCACCGGCGGTTTGGACATGGCAAGCCGAGAATGGTGGCACATTTGCAAATATCAACCGGCCAATCGCAGGCGCAACACATGACAAGCCACTTGCTGTTGGCAAACATCCGCTTCAGCTTTATTCGCTAGCCACTCCGAATGGCGTAAAAGTAACCGTGATGCTTGAAGAATTATTGGCGCAAAACATCACTGATGCCGAATATGATGCATGGCTGATCCAGATTCGCGATAGCCATCAATTTGGCAGCGGCTTTGTCGAGATTAACCCAAATTCAAAAATTCCGGCCTTGATGGATCATTCGGTATCGCCACCATTGCGCGTGTTTGAATCAGGTAATATTTTGCTCTATCTGGCAGATAAATTTACAACATTGATTCCCCAAGACATTGCTGGCCGAACCGAATGTTTATCATGGCTTTTCTGGCAGATGGGAAGCGCACCTTATCTTGGTGGCGGCTTTGGCCATTTCTATGCCTACGCACCAGAAAAACTGCCCTATCCGATTGACCGCTTTACGATGGAAACCAAACGCCAGCTTGATGTTCTTGATCGCCAGCTTGCCGAACATAGCTATGTCAGTGGCGACGAATACAGCATTGCCGATATTGCGATTTGGTCTTGGTATGGGCAATTGGTTCTTGGTCGTCTTTATAATGCAGCTGAATTTCTGGATGTCCAAGCCTATAGCCATGTCATGCGCTGGTCCAAAGCGATTGATTCGCGCCCAGCAGTCAAACGTGGTCGCATGGTCAATCGCGTATCTGGCGCGCCAGAAATCCAACTTCATGAACGCCATGACGCCAACGATTTCGACAATAAGACACAAGATAAAATTGCCTAGGAAAACACCCTGATTTGCACCGGCTAAACAACCCCAAATTGGATTTTACCAAAGGACAAGACAACATGAATTGGACAGCACGGCGTCGACGGTTTCGGCAGATTTTAGAAGGCAATGACTGCATCACACCAGCAACGGTTTTTGACCCTTTATCGGCGCGTATGGTCGAAGACCTTGGCGGCCAGGTTGGCATGCTTGCCGGATCAGTGGCGGCAATGTCGATCCTTGGCGCACCCGATAAAATGCTGATCACCTCGTCAGAATTTGCCGATATGGCCTTGCGGATTTGCCGAGCTGGTGATCTGGCGGTTATTGCCGATGCTGATCATGGCTATGGCAATGCAATGAATGTACAGCGCACAATCCGCGAACTTGACCATTCTGGCCTTGCCGCAATCACCATTGAAGATACTGATCTGCCCCAGCCTTTTGGATCTGAGGCAACACAGCTTTTGAATATTGATGAGGCTGTTGGCAAAATGCAGTCGGCTGTGTCGGGGCGTGTTGATGCCGATTTGGTTATTCTGGCGCGTACCAGCGCTGCCACCATTACCGGCCGTGACGATTGCATCGCCCGGATCCAGGCTTATGAAAAAACCGGTGTTGACGGCATTACGTTGATCGGTGCCAGATCCCTTGAGGATTTGACCACGCTTTGTGCCGCAACCGATCTTCCCATCATGCTTGGCGGCATTGGATCAATTGCGCCAAAAGCCGATGATCTGGCAAAAATGGGCGCGCGCATATGTCTTCGGGGGCATCAACCCTATCTTGCGTCACTTGCCGCGACCTATAGCGCAATCCAGCAAGTGCTTGGACAGGCAAATCCTGATGATGCACCACCAGTGATCAATTCAGCTATTTTGCGGCAATTAACGCGTGAAGACGGTTATGATGAAGATGCTGATCAATATTTGAAATGAGCCACAACCGGCATTTGAAACAATCAACAGCTTTGGACAATAGCTCCTTTACCATTGGTCAAGATTTGACAAGTTTGTGAAAACTGCCCTAATTGACATAGATGAATTGGCAATGGAAATTGCCGCAAATAGTCACAACAGCATGACGCAGGAGATGATGATTTGAGCGCCCCTTATTGGACACCATCAGGCGGCCTGCCGCCGCAATCTCAATTATTGTCAGATCGCGCGGTTTTCACCACAGGATATGCGGTAATCCCAAAAGGTGTTCTATCGGATATTGTAACAAGCTATCTGCCGTTCTGGAGCAGGACCAGATTATGGGTTCTGGCGCGCCCCATGACTGGCTTTTCTGAGACCTTTTCACATTATCTGATGGAAATTGAGTCAGGTGGCGGCAGCGACAGGCCAGATGATAATGCCGATGCGCAATCTGTGCTTTTTGTGACGAGTGGCTCAATGACCATAACCATTGACGGTACAGCGCACCCCTTAACGACTGGAAGCTATGTCTATCTGCCAGCAGGATATGATTGGGCGATCATAAATGATGGTAGCCAAATAGCCAGCTTTCACTGGATTCGCAAACGTTATAACGCGGTTACCGGCATCGACCGTCCCGATGCTTTTGTAACAAGCGATGGTGCCATTGATCCGATCGCCATGCCCGATACTGATGGGCGCTGGGCAACTACAAGATTTGTTGATCCGACCGATTTACGCCATGACATGCATGTGAATATCGTGACCTTTCAACCGGGCGGCACGATCCCTTTTGCCGAAACGCATGTGATGGAACATGGGCTTTTCGTTCTAAATGGAAAGGCTGTTTATCATTTGAATCAAGATTGGGTCGAGGTCGAGGCCGGTGACTATATGTGGCTTCGCGCCTTTTGCCCGCAGGCCTGCTATGCTGGCGGACCCGAACCGTTCCGCTATTTGCTCTATAAAGATGTAAACCGGCATATGCCACTAAATATCTAGCCCCTAAGGACACAATCGCGCGTCACGGATATATGCGAATGGCAATATCGCCTTATTATTTTTGTTAAATAACTTTGCAATAAGACCAAATGTCCAAGTTCGAAACCACAACCAAGACCAATAACCCAGACTGCGGGGTCAAGGAAAGTATTTGGCATCGTTTATCATTGGCTTTGCCATTGCGCCGTTCTCCGCCAAAATGGATTGGCTGACCAGCGCTGCATCATAGCGAGAAGGAGAATCAGACTCATGCCCAATCGTGATAATTGGGAATTCGTTCACCACAGCGCAGAGAGCGCCACATGGACGCCCGGCCTTCGCAAGATCTTTGACTATCGTGACCTTGGCATCAAGGATGGCACAAATGGGGATTTTGTTGCGCATGTGATTCGCCGCAACCAAACTGAAAGTGCCGATGGCGTTCAGTCATGGCATGTTCACGACTGCAACTTCCAGCTTGTTTATGTGTTGAATGGCTGGGCCACATTTGAATATGAAGGCGAAGGAGAGCGCACTATCCAAAAAGGTGATACAGTGTTGCAAGTACCGATGATCAAACATCGTGAAATTGCTTGTTCGGATGATTTTGAAGTTCTGGAAATCGTGTCGCCTGCAGATTTTGCCACCCGGCTTGTTGAGCCGCCTGCCTGATCAACGCCAGCAAAAAGTCAAAATGCGATAAAAATGTCGGTTTCCCAGATTTATATTTTATCAAAATTAAATTTGGCGCATTTTTTTGATTTGTCAGCATGCAAGCACCAGCAAAAATTTGAAAATATTTTTGATGGAAACCAGAGATAGGGCTGATATCACTCGGCCTTGATCGGGTTGGCAAGAATGCCAATGCCCTCAATCTCGATTTCGACAAGATCACCATCTTTCATCCAAAGTGGCGGCTTGCGGGCATGACCAACACCTGACGGGGTTCCCATGATAACAAGATCACCCGGCTCAAGCGTGAAGGCCTTGGTAATATAGACAAGGGTTTCAATGACCGGAAAAATCATCATGTCCGTTGTGCTTGATTGCACAGTTTGACCATTTAACCGACATTCAATTTTTAGACCTGTTGCCGCTTTTGGCAATTCGTCTGGCGTAACCATTATGGGGCCAAACGGGCCAGTCTTGTCAAAATTCTTGCCCATCGTCCATTGAATCGTGTGCCGCTGAAATTCACGAACCGACCCATCATTAAAACAGCTATAGCCAGCAATGGCGTCAAGCGCGTTATCCTCGGTCAGATTTTTGCATTTCTTTCCAATGATCACTGCCAATTCAGCTTCATAATCAAGCGTTTCAGAAACGGCGGGGGCAACGATTGGCTGATTAGCCGCGACAAGCGAAGTGGCGCTGCGCATAAAAATTGCCGGAAAGGGCTGTTTGTCAAATGGCCCTTCGGCAACATGATCCATATAATTCAACCCAAGACATAATATTTTGCCCGGCCTTGCAACTGGCAGCCCGATGGTAATATCCTCAATCTGATGATGGATCGTATCATCAGCCTTGGCCATAAGCGCGGCAATCTGTTCGAGCTGGCATGCCTTTATCACTGCGCCAAGATCGCGCGGTGCAGCAGGGTCAAGGCGCGACAAATCAATGACGCCTAGGTCAGTGATGACGCCAATATGTGGTCCATCCACCTCTTCAAATGCAACCAGCCGCATTTCCCTGTTCCTTTATGAAAATCATTTTCTGGATTAAAATTGTTATTTGCGCCTTATCGAAATAGCCTAGCTACCAATTTTCATCGGTGCTGTCATGCCCCGCAAACAGGCAATCACGCTTAAAGCGGTAATCTTGCCGGTTCCTGGATTGCTCTCAGATTGCACATTTTGAATCTGCAGCGTGAATTTTGCACTATCAGCATCAACTTCAATTGAATGTGTATTGCGGTCAAGATGCGGGTCGGCCCAAACTTCAAGCTCAGTTGCATCGGCGCCAATACCGGCAAGCCCCAAAGCGGCCGCCACATTGACATTGGCCGGAAATGCCTTGGCCCCTTCGCGGGCGCTGCCTTTGAAAACCTGAATGGCACCATTCAGCCGATCAAGGCTGATATTATTGTCAATGATATGCGGCGCATCTTTTAGCGCATTTGGCGGTTTGCGGGTGATCATGCGAACTGAATGGATGTTCCCTTCAGCCGCGGCACGAACCGCATCAAGCCCCAGCAATGCACCTGTCGCAAGAACAAGCTGACCACCATGTTCACGTGCCATCTCTTCAATATCTTCATTCGCAAGAATGCCAGCGCCGCTTACCGTCACTAGAATGCGCCCCCGCGAAAAAGCTGCAATGGCAATATCGCGAAACACCGATTTTGGCGCGCAATCAACAATCACATCACAGCAAGCTGCTACCTCGTCGATTGTCATCAACTCAATCGGTGACGACAGGCCAGCAATGCTGGCAAGCGCCTTGTCACGTCGGCCTGACGCAATTGCCGCCAACGACATGCCGTTAATGCCCTCATCGAGCGCTTTTGCAACAACATTCCCAATGGTTCCAAGGCCAATAATTCCCACAGATAGCATATTTTCCCTATAGCCTTTGGCGCAGTTGTTAGTAATCAAAAACAAGGATTATTCGATACATTTATATTGACTCGGTGCGTAGAACCTTTGCAACGTTAATTAATGAAAACACATCTAACGCGGCGCCTATTTTAATTGACATGTTGTCGCTTAAACCAAGCAAGAGGGAGTACTCTTACTATGCTGAATTCAAGACTTTCAATTCTCGGAGCCGTGGCTGCCAGCGTCATGATGGCGTCATCCGTTGCACAGGCTGGATCCCATTCCGTTCCAAAGCTTCCTTGCGAAACAGCTCAGTTGATCGTGCCTTGGAAGCCCGGTGGCGGCACACAAGTTCTTTACGCGCTGGTTGAAAAAACCATCAGCGAAATGGACACACCATATAATCTTAAAGTGGTAACAGTTCCAGGCCAGGGTGGCAACAAAGGTGCCAAACAGGCAGCCAAAGCAAAGCCTGATGGATGTACGCTCTTTGCTATTCACCAATCAGCCATCACTAGTTTTCTAAATGGAAGGATTGATTTTCATTACAATGGCTTTGACGCGGTTGCAAATGTGACCATCACGCCAGATATCATTGGCGCCGCTGGAACTGCTCCTTTTAATTCAATTGAGGAAATGGTTTCATATGCAAAGGCCAATCCTGGTCAGGTAACCGCAGGGGCAACGTTTGGCTCAACATCTCACTTCATTTGGTTGCTTTTACAAAAGGCAACTGGCGCAAAACTTAAGCTTGTTCCATATGACGGCACTGCTGAACGTATGAACGCTCTTCTATCTGGTGCTATTACACTAGGAGCGGTAAACGTTGCCTCTGGCATCAAACATTTGGAAGCAGGAACGATCAAGGCATTAGCTATTGCCAATGATAGTCGTGATCCCCAGCTACCGAATACGCCGACCCTCAAAGAACGGGGCATTGATATGAGCTTTGCTCTTGAGCGTGGTGTTATGGCCCCAAAAGGCACGCCAAAAGAAATCATTGATATGTGGTCTGGCATTATCAAACAAGCAGTTGATAACCCAAGCTTGCAAAAGGCAATGGCAGCAAAAGGCACTGGACTGCGTTATCAGGGACCAGAGGAGTTCACAGCTTACTCACAAGACCTTTTTAAAGCGTATGAGGCGGTAGCCATCGAAATCGGTATGTACAAAAAATAAGATTTCCTTTTGCAAGTATTTAGCTTGCCTCACTAACGAAAATAGGCTGGCAACTTAGTGTTGCCAGCCAGCCTTTATTGCCTTTCCTTTTTAACTTGAGCGTTACAAAAATGTCATTCAATCGGGATAGCTTAGTAGCCCTTAGTCTAATACTGGCAAGTGGTAGCCTTATGCTTGCCAGCTTGGAAATTCGCGAACCTGACTATGGTGTTTTATCACCCGCAGCTTGGCCAAGGCTCATACTCATAATTCTTGGTGGCTTGAGTGTTGTTTACCTACTGCAGTCCATTCGGATGCCAAAAAAAAATAAAGATGATGTGCCGCGAAAGTCCATCGGCGAATTTATTTTATATTGGCGAAATGTGATTGCTGTTTTCTCGATTTTTGCTCTTTATCTAATTGCGCTTCCTTATCTGGGCATGCTGATTGGCAACATTTTATTTAGCTTTATCCTTCTAACTGTTCTGGGTGGCTGGCGTGGAATTTTAATGCATTTGTTGGTTGCGCTGGGGGCTTCTGGAGGCATGTGGCTTTTATTCACCTTCGCGTTGGAAGTGTTTTTGCCACGCGGATCTCTGACAGGATTATAAACTTCAAATGGATATTTTTCTTGAAGCTCTTCTGAACATCATCGACCCAGTAACTTTAATTTATATGATTATTGGTGTTGGAGCTGGGTTAATGGCTGGCTCCATTCCAGGCTTCACAATTGCAATGGCGATAGTTTTAACGCTGCCATTTACTTTTTCCATGCCGCCTGCACAAGGGCTTGCAACAATGATCTCCGTTTTGGTAGGCGGCCTTTCTGGAGGCCTTATGTCTGGTATCCTAACCGGCATTCCAGGAACACCATCTTCAGTAGCAACAACTTTTGATGGTTTCCCCATGGCGCGCGCCGGGGAACCTGGCCTAGCTCTTGGCATTGGCGTATGGTCTTCTTTTTGCGGCGGCATTATATCAGCTATCCTTTTGGTATTATTTGCCCCTCAACTTGCGATGGTCGGCTTAGAATTCCAGCCTTGGGATTTTTTTATGCTCGTCATGTTTGCCTTGACTGTAACCGCCTCACTAGCTGGTGAGCATCTAGTGAAGGGGCTGATTGCCGGTGCTGCAGGTTTATTTATTCGGACTGTGGGTGAAGATGATGCTGTTGGTGTTGGGCGATTTGATTTCGGCTCCGACTATCTTTTAACTGGTTTTGACTTTATTGCAGTGCTGATTGGATTGTTTGCCTTTTCTCAACTACTATCTGATCTGCGCAATCCCGTGACTGCACGTAACGCGCTCAGCGACCGAAAACAAGTTAGAGTTAAAATAGAACATCGCCGCGCAATCGGTATTTTGCTTAAAAATTGGACAGTCGTAATCCGTTCAGCATTGATTGGAATGTTTACAGGGATTCTTCCTGGCGCAGGCGGCTCTATCGCTAACATTCTTTCCTATGATCAGGCCAAAAAAGCTGCAAAGGATGATTCAAAGTTTGGTAAGGGAGACCCACGCGGAATCATTGCACCAGAAGCATCAAATAATGCTGTTGAGGGGGGAGCCTTGACCCCTCTTATGGCTCTTGGCATTCCTGGTGATATCACTGCTGCAATCATGCTTGGAGCTTTGCTCATGCATGACATTGTACCAGGTCCAACCTTCATAAAAGATGAACCAGCACTTGCTTATTCCATCTACATCGCTTTCTTCTTAGCAAGCTTTATCATGATTGGCATGCAGTCGGGTGTGCTCCGCGTTTTTGTTCTGGTCACAAGGATAAAAACCTACGTGCTCGCAACAGTAATTTTGACCTTTGCAACCATTGGCGTATTCGCGCTGCATAATTCAATTGAAGATATCTGGACCTTGTTCTTCTTTGGCATTCTCGGGTTCATAATGCGCCAATTTGGGTTTCCGTTGGCACCAATGATTCTTGGTGTTGTTCTTGGCAACATTGCTGAATTGAATTTGGCTCGAGCTTTAGCGATTGATTCCGACCCTATGCTGTTCTTTGTTCGGCCTTGGTCATTATTTTTTGCTATTATTGCCGTATTCTCAATGGTTTTTCCGATCTATCAAAAACACCGTGAAACTGGATCAGTGCTTGAGCGTTTTTTTTCGCCATTAGTGCTCCTCTGCCTATCGCTACCGCTCTTCATGATGGGCGGCTTTTTGCGGACAACCCTAGCGGTTGCAGCAATCGCCATTAGTAGCTTTATACTCTGGCGCCGATTTGGCAGTGGATGGAAAGCTTAAACGCGCCAGCCAAACATGAAATATAGCGTTAGATTTGGCTGGCTTAGCAAGGTAGGGTCATTTCCATAATCACGCCTAAAAAGACGCATTAGAAAATGCTTGGCCCTGCAGGCTTTTAACCAATCGTCAGTTGGAGACGAATAGCTGTCCTGACGCTAGTTTGCGTGCAGTGCGCACTAGCCCGGCGGATCTCAAATCAAGGCCGTTGTCAGTGAGATCATAATCGACAAGCACATCGATCGTTCCAGATGGATGCTCGATGGTAACCTTCGCTGGATTAGCACTTGGCCGCGTTAATAGCCCATCAGCAATAGTGCCCGGTGTAATGGCACAAGACGCCAAACATTGTGCGCCAGTTACCGCCATCGTTGGGTGCGCCTGCCATGGCATAAAATAACGGGCAGCAATGGTGCCGCCAACTTTTGCAGGCGCAAACACCGCAAATTTTGGTATAACAGATTTGCCCACATCACCCATGCCCATCGCCTTGCCGGCAGTAAGTCTTATTGCTTCCATCTTTGCCATAAAATCTTTATTGGCGTTGAGCTCAGCAACGGACTCATATCCGGAAAGCCCAAATGCATCGGCGCGCGCGCAAACAATTGGCATTGCTACATCCATACAGGTCACTTCAACATCATCAAATTGATCGCGAAGATTACCCGTTGGCAGCAATTTACCAGTGGCCGCACCGACAACATCCATGAACTGAAGGTCAATCCGCGCCGCGGTTCCAGGCACACCATCAATCGCGGTGTCGCCATCATAGCGCACAACACCGCTCGGCGTTTGCACCCTTGCCACGACCAAAGCGCCTGTATTGACAAGCTTGATCCGCACTTCAGTAACCGAATCAGTGGCTGGCATAAGCCCCATTTCAATCGCGGCTGGACCAACTCCCGATAGAATATTGCCGCAGGTTGGTTTGAAATCGACAAGCTGTTCCAAAATCGAAACCTGCGCAAATAAATAATCAATATCAGCCGCCTCATCGGCAGATCGTGACAGCATCGCAACCTTGTTGGTCACAGCATTGCCGCCACCAATACCATCAATATTCAATGGATGACCCGCGCCAACCGCCTGAAGCAGGATTTTGGCAATCTCATCACGATTAGATGGCAAATCAGCCGCATTAAAATATGGGCCGCGCGACGTGCCACCACGCATAAACAGAAATGGAATTTCACGCTGAGCCAATTGAAGGATCCTTTACCAAATATATTTGTGGAATGCTGGCAGCCGATCCTGTTGCAAAACAATGACAAACAAAAAAAGGCCAGCAAGATTATTATGCTGAATGAAAACGCTAATGCAGAATCCGCGCGCTGGCAACTGCCGCCATATATACAAGGTAAAATTTCTGTATAGACTGATAGATGGCGGTTTCATCTCGGCACCGCCACCGGTCATCTTTCTAAGGGATAAAATGCGATGCGTAACAGCGGTATTGGGTTTATTGGCCTCGGCCAAATGGGGCTTGGCATGGCCAATAATCTGGCAAAAATCGCTACGCCATTTTATGCCTATGACGCGGTGCCAGCCGCCACTGACCGGCTGGACGGGGATGATGTCCTCATTGCCAGCACGCTCGGCAATCTGGCTGCGACTTGTCATCTCATATTCCTATGCCTTCCGTCTGCCAAAGAGGTGAATGAGGTAATCTTCGGCGCTGGTGGTATTGCTGAATCGGCGCAAGGTGATCTTGCCATTATCGACACTTCAACAATTGACCGTCTTGAGGCCATTGCCATACATGATAAATTGGTAAGCCGCGGCATTACCTATGCTGATTGTCCAATTTCTGGCCTTCCCTTTCGCGCCACAGAAGGTACATTGACCCTCATGTTTGGCGGCAGCAAACTGTTGTTTGATCGCGCCAAGCCACAGCTTGATGCCATGGGCGAATTTATCGTCTATTGCGGCGAAAGCGGCGCTGGCCAGATGATGAAAGCGGTCAATAACATCATCTATGATATCAATATTGTCGCGCTATGCGAGGTATTGCCGCTGGCTGTTGCTGGCGGCCTTTCAACCGAGGCCTTGACCCAAGTTGTGACAACCGCCAGCGCCCGCAGCTTTGCTGGTGATCATTTTGTGCCACGCATGTTGTCGCGCCAGTTCGACAATGATTTTCCAATGGAAGATGCCTATAAAGATATTTTGAATGTCCAGCGCATTGCCATTGAAAAACGCGCCATGACCCCGTTGGTGAATGCAATGACAAGCAGCTATCAAAATGCCATCGCCTCTGGGTATGGCCGCGAGCCAAAAAGCGCCATTATCAAAATTTATGAAAAGGCGCTTGGCACCGAATTTAGCGACCAGTAAACCAACAAATATTCGTTGTGATAATTTAAGCATAACGGTTGATTTGGTGATTTTTTCATAGTAAATATAAAAAATCACACACCTAGGAACGCCAATGCCAATCTATTCAGAATCTTTCGCCGCTGCCTTTGGCCTCTTGGCCAGCTCGGATCAAGATCTGATGGAAATTCTGGCGCTTTCCATCAATGTCAGCTTGGCGTCACTGGTTTTGTCTTGCGTGATTGGTCTTCCAATTGGCGCGTTTCTGGCCATGCGTCATTTCCCGATGCGCGATTTTCTGGTTGGTGTCTTCAATGCTATGATGGGATTGCCACCGGTGGTTGTGGGGCTGTTGGTTTATTTGCATTTATCCAGATCAGGGCCATTTGGCTGGCTTGGGCTGCTATACACGCCGCAGGCAATGGTGATCGCACAGATGATTTTGATCACCCCGATCATCATCGCGCTATCCTGTCAGGTTCTTGAGGATCTACACGAAGATTACAAAGATTTTTTTGATAGTCTTGTCGTGCCAAAACGAACCGCGCTTTTGGCCTATATCATTGATGCGCGCTATTCGCTTATGACGGTCATTCTGGCCGGATTTGGCCGCGCCATATCCGAAGTTGGCGCAGTGATTATTGTTGGCGGCAATATTGATCATCTCACCCGCGTGATGACAACGGCGATTGCGCTTGAAACCTCAAAAGGCGAGCTGGCGATGGCCTTGGCGCTTGGCTTTATTCTATTGGCGATTTCGCTTGCGGTGAATTTTCTGGTGCAATGGTTAAAAGCATCGGCAAGGCGGCGTGCCTATGTCTAATCAAACCGGAATGGTGCAGCGCGGGCTGATGCCAATCACCGTCCAGAACATCACCCTAACGCTGAATGAACGTATGTTAATTGATGATCTGTCTTGCATCATCAAATCGGACGGCATGAGCGTCATTATGGGACCAAATGGCGCTGGAAAAAGCCTTTTCATGCGCTGCCTTCACGGGCTGGCAAAGCCTGATATGGGGCAAATCCTCTATGCTGATACGCCGCTTGATCCTTTGATAAGGCAACAGCAATCATTGGTCTTTCAAACCCCAACCATCTTGCGTCGGACAGTTTTGGCAAATTTGCTGTTTGTGGCACGCCAACGCGGCATTGATGATCCGAAAATATCAATGGATTATCTGGCGCAATTACAGCTCGATCATCTGGCCCAGCATCCGGCACGGCTTTTATCTGGCGGCGAAAAACAAAGGCTTGCCTTGGCGCGGGCATTGATCATCAATCCGGCAATCCTGTTTCTGGACGAAGCAACCTCAAATCTAGATCCGGCATCGATTGAAACGATTGAAACCAATCTGCAATCAGTTAGCAAACAAGGCATGAAAATTATCCTTGTGACGCATGACATCGGACAAGCCAAGCGGCTTGCCGACGATGTTCTGTTTTTGCATCACGGCAAATTGGCCGAACATAGTCCCGCCAAATCTTTCTTTCAAAAACCAAAATCAGGCGCCGCCAAAGCCTATCTGGCTGGCAAGCTGGTTTTATAACCGCCCGATAGACGGCGTCTGCCAAAGGAGCCTTTATGAAATTTGCAATTTTGTTTGCTGCTGGAGCCGCCTGCCTTGCCACCGCCGCAATGGCCGATAGTACGATTCTTGTTCAATCAACAACATCGACAAAAAACGCCGGTCTTTATGATTATATTCTGCCAATGGTCAAAGCCGATACCGGCATCACAGTGAATGTGGTTGCTGTTGGAACCGGTGCGGCAATTAAGAATGCGATGAATTGTGATGGCGATGTCCTTTTGGTGCATAGCCGGAAACGCGAAAATCAGTTCGTTGCCGCTGGCTATGCCAAGCAACGTTATGATGTCATGTATAATGATTTTGTGGTGATTGGCCCGGCAAATGACCCGGCAGGCATTGATGGTGCCAAGGATATAACCGCCGCGATGGTAAAAATCGCCGTTTCGAAATCAAAATTTGCATCACGCGGGGATGATTCTGGAACGCATAGCAAGGAAAAATCCTTATGGGCAATGGCAAAGGTTGATCAGGCGGCAAGTTCAGGTGACTGGTACCGCGAAACCGGCTCGGGAATGGGGGCAACCTTGAATACCGCTGTTGGCATGGGCGCCTATGCTTTGAGTGACCGCGCCTCATGGGGCGCACATGCGAATAAGGCAGATTTCAAAATCATGGTCGAAGGCGATCAACGCCTTTTCAATCCCTATGGTGTCATGCTTGTTGATTCGCAAAAATGCCCAACTGTCAGGTCAAAGGAAGGTCAGATATTTATCGATTGGCTGATTTCGGCAAAGGGCCAAGCCGCCATTGCCAGTTTCAAATTAGAAGGGAAACAGCTGTTTTTTCCAAACGCAGAGTAGATTTCCGATTACGGCACAAGAAGAATCTTGCCAATATGATCGCTTGATTCCATCAAACGATGCGCTGCGGCTGCCTCGGCAAATGAATAGGTTGCATATGTTTCTGGTGTGATGGTTAGGTCTGTGAATTTTGGCCACACATGCTCCTCTAACGATCGGCAGATTGCAGATTTTTCAGCGATAGACCGTGGCCGCAATCGCGCGCCTGTCACGGTAAGATGCTTGCTATGGATCTGGCCAAAATCGATTTCGGCTATTCTCCCACCGCGAAGATTGATGATCATCAGCCGCCCACCATGGGCAAGAAGCTTGACCTCTTTTGGTAAATAATCACCGCCAATAATATCAATGATAACATCAACACCGCGACCGTCGGTCAGGTTACGTGCCACGTCCAGAAAATCGTCATTTTTATAATTGATCGCAGCGTCAGCGCCAAATCTACGAATTGCCGCACATTTGGTTTCATTCCGCGCAGTGGCAAAAACTGTGGCACCAAATGCCTTTGCAATTTTGATCGCAGCAAAGCCAATACCGCTTGTACCACCTTGAACCAAAACGGTTTCACCGGCTTGAAGCTGGCAACGATCCATCATATTCGTCCAGACTGTGCAGAAAACCTCGGGTAAGCCTGCCGCATCAATGACCGACACCCCGTTAGGAATGGCCATACATTGGCCTTCTGGCGCAATTGCATATTCAGCATAGCCACCACCAATTAATAGCGCGCAGACCATATCGCCCGGCCGAAAGTGTTCACATGCCTCGCCCACAGCAACAATTTCACCCGAAACTTCAAGCCCCATAATGTCGGGCGCACCGGGCGGCACTGGATATTTCCCCTCACGTTCGCGCAAATCGGCACCATTGACGCCTGCAGCATGCACTTTGATCAATAAATCAGGCCCCGTTGCAACCGGCACTGGAACATTGATGATTTCCAGCGCGTCCGGCCCACCAGGTGTATGAACGCCAACAGTGCGCATTGTTTTTGGGGGTTGTTGCATTGCATTTGTCCTTGGGTTGATCTGCCAAGATTAAATCTTGAGAAGAAAAATTTTACGTGGAAACATTAATCACAAGACATTGCCTCGTACTATTGTAAATTTACCGTATTTGGCAGAAAATATCAGAATATGATTGACAGAAAAGGCCGAAATGACCACATATCAATATCGGATATAAGTACAAAAAATTCAAAAACCTATTGGAGGAAAAAAATGGGCATTAATAAATCAGCTGCGCTTAGCATTGCAGCGGCACTAACAATCACCTCGGGAGCCGCACTTGCCGGCAGCCATGGATCTTATCCATCAAAGCCTGTGAAAATCATGGTTGGGTTCTCAGCTGGTGGCGGCACAGACACAACTTCTCGTGGCTTTGCTTCATACATGCACGAAGCAGAAAGCATGAGTGGGCAGCCTGCATACATCGTCAACCTTCCAGGCGCTTCAGGTCAGAAGGCTGCAAAAATGGTTCTTGGCGAAAAGGCTGATGGCCACACTCTTTACATGATCAATATTGGTACCTTTATCGTTGGTGAGCTTGCAAAAGGCAAAGACAAGCCATACAGCGTAAAGAATGATTGGGTCAATCTTGGCTGCATGTCACAGCTTGTTACATCGCTCCAGGTACACACATCAAGCCCAGCCAAAAACTTAGCAGAATTTATTGCTGCCGCAAAAGCATCTGGAAAAACTCACACTTGGGGAACATCTGGTGCCACAACAATGCACTCTGGCATTGGTCACTTATTCTTTGACACATATGGCATCCCTCACAAGAAGGTACCGTTTAAAGGCGGATCAAAAGCTCGTGCTGCTCTGGTATCACAATCAGTTCAGTCAGTTTTTGGCGGCAACAATACCATCGCCGGCTTTGAGGACACCATTCGTCCATTAGCAACTGCTGGGGCTGATCGTGACCCAACTATGAAAGATCTAGCGACCTTCAAAGAGCAAGGCATGGAAGGCGCTGACTTTACTGGGCTGTTTTGTCTGTTCGCACCAAAAGGCGTTTCAGACGAAGTGAAAACCAAAGTTGGATCAGCAATCAAACACATTGCAGGCATCAAAGGTTTCAAGAAATTCATGAAAAAGAACAACCTCGGTGCTTTTTATGTAGATGCGGACGCAGCTGTAACGGCTCAAAATGTGATGTATAAGACTATGGGCCCTGTTGTAGAGAAGATTCTCAGCAGCCAATAAGAACCTCATATTCATCCACATTGGGGCAAGCTATGCTTTTGGCTTGCCCTTTTTTCTTTATTTTTTTTAGTTCTATATACCCACAGCACAAACATCAAAAACTGAGGTAACTATGGCGAACGATAACTACAAAATTAAATTGGAGTATGGGGTGAGCCTTGTGGTGATGCTGACCGGTTTATTCTTTGTATATCAAGCGTTCACAATCGGCGTTTCAAAAGAAGCTGTTGGACCGCGTACTATGCCAATGGCTTTAGCCGCAAGCCTTGTTTTAAGCGGGATATGGCTTGCTTTCAGAGCTTTCCGAGGTAACGTCGGCGCCTTGAAAGACGGTTACGGCTTTCTTGAGAGCAACATGAAAAGAATATCACAAGTCGTTGGTTGTGGTGCGGTGTTTGTAATCACAATGATCATGTTTGGTTATTTTGTCGCCATTATTATTACTTATATAACATCACTTTACGCCTTTGGGGTTCGAGACAAACTAAAAATGGTCGGCGGTGCAATCATCATGGCAGTTGTAATGCAATGGCTTTTTATGGGCATCATGAGATTAAATGATCCAAAAGGGGTGCTTTTGGACTTGCGCCCCTACACAAATTTGATCAGCGGGGACTAGTTTTAAATGTTTTTCGAAGATATATTTGGCGGCTTTACAACTCTTTTCAGTGACCCATATGCCATTTGGTTTGTCTTTCTGGCCGCTTTTGTTGGCATTGTTTTTGGAGCTTTGCCTGGCCTAACAGCTGCAGCGGCAATTGCGATGATGCTTCCTATTCTCATAGCCTATAATGACGAAATTGGCGGACTGGCTGGGCTCGCCTTTCTTTATGTCATCGGAAAATCTGGGCGTTATGGTGGCTCTATTGCTGCAATATTATTTAACACACCGGGAACAGCCGCCTCTGCAGCAACCATGCAAGATGGCTACCCGATGACCCAGAGTGGGCGTGCCGGTAAAGCACTCAAAACCGCCACAATCGCATCAGCCTATGGTGACTATTTTGGCGAGTTTGTGCTTATTTTTGGCGCCGTATCCATTGCCACTTTTACCAAGCAATTTGGACCACCAGAAAATTTTGCCATTTACCTGATGGCCTTTTTTGTCGTCGGGTCAGTTGTCGGTGACAGCATTATTAAAGGAATAATATCAACTCTTTTTGGTGCAGCAATCGCTCTAATTGGTGAAGACACCATCACTGGGCAATTTAAAATGACTATGGGAATTGATGAGTTAGAGTCTGGCATGGCTTTAGTACCGCTATTGATTGGGGTGTTTGTCATTTCAGAAGTAATCATCCAGGCCGAGAAAGCGGCAAAAGTTAAAATGATTGACATAGATAAAACCAAACTTGACGACCCAAGTGCTCATTATTTCACATGGCCTGAATTTAAACGTTGTTTTCCACTGATGTTCAGGTCGTCAATTTACGGGTCTCTGATCGGAATGATGCCTGGATTAGGCTCCTCAGTTGCCTGCTTTGTTGCCTACGGTGAGGAAAAACGTCGTGCAAAAAACAAAGATGAATGGGGGACTGGTGTGGTTGAGGGTATTGCAGCCCCTGAATCTGCAAATAATGCCGTTTCTGGACCGTCTATGATTCCCCTCCTGACATTAGGCATTCCCGGCTCAACCATTGCTGCCGTTCTTATTGGCATGTTTCTTGTCAATGGGCTCCAGGTTGGACCACAAATTTTTGCAACTGAGCCGCCTTTATTTGTAGCTGGCCAAATGATGAGCCCGCGCGAATTTATTTTTGGTGTGTTTGCTGCCGGTCTGGTTGGTATCGGAGCTTATGCCATCATTGGCTATTTTGCAGCACCAATGATTGGTAAGGCGATTGCGGTTTTACCTACACAATATCTTTATCCGGTGATTTTCATGATCTCACTTGCTGCAAGCTATTCATCTCGCGCTTCGATCTGGGACGTTGGCTTTGCTATTTTATTTGGCGTTATTGGCTATGGCATGCGGCGTACTAATTTCTCAGCCGCTGCGTTCATCATTGCTTTTGTATTAACCTCCAGCATGGAGGAAGCCTTCAGGCAATCCATGATTATCTCAGATGTCGGCATCATGGTTTTCTTCAACTTTGAGTACCAAAACAAGTTTTCCTACGCGCCAATTTTCCTAATAATAGGGGCAGTCGTTGTGGGCATTAGAGCGTTCTCTATAATGTCAAAGAATAAAGCTGACCGGGAAAAATAAGAATCAAGGCCAACCAGTAAAAAACCACATAACAAACTAAAAGAGTCTTGGTCGCATTAGTAGCGATCAAGACTCTTTTCATTAGATTTTAAAGACAAATTCGGAAATTGGAAAATCATTATGACAACCACAACTGTTGAGGAAATGGCCGCTGCTTTCAAACAAATGGGAACTCCGTTCATCGTCGGTCATCCGGGTGGCGAGTCGGTTGAATTGATGGAGGCTGCCAAAGCGCAAGGCATGCGCTTTATTCTGATGAAACAGGAAGTGGCTGGCGCAATGCTGGCGGCAACTTGGGGCGAGATTACCGGCAGTCCGGGAGTATGTTTATCAACCCGCGGCCCCGGTGCCACAAATATGGTTAATGGCATTGCTCATGCCTTTTTGGATCGTGCGCCACTGATTGCGATTACCGATCGCTATTCGTCACCTGAACAGGAAATTGGAATCCGCCAGCGGCTTGATCATCAGGCCATCATGCAGCCCATTGTGAAATGGTCAACGGCGATTGACGCGAAGGTCATTAAACAGCAATTACGCCGCGCCGTTCGCATCGCCACGGCCTATGCGCCTGGGCCAGTACATTTTGATCTGCCACAAAGTGAAACAAAAAAACCATCAGGCGCGTCGCAAAATCTGCCTGAGCTGATGCCAAATTATTACCATCCTAAGCCCGATCCACGCGGAATCGAAAATGCCGTTTCCATGATCAAGGCGGCAGACCGGCCGGTGCTGCTTGTTGGGCTTGGCACGCTATGGGACAATGCCTGTCCGGCAATGGTTGCGCTTGCCGAACATCTTGGCGCGCCGGTTCTAACCACATCAAAATGCAAAGGCGCCATGCCCGAAGATCACCTACTGCGTGCGGGCTGTATCATTGGCGGGCTGATTGAGCGTGATTTGGTTTCCAAGGCCGATTTGATCATCACCATCGGTCTTGACGCGGTTGAATTACAACCTAAAGGATGGCCTTACACGACAAAGGTTCTGTCCTTTGCCAATCATCCATCGCTTGATGCGCTGGTCGCTTGTAATGAAGAAGTGATTGGCTCGCTAGACCCGCTTTTAGCAGCCATTGTGGAAAATATACCGCAAGGATCTGGTTGGGGGTTTGACGCCGCGAAAATATTCCGTGACCGTGTCCACACAGCCCTAGATACGCCTGCCACCGGCTTATCACCACAACGCGTTGTTGAATGTGCGCGTGCGATTATGCCCCGTGACACGATTGCCACCTGTGATGCTGGTGCCAGCCGCCTGTTGGTGGTGCAGAAATGGCAAAGCTATGGCCCGCGTGAATTTCTAACCTCGAATGGCCTTGGGTCAATGGGATTTGCGATCCCGGGCGCCCTCGCCGCCCGTTTGGCGCATCGGGACAAGCCCATTCTTGCCTTTACCGGTGATGGCGGTCTACTGATGGCGGTTGCCGATATTCATACATCGGTCCACGAAAATCTGCCCATCATCATTCTTGTGTTTGATGATGGCGAGGTTGGGCTGATCAGAACCAAACAAAGCATCAAAGGCATCGACCCTTATGGCGTGCATCTTGGCGGCATTGATTGGGAACATCTGGCGCGCGGTTTTGGTGCGAACGGTACCAATGTTGACACTGAAGCTGGATTGATTGCCGCGCTGGAGCAGGCATTGAAAAGCAATGAAACCACGGTGATTGGCGTCAAGATCGATGCCAGCGGTTATGTTGATCAATTCAACGCCCTTCGCGAGCTATAGGGTTTTGGCATTGATGACATTGCGCCTTTAGCCAAGCCAGCTTGGGCCATTTGACCCCATTTTCGGTGTTGGCAAAGCCCAATATGGCCGCGTTTCAGACAGGCTTAACACCGGTGCTAGATGTTTGATCCGGCCAAGATGGCTGTCGGATTCAATGCAAAGCGATTCAACATCACTAATCCCCAGATTCAAATTTTCTGGCAGCGCACTGACTTTGCCCTGTTCGTAAATCATCATTCCCGTCTGGCATAATGACACGCGGACATGATAGCTGCCGCCTTCGCGTGCGCGCCGTGCTAGTGCCAACAGCGCTCCAAAAGCGCCAAGATAGCCAGTGATATAATCATTCGCCGCCGCGGGAAGTGTTTTCGGCTTGTAGCCTGATGAAGATTGAACCCCTTCGGCGGCAATGCCTGTCATGATCTGTGCAATCTGTTCCCACCCGCCGCGATGGCTAAACGGCCCATCAGCGCCGTAACAATTGATTGATACATAAACAAGGCCGGGGCGAATGTCTGCCAATTCCTCTGGCCCCAACCCCATTTGATTGATCTTATCTGGACGATAGCCTTGGGAAAACACATCGGCAGTTTTGACCAAATCAAGAAGCGTCTGTTTTTCGCTTTCATCCCGCAAATCCAAATAACAGCTTCGCTTGCCATGGCTTGTATCGGCAACATAAGACCAAACCTGCGGCAAATGAGGTGCCGAAACCATAAGAACATCAGCCCCATGTTCGGCAAGTGTGCGGCCGGTGATTGGCCCGGCAAGGATGCGCGTCAGATCAAGCGCCCTTATCCCTGATAATGGACGATCGCCTGCTGGCATTGGTTCAGGTTCACTATCGCCAATCTTGATGATTTCAACAACCGGCTTTGCCGCCAGAATTTTTCCATGCGGCTCTTGCAGCCATTCGTCATTCGTGCGGATCATTCCACCACAAACCCGTGCCTCATCAATAGCGTTCTCCAGATCAAGCGCGTCCCATTTGGCAACGGCTTTAGCAATCGAATTTGGATTGGCATCGGCTTGCAACAGATCCAACATGCGACGGCGCAGATGATCAAGCCCAAAATGCGGCAATAGCCAACGCCCATCCTTGGTCTGGAAAATGCCGGTTAGGCCTCGATTTGCCTCATGGCTTGCATCAGTGACATTTTCAAAAACACCATTGGCATTTTTAGCCTGAAAGTAATTTTTACTTTTCAGGGCAGCGGTTGCCGCAACCGCATCAATGGCAATTGATTGCCTTTGACCCATTTTCGATTCCCAAAGATCGTTGACCGCAACCCCAATACCAGCAATAGCCGCCGATGCTGTTGCTCGCCAGTCGGAAATGTGTGTTCAGCACAGGATCCGATCCGGTGATGCTGACTTCGTCTTTATCGGGAAGTGGCAAGCCGCGAATGGCCATTAATTTGTCAAATGCAGACATCAAAAACCCCTAAAATGCTAATCAAATGCTCATTTACCAGCTTACCAAAATGGGTTGGTTGGATTAACTATCGCATAATTTTGCTGCTGGTAAAGCAAGATAAACAGGTCAGTTACCGTGCGTATTTTCTTTTGTTTGATCGCCTTGCGCTTTATGCGACTGTTATCACCTAACGCATCAGCTGAAGCGTTTTATGTTGAAAGATATTGGGGCGAGGTTTTGCTTTTATGATATTTCAATTTTTACTTGCCATCACCATCCTTGCAAGCTCGGCCTGCGGCCTGATTATTGAAATTGTTGCTGGCAGGCTTTTAGCACCTGTTTTTGGGATGTCACTTTACACATGGACATCAATCATTGCCGTGGTTCTTGCCGGATTATCGGTTGGCCATTGGATTGGCGGTAATTTGACGCGCGGCCATTTTGTCAAACGCGCCCAATTCATCAAAATTGGCTATGCGCTTTTCCTATCATCACTGACAAGCCTTCTTATTTTGCTGCTTCTTGATTTCATCCCGACCGTTTTTGCAGATGGCCAATCTAAGCGTGATCAACGCCATTCTGGTGTCGTCCTTCATTCTGTTTTTCTTGCCAAGCCTGTTTGTTGGCATTGTGTCACCCCTTGCCACGAAAGTTGGCGATTGATATTCATCCGCAAGGTGAGTCGGGCGTGGTGATTGGCAGGATGTACGCTCTTGGGTCGGCTGGTGCTATTTTTGGGGCGCTTCTTGCTGGCTATTTTCTGATTTCAACACTCGGATCCCGAAATACCGTCATTTTGGTAGCGGTGATCTATTTTGCCCTTGGATCGGTCTTTTTCCTGATCGGCTATAAACAGAATGCAAAAGTGATGATCATCCCGCTTGCGATTGGGGTTTCGATGATGGCTGGTGCGCAAAAAATGGGTGCGCTGAAAAGCCAATGCGTCACCGAAAGCAATTACTTCTGTATTCAGGTTCAGGATGTCGGCATGGCTGGGGCTGAAACCCGCCTGATTGCCCTTGATCATCTCGTGCATTCCATCAATGAAAAAGACCAGCCCGAACGGCTGCATTCGCCTTATGTGCATTTTGTTGATGAGTATATCAGCCTTCGTTTTGGCGGCCGGCCACCAAAGTCATTTTTCATTGGTGGCGGCGGGTTTTCGCTGCCACGAGCCTGGATTGCAAAATATCAGGGCAAAGCCGATATAACGATTGCCGAAATTGACCCGCAAGTGACCGATATTGCCAAGGCCAAATTATGGTTTTCACCCGATGGATCGCAAACCAAAGTCATTCATGGCGATGCCCGATATGAATTGAACAAGCTGGCCGATGATGTGACATTCGATCTGGTTTTCGGCGATGCATTTCACGATATCTCGATCCCCGAGCATCTGGTCACTCAGGAATTTAATGACCTTGTTGCGCGACGGCTGCATGATGATGGCATTTATCTGGTGAATGTCGTCGATAATGCCAAACGCCCGCTATTTTTGCTGTCATATGTCAAAACCCTGCAACGTTCCTTTGACAGGGTCGAAGTCTGGTTCGAGCCTGATCCAAGACAGCAAGGCATGCGAACAACCTTTATTGTCGTTGGCACAAATACCCCGCTTGAAGATGATTTCATCAATGCCGAAAACGGCTTTGAAAGAAGCTGGTGGCGTTGGCCAAATAGCAAGCTAGTATCGGCAAGCGCCAATCAGCAGTTACCAATTTTAACCGATGACCGCGCGCCGGTTGATAAGCTGATGAGCGGTCTATTGCTTAGCAATCTGCATTAGGCCTTCTATTTGTCCAATTTTGGAGAGATTTTATGTTTGTACCGGATGTGGTGAAACAGCAATTGGCACCAACGGGCATTTTGCGTGCCGGCATTAATTTAAGCAATTTTCTGCTGGTATCCGGCACTGCCGCTGATGGCACCCCGCAGGGGATTTCGCCCGATATTGCCAATCTTGTTGCCACAACGCTCGGCCTGCCTTGCGAATTGATTAGCTTTGATCGGCCAGGGAAACTGGCCGATGCCGTCAATCAGGGTATCTGGGATATCGGCAATATTGCATTTGAGGCTGAACGCGCCCAAACGCTGGATTTCAGTCACCCCTATGTCGTGATCGAAGCCAATTTTCTGGTACGGCATGATGATGATTTTTTGACCAATCAAGACGTTGATCGGGCTGGCACAAGGATCGCCGTTTCCGAGAGAAGCGCCTATGATCTCTGGCTTACCGATCATTTCAGCCAAGCCCAGATTATTCGAGCGTCATCAATTCAGGCAGCGCATGATTTGTTTTTGGACAAAAAGGTCAATGTTCTAGCGAGTCTGAAACCAAAGCTTCTTGAAGAAGTGGCCAACCATAGCGGCCTTCGGATGATGCCCCCCTTTACCGCTGTCAAACAATCAATCGGCCTTGCCAAAGGCAAAGCAGAATCCATTGCCTTTATCAATGCGCTGATTGCACAATCAATCGAAAATGGCTGGATCGCAGCGCAGCTTGAAACACATGGCATGACCAGAAAATTAGGTATAGAACCTCATTAGAGGCGAAGACTGACTGCACGAAAAAAAACCCGACCCAAAAAGGCTATCATCATGAAATCAATTTTGATCACCGGATGCTCAAGCGGCATCGGCCTTGATTCCGCGCTTGCCTTTCGTGATGTCGGATGGAAGGTTGTCGCCAGCTGTCGCAAGCCAGCGGACTGCGCGATCATGCGCGATCAACATAAAATCCATAGCATTTGCATTGATTATGAAGATGAGGCGAGCATCATCAAAGGCTTTGCTGATGCGCTTGATTTTACCGATGGGCATCTAGATGTCTTATTCAATAATGGGGCTTATGGCATTCCGGCGCTTGTTGAAGATCTTCCAACAGATGCCTTGCGGGCAATTTTCGAAGCAAATTTCTTTGGATGGCATACATTGTCACGGCTTGCCATCGCGCAGATGCGTAAACAAAAACAGGGTCGCATTATTCAGAATTCATCAGTTCTTGGCTTTGCACCCCTAAAATTCAGAGGCGCCTATAATGCCACCAAATTTGCATTGGAGGGACTAACCGACACAATGCGGCTAGAACTTCACGGAACAAATATTCATTTAATTCTTGTTGAACCCGGGCCTATTCGAACCCGGATCAGGGAAAATGCCTATATACAATTCAAACAGTGGATTAAGTGGAAAGGTACGGCCCGCGAATCTTGGTATGAAGAAATCGCCATACCGCGCCTATCAGCCATTGATCCGCCACCAGATACTTTCGAATTGATGCCGGTTGCCGTCACCAAGGCGGTAATGCATGCAGCCACTGCAAAACGGCCAAAACTGCGATACCGCGTCACCACCGGCACGACATTAATGATGATCCTTCGCCGCGTGCTGAGCTCGCGCGCCTATGATGCGCTGGCGCGGCGGCTATAGCGATTGAAAACATATAAATAGCCGGTGTTTGCCCCAAAATGGCTGGTGCCTATTCTTGGATTGGCATTCGGATTTGCACAAAATTACGAATAGCCATGCCAATCAAAATCGCGCTTGTGCCATAGACGGCTTTTTCACCAAATGAAAATTGCCCTGAAAATAATATCGTCAGGCTTGCCACCACTGTTGCAATATAATTCAGCCCCAAAAGCGTGGCGCGAAATTTCATTTTCATTTGTACCTCGTTTTACCATCTAAAACCGTATCCAGAAGCAACAATAACACATAAATGACAAGCCAAGGCAACGTCATTGCACTGGCAATATGAACCTCCATGGCCATAATGATATAGACGAGATTGAAATGACCCGCATGTAATAATCAGATTGTGTTGATAATTTTGGCTGGCATACATCGCATGTCTGACCACCGCCAAAGCAATGAAATTAAGTGAGCTCCTTTGTCAAAGATTATTGCACCAAAGCTGGTTGATGGATCCGAATGGATTTATCTGCAACGCCAATTTTTCATTTATAAAAATCAGGGCTGCGATAAATGTATTCGCAATACCACGCCGCCCTATCTGCCGCCATTGCGCGGGGTGCATGTGAGTTATGATCCCAAAACATCCGATTATCTATGCGGCTTTTGCGTCAGATCACAGCTGACGCCGTAACCGGCTCTATTTTGAGTTGGGTTGATTTTTCGCAGCCTCATCGGTCTTTTTGGGTGCTAAAAGATTCTTGCCCTTATTCTGCTTTGCGATCTTGTTCAGATAACCGGCTTGCTGCTTTCGCTGCTCTTTGCCTGCCCATCCACCATTTTGATTTTTTGTTTGCGTTTTCATGTGCGTTACATAGCACATGCTGCCATCAACTGACTCAAAATAATCATCAAGACAGTTTTTTGGTACATCGCATGTCTGACCACCGCCAAAGCAATGAAATTAAGTGAGCTCCTTTGTCAAAGATTATTGCACCAAAGCTGGTTGATGGATCCGAATGGATTTATCTGCAACGCCAATTTTTCATTTATAAAAATCAGGGCTGCGATAAATGTATTCGCAATACCACGCCGCCCTATCTGCCGCCATTGCGCGGGGTGCATGTGAGTTATGATCCCAAAACATCCGATTATCTATGCGGCTTTTGCGTCAGATCACAGCTGACGCCGTAACCGGCTCTATTTTGAGTTGGGTTGATTTTTCGCAGCCTCATCGGTCTTTTTGGGTGCTAAAAGATTCTTGCCCTTATTCTGCTTTGCGATCTTGTTCAGATAACCGGCTTGCTGCTTTCGCTGCTCTTTGCCTGCCCATCCACCATTTTGATTTTTTGTTTGCGTTTTCATGTGCGTTACATAGCACATGCTGCCATCAACTGACTCAAAATAATCATCAAGACAGTTTTTTGGTCATCGGCTTTTATCCGCTGACAGCATTAACACTTTGGCTTAATTGAAGCATGGACGCCATCAAGGCTATAATATATGTCGGATCATCTCAATTTGCGGCTTCATCCCAACCAATTCTGCTGGCACGCGCAAAGACAAGCGGTATCTTAGGAGGCGAATTTGAACGACATGGATGACCCGATTTGCCCACTTTGTCTTCGGCTGATTCCCAACAGTGTTGCGCAATCGAAACATCATTTGATCCCAAAGCTGAGAGGTGGACAAATTGGTGAGACGGTTCTTTTGCAACATATTTGTCACAAAGAAATACACGCAAGTTTGACCGAAGCCAAATTGGCAAGAGATTATCATTCAATCGAACGCGCTGCGGCAGCATCCAAGAATTGCTAAATTTATCAATTGGATCAAAGAAGGCCAGCCAATTTCAATTCGCGCGTCCAAAAACACGCCGATGAGATTTGCCGCAAAAAGCAAAAATGCGGGTTTTTCCAAAGATGACTGATCAATGATGATTGATTACTAGCTTGATAAATAGGCCGTAATGACGATGTAGCCACTTGCAAGCAATTGAACAAGAAACACCGCAACCGATATGAAATGCAGCCGACCAAACATCGTTTTTGCAGCGGCATCACCATCAAGAAGCGCATCGCGATACTTGTTGATTTGCGGTGTTAGAATAAAAGCATTGCCCAAAAACCCCAAGGCAACCAACGCCGATATAATGGCATTTGGTGAATGACTATCAAACATTGCCGCAAGCGCTGCACAGCTTGAGGTTATAAATCCAAACATAAACATTCTTGGAAATAGTTTTCGAAGATAAGCACCAGCAGCTTTTTGCGACAAAACCTTGAAAACTGTTGGCGCAACAACGGCCAAAAACATAACCATAAAACCGATATTGGCGGCATGAATGAGAATTGAAAGCTGCAATTGTTTAATCCTTATATTGGGTGGCCGTGGTGGTAAATTTTAACAAAGACAAGGCCAAAATAGCCATCGGTCGAAGAAGGTAGAAACAGGCTAACCAAATGCCAGATTCAGGCTTTCATGACAGTCAAGCCAATGCATCAACACGGCTGATGCAAGCAACAATACAAAAATGACCGAAATGACGATAATCACCTTACCAAGTCAGTTTTGCGGTAACGGGTCTATGGGCAAATTGATCTCCCTTTTCATCTCAATTGTTAATCGGCAGACACATATTAGCATCGCAAAAATGACCTTGCCACAAAATCAGGCAAGCGCAAAAATGAACCGCTTATGGCTTGTATTTTCTGATCGCGGTGCGAAGATCATCCAATTCACTGCAACCAAGCCAGCAAATCTTATCCAGTTTTTGCAGATTCTTTTCGGCACCAGCCTTATCACCAAGCATTAAAAACAATTCGCCTTGATATTCCAGAGCGCCCTTATGCTTTGAGTCGAGCGCCAAGGCAGATTTATAATATTTTGTCGCCTCGTCCAGCTTGCCCGACTTGCGATGGGCAAAACCCAGTAAATTTTGGATATCAGCGTGCTTTTTTAGCTGCAGCTTCGGCTTCTTTCAGCTTCACAATGGCCTTGTCGTAATTTTCATCCTTAATCAATACCAACGCCTTGTTATAAGCCGCTGGCTTGACCGCATTCGGCGCATAGTCATCACTGCCCGCAGCAAATGCTTGGGCGCCAAGCGAACTCATCAGCATTATTGCGCCAATACTAAAAAAATTCCAAGCCATCATAATCACACCTTTTGTCTATTCCTCTTTATTAAATGGGCATATGCCCGCCAATTTCAATTGGCCATTACGAAATAGCAAACACGATGGCGCAGCAAAAGCCGCGGCATAAAGGCGGCTGTTGACTTGGCATTAGCGGCACTTAGACTGACAAGCGCGAATACAGCATCAATCGTCAAAGCAATTCCCGAAAGCTTGAAAAAATGCGGCTTGTCATCTTAATTGCCAGCTTGTTGATCTTGGCTGAACCAAACAACAGCAACGCTTTTGACCAACCGGCGTCAAGCTGTGATGATTTGGGGGCTTTGGCAGCAGATCCGTTACGCCAGTCTAAACCGGTTAGATTTGAAGATATTCAGGCAAGCAGATTGATTAGAGCCTGCCTCACCGCCATTGCATCAGCAACAAAAGCACAAGACCAAGCGCGCTATTATTTGCAGCTTGGTCGTGGTCAATTGCGCGATGGTGACTCCGGCAGCGCGATATCATCTTTTTACAAATCGGCATCATTCACATATCCGGCAGGATATTTTGCCCTTGGTGTGGCGTATCTTTTGGGCGATGACGTTGAAAAAGATGATGCAAAGGCAAAAGATTATTTGCTGTTGGCGCTTGAGAATAATGTAGTTTGGGCGGCCAAAGCCCTCAGCGCGCTCCATGAAAACAAGGCATCAGAATTTTATGATGTTAAACGTGCACAAAACTATCTCACCCTCTTCCAAGACAGCCGATTTTAAAAGCCCCACAAGTAGTTTGATAAAAATTTGGATAAAGGCCACGACCATGGCAACAAAAGTAGCGATTATTGGGTTGGGTATAATGGGGCAGCGAATGCTTACCCATATGCGGCTTCACCGCAATTTTGAACCCGACTATTTATGGGATCCGGATCAATCTGCTTGCCTTCAAGCGACTATTTTAGACCCGCAATCAAAAGTTATGGATAGCGCAAGTGACGCCATCAACAAGGCGGATCTCGTCTATCTTGCCTGCCCACCGGCAGTTCGGGAAAGCTATGCGCTCGCCGCGGCGGTGGCGGGCAAAGCCCTGTTCCTGGAAAAACCGTTTGGGATCAACCTTGACGATAGCGCAAGGCTTATGGCCAGATTGCAAGCCTATAATATTGCTGTTGCGGTGAATTTCACACAAGCATCAGGCGCCGCCTTGACCGATTTATTGGCAGCAAAAGAACGCGGCGACATGGGTGCCTTGCTTGGGGTCGATATTATCGTAACCTATCCCGCTTGGCCGCGCCAATGGCAAAAAGACGCTGATTGGCTGCAGTTCCGTGCCGAGGGCGGCATGACCCGGGAAGTGATTTCCCATTTTCTGTTTTTCACCGAACGCGTTCTGGGGCCTTTATCACTTATATCAGCACATACGACATATCCTGATGATCCGTCTTTATGCGAAACCGCAATTCTGGCACGGCTAGAATCGGAAACCGGACAGGCGGTTTCAATTCTGGCAACAATTGGTGGTGTTCAGCCTGACCGGCAGGAATTTATCGTAAAAGGCACGAGAACCAGCCGCCGTGTTACTGATTTTCATAAAGATGCGATAAGTGATGGCGGCGATTTCATCGCCTTGCGCAAACAACCAAAAGACCCGCGAGCAATAAGCTTGAAAGCGCAGCTTGACGATCTTTCGCTTCACCTGGCGGCAAAACCAAATAGGCTTGCAACAATGGAAGAGGCTTTTCGCATCCAGACCCTTGTCGAGAGCATCCTTGCCAAAACGCTTTAGACCCTCACCTGTCTTAACGGGGCCTGTTCCACTCAGCTTTTGTCTGAAACGGAAAGGAGGGTTGTGGGACATTCTTAAAATCCCATCTTGAAAGCACCGGTGACGTCAAACCAACCGTATCGATTTCATATATGTTTGAGCCCTCAAACCAAGGTGCAAAACCTGCCCTGAAATGCCCTCTAGATTTAACGATGATCGTATGGGCGGCGGCGATGTCCTGATCGAACATTTCGAAAAAAACCGGATCGGCAGTTTGCGCTCGTTCAGAAATTACCACAACTTTTACACCGGCTATTTCAAGCAGGGCACATAGCCCAAGCGACAATTTCCGGCCTGCCATCATTCCTAACCTGCCAACAATTTCGCCATCATGCAAACCGATCACCTTTGCCTCAACACCAAGCCGTTCATCCCATGCCTCCCTCGGGATATCGTTGCGGTCTTGATTGAAAACCGCCGTGAAGCTTTCGCCGATCCCTTTAGCATGCGCGTCTTGTGAAAGGGCAGGATCAAAAAAAGAACCATACAGAATATTCTGGGCATCTGATGCCAGCAATGCTGACAACAGCCCCGTCGTGCGGCCACTCCCACCACCGCCTGGATTGTCACCCGAGTCCGCGAAAATCACCGGCTCGCGGCCTTTATTCAAGGCAATTTCAATGGCTTTCTTAAATGGGGTTAATGACTTCACATAATCATCTCTGGAGTCCCAGATAAAAGTGGCAATTTCATTGGCAAGGCTTGTTGCAATCGCCGCATCATCTCTTGCGGTGACGACAATGGAAACGCCATTTTCCGGAACATCCGAAAAAATGAAATTTCCAAAAATGGAAATATTCAAAATCTTACTGCCAAATTCGGCCAGCCGCCGCTGTCCAAAATCAATTGCCCGCCCCAAGGGTCCATTGGCGGTAAGCAGCGTTATTGATGAGGGGGCAAGTGGTAATTTTACATGCGCTATTTTCGGCACTGCTAAACCATGAAGGATTTGCCGCAGTCCGAACGCCGCCTCTTGCCCACGATCATTTTGATCAACATGAGGGTTTGTTCTGTATCCGCAAATCAAATCGACCGAATGACACATCTTGTCAGAAATATTTGCATGAAGGTCGAGCGTCATGATGATTGGCGTTTTTGGCCCAACTGCCAATCGGGTCATCTCGGCGATGGCGCCGTCAGGGTCGTGCAAATGCTCGGCTACCATAGCGCCATGATGGCATAAATAAACCGCATCAAAGCTTTCGTCTAACTGACTGATGGCTTCGGCACAATAGCCTTCAAAAACAGCCTTTTGCAACGCGCCAAGCGGGCGCGACGCCATCAAGATAATTGGCACAGGCTGCCAATCACCAGTTGCGTCCATTGCTTTTACAAAGGCAGAAAACTCGATGGCGATTGAAGGTGTTGTCGATCTTGCATCATCAATCAATATTTTGCCGCGTTTTACCGTGAGGCGCTCGAAATCGTCTAAAGAGGCTGACCGGGCAAACCGGTTTGACTCTAGGATCAGACCGAGAAGGGCAATTTTTGGGATATGTTTGCGCATTTGATCTGCTTGCATTATTGATTTTGGCGAGGCAATAAAAGCCTAAACAAACCGGCGCCAAACATCAAATTAACAACGATCATCGCAAACGAGTTTGACCAGATGCTTGCCAGCAGTTGGGCAGGCCAGCAAGCGCGCAGGGTGAATGGCGAAGCGGTTGCTTTTACGGTCACTATAATGTCATGTTATGCTGACTTGGCGGCCCTGGCCAAGGCGGTTTAGTTCACGCAATGCAATGAGTAACAATCATGAAACAGGTTATCCCCAGTTTATTGATCGGGCTAAATAACAGCATCATCATTGTTGTTTGTTTATATCTGATTTTATCGGATGATATCTCGTTTCAAGAGCGCGGCATCTATGCTGGAAGTTCCATTTTATTTTGGATGGGGGTTCAGCGTTTAATCAGGAAACTGAGCAATTCAAAAAGTTAGAAGGCCATTATGTTTCCAGCCAAATACACCCAGCTAATTTTTAGCTTTTTCCTGTCAATTTTCATGTCATGCGTTGTTTCAGCGGTTTCGGTGTTTAACACAATCGGGCCGATTGACGGATTTTTCAACTTGTGGATGACCGCTTGGCTAAAAAGCTGGGTTGTTGCGTTTCCAACGATCCTGATTGTTGCCCCCTTGACCCGCCGCCTTGTCGGCAAGCTTGTGAGAAACACACCAAGCTAACCGTCTTTGGTCGAAGGATTTCGCGGCGAAATAGCTGGGGGCCTGCGCCCGCCACAGGCACGTCGCGGCACGGCAATGCGCGGGCTGTAGTCATTGAAAAGCCAGCATCACAGGCACAGCTTTACCATCGCCAACCTATTCGCCAGCCCGCGCCATTAACCATCAAATTGCGTGATGAGACAGCGTCATTAATACGCTCATTCGATTCACCAATCAGTCTTTAAAGTCATAGATGTTTGGCATTTCACGGATGTCATTATCAAATAATTGTGCCATGTCTCCAAGCGTCTCAACAATCGCTTCTGGGCTTTCGGCTTTCCACCAGCAGAACATGACTTTGTCTGCCTTTCCAGCATTCCATTGCATTTGAAATGATGCTTTATCATTCTTCATTGCGCCCAGAATGGCCTCCTGCTGTGGCCAAGCTTGGTAGTAAACCAACAATAATTGCAGAGACTAAATTTTTCATTTTCATTTCCTTTTATGTTTAACTTAATCAAGCTATCCATTTTCACTTATAGCTTTTGAGTAAACAGTTTAATAGAAAACGGCTAACCGGCGGTTTTCCAATTTGACAACAGCAGCGTTCGTCTTTGGCGGCGTTTTAAGTTCGCCTGGTGTCGCAAATGATTTCTTTGATAGTTTAGAAATTGTTTCCGTATCTTCTTGCTCTTGTAAACGTCAATAAGGTTTGTTAATTCCAAAAGAGACTGCGTAAGTTTCCATTCCCACAATCTAATCAGATTTGTTTTTCGAAAACAACAGTGCCAGAAACAGGATCCGTCACGCCAAGCTCTGGCGACAACTCCTCAAGCAAATGACGCGTACTATCAAGCAAAGCAATCATTTGCGGCATCGCGTTTGTCAAATGTTTTTGGCTTTCCCAGAGGCCATATCCCACATAGCTCTGCTCGCCAGTGCGCGCTAAAATGTGAAGTAATTGGCCATCCCACGTACCAGCTCCGCTGAACAAGGATTCGAATTCCTGTTGTTTTCCTGGCTTTACCCTGAATCTGACAACATTAGTGTGTTTCGTCATAAGACATTGTTCCATTTTTATTCTGATTTTTTAAGTGAATTTTTTACCAAGAACGCCGCCAATCGTTTCATCATCCATGATGGGCGTCATCACGATTTCAATTAGGCCATTCCAATCCAGCGCATAATCTGCAAGTGCCGCAGCATCTGTACTTTCAAGAATTGCGAAGCCGCCAGTTCCATCTAAATTATGATAGCGTGACACCAATTCAACATTTTCTGGGGGCATTCCTCCAGTCTCCATGAACTGCTTTGTAGTTCTATCTCTTGCTTCCGGTGAGTGCGTCCAAGCCATTTTAAAAAGCATATTCAATTTCTCCCGATTATTTCTTTGGCACATATTCGTAATTTCAACGACAACGTCCAAACTACAAAATGCAAAGAAATGGTTGTTTCTTGCAATTATGTAAAACTGTATATCCCAGTTTTTAAACTCTCATTTCATTGATCCTTGATAGACAAATTTTACACCCATGCGCCCGATTAAGTAGATTACTATTCGATAAAAACATGTGAATATTCCTTTTTTAATTTCAAACTATGATTTTTCAGACACCATATTTGGTTTGATGATGCACACAGAGCGAAGGAACAACAATGGAAGGTTTTGTAAAGAAGAATATAGCCTCGAGAGGAGATATAACCTGTCCAATTGCGGTGGCAGCAGAAGTGCTATCAGACCAATGGGCCGTCATTGTGCTTCGTGATATTGCATTCTTTAACCAAAGAACATTTGGCGCAATTCTGAGTAATAATAATGAGAAAATTCCCCGGCCGACATTAGCAAATCGTTTAAAGCGTCTTTGCGATATAAGGCTTCTTAACACTCGCGGCGATGCTGGGCACGCGCAGCGCAAAATTTACAGCCTCACTGAGCCTGCATTAGGATTATTGCCGGTCATGGTTGGCATGGCAAAATGGTCTTTGAGCCAAGAAGGTTTCAAAACGCAACAAATTGAGTTTTTAAATGACCTTTACAGCCCTGCATCGCAGGCGATGACTGAATTGATCGACGGGTTAAGGGTTACGCATGCCATTGAATAGCGGTCAAACGGCACCGTGAAGCTTTTTTTGCAATCTTCATGGCGATCACTTCATTGCCAAAACCACAAGAGTAAGCAGATCAGATTAGCTTTCAAGGTTGGCTTCATAAAGGATAAAATCACCGAGCGCGGCAACACCATCATTCTTGCGCATTGACCCAAAGATAAATGGTCGGCCATTGCGGGCGGTTGCCGTATCTGCAGCCATGATTTCAAGATCTACGCCAACATGTGGCGCAAGCTCGATCTTATTGACAACCAGCATATCGGATTTTGTCAGGGCTGGGCCCTTCTTGCGTGGAATATCGGCGCCCATGCAAACATCAATCACATAGATTGTGAGGTCAGCCAGTTCGGGGCTAAAGGTTGCCGCAAGATTGTCACCACCAGACTCAATCAGGATGATATCAAGATCAGGAATAGTGGCACGCAGATCAGCCACCGCCGCAAGATTGACCGATGCATCCTCGCGGATTGCCGTATGTGGACAGCCGCCAGTTTCAACACCCCTAATCCGTTCGGCTGGCAATGCCTGAACCCGCATCAAATAGTCAGCATCCTCGCGCGTGTAAATATCATTGGTGATCACCGCCATCGAAACCCGTGATGCCAGATAGCGGCAAAGCGCCTCGGTCAAACTTGTTTTGCCCGCCCCAACCGGTCCGCCAATACCAACACGCAACGGGCCATTGCGGCTGGCCATCTTTGCCTTCGTGCCAGAGAGTTTTTGCTCATGACCAATCATGTTCGATAAATCCTTGTTTCGAGGGTTTCATGCAAGATCGAAGCATGGTCGGCCAAAATCGCATAGCCGCCAATATCATCAAGCGGGGTTGTCGCTGCCTCGTCAGCGAGCGCTGCCACAGCTGGCATTAATCGGGCGAGGATAATCTGTCCATCGGACTGTCCAAGTGGCACCGCTCGAACCGCTACGGAAATTAAATTACCGATAAAGCTTTGCAAAAAAAGGCTCAAACTAAGCTGCAATTCGCATCCGAGATGCCGCGCTGCAAGCCCAGCTGCAACAGGATAGGCAAGCGGCGGGGATAGCCCAATATCAAGCTGATAAACCTGCTCGGTCATGCGCGTGAAATTCACCCCGAGTTCGCGGCTTTCCTGCGCGCGCTCAGCGCCCGACGATAGGGCAAAGGCCAGCTCATTTATTGCCTCGATCTCGGCATTTCTGCCGCCCGCCAACTGCCCGTCTTTGGCGGCATGCAGCTTTACAGCATTATAGGCATTTGCCATCAAAATTGCATCGTTGCGACCACTTCCCCCAAGAAGAATCGTTTCAATCCAGTCATGCGCGGTTGCGGCGTCATCAACATCACCCGATGCAATCGCCGCCTCGATGCCATGCGAATAGGAAAAGGCAGCCAATGGGAAAAGCTGGTGAAAACAGCGCTGCCAGAACCTGTGTTTGACGGATGGTGTCTGTTAATTCTGCCATGATCAATGCGTATGGCCATGCGTGCGACCAAAACCATAGGCACCGCCTTCAGGATTGAACGGGCTCTCGGTTTTTGCCAATGTCGTCCCAAGCCGCACCAGCAAATCTTCTAAGACATGATCGCGGCGGATAACAAGGCAATCCTGCCTGATCTCGCATGGGGTGTGCCGATTGCCGATATGCCACGCAATTTTGGCAAGGTTTTTATGGCGTATTTCAACCACCGGCTCGGCCGCAGCTTGGATAATAATCTGGCGGCCATCATCCAGCAGGAAGGCATCACCCGCACCAAGCGAAACCGTTTCGGCAAGATCCACCATAAACGCCATTCCGCAATCAGTGGCCATTCGTTTGCGACGCAAAAACCGCGCTTCAAATTCCAAGGTGATCGTCATATCACCATCACGGCGGGTTACATCGCGGTGGATATGACCGGCATATAATGGTGCCTGAGATTTCGCCTGATCCATCGTCTCTACCCTGCCCTAATAGAGGAAATAGCGCTGCGCCATCGGCAACTCATGCGCTGGCTCGCACGTTAACAAAACACCATCAGCGCGCACTTCATAGGTTTCCGGATTCACCTCAATATCCGGGCAATGGCTGTTATGAACCATATCTGCCTTCGAGATATCGCGTGTATGGCTAACCGGCAAGGTCGTTTTGGCAAGGCCCAATTGCGACTTAATCACCATTGCTCTGCGCCGCATCGCTGTACGAATGTAACTGACGAATGTTCAACCGATCGACCAAGGCTGGCAAACATCGGGCGCGTGTAAACCGGTTGCGGCGTCGGGATAGATGCATTCGGGTCGCCCATTTGCGCCACCGCGATACTTCCCCCCAACAAGACCATTTCAGGCTTCACCCCAAAGAACGCAGGTTTCCACAAAACCAGATCTGCCCGCTTGCCAACAGCAATTGAGCCAATGTGGTTTGAGATGCCATGGGCGATTGCTGGATTGATTGTATATTTGGCGATATAGCGCTTCACACGCATATTGTCATTTTCACCGGTTTCTTCGGGCAAGCGCCCACGCTGTATTTTCATCTTATGCGCAGTTTGCCATGTCCGAATGATAACCTCGCCAACACGTCCCATTGCCTGACTATCCGATGCAATGATCGAAAACGCGCCCATATCATGCAAAATATCCTCGGCCGCGATCGTCTCACGCCGGATACGACTCTCGGCAAAGGCCACATCCTCAGGGATCGATTTATCCAGATGGTGACAGACCATCAACATATCGAGATGTTCCTCCAACGTGTTGACGGTATAGGGGCGCGTTGGGTTGGTTGATGATGGAATCACAAATTGCTCGCCGCAAATTTTGATAATGTCGGGCGCGTGACCACCGCCTGCCCCTTCGGTATGGAACGCATGAATGACCCGCTGTTTCATCGCTTTGACAGTATTTTCAACAAAGCCACTTTCGTTAAGCGTGTCGGTATGGATCATCACCTGCACATCCATGGCGTCGGCAACTGACAGGCATGTATCAATGGCCGCCGGTGTAGTTCCCCAATCTTCATGCAGTTTCAAGCGCACAGGCACCGCCATGACCTGTTCTTCAAGCGCTGCCGGAAGTGGATGCGTTGCCCTTGCCAGCAAAGGCAAGGTTCATCGGCAAGCCATCAGCGGCTTGCAGCATCCGGCCAATATGCCAGCTGCCCGGTGTGCAGGTTGTCGCCAAAGTGCCATGCGCTGGGCCGGTGCCCCCGCCCAGCATGGTGGTCAGACCAGAATGCAGCGCATCTTCGATCTGCTGCGGGCAGATAAAGTGGATGTGGCTGTCAAAACCACCCGCCGTCAGGATGCGGCCCTCTCCAGCAATGACTTCGGTTCCAGGACCTACGATAATATCCACGCCCGGTTGCGTATCGGGATTGCCAGCCTTGCCGATCTTGTGGATGCGGCCATCGCGCAGACCCACATCAGCTTTGTAGATTCCTGAGTGATCAATAATCAGCGCGTTGGTAATAACGGTGTCCACAGCACCCGCCGCACGGGTCGTTTGGGACTGGCCCATGCCGTCACGGATGACTTTACCACCGCCAAATTTGACCTCTTCACCATAGTTCATGCCGTTACCACCATTGGTGCGTTCAGCAGTCAGGTCGCTTTCGACCTCGATAATCAAATCAGTGTCGGCCAGGCGAATTTTGTCACCAACAGTTGGACCAAACATAGCTGCATAATCGGCGCGGTTAATAGGCGTGGCCATTAGAGGTCTCCCATAACTTTGTTGTTAAAACCAAAGACACGGCGCGCGCCTGACATCTCGATCAAATTGACTTCGCGCCGGGCTCAAACCGAACTGCGGTTCCAGCCGCAATATCAAGTCGCATTCCGCGTGCAATCTTGCGGTCAAAATCAAGCGCCGCATTGCGTCTCGGCAAAATGATAGTGGCTGCCGATTTGTACCGGCCGATCACCAGTATTGGCCACCGTCAGGGTTATGGCTTCGCGCCCTTCATTCAGGATGATATCACCAGCGGCAACAATAATTTCTC
>CAJJBY010000006.1 GCA_905182545.1 uncultured Candidatus Puniceispirillum sp.
AAAATTGTGCCCAAATCGAATATTTAAAGCGTTAGGCATCAAAAATTATTAATGACGCACGCAGTAGTGTCGGCGGATAGGCGGCGCACTTATATCATCTTTACTGCCAATTTTGTGCTTTAAAATGAACAAGGCCGTCAGTTTGAGCGCAACTCCCCGAATTGAGGAAAAAAGACTGGCGCAAAGGCTGGCCAAGTTTTGCGCGAAAATTCGTTAGGTTCAGTTTTACAGCTTTCAGCGCAAAGGCTGTCCCTGAGTGACGCTATTATATCTGCCCCATCGTCGCTAACTGCCGGCAAATTGACGGTTGGAATTTTGGCGCTGATCAAGTTTGTCTAACATCAGCTAGCTATTGTCGATGGACTTATAAATATTTAGTTCTCTCCAGTATTTTTCTGCAAGCGTATTTGCGTCACTTATCCTCAAAGCAAGCCCTCGAATGATTGCATTGCATATTGGGTCAGCTTGAGCCATTTTTGCCCGAAATACCGGCTCATCCAGTTTGATGAGCATTGCGTTGGTCTTTGCTTTAACAGTCACAGTCCTTGGTTCTGAGGTGACGAGGCCAACTTCGCCAAACAATTCACCCTCGTTTAGAACGCCAAGGACCATTCCCTGTTTGCTTTCTATCTGAACGGAACCACTATGCACTAAATAGACGCTATCACTTGCATCATTGACGCTGTATATGACATCGCCTGCCCTAACTGCTATCTTGGCGAAACTTTTTAAATTTATAGGTTTCATTAGCTTTCCTTCCCATCAGCTATCCTGTCACATAAAGAGACTGGCGCAAATGCTGGTTTGTTCCGTTTAAGTTAAGCTTATTGGCTCGCTCTCAAAGCCGCTATTGACTGCTTCGCCGCTGAAACGCCGCTTAAGGCGGGTTGTCCGGATGCCGTCAGGTGTTTTCTCTAAAGTCACCAGTTTCTACTTGAGGACGGACATCTTGCTCTTGGCATGCTGGATTCAGGGAAAATGTTTTACATCCCAATTGGTATAGTGAAGGGCTTTATTCAGCGTGTCTATTTTTATAAAGTTCGGCAGCGCTTTGATATTCGGGTGAAAAATATTAGAGGCAAGGACCTTGTGTGGTTGAATAATGATTTTAGGAGCCCTAAAGAGTTTGATCTCACTCCATATAAGCTATAGTTAACCGCGGGTTTTGGCAATTGTGAGGATGCGCGGCGTTTGCCCCCACCATCATGGCTGGTCAGGCGCGATCGGGGCGGCGTCATTCACCTTGTTAAGGCCGCGCAATTTGGCAAAAACCATCGCGCCGCCAAGCGCAATGCCAATCGCCATAACCCCGCCCATTATCACCGCCGTTACCGGCCCGAACAGCGCCGCCGCACTGCCAGCGCGAACATCGCCCATTTCATTTGATGATGAAATGAAAATTCCATTCACCGCGCTAACCCGCCCGCGAAGATGGTCAGGCGTGGCAATCTGAATAAGGCTAAGCCTGATATTCACGCTAACTATATCGGCCGCGCCGTAAATAAACAGCGCCGCCATGCTGATCCAGAAATTGGTCGACAGCCCGAACACCACAATCGAAACCCCGAAAACGAACAGCGCGAAAAACAGCTTCCAGCCGCATCCACGCATTTCGGGAAGGCTTGCCAACAGCACCCCAACAAACACCGCGCCAAAGGCGGGCATGCCGCGAAGTAGGCCAAGTTGTTCTGGGCCAATCATCAAAATATCGGCAGCATAGATTGGCAATAACGTCACCACACTGCCAAGCAAGACGATAAACAGATCAAGCGCGATGGCGCCAAAAACAATCGAATTTGAGCGCACAAATTTCAACCCGCCAACAATATGTTCCCATGATCGCGGGGTTGGCTTAATGCGCGGCAAATTCGGCAAGAGCTGATAGCTAAGTGCCGACATCACCATCAAACATGTCATCACCGCATAAACATGGAAATTGATCGCCACAATCAGCAGGCCGGCAATCAATGGCCCGCCGGTTTGCGCGATATTATTCACCGTCGAGCTAAAGGCAATGGCGCGACGAATTTGCGCTTGCGGAACAATATTGGGAATAATCGCCTGGCTTGCCGGAAAATACAGTGCCATCACACTGCCATGGGCGAATAAAAGCCCGAAAAGCAGCATCAAATCCAAGCTCTCGGCAAGCATTACCATGGTCAAGGCCAGCAAGATAATGGCATCGGCAATCGCACAGCAGGTTAAAATCTTTTTGCGGGCAAAGGTGTCGACAATCCATCCTGTCGCAAAAAAGAACACAAACACCGGCGATACTTGCATCAAACCGACAAGCGCCAGGTGAAACGGGTTTCCAGTATTTTGATAAATATGCCAGCCAAGCGCGACCGATAGCATCGCAATCACCAGATAATTGATCGCATTCGCGCCAAGGAAAAAGAAAAAATGACGCGGCAATTACATCTCGCTATGGCTGTTTGTTCTGAGCGATATCTTGTTGGTGGAACGCTATCTTGGCTGGTGTTTTGCCAAAAGGCTAGATGACAAATCCGGCTTGCACCTTTTTGATTGCGGCCAAGGCATCAGTGGAAAGCGGCCCCTTATTTGCTGCGGCCGTTGCCTGTTGAAGCTCGTCAAGCGTTGCAATGCCAATTTCGGTTGTTGGCAAGGCCGGATTCGAAATCACATAACGGATTGCCAATTCGATCAATGATCCAGCATGGCCTGCCTCGACCAGCGACATAAATGTAAGCCCGCGTTTCACATCGGTTGCATAATCGGTTTCAGACCCAATCGGCGTAACATTGGGCATGCCAAGCGGGTGACGCGCCGCGCTGCCAGACAAGGCACCACCAGCCAGAACGCGAACACCAATCGCCCCAACGCCATGATCTTTGGCGGTTTCAAGAAGCAATTTATAATCATCTGACGGGTAATTGGCGGAGATTGACTCGCCAGCAGAGGGGACAAGCAGATTATAAAAGACCTGCGCGCTGTGAAATACACCGCAGGAAACCAGCTGGTGAACATCATCGGCTTCGCCTTTTGCCGTAAAGCCAAGAAACCGAACCTTGCTGGTTTCGCGAAGCTTGTCAAAAGCTGGCACAACCGCATCCATAATCTGATCAATCGTCAATGTGCCGCGAAAATCGGTTCGGCCCAAAGTGTTGTGGAGCTGGAAAATATCGACATGATCAAGTCTTAGCCTGGCGAGGCTGGCATCGAGCGAACGGGTGATGGCACCATAAACATCGGATAAATCATCATTGCTTAGCCCGACTTTGGTGCTGATCACCAAACCGTCGCTATTGCCATTCAGCGCGCGGCCAAGATTTTCTTCGGAAACGCCATTGCCATAGCTTGCTGCCGTATCGAAAAAATTAATGCCATGATCACGCGCCCAGGCAATGGCACGATCCTGATCGCCAGCTTCGCCTTTGGTCATCAGCCCGCCAACGGCACCACACCCAAACGTCAGCCGTGAAACCGCAAGGCCGGTATTGCCAAAATTCCGTTTTTCCATGCGCCAATGCCCCTTTTGCACTCAATGATGGTATTTCGATTGAAATCACAGGATATTATGCGTCTATTTTTGCGCGTCCACCAGCCCTAACGGCACAGGCGGCGTGGCATGATGCAAAACAACGGCGCGGCATGAAAACAGGCGCTAAAAATGCTAGCAAACCCATTGCCTGAAACGGCTTGGCCGCGATAGGATTGTTACCGTCGTTGTCACGCTGCTACGACAATGCATTATTTAAAACCATGCCGGAAATGATCTTGGCAAAAAGCTAAAAAGGCAAATAAGGCCAAAAAGGCGAATAGGGACTCTCATGTCAAATGCGTGATAAAGACAAAAATAACCTACCAGCCGATTTCGCAAACAATGATGAAAGCTTGCCAATGGGCAGGGCGCTTCGTTGTGATTTTGTGGGTGGCGCGGTGCAGCATCGTTTGCGCTTTGGTGGTGGGCGCGGACAGGATTTGCCAAAGGCGGCCGGTTTCAAGCTGGGCATCAATCCGCATATTATCGATGCGTACGGCGGGGCTTGGCCGTGATGCGTTTCTGCTGGCTTCGCTTGGTGCCACGGTTACGATGATCGAACGATCGGCAGATATGCATGCATTATTGCATGATGGTATGGCGCGGGCGCTTGATGCAGGCGGTGTTACTGCCGAAATCATCAACCGGATGACGCTGATCCATGGCGATGCTATCCAGCTTTTGCCCGATTATCGCCGGAAATCGTGCTTGTTGATCCGATGCATCCGCCGCGCAATAAATCGGCTTTGGTCAAGGTGGAAATGCGCCAAATCCGGGCGATTGTCGGCATTGATGATGATCAGGCTCGCCTGATGCAAACCGCGCTGGCGCATGCGTCGCGACGTGTTGTGTTGAAATGGCCAGCCAAGGCCGCACCAATGGACGATATCCCGCCTGCATCACATCAGATCATTGGCAAATCGGTTCGTTATGATGTGTTTATGCAATCTTGATCGGTGGCCCTGATTGGTGAGGGTAAAAACTAACGTTGTTTACCTTTGGCAATTTGTTTTATGGTTGGGGCATGCAGGTAACTGGGTTCCGGCCAATGTGCCTTGATGCAGTTTAATTGCGCGCCATTAAATTACCGAAACAGGGAAAACGTCTATGGATCATAAAATTGGTGTCATACCGTTTGATATTAGCGGTGATAACATTGCCATTATGTTTGTTACATCGCAGCGGCGTGGGCGCTGGATTTTGCCAAAGGGCAATCTAAAGCCAGATGAAAGCCATAAAAAAGGGTGCAAGCGTGAAGCCTTTGAAGAGGCGGGAGTCAAAGGTCGTATCTTGACCGATTTTCCGATGACCCATGTGGTGACCAAAACCGACAATGGCGCACTCAGTCAGGTTGCGGTGACCTATTATCCGATGCTGGTATCAAAGCAATTTGACGAATGGCCCGAACAGCCAAAACGCGAACGCCATTGGGCGTTGCTAGACGATGCGCCACGGGTAACTGATCGTGAAGATTTCCGGCTGGTGATTAACCAATTTGCCGCGATTAAACCGCTGATACTAAAAACTGCAAAACATAAAAAAGCATAGCGGCTAGCATGGCCGATGCTGGCACGGTGATGATCCATGCCGCGCCAATCGACAGCACAAATTGCCGCCTTACCAGCTTGCGCCGCAGTCTGATATTCACGTTTTGAAAAGCGTCAAGTGCGGTGGCGTTCAGCTTGTGACTTGGCTTTAGGCGCTTTTTATCGGGGTTTTCAATAAATTCACGAAGAAACCCAACGCCGAAAATGGCACCAATCGCAATATGGGTTGAACTGACCGGAAGACCTAATGTTGAGGCAATCAGCACGGTAACAGCCGAGGCCAGCGCAACGCAATAGGCACGCGGCGCGTTCAGGCGGGTGATTTTTTCCCCAACGGTATTGATCAATTTTGGCCCGAATAATAACAGGCCAAGGGCCAGACCCGCCGCGCCAATGATCATCACCCAAAGCGGAATGGAAACTTTTGCGGCAACACCACCCGAACTAAAGGTCGACACAATCGCGGCCAAAGGGCCAACGGCATTAGCCACATCATTCGCGCCATGCGCAAAACATAACAGCGAAACACCAATCACCAATGGCAGGTTAAACAGCGTATAGATTTGCTTTTTGCGGTTGGTGATTGATTCGGCGCGTTTGGCGATATAGGGAACCGACAAAAGCCATGCGATAAAAAACGCGGCAATTGAATAGGCGTAAATCTCGATCGTCGATGGTTTCCAGATTTTTTTCAGTCCCTTCATTGCCATATAGGCAGCAAAGGCGCTTGCCATCAAACCGATCAAAACCGGCACCCAGCGGCGCGCCGCTTGTTTGCGGTCTTCGACATTCAAAATCTTGACCTTGATCAATAGCAACAGGGCCGCGGCGACAATGCCGCCAAAAACAGGCGAAATAACCCAGCTTGCGGCGATTTTCGACATGGTTATCCAATTGACCAAGCCAAAGCCAGCCCCAGCAATGCCCGCCCCCATAACCCCGCCAACAATCGAATGGGTGGTTGAAACCGGCGCATTTAAAAAGGTTGCCAGATTAATCCATAGCGCGGCGGCGAATAGGGCGCTTAGCATCAGATTTCGAAAATCGGTCGCGGTCACGCCATCGCCAGGGTTGATAATGCCTTTGGCCACTGTCTGTACAACATCGCCGCCAGCCAGAATAGCACCGGCGCTTTCACAAACCGCAGCAATCACAACGGCAGCGGTAACCGTCAGCACCTTGCCGCCAACCGCCGGCCCCATATTATTGGCAACATCATTTGCGCCGATATTCAGCGCCATGTAGCCGCCGATAATCGCCGCGGCAACCAGCATGACGATATTTTCACTGGCAACATTAAGATTTAGGCTACCATAGATGCCAGAATAATTAAAAAGATGGCCGCAATCACAAAGGGCAAAAGCCCTGATCGGGCATTTTTAACTTGGCCTTGTTGATAATTCATCCGGCGCAAATCATTGATATAGCGATTGGATTGCTTTAGCTGGTTCTTTTTCATGATCGCGCCTTGCACCGTGATTTTCGATATTGCCCGTTCATGACGGCATGCCAGCAACAGCATAGCCAATCAAAGCAGCTTAGATGGCAAATTTACATATAGTTCGGTAGCGATAGCAAATTTGATCTGATCAGACAATCCAGAAATCAGATTTATTTTTCCTAGCAGGGTTGGTGGCCAAGCCATTGCCGAAGCCGTGTCTTGACATAAATTCCGTCAACATTTGGCAAGGCACGCGGCGGATTGTCAGTGGTGATCTTCACCACGGCCAAACGCGGACCAGTTGGGTCATTCGGTTTATTGGTAAAAGCATCAAGAACATCATAATCATAGATTGTCTGACAACCAACAAACCCACAGCCAGCGGCAATCTTCGGCAAGGTCGACACCATGTGAGGTATGGCTTTTCTTGCATGCCGGTTTCGCCAAAATGCTCGTTATCCAGAACAACAATGCTAAGGTTATTTGGCTTTTGCGCCGCAACCGTGGCAAGTGCGCCGATTCCCATTAAGGCCTCGCCATCGCCGGTGATGACCATCACTTGCCGGTCAGGTTCGGCAATGGCAAGACCAAGACCGATCATACCAGCACCACCCATCGCGCCCCATAAATAGAAATTGGCATGATGGTCGCCAGCGGCATAGACATCATAGGTTGACGAGCCAAGGCCGCAAACCACAAGCATATTGTCACGGTTTTGCAGCAAATGTTCTACCGCTGCACGGCGTTCAATTGTTACCATTTCTGACATCTCTACCACTCCTTGCGGCCAATAAGGCGCTGCGATAATAGAATTGCGATTTTCTGTTCACTGGCAAAAGCGGCGTAAAGTGCGGCATCAACCGTTGGCCCAACCTCTTCAGGGCTGTTACAACGCATCACTTCGACCCCCATCATTTCAAAGCTGGTTGGGGTGGCGCGCGCCATTGGCACCTGCCATGAATTAAACTCGCCATATTCGCCGCGCATGCTGACAATCGTGACAAAGGGAAAATTGCAATTGGTGACAAGGCTAAGCATATTGACGCAATTGCCAACGCCGCTTGATTGCATCAAAAGCACCGATTTCTTGCCGCCAAGCCATGCACCGCAAGATGATGCAATGCCTTCTTCTTCGGTGGTCAGCACAATTGGCGTCATATCGGGATCATCATGAACCCGCCGGATTAAATGCGCATGACCGGCATCGGGAACATAGGGAATCTGGCTGATGCCAGCTTTTTTGAAAGCGTTATAAATATCATCTTCCCAAATATGGGGTGTGGAAACAGCCATTTGCTCTTCTCTCAATTATCACGTTTCATTTGAATGCCGCAGACGATTGCGATGCTGTATAGATTTCGTGTGACCAAGAAAATGGTCCGTTAGATCATTACGATAAATAGGAAAGCGTGGCCAAGGCAACTGGCAAATGCTGGTGAGCGGGAAAATATTTCCAACCGCGCATTTGGATCGGCATTGGCAGCGGCGTTTTTTGCTGGCACTGTTGTGACTGCTGGCCGTTTGGCCGTTGGGACATGATTTGAAATAACCGAAGGCCAAGCCCTTTTTGCAAGGAGATATGCGTAATGAAGACCTATCAACATTATATCAATGGGGCGTTATGTGATCCGGCTTCGGGCGAATGGTTTGATAGTGAAAACCCCTATACGGGTGAAGTATGGGCCAAAATAGCCCGTGGCAATGCCAAAGATGTGGATCGGGCGGTGTCAGCGGCAAAAGCCGCCTTTGACGGTGAATGGGGCGCAACCGGCCCAACCGCCCGTGGCAAGCTGATGGTCAAGCTGGCCGAAATTATCGAACGCGAGGCGGCACGGCTTGGCGAGATCGAAGTTCGTGATAATGGCAAGCTGATTGCCGAAATGGGTGCGCAAACCAAATATCTGGCTGAATGGTATCGCTATTTTGGCGGGCTTGCCGACAAGATTGAAGGCGCGGTCATCCCCTCTGACAAGCCGGGAATTTTCAATTTCACCCGTTATGAGCCGCTTGGGGTTATTGGCATGATTACGGCGTGGAATTCGCCTTTGTTGTTGCTGGCATGGAAATTGGCACCGGCTTTGGCCGCGGGAAACACCGCGGTGGTAAAGCCATCTGAATATACGTCTGCATCAACATTGGAATTTATGGCACTTATCGAAGAAGCTGGCTTTCCCGCTAGGTGTGGTGAATGCAATTACTGGTTTTGGTTTGGAGGTTGGGGCGCCTTTGGTTGATCACCCCCATGTTGATAAAATTGCCTTTACCGGCTCGGATGTGTCGGGGCAGAAAATTTATGAGGCAGCAGCCAAAAAAATCATGCCGGTCACGCTGGAACTTGGCGGAAAATCCCCCAATATCGTTTTTGAAGATGCCGATTTTGAAGCTGCCGTGATGGGCGCGATTTCAGGAATTTTCGCAGCAACAGGGCAAACCTGCATCGCCGGATCACGGCTTCTTGTGCAGCGTTCGATCCATGATAAATTTGTAAAACGGCTTGTCGAGGTTGCTGGCGCGGCGAAAATTGGTGATCCAATGTTGACCGAAACGCATGTGGGGCCGGTCACAACCATGCCGCAATATGAAAAAATCATGGATTATATCAATATTGCGAAATCCGAAGGGGCTGTTTGTGTTCTTGGCGGCGATGCTTATCGCGGTGCGGGGGCGAAAGGCAAACAATTTGTCCAGCCAACCATCTTTACCGGCGTTCAAAACCAAATGCGCATCGCCCAAGAAGAAGTATTTGGGCCGGTTCTGTCAGTGATCCCGTTTGATACTGAAGATGAGGCAATTGCCATTGGCAATGACATTGTTTACGGGCTGGCTGCTGGGGTTTGGACAAGTGATATTGGCCGCGCTTTGCGCATGTCGGAAAAGCTAAAAGCGGGAACGGTCTGGGTGAATACCTATCGCGCGGTTAGCTTTACCTCGCCATTTGGTGGCTATAAGCGCAGCGGTGAAGGTCGTGAAAGCGGCAAGGAATCGATCAAGGAATTTTTGCAGGTCAAATCGGTCTGGATTGCCCAGCAAACCACAGCCGCGAACCCCTTTATTATGCGCTAATCATATGCTGTCTTACGGTCGCTGGCTAAGGTTTTTGGCTTGGCGTTTTGCCGCTAGCCGCTGGATGATGGCCGGTTTTGGCTGGTCAATTCTGCCGTGAAAATAATCAAGAATGGTGAAATCATCAGGCAGTCTTGCGGCCAGCTCGCCGTCCTGTAACAGAAAGTCAGGATTGCTTGGGCGGCCAAAGGCTTCATTGCCAGTGGCAAAGGTTTCATAAGCAAGATAACCGCCCTGCCGCACAAGCCCGAATAAATCATCAAGCCTTGGCCGGTAAAGGTAATTGGCGACAATCACAATATCGAACCCACCATCAGCAAAGCCCCAGATATTTGTATCTTCCAGATCAAATTGGTAAATTTTGATCTGCGGACATCTGACCTTTAACGCTGCCAATGCAGCATGATCGCGGTCAATTGCCAAGAATGAGAACCGGCCGGGAAAAGCATGATCCAGCGCGCAGCAATGCCGCCCGCTGCCAGCCGCAAAATCAAGAATTCTGGCGCCATCTGGCCAGTATTGCGCCTGCTGCATAATCCAATTAGATGGCGGCGATAGCGGGGACGGGTTGGTCATTGGCATGACGGGTCTGAATTGGTGAAAAAACGAGTAAGGGCGGCCAAGGTTTGATCGGGTGCTTCTTCGGCCAGAAAATGCCCGCTATTAACCGCCTGACCCTCAACATGGCTGGCATAGTTTTGCCATTCGCCAATCACATCATAATGTTTCCCAACAAATCCGATATCGCCCCATAGCGCCAAAACCGGCATCGCCAGTTTTTTGCCACTATCGGCAGCGTCATGGTCTAGATCGATACTGGCTGCGGCACGATAATCCTCACAACTGGCGTGAATGGCGGCCGGATTTTTAAAACAGCGCAAATATTCGGCAAAGGCCTGATCGGTAATGGCGCCTTTGGTGCGACCCCAATGACCAGTTTTATGATGCAGAAAAAATTCTGGATCATGGCCGATCAATGTTTCGGGAAAGGGGGCTGGTTGAATCAAAAAGAACCAATGGTAATAGGCGGTGGCAAACGCCTTGTCGGTTGTGCCATACATCGCCTCGGTTGGCGCGATATCAAGCACGGCAAGATGGGTCACCGCATCAGGGTAATCACGCGCCAAACGATGGGCAACACGCCCGCCGCGATCATGGCCAGCAACGGCGAAATGATCATGTCCCAACGCTTTCATAAGCGCCATCATATCAGCCGCCATGACGCGTTTTGAATAGGGGCTGTGATTGACGTCGGTTTCTGGCTTGTCACTATCGCCATAGCCGCGGAGGTCAGGGATCACAACGCTGAACTGGCTGGCAAGAGCAGGGGCAATCTTATGCCACATATAGCCGGTCTGCGGATAACCATGAAGCAGTAACAGCGGCGGCCCCATTCCGGCCATGCGAAAATGAATGCCAACCCCGTCATGGATATTTTTGCTGTTGGTAAAGTCAGTGGCGAAATACATCTCTGGCTGTCCTCTAATTTCGACGGTTAGGTTAGGGGCGATTGTTTGGCTGATGCGGTTGTTTTTACATGCTGCCAGATATGGTCAAGCTGGCTGTCTTGTTTGCGGCTTAGGCGCATAAGGTTGATGGTAAGACCAATATCCCATTGATCGGCACCAGCCTGGCAAAGAACGCCGGTCTGAATGTCAGCGGCAATCAGGCTTTGGGGAAGCCACGACACCCCCGAACCGTTCCAAGCACGAACCCGAAGCGCGCCAACCATCGAATTTTGATAAATCGGCTTTAACCGGTCGCGATCAATGCGGCCAGCCATATGGCGCGAAAACAGCTTGCCAAGTGATGATCTGGGTGAAAAGCCGATATGGGGAAGCGATGCGCTGGTTTCATCATCCAATGAATATAAGGGGCGGCCATTTTCATCGGGTTTGCAAACCGGAACCAGCTTGTCGGTTCCGATTTCGATGGCCTCGCTAATGGCACCGCCCGCGCGCCCGTCAATAAGCGGATTGTTATAGGCAATCAGAAAATCAACATCGCCAGCCAGAAAACTGGTTATGCAATCAGGAAGATCATCAACCCGAAGGCGTGACATGATTGGCCCAAAGCTATTTTCAAAGCCTTGTAGCCAATCGGGGAAAAATCGCCACGCCACCGAATGCTGGGCGGCAAAACGAACAACATAGTGATCGGCCATCAAGTTGCTTTGCTGCAAAATATTCCGTTCATCAGTAAGCCGTTTGAAAGATGATAAAGCCACATCAAGGATTTGCTCGCCAGCCGGTGTTAGCCTGACAGGGCGTGAGCGGCGATCAACAAGCAAAAATCCGGCCCAATCTTCCAAAGCCTTTATGCGTCGGCTCAAGGCGGGTTGGCTTATATGTGATTTTTGCGCAGCCAATGAGAAATGGCCAGTTACCTGAACGGCTGCTAGGTCATCAAACCATTGAAAATTCATGATTATGCTTACTCCATGCAAAAAACGCATCATGTGAATGCAAAATAAACATTGGCATTTCTGATAAAAGCGCGTCAAGTTTTTTAGCATTATGATTGCGCCAAGAAATGACGTAATTGGTTAAACTTTAACAAAAGAACGGATGCCATAGAATGGCTAAAAAGCTAAGCGAATTCCCTTCAGTTCCCCTTTGTCACCAGCCGACACCGCTGGAATTTATGCCGCGGATGAGTGAATCGCTTGGCGGGCCAAGGCTATGGATCAAACGCGATGATTGCACCGGCCTTGCGACCGGTGGCAACAAGACGCGCAAGCTGGAATTTTTGATTGCTGATGCTATCGAAAAAGGCGCTGATATGTTGGTGACACAAGGCGCGGTTCAGTCAAACCATGTTCGTCAGACGGCAGCCGCCGCCTGCAAATTTGGCCTTGATTGCCATGCGCTTTTGGAACGGCGTGTGCCGGGTCGGGAAGATGATTACGAAACCACAGGCAATGTTCTTTTCGATCAGATGTTTGGCACAAGCCTCGAATTTCGGCCAGCGGGTCTGGATATGAATGCCGAAGCGCTGGCAGTGACCGAAAAGCTGGCTGCGGCTGGTCGCAAACCCTATTTCATTCCGGGTGGTGGCTCGAATGAAATTGGCGCGCTTGGATATGTTTCCTGCGCCTATGAATTGCTTGACCAGATCAAAGCCAATGATCTGGATGTTGGCTGGATTGTTCTGGCAACCGGAAGTACGGGAACACATGCTGGCATGCTGGCTGGTCTACATGCAGCCGGGTCAACAATTCCGGTTATGGGGATTAGCGTTCGCCAGCCTGAGGACAAGCAAATTGCCGCGGTTCACAAACTGGCAGTTTTAACCGCGTCACAATTGACCGATACGCCGATTGGTGTTGAAAAAGTGATTGTTGATGATGGTTATGTTGGAGCTGGCTATGGCCAACCAGCCCAAGGCACGCTTGATGCAATTAACCTGATCGCACGGCGTGAAGGGCTGCTTTTTGATCCGGTTTATTCGGGCAAGGGGCTTGCAGGTATGATTGGGCTTGCTGGTCAGAATTTTTTTGAGTCTGACAAAGATGTTATCTTCTTGCATACTGGTGGCGCAGCGGCATTGTTTGCCTATGGCAACCAATTGGCAGAAAATGCGGCAAATGGATAATGCGTTTGAGAAGCTATAATGCGTTTAGACTATACCCATCGGCCTAGGTGGTGGATGGCAGGTCATTATGATCTGCGGCTTGCCAGCCCGCTAATCCGTGCCGGTGCAAATCAAACGATTATGTTAAGCCCTTGCCATGGTTGTTGTGGCATCGCTGATTGGGGCGAAGGGGCTTGGTGAAGATGTCCTTGAAGCGCTTCAACATGCCAATGTTGGTTAGGGCATTTTGGCAGGCTTTGCTATTTTGTTTTGTGCAATGATCCTTGACCAGATCGTTCAGGGCGGTAAACAATAGCCGGATGAACTTTCATCTGTTTCTTTGGCTTCTCGCGGCAAGCGGGCGTCATGCCCGTATTCTTTTGCCGCTTGGGGTGGTGCTGGCCTTGCTATTGCCAAGCAGCGGTGCCTTTTTTAAACCGGCTGCGCCCTATATCCTTGCGGTTCTGATTGGTGCGGCACTGGTACGGCTTGATATTGGCGCGGTTTTAAAAGCCGCGCTTCAACCGCAAAGATTAATCCGCAATTTTGCCATTTCGCTTGGTCTTTTAATCATTGTGCCAGTGGTTTTTTTCACCGCGGCAAAATGGTTTGGCCTTCCTGATCATTTCTTTCCATTGGTTACATGGTATGCGGTGGCACCGCCAATTGGTACAACGATCTGGATGTGCATCTTTTTGGGATTTACTGCGCCGATTGCGATGGAAATTGTTGTTCTGACAAATTTGCTGGCACCTTTTACCGGCCCCTATCTTGGTGAATATCTTCTTGGCGCGGCGGTACCAATATCATCGGCAATGCTTTGTTTGCGGTTAGGCGTCATTCTTGGTGGTGGGCTATTATTGGCGTTGCTTGCCAAAAAGATTCTTGGTGAAGACCGGATCGAGGCCAACCGGCACCGCCTTGATGGGGTGTCAACCTTGTCGATGCTTGCTTTTCTTCTTCCGGTTTTTGACGGCATTGGCGCGATGGTCACGGCCGCGCCAATTTTGGCGATGGCCTGTCTTGGGCTTGTTTGTGGGCTGAATTTTGGCTCGCAGGCATTGGTTTTTGCCGGTGGCCGGTTGCTTGGCCGTTTTGGCCGCGTCGCATCGGGTAAAGTCATGCCGTTTCCCGAAGGCACGCGTTCGGTTGCGGTTGTTGCTGGCAATCGTAATCTTGGGCTGTATTTTGCCGCGCTACCCGCTGATCCGTTATTTGCGCTTTTTGTTGCAGCCTATCAATTACCGCTTTACCTTACACCGATGGTGGCTGGCTGGTTTGCCGATCGGTCACAAGATGCATGATTTTTGACCCCATTATTCGACTGACGATTATTCGGCACTCGCCCCATCATGAGACCGCATGGCCAATCCTGAATTTTACGCGCTAAATGCCAGCCAAACCCGCCGTAACGCAGCGATTGATGCGTTGCGCGCGCCTTGTTATGCGCTTGGCATTACGATGGCCGGATTTTCCGCAATCGCCCGCGAATCTGGGTTTGATTTCTGGATGGCGCTTGTGACCTCGCTTGGGGTTTGGGGGATGCCCGGGCAGGTGGCTTTTGCCAGCCTTTATTCGGCAGGCGCCTCATTATTTATCATATTTGTTGCGGTATCGCTGGCGAATATGCGGATGTTGCTGATGGTCATTTCGGCGGCGGATATGATGCATCTGAAATCGCATAATCTGCCCCTATGGAAACGGATCTTCTGGATGCAGTTCCTGGCGATTACGGCATGGGCGAATTTGGGGCTGGCGCAGCAAAAATACCCCTCGCATCTGTTATTGCCATATTATCAGGGTTTTGCCCTGACGATCTTTGTCTTTGGCATTCTTGGCACGATCTTTGGGTTCTTCTTAAGTGATCTATTGCCGCCGGATATTTTGCGCGTGGTCATCTTTATCACGCCAATTTATATTTTGCTTTTAATCATCAATGCGCGGCAAAAGGCAAACCGGCTTGCCGTATTGATTGGTGGTGTTCTCAGCCCTGTGTTTTTTCCATTTGCTGGTGAATGGGCCATTCTGATTGCTGGTATTCTTGGCGGCAGTTTGGCCAGCCTTTACGGCCGGTTCATTGCCAAATGGCATCTCGAACTGGTGCAATAGGGCGATGATGATGCGGCAGGTGATATAATGGAAGAGTACGGTTTTTTCCAATCATGGGCAGCGGTATTTTGCGCCATTGTCGGAACGGTCATCTGGCGGATTGCCGGTGTTGTTCTGGCGTCGCACATTCCGGCTGACGGGCCTGTGATGGGGTGGGTCAACACAATGGCCTATGCTATGGTTTCGGCCGTTCTATTGCTGATATTGGTTCATCCAACTGGTGTATTGGCAACCACTGGCCTTGATCACCGCTTGATCGGGCTTGGCGCCGGATTATTGGCAATGTTTATCAGCAAGCGCCTGATCTTTTCGCTGCTTTGCGGCATTAGCGCCTTTGCGCTGGCGATCCAGCTTATCTAGCGACTGCCAAGGCAATTAGAATGGCAATGGCTCGCCGTGATAGCTTTCGTAAATGCCGGTTGTCGCAAGATCAAGCGCATCGAAACGTGCCAGAAGTCCGGCTGCGCTATCCGCCGGCGCAACATCGGCGGCATCCCCGCCCATATCGGTTCGCACCCATCCCGGGTGATAGGCACCAACGGCAATCCCGCGCGGCGCCAGTTCGACAGCAAGCGTTCGTGCAATATTGGTTGCGCCAGCTTTGGAGGCACGATAGATCGGCGCATTGCTGCTGGCACGTTCCTGACTGCCCATAATCGACGAAATGACTGCAATTTTACCTGTCATGCCGGATGGGTGACGATCGCCATCAGCGGGTTCCAGCAAATGCGGTAAAAATGATCGTGCGGTGAAAAAGACACCAGCAATATTGGTCATCAGAACCGATTCAATGGCGCGGCTTTGATGCGCAGGATCTTCAAGGCCACCATAGCCATTCAATACCCCCGCATTACAGACCAGAATGTCGATTTTGCGGGTCATGCCAGCGGCGATTTGTTTCATATCAGCCTCGGCGGTAACATCAAGCCCAAGAAGGCTGATCGCGGGATTGTCACGGGCAAGCGCAACCAGATCAGGGGCTTCCATAACATTGCGGGCGCAGGCAATGACATGATCGCCGCGTTTGGCCGCCTGTTTTGTTATTTCAAAGCCGATGCCACGATTGGCGCCAGTGATCAACAGGGTTTTTGACATGGGTTCTGCCCTTATGGGTGAATGTTGAAAAGATGAATTGCTTTTGCAGATGACCGGCTAGCCGGCCGGATTGATAATTGCTGGATCAAAGGGCGGACGGGTAAAGATTTTGCGAAGCATTGGTTCAAAATGCGCCAATGGCTTTGTTGGGTAATTGGGATCAAAGGCCACTCTGATCCCAATCACCGCAAAATTGCTCGCAGCTATCAAACCAGGCATGGTCGCGGTAAATGTCACGGGCGTTTTTATCAATCCCCATCGCATCGCCGTAGTGATACATCTGGAAAACGCCATGATGTTCGATAATCCATGCCACTTCGGCGCGAACATAGGGGCGAATGATTGTGGCGGCGAGCTGGGAATGGTTGAGCGGTGCCAAATCATCACCGAGATCATGAATTAATGCGCCAACAATCAGCTCGATGTCAGCCCGATCAGCCTCAGCGCGCGTCGCGGATTGCAATGAATGTTCAAGCCGGTTGATCTGATAACCAGCAAGCGAGCCCTCAAGGCTAGTAAGGGCAGCAAGCAAACGGTCGGGCAAAGCCAAGACAAATTCATCTTCACGTGCATTCAAAAAGGCATAATCTTCCGCGGTGCCTTCGTCCATGCGGATAAAGCTGACATGCTGCATGGTTTTGCTTTCTCAAATTGATCAATATCACGGGCATGATCATAGGGTGGTTTGCCGTTTGGAATCAACCGTCGAAGGCTAGCGGATCGCATCGCCTGCGGAAAAGATGAGAAGGTAGAGCGCCACAACCATCACACCAATCAGGGCTCTAACAAACACAATCATCAGCGGTTCAATGATGGTTGATAGGCCATCAACAAGCCTGATGAATTCTTCTTCATTATATTTCGCAATGTCCGATCACTACGCGGGTTAAATCGTCATTTCCCGAGCTGACAAGCCGATAATAGGCTATGAAAGGGTCTTCTAGTTTTGATATTTCAGGTTCAAGCTTGGCCCAGAAATCACTGTCTTGGCCTTCCCTGGCAAGCTCGCTGCTGGTCATGAAGGGTAAATTGATCTGGCGGATGGTGACAAGATGGCTTGTGATGATGATGCCAGCATCATCTGCCGCAAATAGCCCCTGATCGCGCAAGTAGCGCAAATTATCCGAAATCATCTCCTGCTGTCGCGCAAGATGCTGCCATTCAGCAGCTTTTGCCAAAGGCGCGCTTGCCAGATTTCCCAGATGAATAATGTTGGATTTAATGTCGATTTCGGCAATGGTTATGCTACCATCATACAGCTTGACCGCGACAATATCGCCACTACCTTTGCTGATTGGCCGAGAGGATTTTGCAATTTTGGTGAGTGTCTGAGCCGTTGGATGTTTCAATCCTTGGTTAAAGTTTTATTAACTCTAATTGCGTATTGTTAATGGCGTTTACCTTTTCATTGTGCAAAAAACTAATATGATCGAATTGATGCAAATGATTGAAACTCTTATCGACCAGCTTTTGCTGCTTGTGCCATCGCCAGTCTTTGTCGATTTTCCATTGCTTGGCGTCTTGCTGGCAAACCCGAATGGGCGCTATGTCGTTGCGGGTCTGGCTGTTGTCACTGGCTTTATTGGCCTGTGGATCGTGCTTTGGATTATCCAGATTCTGCTTAGTAAACAGGCGAAATTGGGGATGAAGGCACGCGATAATGCTGTCAAAGCTGATGCGGCAAATTCGCCAAAGGCCAAAACCGAAGACGGTTTTCAGTTTTTCAAGCGCAATGGTGCTGAAAAGACGCAAAGTGATGATGATGCGGCCTTGGCGGCGATTGAGCAGGAAATGCTGGCCATTCGCCAGCTTTTTGCCGATGGTCATATCCTAAAAGATGTTTATGTTGCCGAAACTCGCCGCCTTTACGGCAGGGCAAAAACCCTAAAAATCTAACTTATTAGCCCAGCATAATTATGGGCGGAAAATGCAATATGGGCTTGCGACAAAGGTCAAATTTGAGCTGCGTTCGACCCAGCCAGTCACCGCTATTCTAGCCAATTTTTTTGCCACAACGCGTTTGCAATCAAGAGTGGCAAATGATTTGGCTGTCATGTCAAAGCCATCTAGTTACCTGTTTTGCGGAAAATGAAAAACGGTTGGCAATCGTTAATCGGCAATGTTTGGCATCAAGCTTGCTTAAATCGTGGACGGAAAAAAGTTTTTCGCAAGTCGTTAACCCTTTGCATAATTCAATTAATTATGACAGCGTTTCGGAACTTGCTGATCAGAACGACGCGTACCAGACTGTAGGATTCAAATGAGTGAGATGGCACCACAAATCGCCAAAGCAATCTTTGTTGGGAATATCAAAGGTGGAGTCGGAAAAAGCACACTTACCGTGTATCTGACCGAATATTTGCGCCGCCGATTCAAACGTCGATCGGTGGTATTGATTGATACTGACCCACAAGGCACATCATTTGAACTGATGGAACCAAAAAGCAAGAATGGTGACGTGCGATTTTTGCCGGTTGGTGACCGTTATGATGGGGTGAATATGACCACGCTTGATGGCGTGCTTCGCCGCTTGCTTGCACAAAATGAAAATATGGCAGTGGTCGATACTGGCGCTGGAAAGCTTGGCAATTTCTGGCAACTGGCCTTTTTATGCAATACGCTTTTGGTTCCAACCTCAATGTCATGGGCCGATTTGCGGCCAACAATTGATTTTATCAAGGAAATTGATGAACGAAAGGCCGATTTGCGATCGGTCACGCCGCATGTTATTGTTGTTCCCAACCGGGTGTCACCGCAACAGCGTAATTTCCAGCCGATCACCGATGCATTATTTGAAGTCAATGCCATTCTGGCGCCGCCCATTTCTGAATTATCGGCAGCGCGTAACTCCACGCCAGATTTTTCCGGCCTAGACGGTGTTGAAGGCACACGGTTTCACCGCGAAATTGAACGGCTTGGCGAATTTCTGGTTGAATATGTCATCACCGGCGAGCTTGACCGGATCTATGCCGAAACAGCCAATTAACCCCGCTTTAACTTACCCGCTTAATGCCGTGGCAACCCATCTGTGAAAATGATGCGTTGGCGCATCCATCACAGCCGAGAATTTGCCGCCATCATATTGGCCGGAATGACGGCCTTTTTGCATGCCTTCAACAACAAACACATCTTCGATAAAAATGTCACGCCACATGGTGGTATTGGCGGCACGCATATCGGCAAAGGCTGATTTTGTTGCCGCGTCTTGCGCATAATAGATTTCAACATGTTCGATGGTGCGATTTGGCCCGTCAGGCACCAAAATAATGCCATAGCAATGGTCACGATGAACGCCAAGAAGCAGATTTGGAAATAGCGCAACATATTCCACACCTGATGACCATTGTTGCGACAGGCCTTCAAAATTTGGAAAGGCACGGCCATCATTGCTGATTTGCGGTGCATAAACGGTTTAACTCTGACCAGCATAGGGGTGGGAACCGGCATGATATTATAATGATCCTCAAGCCGTGAATAGCTGTTCAGGCCGGGGTGGATAAAGCGCAAATGATAGGCTTCACAGTAATTTTTGACGGCCATTTCCAATTGCAACTGACCGTCAAGCTGAAGGATGAGTCTGGCTCGCTATGATAAACGGGCTGGTTAAGTTCCTGCCAACGCTCAATCAAGTCGCTTGCATAGGTCTCGAATTCAGCGGCTTGCCCGCCAATATTTACAAAAATAATATCGCGCCATTGTTAAGAGCAAACCTCGTTCAGCGGATAGTCGCAATGATTGACGGTATCACGCTCATGCACATCGGGCCCGCCAATATGCGGTGTTTTGCGAAGCTGGCCATTTAAATCACAAGCCCAAGCGTGATAGGGACAGGTGATAGGCCCACGAAGCTGTTGTGCTTCGCTGACCAAAATCATGCCGCGATGACGGCAAACATTTTCAAAGACTTTGATTTCATTATCCTGATTACGCATCAGCGACACCGGTAATCCGGCAAATTCGATTGGTTTTACGCAGCCTGGTTTTGGCAAATCCTTGCCAAAGCTGATCGCCGCCCAATTGTCGCGGAATAAAGTGTTTTGTTCATGCTGATAAAGATCAGCGTCAACATAGCAACCATTCGGCAGGCCATTGGCCGTTTCAATTGGTGCTTTTACATTGGCAAGATCAAGCATTTTTGGTTTCCTCACCCTGACAAGGCCGATAAGGCGATAAATATTGCATTCCTGTCTTGTTTCCACTCATAAAGGATTGGCTGTCTATCTTGGCTGCGGCATTTGGCGTCGCGTTTAAACTATGGAAAGTGAACTGAATGTTATCCGCGCCGATCTTGTTTCGCCCTGAGAGCATCCATCAGCAATTGGACCAGCGGTTTTACCGGCCGGTTGAGGCAGCGCAATTCCCACAGCATCAGCTGCGTTATCGCAATCATGCGGCGGCCAAAAGCGTTGGGCTTGACGGTTTAGATGACGCGTCATGGGTTCAGCATTTTGGCCATTTTCAGCCCTTGGATGGCAGTTTTCTGGCGCCATTGGCACTTTGCTATCATGGTCATCAATTTGGCCATTATAATCCTGATCTGGGAGATGGGCGCGGGTTTTTGTTTGCCCAGATACGGGATCAACAAGACCGGTTGATGGATCTTGGCACCAAAGGATCGGGGACAACGCCATTTTCACGATCTGCCGATGGCCGGTTAACGCTGAAAGGCGCGGTTCGCGAAATTCTGGCAACCGAAATGTTAACCGCGCTTGATGTCACGACGTCACAAAGCTTTTCAGTGATTGAAACTGGTGAACAGCTTGAGCGAAATGATGAGCCATCGCCAACGCGCTCGGCTGTTCTGGTGCGCCTGTCGCATAGTCATATCCGCATCGGCAGTTTTCAGCGGCTTGCCTATATGGATGATATGGATGGTATTGAAATGCTGGCGCGGCATGTGGCGCGGCATTATTTTGGCGGGGCGGCCAAAACTGAACTGGCCCAAACCGAATTGGTGCAAACCGAGCTGGCCCAAACCAAACTTGCCAAAGATAATGACGGACTTGATGCCGACGCGCCTTTGACCGAACTTTTACCCGCGCTTTCTAAGCCATGTTGCCGCTGCCATTGCCGATACGGCTGGTCGTTGGTTGGCTGCCGGTTTTGTGCATGGTGTTTTGAATACGGATAATTTCAACATAACCGGCGAAAGCTTTGATTATGGGCCATGGCGATTTTTACCAAGCTTTGAGCCGGGGCTGACCGCGGCCTATTTTGACCAGACCGGTCGCTATGCCTACGGACGGCAATCAGATGCGGCGCTTTGGGCGGTGTGCAGGCTTGCCGATTGTTTTGTTAAGCTGGTGCCGCAAAAAGACCTTGAAGACAGGCTAGCCGCTTTTTATCCGCTGTTGGAGGCGCGGTTGGCCAAACAAATGCAATGGCGTTTGGGTGTTGTTTTTGACGAAGAAGATCCGGCGCGTGACGCCGCGCTGGCGCGTGATATCTTTGGCGCAGCAAACCAAAGCCAGTGCGGTTTTGATCAGATGTTTCACGATCTTTATGGCGGTAAAGCCCGGGTTGATGGCTATGATGATGATTGCTGGCGGCCGGTTCTCGAGGCCTTGCAAGCGGCAAAGCCGCGAAATCCAGCGGCGCTTGACCATCCGCATTTCCAATCGGCAAAAGCCTTGTCGATGACAATTGACGAGGTCGAGGCCATTTGGGCGCCAATCGCGGCAAGCGATGATTGGTCATTACTATCCGATAAAATCGCCGCCATTCATCAGATGCGCTACGCCTATGTGTGGTGATTCGGCGATGCCATTGCCAAGCATTATTGGTGAGCCTAGAGCTTAAAGCTAAATCTGGCTTGGCGTCATGCCACGATTCATCACTTCGCGAAGCACAAAACTGCTTTCCATGCGTAATACATGGGGCAGGGATGACAGATAGGTTGAATGAACGCGGCCGAAATCATTCACATCACGCGCTGCGACGCGCAGAATATAGTCATTTTCGCCAGCAATCAGAAAACAGGCTAAAACCTGCGGAATATTCGCAACAGCGGCTTCAAATTCGGCCATCATTTCGGCTGATTGGCCATGCAGGGTGATATGCAGCAGAACAAGCACATCATGCCCCATTTTGGCAGCGTTTAAATCGGCGTGATAGCCGTTAATAACCCCGTTTTGCTCAAGCAGGGCAACACGCCGCAAACAGGCCGATGGTGATAGGCCAACATGCGCGGCAAGATCAACATTTGAAATCCGCGCATTGTTCTGCAATGCAGTCAAAATCGACCGATCAATCCGATCCATAACACCTCTCTTTTATCGCAGATTAAATATATGTACAATATTGCGTAAATTTAACAAATATTCAAATAAAATATGTAAAATACGGGATTATAAACAAGATAAAGCAATGAAATGCCCTTATGTTTAGCATAATATACAGTTACAAATATGGGTGTTGACCATGCTGCCATGGCGCAACGGTTTCAGGGCATGATTGTGATGATGCGGACTAGCTGGATTGGGGCAGTGACAGTGCTATTCCGCATTATGAGGAGAGTTGAAATGCTTGTAGGTGTTCCAAAAGAAATTAAAACTCGGGAATTTCGGGTTGGGCTCGTGCCAAGTTCGGTTGCAGAGCTTGTGCATCGTGGCCATCAGGTGCTTGTTGAAACCAATGCTGGTATTGGGATTGGTGCCAGTGATGATGAATATCGGGCCGCTGGTGCTGATATTGCGGCAACGGCTGGTGATGTTTTTGCCAAGGCAGATATGATCGTCAAAGTAAAAGAGCCGCAGCCAGATGAATGGGTGCAGCTATCGCCAAACCAGATTCTATTTACCTATCTTCATCTTGCTGCTGATGCGCCGCAGGCATACGGGCTTGCCAAATCTGGCTGTACCGCCATTGCCTATGAAACCATTACTGATGATCAGGGTGGTTTGCCTTTGCTGGCACCGATGAGCGAAGTTGCTGGCAGGCTTGCGGTCATCGAAGGGGCATCGCATCTCAAAGCCAATGCTGGTGGTCGTGGTGTGCTGATTTCCGGTGTACCGGGAACCGCGCCTGCTGATGTTTTGGTGATTGGCGGCGGTGTTGTCGGGGTGAATGCAGCGAAAATGGCAGTTGGTCTGGGCGCGCGCGTCACGGTTTTTGACCGGTCGGTGCCGCGGCTTCGCTACTTGTCCGACATTTTTGGCAATAGCATCACAACACGCTATTCAAGCAATGCGGTGATTGCCGAAGCCATCAAATCTGCCGATATGGTTATCGGTGCTGTGCTGATCCCGGGGGCGGCTGCGCCAAAGCTGATTTCGCGCGCGCAGCTGGCAACGATGCGTCAAGGTGCCGTTCTTGTCGATGTGGCCATTGATCAAGGCGGTTGTTTTGAGACATCACACGCCACAACACATGATGAGCCAACCTACATGGTTGATGGTATCGTTCATTATTGCGTTGCCAATATGCCAGGTTCAGTGCCGCGCACCTCATCTGAAGCCCTGAATAACGCAACCTTGCCGCATGTGCTGGCGTTGGCTGACAAGGGTGCTGCCGCGCTTGACGATAGTTCGCATCTGGCAAATGGGCTGAATGTGGCTGGTGGCAAGATTGTCTATCAGGCGGTTTTGGATGCTATTGGCGAAGAACTTTCTGCCTAGTGATAAAACTGTAAACACTAAAGTGAAATGCACAACAAAGGGCGGCGCCTTGCCGCCCTTTGTTGTGAAAAACGACCCTAGACCAGCCATATATCCCGTTTGCCAATGATCCAGCTTTTGGCGCCTGCCGGTAATGATGTTGGCAAGTGCGCAGGCGCGATTCAGCAGGGGGAAATGGGGCATAATTGATCTAAATAGCATGGTTTTTGCCAGATAATTAACCGGCGGCAGAAAAAACTGTCAATATTGGTAAAAAAGGGTTGACCGGCGCCGCACATTGGCAGATAAAACGGCCTGTTCTGGCGCTCGCCAGATTTCTCTTGCACAAGACCCGTGCAGATTTAGGGGCCATAGCTCAGCTGGGAGAGCGCCTGCTTTGCAAGCAGGAGGTCGTCGGTTCGATCCCGTCTGGCTCCACCAAATCTTTTCAATTTGCAATTGGATTGAATGCCAGCCTGCGAGGTTATGGTTGGGGCTTTTGCCTGCTTTTTGCCTACACCGTTTCATTTAAACAACCAGCGATTAACGGCCACTTCAATCGAGCCGTCGAAATCTTGCAAATGATTGGCCGTCAACAACGCTTTCAATTATCCCATTTATTGGTACACTGTATATGTGTTTATGATTCAACATTGTCATAATATGGGAGATTGCTATGCAACTTGATATGAAGCAGTCCGATGACTCCTATTCAATGGCCGCAAAAGAACGGATGGCTATTGAGTTAGACGGGTTGGTTTGGCGTCTTAATGAGGTTGGCTCCGCACTTGCTGTTCTCAATCTTTTCCGGCGGGCCGATATCGAGGTTGAGGGAAAAAAACGCCGGTTACGCGATTTTGCCGAAGTCGACCTTGGCCCTGACCCGATGGCTGGTACATTTAAGGTTATAATTCATAACCCGATCGCCATTGCCGGTGCTGTGACCGTTCTGAAAGAAAATAAATTTATCAATATCGACACCAGTTCAAAGCGTGAGTTAAAAGTGGTCAAGCCGCGGCTAACCGTACAGCAGGAAGATGATCTGGAAAATGAGATCAAACGGGTCACCAAATCAGCGCTTTCAAAGCTGGCATCGATCAAATCAGATGCGTTGCAACGAGTTCAAGCAGCAATTAAAGCGGAATATATAGAGCCAAAAGAGTCTAAGAAAGCGACATTACAGCTGGATGATTTGATAATTCAGGCGGGCCAACATGCGGGTGTTCTTGGCTTGATCAGGCGCAAACAATTGATCGGTGGCGGTTTAACTTTTGAAGGGCCGGATGAAGAGGCACTATATAAGCGGATCAATGACCGCGCCTACAAAGATGTTTGGCAGGAACTGCTGATGCCAAAGGTCACTGAAGATGATGAGTGACATATTGTGACCGATGATCGCGCTGGCTCTGTCGCATCGGTTGATGTGACGGTTGCAACGCGTGGTGAGCCAGAATCGCAATCAGCGCCAGCGGTTAAAAAAGACCATAGTCAAAAAGTGATCAAAAGCCTTCTTGCCACTGCTGATCACACGGTTGATGACAAGCTTGCAACAGTTAAAACCGCGCATCATGTGGATAAAGACCGGTTCCAAAGCGCCTTTCGCTGCCTGATGGGCAAATAACACGCCTAATGCCATCGGATATCATCATGAAAAAGCGGGTCCTTTGTGACCCGTTTCTTTTATTTTGATGGTTTAAGATAGGGTTTGGCCGTTAGGCAGCTTTGACCAGTTTTTTTGGCTTGGCCTTGATCTTTTTACTGCTTCAGACCGGTCATATTTCGCATTTTTGCTTTGCTATGATCGTCGGCGTAAAGCTTGCCAGCACTCACAATTACAAGCAGGTTTAGGCCATTTGTCAAAATCAGATAAGGTACATTAAACGCTTCAGTAATCGAGCCAGCGGGTGACAGCATCTCAGACAAGCAGGTGAACCCCTCACTTGCTTTCAACAATAGAGACAAGTAATTTGGAAACTATTAATGCAGCACGTTTTTTTGACAGGAATGGTAACCGAGGTTTTGCAGTTCCGTCTCTTGACAATCTCTGGTGTTTCGCCTAAACCACAGTCCGGTTCGCAGCCGGAGCATATGCTCTGCTGCCACGCATCAGGCTTCAATTACTGGCGGTCGAAACGAGTACATGAGCGACCGGTCGCAAAATTTGGCGCAGCGCTGTTAAACCAGCATCGCCAGATCATTAGAAAGAGCACGAAAATGGCTGTTCCAAAGAGTAAGATTACCAAGTCCAAGCGCAACATGCGGCGCGCGCATGACTCATTGTCTGCTGATGCCTATGTTGAAGACAAGGTCACGGGTGAATTGCATCGCCCGCACCATATCGACCTAAAAACCGGCATGTATCGCGGCAAGCAAGTCCTCAAAGTCAAAGAGCGTATATAGTTATCGCCGCGCGTTGCCATTCAGGGCGCGCTTAATTTTGGCTTTTCCTCTGGCACTGCTGACAGGCATCATCACTTCATGAACGATAAAAGCGCAAAATTTGGAATTGGTGCGATCGTACGTCATCGTGTCTATCCGTTCCGTGGTGTCGTTGTTGATGTTGACCCTGAATTCGACAACACTGATGAATGGTACGAAGCTATCCCGGCAGAAGTGCGCCCTAACAAGGAACAGCCGTTCTATCATCTTCTAGCAGAAAATTCGGACAGCTACTACACAGCCTATGTCAGCCAGCAGAATTTGCTTCCTGATAGTGAAAACGGCCCGGTTAGCCATCCTGACGTCGATGATATGTTTGACGGTCTCGATGGCGAACGCTATGTGCTTCATCCCGAGGCATTTAATTAGGGTTTTGCCATAGCGGCAATCTGCCCTTGTGGCAGGCTGTAGCTTTGTTGTTTTCTCCCAACCGATAATTTGCCAGTTTTTATCTGTAACTTTCTGCTTTTTTTCAAAAAACTGCCTCCCTTTGCCTTGAAAAAACGGGCTGGTCGGTCTATCTACTGTTAATCAGGACTAAATTGGTCTTGTTTATGATAATCATTCGCAAAAACGCTGGTTTCAAAAGGGCTTCCCGCTTTTTGAAATGAACGGCTGGATTGGATAGATAGGCTAATATGCTTCGCTTAAACCGGTTGACCGATTATGCCATTGTTGTGCTTGCCGCGCTTGCGCATCGGCATGGCGATGTTGTGGCAACGGCGCATCTGGCCGAATTAACCGGATTGGCACAGCCAACCGTGGCGAAAGTATCGAAAATTCTATTGGCCGCAGATTTGGTTGAAACCCAGCGCGGGGTGCGTGGTGGCTATCGGCTAACCAAAGCACCGGCGGATATCTCGCTTGTTGATATCGTCGAAGCAATGGAAGGCCCGATTGCGGTGACTGATTGCGTTGATGGAGCGCAAGACCCTCGCGCTGTTAGCAACAGCTGTTTCATGAGCAGCCATGGGAACCATGTCAATCTTGCTATTCGCAATGCCTTGAATGATGTCAGCCTTGAAGATTTAACTGATCCGGCACAATTGTTTCCCTTGCCGGTGTCACCGTCAATAACCGAAGACGACAGGCAGTTTTCCCGACAATAGTCGGCATAACGTTAATATAAAAAGGATCCAGCCTTATGGCCGCAACGCAAGAAACCATCGACACGCTTGAAGAAGCAACCGGTAAATATAAATACGGTTTTGTGACCGATATTGAATCCGACAAGGCACCCAAAGGCCTGAACGAGGATATTATCCGTTTTATCTCAGCCAAGAAGGATGAGCCACAATGGATGCTTGATTGGCGCTTGAAAGCATTTGCGACATGGCAAAAGATGGAATCACCCGATTGGGCCAAGCTTGATATCGAGCCGATTGATTATCAGGATATCTATTATTATGCGGCGCCAAAAAGTGGTGAAGGGCCAGCGTCTCTGGATGAAGTTGATCCGGAATTGCTGAAAACTTATGCCAAGCTTGGTATTTCTCTTGATGAGCAAAAGGTTCTTGCCGGTGTTGTTGCGGTTGATGTGGTTTTTGACTCAGTGTCGGTTGCCACAACATTCCGTGGTGAATTGGCCAAGGTCGGGGTGATTTTCTGCCCGATTTCCGAGGCTATTCGCGACTATCCTGATCTGGTGAAGAAATATATCGGCTCGGTTGTGCCGGTTGCCGATAATTATTTCTCGGCTTTGAATTCGGCTGTCTTTACCGATGGATCATTCGTCTATATTCCAAAGGGGGTTCGTTGCCCGATGGAATTATCAACCTATTTCCGTATTAACGAGGCCAATACAGGCCAGTTTGAGCGGACTTTGATCATTGCCGAAGATGAAGCCTATGTCAGCTATCTGGAAGGCTGTACTGCACCGCAACGTGACGAAAACCAGCTTCATGCCGCGGTTGTCGAGCTGGTGGCGATGGATGATGCTGAAATCAAATATTCAACTGTGCAGAACTGGTATCCGGGTGATGAAAACGGCCTTGGCGGTATCTATAATTTTGTGACCAAGCGCGGCGCATGCCGTGGTGACCGGTCCAAAATCTCATGGACACAGGTTGAAACCGGATCAGCGATCACCTGGAAATACCCATCTTGTATCCTGCAAGGCAAGGACTCAGTCGGTGAGTTTTATTCGGTCGCGCTGACCAATAATTTCCAGCAAGCCGATACCGGCACCAAGATGATCCATATTGGTGAAGGCAGCCGGTCAACGATCATTTCAAAAGGTATTTCGGCAGGCCGGTCGCAAAATTGCTATCGCGGTCTTGTTCGCATTCAACCTGGCGCTGAAAATGCGCGTAATTTCACGCAATGTGACTCGCTTCTTGTCGGCGATAAATGCGGGGCGCATACGGTTCCTTATATCGTTTCGCGCAACCCAAGCGCCAAAATTGAACATGAGGCCACTACCTCGCGCATTTCCGAAGATCAGCTTTTTTATTGTCAGCAGCGTGGCATCTCAACCGAAGATTCAGTGTCGCTGATCGTCAATGGTTTTTGCAAGGAAGTGATGAAAGAACTGCCAATGGAATTTGCGGTGGAAGCCCAAAAGCTTATTGGCATCAGCCTTGAAGGTTCGGTTGGCTAAAACCAAACCAAAGGATAACAAGATATAATTGGAAAAGACTTATGGCACCTTTACTAGAAATTAGAGACCTCCACGCCTCGGTTGGCGATACGCCAATCCTGAAAGGTATTAACTTAACGATCAATGCCGGTGAAATTCACGCCATTATGGGGCCGAATGGATCGGGCAAAAGCACCATGTCTTATGCGCTTGCTGGCCGAGACGGCTATGAGGTCACTGGCGGTGATATCCTTATGAATGGCGTTTCCATGCTGGAAATGGAACCAGATGAACGCGCCCGTGCAGGCATGTTTCTGGCCTTTCAATATCCGGTAGAATTACCAGGTGTTGGCGGCATGAGCTTTTTGCGCGCCGCCGTTAATGCTCGCCGGATCGAAGCAGGAGAAGATGAAATCGACCAGCTGGAATTTGTAAAGCTGGTTCGTGCCAAGGCAAAACATCTTAGCATCAATGACGATATGCTAAAGCGGGCGGTGAATGTTGGCTTTTCTGGTGGCGAGAAGAAACGCTATGAGATTTTGCAGATGGCGCTCCTCGAGCCGGTTCTCTCGGTTCTCGATGAAACCGATTCAGGGCTTGATGTTGACGCATTGAAAATTGTCTCTGACGGCGTGAATCTATTGCGTGATCCAGCACGGAGCATGCTTGTTATCACCCATTATCAGCGTTTGCTAAACCATATTGTGCCTGACTATGTGCATATTTTGGCCGGCGGCAAAATCCGCCGTACTGGCGGTAAAGAACTCGCACTTGAAGTAGAGGAGTCGGGTTATGTCGGCATCGATGATGCAGCCTAATTTAGACCAGCTGGCCGGATTGACCGGCGTTCGGGCAGGAGCGTTGTCGCGCTGGCAGGAAACAGGCTGGCCAAATAGCAGGGTTGAACAATGGCGTTTTACCCGCTTGGCAAGCCTTGAAAAAATGGATCTTCGTCCAGCTTCGGCTGCTGCACCAGCGGGAACCGAGGCCATTTCGGCTGTGCTGCCGGAAAACGGCGTCATCCTGTCCTTTAGCAATGGTGTTCTTGACGTTGCCGGTCTTGCCGCTTTGCCAGATGGCGTAACAGCCAGCTTTTTAAGCGAGAATGACACCGCCCTTGCCGTGCTTGCCGCATTGGTGCCAGCTTCACATCCGGTTAGTGACCTGTCGCTGGCAGTGATGACAAGCGGTCTGCATTTAGAGATTGCGGGCAGGGTTGATGTGCCGATCATATTGGTCTTTACCGGTGATGATAATGGGGTGTCTTCGCATCCGGTCGTGTCGGTCAAGCTTGCTGATGGCGCTTCGACTGTTCTGGCTGAATGGCATCAATCGGCTGTTGGTTTGTCAGCGCCGTTGATGGCAATTGAGGTTGGTGACAAGGCACGTCTTGATTATGCCAAGGTGCAGCATGAATCAGCGCAGAGCGCGCATCTAGCGGCAACTGGTTTGACGCTTGGTGAAGGCTCGGTTTTTGAGGGGTTTCAGATTTCCGTTGGCGGTCAATTGGCACGTCTTGAAACGCATATCACCTTGACCGGTGAAAATGCTGATTGCACTTTATCGGCAATCTATCTTGGTCGGGCAAATCAGCACCATGATATCACTACGAATATGAGCCATGCCAAAGGGCATTGTCTGTCAAACCAGATTATCCGCGGGGTTCTCGATGACTCGGCTCGTGGTGTGTTTCAGGGCAAGGTGCATGTCGCACCAGATGCGCAAAAGACCGATGGCCAGCAGATGAGCCGTGCCTTGCTTTTGTCGCGCAAAGCCGAAGCAGACGCCAAGCCCGAATTGGAAATCTATGCTGATGATGTTTTGTGCGCGCATGGGGCAACGGTTGGCGAGCTTGATGAAACCCAGCTTTTCTATCTGACAAGCCGCGGTATTGACCGTGATACGGCGCGTGGAATGTTGATCTCGGCGTTTCTCGATGACGCCATTGACAGCATCAGCCATCCCGCATTGGCAGCCATGTTGCGGCCGGTAACGACCGCATGGATGACGGCATCAAACCGTTCTGAAACTGGAGATAAATAATGGATGCAAATGCCTTAGATACCAGCATGACTGGCGGATATGATATCGAAAAAATCCGGTCTGATTTTCCAATCTTGTCGCGCAAAATTCATAGCAAGCCTCTGGTTTATCTTGATTCTGCGGCATCAGCGCAAAAACCAAAAGTGGTGATTGATGCGTTGGTTTCGGCCTATTGCGATACTTATTCAAATGTTCATCGCGGCCTGCATTTCCTTTCTGAGGCGTCAACCGATGCCTATGAGGCGGTGCGTGGCAAGGTTGCGCATTTCATGGGCGCAAAATCAGGTGATGAAATCGTTCTGACCGCTGGTGCAACAATGGCGTTGAACATGATTGCACAATGCTGGGCCTTGCCACGATTAAAGGCAGGCGACGAGATTTTGATCAGCATTGCCGAACATCACGCGAATATCGTGCCGTGGCAGATGGTGGCCGAAAAGACCGGTGCGGTTCTTCGTGCCTTTCCGGTTGATGAAGATGGCAGTTTCAATATGACTGCCTTTACCGATATGATCACAGCCCGTACCAAAATTGTGTCGGTACCGCATGTCTCAAATGTGCTTGGCACCGTATTCCCGGTTGCCGAAATGGCCAAGATAGCGCATGACGCTAATGCGCTTATGGTTGTTGATGGTTGTCAGGGCATTATTCATATGCCGGTTGATGTTCAGGCCTTAGACGCTGATTTCTATGTCTTTTCTGCGCATAAGCTCTATGGACCGAATGGTGTTGGCATTCTGTGGGGCAAGGCCGAAATTTTGGCTGAATTACCGCCATTTTTGGGTGGCGGCGATATGATTGATCGCGTGACCATCGAAAAATCTACCTATGCTTTGCCGCCGCATCGTTTTGAGGCGGGAACACCGGCCATTGCCGAAACCATCGCGCTTGGCGCGGCGGTTGATTATGTGCAATCGATTGGCATGGAAGCTATTCGGTCGCATGAACAAGATATCCTGTCCTATGCGCATCAGCGGCTTTTGGCGGTTGACGGCTTGCGGCTGATCGGCACGGCAGTCGGAAAATCGGGTGTTGTATCCTTTACGATGGATTGCGCCCACCCGCATGATATTTCAACAATCATTGATAATGATGGCGTGGCCATTCGTGCTGGCCACCACTGTGCCCAGCCATTAATGGATTTCTATGATCTACCATCAACGGCGCGGGCATCGGTTGGCATCTATACCACGCGAGAAGAATTTGACGCTCTGGCAATTTCGCTGGAAAAAGTGAACCGGATTTTCGCATAGGGGCGGGGTGATGACACAAGACCACGATACCAAAACAGCCGCGCCAGATGATGCCGGTCAAGATCATGATGGTCCGGGTCTTGCCGATTTTCTGCCCGATACCAGTGATGGCTATATTGCCAAGGCTGGCGCTGCGCTTGAAAATCCGGCTGGGCAGGCTGATCCGGTGGCCGTTGAAGATGCCCTGAAATCGGTTCATGATCCGGAAATTCCAGTCAATATCTACGATCTTGGTCTGATTTACGATGTCGAACGGCGGCATAATGGTGATGTTTATGTTACCATGTCATTAACGGCGCCCGGCTGTCCGGTTGCTGGTGAAATGCCAGGGCAGGTGGCGCGGGCATTAGCTGCGGTTGACGGCGTTGGCGAAGTTTCGGTCGAATTGGTCTGGAGCCCGCCTTGGACGCCCGAGCGTATGAGTGATGACGCACGCCTTGCTTTGGATTTTTAAATGAACGGTTCGCGAAAGACCAGCTATTTGGAGCTTGAAAAACATGTTTGACCCAACAAAACCAATTGTCACCTTGACCGAAGCTGCGGCCGGCCATGTTCACCGTTTGATGGCGCGGGCTGATAATGATGTGATTGGTCTTCGTGTCGGGGTAAAAACGGCTGGCTGTTCGGGCATGCAATATGATGTTCAATTTGCCACCGAGCAAAAGCCATTTGAAGATAAAATCGAACAGGACGGTGTGACCTTATTTATTGATCCAACCGCCGTAATGTTTTTGATTGGCTCACAAATGGATTGGCAGGAAGATAAATTTTCCGCCAAATTTGTATTTAATAATCCCAATGAAATTGCCCGCTGTGGCTGTGGTGAGAGCTTTTCAGTTTCAACACCATCATAAACCCTAGCGAGTTTTAACGATTGTAAGGCAGCTATGGCTTCGTCCAATTTGCGCAAAACTGCGTCGCTTCTTCATGCGCTGATGCATTACACCGCCCCGCGCGGTGATAATAAAATCCGTGTGCGGATTGGCGCTGCCTTTGCCTGTCTTATTGCGGCAAAAAGCTCGAACATGGTCACACCGCTTCTTTATGGGGCGGCGGTTGATCTGGTGAATGGCGATTCCGGCTTTGCCATGTCGGCTTTGATGTATCTTGTTGGTGGCTATGCGCTGGCGCGACTTGGCCAGCAGGTGTTTAGCGAGGCCAAACAATATCTTTTTGCCAAGGTGGCACAACGCGCTGTTCGTGGCGCGGCATTGAACGCCTTTCGCTATCTTCATAAATTATCGCTTCAATTTCATATGGATCGCCAAACTGGCGGCATGACCCGTGCGATTGATCGCGGTGCCAAGGGGATTGAATTTCTACTGACGATCGCCTTTTTTGAGGTTTTGCCGCTTTTTGTCGAAGTAGCCTTTGTCAGCATTATCATGTGGCATTTATTCGGTGGCTTTTACGCTGGTGTTACCTTTTTAACCGTTGTGGCTTATGTCTATTTCACCATTCGCGTCACCGAATGGCGGATCAGGTTTCGCCGTGAAATGAACACCGCTGATGAAGCTGCTGCAACCCGCGCTGTTGATTCCTTGCTCAATTACGAAACCGTTAAATATTTCAATGCTGAAGATGTTGAGGCAGCGCGCTATGATGCGGCGATGGCCGATTATGAAGCGATGGCGGTTCGGTCACGCACATCGCTGTCAGTCGTCAATATCGGGCAGGGAGTCATCATTGCCTTCGGTCTGATGGCCGTTATGGCAATGGCGGGTGCCGATATTCAAAAGGGCAACTTGACCGTTGGCGATTTTGTTGCGGTGAATACCTATCTTTTGCAGCTTTATCTGCCGCTTAATTTCCTTGGCTGGGTTTATCGTGAATTGCGCCAAGCGCTTGTTGATATGGAACGGATGTTTGGTCTGCTTGATGAAGAACCGGGCATTGCCGACAAGCCAGCGGCAAAACCGATCAAGATTGATGGTGGCGAGCTGGTTTTTGACGATGTGCATTTTGCCTATGGTGACCGGCCGATTTTAAAAGGCATCAGCTTTACCGTTAAACCCGGTAAACGTGTTGCGATTGTTGGGCCAAGCGGGTCGGGCAAAACCACTATTTCACGGCTGTTATTCCGGTTTTATGATCCGGTATCGGGCGCGGTTCGTCTTGATGGGCAGGATCTTCGCAATGTGACTCAGGCCAGCGTTCGTGCCGCCATTGGTGTGGTGCCGCAAGATACGGTGATGTTCAATTCAACGATTGGCTATAATATCGGTTATGGGCGCAACGGCGCTAGCCAAGACGATATTGCTGCGGCGTCAAAGATGGCCTCGATTGACCGGTTCATTGCCGGGTTGCCTGATGGCTATGAAACGATGGTCGGGGAACGCGGGCTGAAATTATCCGGTGGTGAAAAACAGCGTGTTGCGATTGCCCGCGCCATTTTGAAAAAACCGTCAATCTTTTTGTTTGATGAAGCAACCTCGGCATTGGATAGCCGCACCGAAAAAGAAATCCAGCATGCGCTTGATACGGTATCAAAAAGTCAAACCACCTTGGTGATTGCGCATCGGCTGTCGACAATTGTGAACGCTGATGAAATTATCGTTCTTGCCGAAGGCGAAATTGTCGAGCGCGGAACCCATCGCCAGCTTCTGTCGCAAAAAGGGTTGTATGCGCAGATGTGGGAACGCCAGTCATCAGGGTTTCAAGATGATGATTTGTCACCTAACATAATGCATGACAAAGCCGGTTTGCAGGGGGTTTAGCTGTAATGTTTGATTGGGCGCGTTCGGCGGGTTTGCCAATGCTTGGTGGTCATGACGTTTATGTATATCATCGTGATGCGTCGGTTCGGGCGCATTTCTGGCCAGCCGGTCAGGCAGCGCGTAATCCGGATGGAAAATATGTTGTTGATAGCACTGCGCCTGCCCCCTCAACGGCGCATAAAACCATTGTTATCCTTCCCGGATTTACCGAATTTTGCGAAAAATACAGTGCCGAAGTCCTGCGTTTCCATGAAAAGGGCTACCATGTTTTGATCATTGATTGGCCTGGGCAAGGTCAGTCAGGCCATTTTGGCCGACATCCATTTGCGGTTCATTGCACCGATTTTGATCATCACCTATCGGCGCTTGATGCGGTGATTTCTGCTGTTGGTCTGGATGGGCATGAACTCGTGCTATTTGGTCATTCGATGGGCGGGCATCTTGCGCTTCGCTATGCCGCATGGCGCCCCCATAAGGTCGAGGCGGTAATCTTATCGGCACCGATGATGGCACCGCCAATCATGCCGGTCTGGTTAATCCGGCTAACAAGCTATGTTCTTGGTAGTCTTGGTCTTGTCCGATCGCACCCGCCATTTCACCGTGTGCTGTCTTTGGATTGGATACGTCATTACCGGCCAGAAAATGTGCTGACGCGATATCCAAAAGGATATGAGGATCAATTTGTCTGGTTCGATGATGCGCCCGAATTGCGCCGCAGTGGGCCAACCATTGGCTGGGTTAGCGCGGCCTATCAATCTTGTGCGCTTTATACGTTAAATCCCGACTGGTTAGCCGCGCTTGACGTGCCGGTTCTGGCTTTTGTGGCTGGCGATGAGCGCGTTGTCTTTGCGCCAGCAACCGATACCAGTCTTCCCCATATTAGGAATCTTGAGCGTATTGTCTTTGATGGCGCGCGGCACGAATTAACCCGCGAATTGCCCGAAGTAACCGATGCTTTATGGCATCATGTTGATCTGTTTTTAGCGCGGCTTGACGCAGCCTATAGTTATGAAATTGAGGATATTTAGCCGGTTTTTTAAGGGCTTTTAGCGTTTTCGCTGCCGTCTGGGCCATAAAACATCACCCATGTCGACATTGTGTCGCCAAAATCGGTAAAGCGATGCGGCAGGCCTGCTGGCACAAACAAGAAATCACCTGGGCCGAATGACATAATTTCATCACCCATTTCGAATTTTCCATGGCCTTTGATGATGACATAGCATTCGTCGCTTTCATGCGGTTTTTGATGATCGGTTGTCAACGGTTGATACACCTCGACAACAAGGCTGCCATGCGTGAATAAGATGCTGAATGGCGCGGTGTTCCCGACGCCACTGGCTTTTTTCAGGCTAAGCACGCGTCATGGCTGCGTAACGTCAAGATGCTTTGCCTTTGTCATTACCATCACCATGCTTTGAAAAAGAGAATGGTCAGGAAATCAAAAGCTTCTTAAATTTTGATTAAATTTGCATAAATATTTTGGATTAAGACCATTACGGATCAGGTTAAGAATTGTTCTCTTGTGGCGCGCTCGGATAACGAAAAGCCCGGATCATACAAAAGATTAAGCGTAATATCATTTGCCTGTTCAACAGCAACGCAGGTCACATGCCGAATTTCAGCACTATCAGCACTGGCGCTTACGGGTCGAAATTCATGTTCCAGAACGTCAAGGATTACTTTTGATTCATCGGGTAATAGTGCACCCCGCCAGCGCCGTGGCCGAAAGGCCGAAATTGGCGTTAGCGCCATTAACCCGCCGCCAAGCGGAATGATCGGGCCTTGTGCTGATAAATTATAGGCGGTTGATCCTGCTGGGGTTGCAACAAGAATACCGTCACAAACAAGACATTCCATTTGCTGTTTATCATTCACCGAAATGGTGATATGCGCCGCATTATGCGTTTGCCGTAATAATGACACTTCATTGATTGCCAATGCTTTATGCGTGCTGCCATCGCGTGCTGTTGCGGTCATCCGCAACGGGTGCAAAGGTGCGGTTTCGGCCGCGGCAACCCGATCAGGCAGATCATCATTTTCATAATTGTTCATCAAAAACCCAAGCCGCCCGCAATTCATGCCAAAAACGGGCAGGCCATATGACAATGAATCCTGCAACACATGCAACATATGCCCATCACCGCCAAGCGCAACAATATGGGTCGCGTCTTCGATTTTGGTCTGACCATAAAGTCCGGTCAACTGAGTAAGGCGAAGTTTGGCCTCATCATGTTCAGAAGCGCTAAAATGGAGTTTCATGACCACCTGCTATCATAGGACCAATGGTTGGGATAATCTCAATGCATGGCTTATCATAGAGTTTTTGCCGCTCAAAGGCAAAACCACTTGCCAATTGGCACTGATTTCGGCCATCTTCACGAGATGAGCAATCCCCCATTTCTAATTCAGCCAAATCCAGACACCCCCGGCCTGTCACAGTCGGTTGAGGGGGTCAATGAAACCGGTCAGCCGGTTACCTTGCCCGTGGTGACGGAAAAACCCATCACCTTGTTTTTGAACCGGCAGGAAATTGTGACCTCAATGACGCTTGGCGACTGGGTGCCGGAACTGGCAGTTGGCTATTTCTTGAATCAGAACATGCTCCAGCGCGATGATGAAATCACCGGCATTGATGTTGAAGATGATCTTGGTGTGGTGATTGTGCGCACCGCGCGAGAGACCGATTTTGAAGCCAAGATGAAACGGAAAATCCGGACTAGCGGCTGTGCTGAAGGCACCGCCTATGGCGATATGATGGAACGGTTTGACGATATCGAGCTTGATAAGGATGCCCGTTTCAATGCCAGTTGGCTGATCGAACTGTCAAAGGCAATCAATACCACGCCAAGCCTTTATTTAAGTGCTGGTGCCATTCATGGCTGTGTGCTGTGTCAGAAAAACCGGCCGCTTGTCTATATGGAAGATATCGGGCGGCATAATGCGGTTGATAAAATCGCTGGCTGGATGTTTTTGAATAACGCATCACCGCATGACAAGGTGTTTTATACGACCGGACGGCTGACCACGGAAATGGTGATCAAAACCGTGCAAATGCAGATTCCGGTTTTGGTGTCGCGCTCTGGCTTTACCGCCGCGGCGGTCGATCTGGCGCGGCAGGCGGGATTGACGCTGATCGGCCGCGCAAAGGGTAAAAGATTCATCGCTTTATCGGGCATTGAACGGATCATTTTTGATAGCGGCGATGCGGCTGATGTGGCCGACAGCCCATCACGTCAACGCGCCGCCCAGCAGGATGAACGCTAATGACCCAAAAATCAGCAATTACATTGCTTGCCGGTGGGCAGGCGCGGCGCATGGGTGGCGGCGATAAAAACCTGATTGAGTTGGCCGGTAAACCAGTTTTGCGCCATGTTCTTGATCGTGTTGATTTTGCCAACCGGCTGATCATGCTGAATGCCAATGGTGATCCGGCTCGCTATGCCGATTTTGGCCTGCCGGTTTGCGCTGATGTGATTGACGGTTACGCAGGGCCGTTGGCGGGCATTCTGACCGGCCTTGAATGGGTTGCGGCAAATCAGGCTGATTGCACCCATATGGTCAGCCTTGCCACCGATGCGCCCTTTTTGCCAATTGATTTGATTGCACGGCTTGAAGCGGGGCTTGATGATGGTGCTGATATCGCCCAAGCCATGTCATATACGCGCCGCCATCCGGTATTTGCCATCTGGCCGGTGGCGCTGGCTGGCGCCCTTCGCAAGGCGGTGATTGATGACGGATTACGTAAAATTGATGATTTTACCGCGCGCTATCATTGCGTGACGGTTGAATTTGCGGGAACACCCGATCCCTTTATGAATTTAAACCGGCCTGATGATTTTAGTCTGGCGATTGAATTTTTGGCTAAGTCATCACAAAATGGGTAACCCATCATCAAACTGACGCTGATCTGGCTTTTCGTCTCAAAACCGGTTATTACACTGCTGTTCGACCTGTCAGGGCAAGAGGAGCCGCACGCGCATGACCAATCAGGTAATTGCATCGGCAAAGACATTATTTTCTGCTTATCGCGAAGCCTTGATAGGGCTGGAAGCCGGTCTTGGTTCGGATTTTTCCAAAACCGTTGATTTAATGAAGACCAGCTCCGGCCATGTTGTTGTTTGCGGCATGGGTAAATCGGGCATTATTGGCCGTAAAATTTCAGCAACATTGGCATCAACAGGAACACCATCACTGTTTTTGCATCCGGCCGAGGCCATTCATGGCGATCTTGGCATGGTGCGCCGCGGCGATATTGTGCTGTTGATATCCTATTCAGGCAGCACCGAAGAAATTGTCCGGCTGTTGCCTGCTTTCAAAAGGCTGGATGCGCAGTTGATTGCAATGACCGGTAATCCATCAAGCATCATTGCAACAAGCGCCAAAATCAGCCTCGATATCTCGGTTGATCGCGAAGCTTGTCCGTTAAATCTGGCGCCAACAACATCAAGTCTGAATTCGCTTGTTCTTGGTGATGCCATTGCTGTTGCCCTGATGGAGGCGCGCGGCTTTCAAGAAAGCGACTTTGCCAACACCCATCCAGGCGGTGCGCTTGGTCGCCGGTTATTGACGCGTGTTCGTGATAAAATGCGATCCCAGAACCTGCCTTTTGTTGATGCAACGGCCTCGGTTCAAGATGCGCTGTTGGTGATGACTGAAGGCCGTCTTGGGCTTGCATTGGTTGGCAGCCGTGACAAATTATCCGGCGTGATTACCGATGGTGATTTGCGCCGCTTGTTGGTTAATGGCGCCGATTTGAAAAGCACCAAGGTTTGTGATGTTGCCAGTCCAGTGCCCTTAACCATTGGCCCTGACGCGATGATGGGAACGGCTGAAGCCAAAATGCTGGAATCGAGGGTGCAATGTCTTGTGGTGATTGCCGAAACTGGCCATGTTGATGGTGTGATCCAGATTTATGAATAGGCATATAGGCCGGTTTTCACGGTGATATCATCCGGTTTTAATCCAATTTTCCTTTACAAGCCTTGTGTTTTTGGGCGGATAAATATTATGAAGCTCGACGCCTTTGACTATAGCCTTCCTGCTGAAAAAATTGCCACAAAACCGGCTGATCCACGCGAATCTGCCCGTTTGCTCGACCTGTCGGGTGATGACATTGCCGACCGCCATATTGGCGATATGCCAGCATTGCTTCGTGCGGATGATGTTTTGATTGTCAATAATACCCAAGTCATCCCCGCCCGACTTGAAGGGCGGCGCGGGCAGGCGAAAATCAGCGTGACGCTCCATAAACGTGAATCGGATCATATTTGGCGCGTCTTTGCCAAACCGGCCAAGAAATGCCGCATTGATGATGTGATCATTTTTGCCAATGATTTTGCCGCAACGGTGCTTGGTCGCGGCGAGGGCGGCGATGTCGAGCTTAGCTTTATCAATCCGGCAAATGCGGCTTGTTTGACCCGGCTTGAACTTGACGCCTGTCTTGATCGTTATGGCAGCATGCCTTTGCCGCCCTATATCGCCCGCCCAGCTGGCGCCGAACCAGCCGACCGGCAGGATTACCAAACCATGTTTGCACGCCATCGCGGTGCGGTGGCGGCGCCAACAGCCGGATTGCATTTCACCGATAATCTGGCCAAAGCCATTTCCGCCACCGGCGCACGCATTCTGCCAGTCACGCTTCATGTTGGCGCGGGCACTTTCCTGCCGGTGACAGCCGATGATATCAAAGATCACAAGATGCATAGCGAATGGGGCCAGATCAGCGCCGAAACCGCAACCGCCATTGCCGAGGCGCGTGCCAAAGGCGGGCGGGTCATTGCCGTTGGCACAACCAGCCTGCGGATTCTTGAGGCCTGTTACCAGCAACATGGTGCGGTGATCGAATTTGCCGGTGAAACCGATATTTTCATCACACCCGGATATGAATTTGGCGTCATTGACGCATTATTGACGAATTTTCACCTGCCAAAATCAACCTTGCTGATGCTTGTCAGCGCCTTTGCTGGCATGCAGAAAATTGCTATGGCTTACCGCCACGCCATTGCCAATGATTACCGCTTTTTCTCTTATGGCGATGCCTGTTTTATGACACGCAACCCATCTCCTGATATCATTGCCAGCATCGCGGCCATCGCTGATCAATAATGGCCAGCCCCTGCTGCTTTCAAACCAATCAACGGATTTTGCCATGTCTCGACAAACTGAAAAATTTGGGTTTACGCTAAAAGCCACTGATGGCATGGCGCGTCGGGGTCGTTTGACCACCGCATGGGGCGCGGTTGAAACGCCGGTTTTTATGCCGGTTGGCACCGCCGCCACGGTAAAGGGCATGATGCCGGATTCGGTGAAATCAACTGGTGCCAGCATCATTCTGGCAAATACCTATCATCTTATGCTTCGCCCCGGAGCCGAACGTGTTGCTCGGCTTGGCGGGGTTCGCAAAATGATGGGATGGGACGGCCCGCTATTAACGGACTCAGGTGGGTTTCAGGTGATGTCGCTTGGCCCGCTTCGCAAGCTTGATGAAGATGGGGTGACTTTCAAATCGCATCTTGATGGCAGCAAGCACCGGCTTACACCAGAACGATCTACCGAGATCCAGCATCTTCTTGATGCGACCATCACAATGGCCTTTGATGAATGTACGCCATTTCCTGCAACCAAGCCGATTGCCGCTGAGTCAATGGCATTGTCGATGCGATGGGCCAAACGGTCACGCAGCGCGTTTCAGGCGCGAACCGGTTATGGCCAGTTTGGCATTGTCCAAGGGTCGGTATTTCCTGATTTGCGGGCTGAATCTGTTGCCGCGCTTGAAGAAATTGATTTCGAAGGCTATGCCGTTGGCGGTCTTGCCGTTGGCGAGGGTCAGCAAGCGATGTTTGAGACGCTTGAGGTCACAACGCCATTGATGCGTCAGGACAAGCCGCGCTATCTGATGGGGGTTGGCAAGCCATCTGATCTTGTTGGCGGGGTGGCACGCGGTATTGATATGTTTGATTGCGTTTTGCCAACAAGGTCAGGGCGAACTGGACAGGGATTTACCCGCCGCGGGCCGGTGAATTTGAAAAATGCCCGCCATGCCGATGACCCGCGCCCACTTGATGAGGCTTGTGGCTGTCCGGCCTGTTCGCACTATAGCCGTGCCTATCTTCACCATCTGTTCAAGGCGGAAGAAGTTTTGTCACTGATGCTGCTTAGCTGGCACAATCTTCACTATTATCAAGATTTGATGACCGATATGCGGCTTGCGATCGAAGCTGGCACTTTTGCCGATTATGAAGCCAATTTTCACGCGATGCAGGCAATGGGAGATATCGAACCATTGTGAGCAAGACAATTCAGCACCCAAAGCCAAATGCCCATAAAGACCCGCGCGGCTGGTTGATCGAGGCCGCCGCTCATGAGGGGTTTTTGTTGGCTGGTATTGGGCCGGCAGACATTGAGCCGGTAAACAGGGCAGGGCTGGTGGCGTTTCTGGATGATGCATTTGAAGGCGATATGGGCTGGCTTCGCGATACGGCGGCAAAACGTCAACAGCCGCAGGCGATGTGGCCAGACGCAAAAACAGCCATTGTGCTTGGGATGAATTACGGCCCTGATCATGATCCGATGGATAATCTGGCGGCAAAGTCAGCAGGCAATATTTCGGTTTATGCGCGCGGGCGTGATTATCACGATCTGGTCAAGGGAAAGCTAAAACAGCTGGCAGGCCAATTTGCCGCGCAGACTGGCCATGCGGTAAAAGTGTTTGTTGATACGGCACCCCTGATGGAAAAGCCATTGGCGCAAACCGCAGGCATTGGCTGGCAGGGCAAACATACAAATCTTGTCTCGCGCAAGGCTGGATCATGGCTGTTTTTAGGGGTGATCCTGACCGATGCTATTTTGCCTTATGACGCGCCTGAAACTGATCGTTGCGGTGGTTGTCGTCAATGTCTTGATATTTGCCCAACCAATGCGTTTCCGCGCCTTACCGGCTGGATGCGCGGCGTTGTATTTCCTATCTGACAATTGAGCATAAGGGGGTGATTGACCGCAGCTTTCGTCACGCTATCGGCAATCGCATTTTTGGCTGTGATGATTGTTTGGCAATCTGCCCTTGGAATAAATTCGCCAGCCTTGCCAAAGAGCAAAAACTAGCCGCCAAGGCCGGAACTGATTTGCCGCCACTTGCTGATTTGCTGAAACTTGATGATTCTGGTTTTCGCCATTTTTTTGCGGGAACGCCGGTGCGCCGCGCAGGCTATGAACGGTTTTTGCGAAATGTGCTTATTGCGGCTGGCAATAGCGACGATGCCGATTTGATGCCCTTGGTTACGCCGTTTCTGGATCATTCGTCTGCTTTGCTGCGGGCGATGGCCATTTGGGCGCTTCGCCAGCTTGCCGATGATGATATCTGGCAAGGGTTGCGCGAGGCTTATTTGCCCGATGAACGCGATCAATCAGTGCGCCGCGAGTGGCAAGATAACTAGCCCCATTCTGCGCATCACCCAATGATTTTCCAAAAAAACAGCGGCTTTGGGGAGAAGCCGCTGTTTAACTGTTTGATTTTGATGCTGACTAGCCGTTGTGATAGCCGCGCTCGCCATGCTGGCTGAGATCAAGCCCCTCGATCTCGTCCTGCTGATCAACACGAAGCCCAATCACCGCGCCAATGACTTTCAAAATCACATAGCTGCCAATGCCTGTCCAAAGAACCGTAATGGCAACAGACGACAATTGAACCATAAACTGGCTTCCGGCCGTTACGCCATCCGCAAGCCCAAGCCCGCCAAAGGCTGGCAGTGCCAGATAGGCAACAAGCAAGCTGCCAAGAATGCCGCCAACACCGTGAACGGCAAACACATCCAGTGAGTCATCAATCTTTAACCGCACCCGGATCAGATCAACGGCAACATAACAGGCAACGCCGCCAGCAAGGCCAAGGATCAGACCGCCAGGAACGCCGATAAAGCCCGATGCCGGCGTTACGGTTGCCAAACCTGCAACCATACCGGTTACGATGCCAACAAGCGATGGCCGGCCAAACCGGAACCATTCAATAAACATCCAGACAAGTGAAGCTGTTGCCGCGGCGATATGCGTTACCAAAAGCGCCATGCCTGCGCTGTTGCCAGCGCCCAAAGCCGAACCACCATTAAAGCCAAACCAGCCGATCCACAGCATGCTGGCACCAATCATTGTCAGAACCGGGCTATGCGGTGGCTGGACTGAGGTTGGAAAGCCGCGACGTTTGCCAACAACAAGCGCACAGACCAGCGCGGCCGTGCCGGCGGTTGCGTGAACAACAATGCCGCCAGCAAAATCAAGAACACCCCACTCGGCCATGATGCCGCCGCCCCAGACCCAATGCGTGACCGGTGCATAGACAACCAAAAGCCAGATTGCCGAAAACATCAGCAACGCGGCAAATTTCATCCGCTCAACATAAGCACCAATAATCAGCGCCGGGGTGATGATCGCAAAGGTCATCTGGAAGGCTGCAAAGACCGACTCAGGGATCGTGCCGCTCGCCGAATCGAGTGTGATGTTGCTCATAAAGCTATTGGCAAGATCGCCAACCCATGCACCATCACCTGAAAAGGCAAGCGAGTAACCGGCAACTACCCATAAAATTGACATCAGTGCCGCGATGGCAAAATGATGCATCAGAACCGAAACGATGTTTTTAGACTGTACAAGGCCAGCATAGAAAAGCGCCAATCCGGGTAAGGTCATCAACAGAACCAGCGCGGTTGCTGTCAATATCCATGCGGTGTCGCCGCTGTCAATGGCGCTGTCGGCCGCAAAGACAGGACTGGCAACAAGGCTGGCGGCAATAAGGCCGGTGCCAAGCCGTTTGATTGCCGAAAAAGGAAACTGCATCACTGGTACTCCACAATTTTGGGGCATGCGCCAGATTTTGGCGCATGATTACAGACGTAGTCTGGTCATCAGCGGTGCCAAATCAAGAAAAATGCCGTTAATTTAATCAATGATCGCTATTTTGGTAAAATTTAAGGCAAGATTTGCTATTAATGCCTAAAAATTAATCAAATATTCACATATAATAGCGTCAAAGCGGCGGTAAATATTGCTGGAATTGGCGTGTGAACAGGGTTGCAAGCCTGGGCATTTTCCCCCTAGGCTTGGCGTAGCAAAGGTAAAAGCCGGTGATGATCATCGGCACTGAATGGCGATGAGGGGAGATAGATCATGGCCCGCGTTCGTGATGTTGGCATTGATGAAGTGCCCGAAGATGCCAAACCGGTTTATCAGCGATTTGCCGATGAATATGGTCCGTTTTTAAATCAGGTGAAAATATTTGCCCATCGGCCGATTGCGCTTCGCCATCTGATGGGCATGCTTCTTGAAATGGCCGACAACCCCATTCTTGATAAGCGCCATCTCGAAATTGCCATTGTTACCGTATCGGCAATCAATCGTTGTGATTATTGTGTTGCCCATCATGGCCCGCGTTTGTTGGATTTTGGATTGCCGCGGGCGGTTATTGACCGAATTCTGGATGAGGATTGCCCGGGTCTTGATCCGGTGGATCGCATGGTTCGCGATTATGCGGTGCAGGTGACGCGCGATCATAACCGCGTTGGTGATCGCCAGTTTGACGGGCTGCGTGCGCATTTCAGCGAAACCCAGATTGTTGAGTTGACGCTGCGCATCACTCTTTGCACCTTTTTCAATAAATTCAATGATGTGATGATGCTTGAAATGGAGGATGAAGCCGCCATTTTTCACCATGAAACGGCAAAGCCTGCCGACCATAGGGCAGACCCATCCAAAGGGAATGAAGTGTAGTTGGAGCGGCGTGCGGGAATCGAACCCGCGTCTTTAGCTTGGAAGGCTAAGGTCTTACCACTACACAAACGCCGCATACGAGCATTTTTAACTATCTGGATAGTCACGGAATATTTCTCAAATAAACATCATTTGGCGATAATTGGGATGCTTTTTCCAACCATTTTACCACCAGATGACGGCCAGTTTGAGGGTCTCAAATATGCCTGTTACATCCGATATATGGAGCCGTGTGGTAACGGCGCCCGCTCGAGACAGTTGGTATAACATCCTTGATTCAGAATGAAAAGACTTTGCTGTGCTGCTTTGCAATTACTTGCATGAAAAGACGCAGTGATCAGGATTTTATTTTTGAAAACCGTGACAAGTTCGCGGGTGCCGCAAGGCGGTGATGGCGATCACATGACAATCTATAACCGGCAGGGGCTAGTGGCTAGCGATGAATATCGACACAAGACCGCTTTTGCGCTGGCAGCAAGCCAAAATCCCCGCCAGATTAAATCTTGCGATACCGGCGCGACTACGCACGGTTTGCATCAGAATTTAGCTAGCGACATATTCAAGCCCGACCAAATTTTTTTAGCGGCGCTTTTTCGCATTTGCCTTCTTTGCGGCTGGCTTTTTTGCCGCAACTTTTTTCGCAGCCGATTTTTTCACTGTGCCTTTTTTTGGTGTGTCCACCCACCCGGCCAGATTTTCAGTGGCAATTTGCTCAATCACCTTCATGCCAGCCGGACTGTCATTCAAACAAGGAATATAGCTAAAAGTCTCGCCGCCATGTTCCAAAAATTCTTCATGCAGTTCGATATCCAACTCGTCCAATGTTTCCAGACAATCGGCAACAAAACCGGGTGCCATGATGGCAACATGTTTCGATCCATTTTCGGCCAGCGCCACAACGCTTTTGTCGGTATAGGGCTGAAGCCAAGGTTCTGACCCAAACCGCGATTGGAAGGTCGCGTGAAAATGGGCTTTATCCCAATCAAGCTCTTCACGAAGAAGGCGCGCTGTTTTCAAACATTGGCAATGATAGGGATCACCCGCCACAAAATAGCTTTTGGGAATGCCGTGAAATGAAATCACCAGATCATCAGGCATGCCGTTTTTCTTTACCGATTGACGAACCGAATCTGCCAAAGCCTTGATATAGACAGGGTGGTCATGCCATGGCGGCGCGGTGCGAATGGCCGGTTGCCAGCGCAGATCAAGCGCCCATTTAAACACTTCGTCATTGACCGTCGCGGTTGTTGATGCGGCATATTGCGGATAAAGTGGCATCACCAGAATCTGGCTGCATCCGCCATTTTGCAGCTTTTGCATTTGCGATTGGATTGACGGCTTGCCATAGCGCATGGCGTAATCAGTGACCAGATCATCACTTTGAAGGCTGTTAGCGACATGTTCGGCCTGAAGGCGAGTGATGCGGCGAAGCGGCGATCCATCTGGGTCGTCTTTCAGCCAGATCCGTGCATAGGCATCGCCTGATTTGCGGGGACGGATATTCAAAATAATTCCGTTCAGGATTAGCCACCACAACAGGCGCGGCACTTCAATCACGCGGCGGTCGGATAAAAACTGCTTGAGATAGCGCCGCATTGATGGGGTGTCGGTGCCATCGGGCGTGCCAAGATTGACCAAAAGCAGGCCGGTTTTACCGCGGCCAGGGAAATCAGGGTGATCGGAAGGGGTAGGGGTAATTGGCATAATCACGTTCCATCAACAGCCGCAAAGGCACTAAATAAGACAGAGCCCTGTTCACCGAACAGCGACCATAACATCAAAACAGGCAAGAACACCTCGATCCTGTAATGTAGGGGCTATGGGTGGCAAAATCCAGCCTTGCCAATAAGGCGCTTTGGTTTTTCCGCAAAAATTAAAGGCGGCAATGGATGGTTTGGCCAGATTGGCTAAAAATTACTGAGCCGGTTTGTCTAGGCGTTTGCAACCAGTCTGCTGGGCCTGCGCTTCGCCAGCTAGGGTAAATGCCTTTTGCAGTGAGTCCACAAGATGATCAATCATCGCATCGGTATGCAGCGGGCCGGGGGTAAACCGTAACCTTTCACTACCCACCGGTACGGTCGGATAATTAATCGGCTGCACATAAATGCCGAAATCATTCAACAGAACCTGACAAATCTGGCTGCATTTTGCCGCGTCTTTGACCATAACCGGAATGATATGCGTGTCGCCTTTCAGAATGGGCAAACCAATTTCGTGCAATTTTGCTTTCAATTTGGTGGCCTGACGCTGCTGTGCCAAACGCTCATGCGAGCTGCGGCGCAAATGCTGAACCGAAGCCAAGGCCCCGCAGGCCAGGGCTGGTGGCAGGGCAGTGGTGAAAATGAAGCCTGATCCAAAGCTGCGAACCGCATCGCAAATCACATCATCAGCTGCAATATAGCCGCCAACAACGCCAAAGGCCTTGCCAAGCGTGCCTTGGATGATATCGACGCGATCTTGAACACCACGCATTTGCGCAATGCCGCCACCGTCATTGCCATACATGCCAACCGCATGAACTTCATCAAGATAGGTCAGCGCATTATATTTTTCGGCAAGTTCGACAATTTCGAAAATGGGGCCAGTGTCGCCATCCATTGAATAGATCGATTCAAAAATAATCAGCTTTGGCCGTTCAATTGGCTGGGCAGCAAGCAATTCTTCAAGATGTGCCAAATCATTATGACGGAAAATTTCCTTGTCACAACGCGCATAGCGAATGCCGGAAATGATTGAAGCATGGTTCATCTGGTCAGATAGAATCAGCACATTATCGAGCAAACTGGCAATGGCACTGATGCTGGCTTCATTGGCAACATAGCCGCTTGTCAGCACAAGGGCGCGTTCTTTGCTATGAAGGTCGGCAAGTTCGCTCTCAAGCGCGACAATGGCGGCGCTGGTGCCAGAAATATTGCGGGTGCCGCCAGCGCCGGTTCCATGAACATCAATGGCGCTGGTCAATGCTTTGACTACATCGGGGTTTTGTCCCATGCCAAGATAATCGTTTGAACACCAAATGACGACATCTTTTGGCCCGTCAGGACTGTTCCATAGCGCATGCGGATGCCAGCCGGTTTGACGCTCCAGCTCAATAAAGGTCCGGTAGCGGCTTTCGCTTTTTAGCTGGTTTAGCTTGCTTTTCAAAATTTCGCGATAATTCACGAATATGTCTCCTGCGGCGCGCATGCATTCGGCGCTCGGTTGCTACAATCAATGGCCAGAAAAATCCATAAAAAACTTGAAAATTTTATACAGCATAATGGCAAATCGTACCATGCGACATTGGGTCCTGCCAAAAGATGGATCTATATTATGCAGAAGAGGGCGACAACCAGATATTTATTTGGTCGGGCGTGGTGCGGCGTTCAAAGCAATAATGTTGCAATTAATCATCTGTTTACCCGCATGTTCGAAATTAACTGTTACATTCATCCCAACGATAGATTGAACCTGACCAATGCCCCAATCGGGCCGATCTGGATGGATCACAAAATCACCAAGGCTGAAATAAAGCAATGCGGATATCCTATGGGTTTTTTAACGAAAAATGCTCAAAAGCACTACGGCTTTCCTGCCATGATTGGGTGGTGGCTGGCAAGTCCATTTGACGCAAAAAAACCAAGCTGCGCCATTTGCAGTTAGAGGCGGCATGGGAGGGTAAATCTTGTTTTAAGAGATCGATAAGCTAGAGGGTGGCTGTGAGGCTGTGCGCTAACCCCGTCCATACGGGAGATGAATTGGAGGGGGCAGGCACAGCCTCAACAAACAAGGGGTGACAGCTAGCCCGCTTTTTCAAGCACCTGATAATCGCGCGTTTCGCGAAGAATATAGCCTTGCCCCCAAACCGTATCAACGCTTAGGCCTTCGTCGCCATTTTCGACAAGTTTGCGCCGCAGCTTGCATATAAATATGTTGATGATCTTTGGTTTCGGTTCATCAATACCGCCATAAAGATGGTTCAAAAATGCATCTTTGCTGAGAAAAGCACCTTTTCGCAGAGCCATAAACTCAATGATCCGAAATTCTTTACCGGTATGCTCAAGTCGCGTTTCGCCATCCTTGGCATAATTGCGGCTTAGATCAACGACCAGATTGCCAACCGAAATCGTTGCTGAACCGTGACCATGTGTCCGCCGCATGATGGCATCGAGATTCGCCATCAATTCATATCGGTCAAATGGTTTGGTCAAATAATCATCGGCGCCGGCGCCAAGCGCGGTGATTTTCTCATCAATGCCGCTATTGGCCGAAATAACCAATATTGGGACAAGGATGTGATTTTTGCGAACAAGCTGCGCTAGTCGCGTGCCATCAACATCAGGCAGGTTCAGATCGAGCAGAATCGCATCGATTCGATGATGCTTTAATTCAGATAGGGCTGTTTCGATTGTATTTGCCGTGGTTTTGAAATGCTCCACTTCTTCTAATGTCATGCCAAGAACATCTGCAACAATTGGATCATCTTCAACTATAAGTACATGCATTTTGAAAACTCTCTCTTTTAAACGGTTAAAACGTCACTTTCTTTGTCTATTGCGCTAACGAAACCGAACCATTGCCACACATCAAAAAACCCAAGAAATATTGCGCTCAATTGCGGCTATCAAAAGGGTAAGCGGGTAAGAGAGTGATAACAAATTACACATGCGTGATTAACTTTTTAATAATGTTTTTTCGTGGTTAGGCGAATTCAGATAGGTCCTTCGGGCCAAAATATCCTTGCAGTTCTGATTGAATCGGTGTAATCGACAGCCCTCTTTTTAGGGGCGCCATTTTGGTCGCCAACTTCAATTTGATTGCGAAGGTGATGAAATGAAGAACAAGAAGCTGATTTCCAATACAGCAGAGATTGCCGAGCCAAAAAATGGCAAGGCGACAACGACAAATGGCGTTAAAGCCGCAACAAAGGCAAAAGCTGGCGCTGGGTCGATTGCGCAAAATATGCTTCCCGATGATTACCGGCCAAGCGAAGATGAAGATTTCATGAATCCACTTCAGCTTTTATATTTCCAGAAAAAGCTGGAATCCTGGAAAGCTGAATTGTTGGATGATGCCAGCGGCACCATTACCGGCCTTTCTCAAGAAAATCTGCATCAGCCAGACCAGATGGATCGCGCGCAAATCGAAAGCAATGCCGCGCTTGACCTTAGAACCCGCGACCGTGAACGCAAATTATTGCAGAAAATCGAAGCAGCCTTGCGGCGGATCGATGATGGCAGCTATGGCTATTGCGTTGAAACTGACGAGCCAATCAATCTTCGCCGCCTTGAAGCTCGGCCCATCGCCTCGCTAAGCCTTCATGCGCAAGAACTCCATGAGCGAATGGAACGTGTCCATCGCGACGATTAGGCCATTTACCAAAATTTGAAACTTATTTTGTGCCCGTACCCCAAAATGGTATCGGCCTTTCCTTTAGAAAATGGATAAAATAGAACAAAAGGTGAAAATAGGCTTGCAATTAGAACAAAACAAGTACAACATATGAACTCGTTACCAGAAATGGTGCAAATTTTTAAAAGCCTCTGCCTGGCATTTTAGGCGTTTCATCACGCCAAAGTGGAAATGCTCAGATTCATTCGCCGCAATAGGCGTGATTATGAGCATCGATGTAAATGCATGAATATAAAGTGCATGGACAGGGGGGCGGTGGTTGTGCAACTAAGGAGGCATATATGGCTGGAGTTGTAGTGGATATGAAAATGAAAAGTGACGACAAGAACAAGGCGCTTGAAGCGGCCATTGGCCAGATTGAAAAGGCGTTTGGCAAAGGGTCGGTTATGAAACTCGGCCAACGCGAATCTGCCGTCGATGTTCAGTCAATTTCAACCGGATCGCTTGGGCTTGATATTGGTCTTGGCATTGGTGGTTTCCCGAAAGGCCGGATTGTTGAAATCTATGGCCCAGAATCATCAGGCAAAACGACATTGGCGCTTCATGCTGTTGCCGAGGCGCAAAAAGAAGGTGGCACTTGTGCCTTTGTCGACGCTGAACATGCGCTTGACCCGTCTTATGCACGCAAACTTGGCGTGAATATTGATGATCTATTGATCTCGCAGCCTGACGCTGGTGAACAGGCGCTGGAAATTACCGATACGCTGGTTCGTTCAGGTGCGGTTGACGTTCTTGTCGTTGACTCGGTTGCCGCCTTGGTGCCGCGCGCCGAACTTGAAGGCGAAATGGGTGATCATCATGTCGGGCTTCAAGCGCGTTTGATGAGCCAAGCGCTTCGCAAACTCACTTCGTCAATTGCGCGCTCAAACTGTTTGGTGATTTTCATCAACCAGATCCGTTTGAAAATTGGCGTGATGTTTGGCAATCCGGAAACCACCACAGGCGGTAATGCCCTGAAATTCTATGCTTCAGTCAGGTTGGATATTCGCCGGATTGGCGCCATTAAAGATCGTGATGAGGTTGTTGGCAACCAAACCCGTGTTAAAGTGGTGAAAAACAAGGTTGCCGCGCCGTTCCGCACCATCGAATTTGACATTATGTATGGCGAAGGCATTTCCAAAATGGGCGAATTGCTCGATCTTGGCGTCGCTGCTGGTATTGTTGATAAATCAGGGGCGTGGATTTCTTACAAGGGACAGCGCATTGGCCAAGGCCGGGAGAATGCCAAAACATTCCTTCGCGAACATACCGAATTGGCGGCTGAAATTGAAGCGGCCATTCGACAAAATGCTGGGCTTGTTGGTGATCAGATGCTTGATAACTCAATCGCGTCAAGCGACGAAGCACAAGTGCCAGAATCGCCTGATTTGCCTGATCTACCCGATACACCGACAATGCCAAAATAAGGCATTATCTGCGGAAAGCCCCCAACTTTATGGGCATAGGCTTGGTCAGATTGTGAAGATTGTGAAATGGTCAGCTCCAGTTTTGGGGCTGGCCATTTTGCCTTTGTGATGCGATTGCCAAAACAGAGCTTTTGCCGCCGCCACATCTTTGCCAAAAAGCGGCAGGCTTTCATCAAGTTAATCTAGACAGACACCCCCTGTGGCGGGTAGATAATAACCGCTAATGATTGGGCGTTGTGCGGCGCCATAAATGACCGCTTGCCTTAATGGCAGGGCCGCCGCAAACCAAACGTGACAAGCCAAACGCTGTGCTGGGGGCAGTCTTATGTCGAGTGTGAATGATATCCGCGCCACTTTTCTGGATTATTTTGGCAAAAATGGGCATGAAATTGTCGCATCAAGCCCGCTTGTGCCACAAAATGATCCAACCTTGATGTTTGCCAATTCGGGCATGGTACAGTTTAAAACTCTGTTTACCGGTGCCGAAAGCCGCGATTATGTTCGGGCGACAACAGCGCAGAAATGTGTTCGTGCTGGCGGCAAACATAATGATCTTGAAAATGTCGGCTATACGGCGCGTCACCACACATTTTTTGAGATGCTTGGTAATTTCTCCTTTGGCGATTATTTCAAGGAAAATGCCATTGAATTGGCGTGGAATTTAATCACCAAGGAATATGGGCTTGATGCGTCAAAACTGCTTGTCACGGTTTACCATGAAGATGATGAAGCGGCTAATCTATGGAAGAAAATCGCCGGTCTTGAATGATGACCGCATCATCCGCATTGCCACATCCGATAATTTCTGGGCGATGGGCGATACCGGTCCTTGTGGCCCTTGTTCGGAAATTTTTTATGATCATGGCGATCATATTCCGGGAGGCCCACCAGGGTCACCTGATGAAGATGGTGATCGCTTTATCGAAATCTGGAATCTTGTCTTTATGCAGTTTGAGCAGACGCCGGGCCAACGTATCGCCTTGCCAAAGCCGTCAATTGATACAGGCATGGGTCTGGAACGTATCGCGGCGGTGCTTCAGGGCAAGCATGATAATTACGACATTGACCTTATGCGAGCATTGATCGAGGCGTCGGCAGATGTTTCGGGTACTGATGCTGATGGAAGCCATAATATATCGCATCGTGTTGTTGCTGATCATTTGCGGGCGTCATCCTTTTTGATTGCCGATGGTGTTTTGCCGTCAAATGAGGGGCGCGGCTATGTTTTGCGCCGGATTATGCGGCGTGCCATGCGCCATATTCACCAAATGGGATGCGCTGATCCAACAATGTACCGGCTTGTGCCAACCCTTGTTGCGGAAATGGGTGCGCAATATGGTGAATTAGGCCGTGCGCAATCGCTGATTACCGAAACGCTGAAGCTGGAAGAAACCCGTTTTAAAGAAACGCTTGGTCGCGGCTTGCGCATTTTGAATGACGAGCTGGCAGGCAAGGCCGCCGGTGGCACGCTTGATGGGGCAACCGCCTTTAAGCTTTATGATACTTTTGGCTTTCCGCTTGATCTGACCCAAGATTTCATGCGGGGTTATGGCTGGCAGGTTGATCTTGATGCGTTCAACGCTGCAATGGATGCACAAAAGGCCAATGCCCGCCGTGCATGGAGCGGATCGGGCGACAGCGCCACTGAAACCATCTGGCTTGATCTGGCGCAAAATTCAGAGCCGACAGAATTTTTGGGCTACACATCAGACACGGCCGAAGCCATTGTCACCGCGCTTGTTGATGGCAATGCCGAAATCGAAGAAATTGGCAAAGCTGGCAAGGGGCGGATGATTGTCAATCAAACCCCATTTTATGGCGAATCGGGTGGTCAGGTTGGTGATGTTGGTACGATTAGCTGGGATAATGGCACCGCCCGCGTCACCGATACCCAGAAAACCCCGTCGGGTCTGTTTATTCATCATGTCGAAATTATCTCTGGTACGCTTGCCAAGGGGCAAGAGGTTCGGTTGCAGATTGACGTGTCACGCCGTTTGCGGCTTCGCGCCAATCACTCGGCAACGCATCTTCTTCATGAATCGCTTCGGCTTGTGCTTGGCGATCATGTGGCGCAAAAAGGATCGCTTGTCAGTCCTGACCGGCTGCGGTTTGACTTTTCCCATCAAAAGGCGGTTACGGCCGATGAATTGGATCAGGTTCAGCAAATCGTCAATGCACGGATTCGGATGAATTCGGATGTCACAACCCGCATTATGACGCCTGATGCCGCGATTGAGCTTGGCGCATTGGCGCTGTTTGGCGAAAAATACGGCGATGAAGTTCGCGTTGTGCAAATGGGCGGTGCGGCTGATGATGATCCAAGCAAGGTATGGTCGGTTGAATTATGCGGCGGAACCCATGTTGGCCGAACAGGCGATATCAGCCTATTGAAAATCATTTCGGAATCGGCTGTTGCTGGCGGGGTGCGCCGGATTGAGGCGGTGACGCATGAAGGCGCGCTGGCTTGGATTGATGCGCGTGATGCTATTTTGACCAAAAGCGCTGATCTGTTGAAGATTGCGCCCGACCAGCTTGCCAACCGTGTTGCCCAGCTTGTCGAAGATCGTAAAAAGGCCGAACGTGATATCAGCCAGCTACGGCGTAAATTGGCCGCTGGTGGTGGTGCCGGCAATGGCAGTGATGTTGTCAATGGCATCAATTTTGTTGGGCGGTTGCTTGAAGACACGCCGGCACGTGAATTGAAATCTATGGCCGATGAAATCAAATTATCGGTTGAAAATGCGGTGATCTGTCTTGTTGCGACTGATGCTGGCAAAGCATCGATTGTTGTTGCGGTAACGGCGGATCTTGCTGGTCAAAAAAGCGCGGTTGATTTGGTAAAGATTGGGTCGGCGGCACTTGGCGGCGGCGGCGGCGGTGGGCGACTTGATATGGCGCAGGCTGGCGGCCCTGATGCCAGCAAGGCAGCCGCGGCGTTAAAAGCGGTTTCAGCCGCCCTATAAAACCGGCCGAAAGGCCTAGTTAAATTTTCCCTCGATTCCGGGGTGAGTTTTGGTCATCATATGATAAGGCAAAGAATATGTCAGATACAGCCAACCCAGATTTAATCTATACAAAAGTGGACGAAGCGCCAGAATTGGCCAGCGCGTCGCTCTTGCCGATCATCAATCGTTTTGTAAAACCTGCTGGGTTAACCATTGGGCGACGTGATATCTCGCTTGCCGGCCGTGTGATCGCTGTATTTCCCGAAGTTTTGACCGATGCCCAACACCAGTCGGATGATCTGGCAGAATTGGGTGAATGGGTGAAAACACCAGCCGCCAATGTAATCAAGCTGCCAAATATTTCAGCATCAATTCCCCAGCTTGTTGGCGCGATCAGCGAATTGCAGGCACAAGGCTATAATCTTCCCAATTATCCGGTTGCCCCGGCAAATGATGAAGAACGCGCCATTGCTGCGCGTTATGATGCGGTCAAGGGCAGTGCGGTTAATCCGGTTCTGCGTGAGGGCAATTCTGACCGGCGTAGTACGCAGGCCGTCAAAATCTATGCGCAGAACAACCCGCATTCAATGGGCGTTTGGGCGGCTGATTCAAAAACCCATGTATCATCGATGTCATCAGGTGATTTTTTCTCGAATGAAAAATCGGCAACCTTGAGCACTGATCAGGCTGGCAACGCAAAAATCGAATTTGAAAACAAGGCCGGTCAGGTCACTGTTTTGAAAGAAGGCCTGATGCTAAAGGCGGGAACCGTTGTTGACGCCTCATTTATGTCTTTGGCTGCTTTACGCGCCTTTTTGCGCAATGAGTTAGCCGATGCCAGGGCAAAATCTGTATTGTTTTCGGTTCATCTAAAAGCAACGATGATGAAAGTATCTGACCCGATTATCTTTGGTCAGGCTGTTGGCGTGTTGCTTGAAGATTTTGTCGCCAAACATGATGATGTTTTGCGCGAATTGGGCATGGATTATAATTTGGGGCTTAGCGATCTTGAGGCGCGGATTGCCTCGCTTCCTGCCGCAAAACGCGCCGAACTCGAAGCCGATCTTGCGGCTTGCTTTGCTGCCAATCCGCCGCTTTACATGGTGAATTCGGATAAAGGGCTTAGCAATTTCCATGTCTCGTCAGATGTGATTATCGATGCATCAATGCCAGCTTTGATCCGCGCTGGCGGCAAGGGCTGGGGGCCAGATGGCAGCGAACAAGATTGCAAATGCGTCATTCCAGATAATTCCTATGCGCCTGTTTATGAAGAAGCCACTAATTTCTTCAGAGAAAATGGTGCGCTTGACCCAACAACAGCCGGATCAGTATCCAATGTTGGCCTGATGGCGCAAAAGGCCGAAGAATATGGATCGCATCCAACAACATTTGAGATGTCGGAAGATGGTGTGGTTCGCTATGTTCTGGAAAATGGCGAAAATTTGCATGAGCATCAGGTGCAAAAAGGCGACATCTGGCGGTCATCTAGTACCAATCAGGCACCAATCGAAGATTGGATTAAGCTTGGTCTTGCCCGTCAAAAGGCAACCGGTGCCGAGGCGGTGTTCTGGCTGAATGCGGCACGTCCACATGATGCGGAAATCATTGTTTATGTGAAATCAATGCTTGCCAAGCTTGGTGTTGATGAAGCATCGGTCAAAATCATGGCACCGCGTGAGGCGACCAGATTTTCACTTGAAATCATCACCGCTGGCAAAGATTGCATTTCAATCACTGGCAATGTGCTTCGTGACTATCTAACTGATTTATTTCCAATTCTTGAGCTTGGCACATCGGCAAAAATGCTGTCTGTGGTCAAGCTGATGAATGGCGGTGGTCTGTTTGAAACAGGCGCTGGCGGATCAGCCCCAAAACATGTTCAGCAATTGGTCGAAGAAGGCCATTTGCGCTGGGACTCGCTTGGTGAATTTTGTGCGCTTGGTGAGTCATTGAATTTTGTTGCTGAGTCTACCGGCAACAGCAAGGCTGGCCTGCTTGGCAAGGCGGTTGATGCTGCAACACAATTGCTGTTGGCAAATGATAAATCGCCGTCACGCCGTGTTGGCCAGACCGACACCCGCGATAGCCATTATTACTTTGCTCTTTATTGGGCGCAGGCACTTGCCGCTCAAACCGAAGATCAGGATTTGGCCGATGATTTCGCCGAATTGGCGGCCGCGCTTGCGGATAATGAAAAGACAATCACTGCCGAACTGGCATCAACCCAAGGCAAGCCGTGTGATCTTGGCGGCTATTATCATGCTGCCAGTGACAAGGTGGCATTGGTGATGCGCCCAAGTGCGACGTTGAACAGCATTATCGGCTAATTGCCAAAACCTTTGGCGGTAAATATTTTTGGCGGCAAACAATCTCGCCAAATTAAAAATTATCCCGATAGCGATGATCCTTGTGACCATCATTATTGGGGATTTTCATTTGATGATGACGCGCTGATTAGCGCGTCTGTAAACGGCAGCCTTGGCCCTCTTGCAAGGCCTCTTGTTAGGTCTGTAATCGGTCGGGCTGAAACAGCTGATCAAGCTTGTCCATCAAACCGTCAAGATCATCTACCTGATCAAAATGACCTGTATGCCCATGATGCATAAAGCCCTGATCAATAATATTTTGGAACATGATCAGCATCGAATCCCAATAGCCGTTCAAATTAACGATGATAATCGGCTTGTTATGCAATCCAAGCTGGCGCCATGTGATGATTTCCATGGTTTCATCAAGCGTGCCAAGGCCGCCGGGGAAAATGACAAAGGCATCTGAAATATCATACATCATGGCCTTTCGTTCATGCATCGAATCGATGATGTGAAGATCGGTAACGCCCTTATGCCCAACCTCAACATTATCAAGGAATTGCGGAATAATGCCGGTAACATGGCCATTGGCAGCAAGCACTCCATCGGCAACCGCGCCCATCAGACCCATTTTGCCGCCACCATAGACAAGCCCAAGACCGCGTGATCCGATCATTTGTCCCATTTGATAGGCAGTGTCTTTATAAAGGGGGCTTATGCCAGAGGCGGCGCCGGTAAAAACACAAATTTTTTTCATCGAAATTCCTTTTAATGCCAAGGCTGCAGTTAACTAACATTGAACCTTAACGCAATTAGCATTAGTCTGTTAATACTCAATCATCAACAAACAGGAAATCACATCAGTGCGATCGATACTTTATATTCTGTTTGCGGTGGGCGGGGTTCTTGTTGCAATCGCCTTGTCGATGGTGCTTCTTGATGATGAGGGTGGCCAGCAGGTTAAGCCACAAAGCCCGTCAATTGAGCTGTCAAAACCGGCGGCTGGTAAGGCCGAAACAACTGATGCCAGCAAGGATAGCGGCACTAGCTTGCAGCCGCCCAATGCAACGCCTGGGGCGCCTTTGACGATTGATCTGGCACGCGTCAAGCCGGATGGCGCAGCGGTGTTTGCTGGCACGGCGGCGCCAAATGCAAAAATCCGTTTTTTTGAAGGTAACATTCTGCTTGGCGAAACAATTGCGAATGCAAATGGTGAATGGGTGATTGTGCTTGAAAAATCACTTGCGGCTGGCCAGCATTTGATCTCGGTTGCGATGGAACACAGCGACGGAACAACTGAAATGGCCGAGCGCAGTCTGGCTGTTGAAATTTATCAAGATACTGAAACCAAACCATTAGTGGCTCTCTTGCCGGAAACCGCGACCGAGGTGCCGGTGCTAATCCAGTCGCCTGATGATGTGGACACGGCTAAACCGGCCGCAGCCGCCAGTGAGGCCGCTATGGCTGATGCCGCTGTGCCCGAAACTAACCGATGCGAGCTCCAGGAAATTCCCAAGCCAAGAGCCAGATTGCGGCACTGGCACCAAGCGCGATTGTCTGGCGCGATGCAAGCCGTATTCTGATATCCGGCACATCAAGAGGCGGCGTTCGGGTTACGGTCAATGATGCCAAAGGGCAATTTGGTGAGGCGCTGGTTTTGGCAGATGGCGCATGGCAGGTGGCCGGCAGTCTTGATATGGATATTGCGGTGAATCAATTGCGCTTTGCGTTATTTGATGACGCCAACCAGACCATCGCCCGTTATGATCTGCCGATCAAAGCGCGTGATCTGGCCAAGGGACAAGACGGATCGCCGCTGGTCGTGGTGAATAAGGGCGATATGTTGTGGCGCATTGCCTATCACCAGCTGGGTGACGGGGTTAAATATGTCGATATTGTTCGGCGCAACAAGCAAGATATTACCAACCCTGATCTGATTTACCCGAAACAGATTTTTGCCGTGCCGCAATCATCTGCTACGGCGTCTGATAAAAATTAGGTGACCGGTAATCCAGCTTTTCTATGCGTAGCAATGGCACTGTTATCGGAAATGAGGCCAAGACATGACATTCATACCTGACTGGAAAATTGCCGATGATGGTTGGCCGGTGCTGGCGCTTGCCGGTATTGTGACCATCCTGACAAGCATGATCTTTTTGCCGCTTGGCTGTTTTTTCCTTGGCATTATGATATGGCTTGCGCATGGGCTTCGGTTGCCAAACCGGCAAACCAAAGCCGATGACCAGATCATTTATGCACCGGCAGATGGTGTTGTTCTCGATATTGAACCCGACCGATTTCCCGATGGTCTTGCTGGTGATGATGCCGCGCCCGCCAAACGCATCACCATTCAAACGCGGTTGACCGATACGCAATTGCAAACAAGCCCGATCACCGGCCATATTGTCGAAAATTTGCTTTTACCCGGTTTGTTTCGCAAATGGGGATTTGATCGCACCAGCTGGCAGGCGGCGCGTCTGTCAAATGAACGCCGCGAAATCCGTATTCGCGATGCATATGATCGCGAAATCATGCTTGTCCAGCTTGGCAGCAAAACCGCGCGTCAGTTGATTTGCCGTCTAGCCGAAGGAAAATTTGTCCAAGCTGGTGCGCCGATTGGCATGGCGCGCATTGCCGGTGTTGTTGATGTCTTTCGTGCCAGCAGGATGCAAATTGCTGATTGAAACGGGCCAGCATGTGATCGCTGGTGAAACCGCCATTGCGCAATTTGCCCGTAGGCCAAGTGCAAAACGGAGCTAGAGCCAATGTTTGACGCCCAGCTTCGCCCCTTGATTGACCGGTTGCTAAACCCGATTGGGCGGGGACTTGTGACGCTTGGTGTCACTGCCAATCAGGTGACGATGATCGGCGTGGCTTTTGGCTTGATTGCGGCGGGATGTGCTGCCGCTGGCCTGTTTTATCCGGCCTTGTGGTTTGTTATTGCAAACCGTGTCATTGACGGGCTGGATGGCGCGGTGGCGCGCGCCAGCCGGTCAAGCGATTTTGGCGGCTATCTTGATATTGTTAGTGATTTTATCTTTTACAGTGCCATTCCACTGGCCTTTGCAGTGGCGCGGCCAGAAGCCGCGCTTGCAGCAGCGTTCCTGATTTTCAGTTTTATTGGCACCGCCACTAGTTTTCTTGGCTTTGCCATTCTTGCCGAAAAACATAAAGTCACCACCCAAATCCGCGGCAAAAAGGCATTTTATTATCTTGGCGGTTTGACCGAAGGAACCGAAACGATACTGCTGTTCCTTGCAATGCTGGTCTGGCCTGACTATTTCAGTCTAATGGCAATTATCTTTGGCATTTTATGCTGGGTGACAACTGCCACCCGCATTTATGCGGCATATCGCCAATTCAATGACTAGAGGCTAGTCGCCGTCTTCACGATCAAATGGGGCGGTTTTGGTCTTTAAGGAGCGCAGGATAAATGAAATTTGGAATTGGACAATCTACCGCGCGGGTCGAAGACCGGCGGCTGCTGATTGGCGCTGGCCGCTATAGTGATGATATTGCGCCCGGACAGGGCTTGCGTGTGGCTTTTTTGCGCGCCCCCTATGCGCATGCGCATCTGCTGAATATTGATCTAGAGGCAGCACGGCAGATGGACGGGGTTCATCTTGTCGCAACACAGGTCGATCTTGATGCCGATCATATTGGTGATGTTCTTTGCCAATATCGACCGCCCCTGATTGGCGGTGGTAAAATGCAGCTTGTAAGCAAGCCGGCGATGGTTCGGGATATCAATCGTCATGCAGGCGATATTGTGGCGATGGTTGTTGCTGATCGGCAGGAAACAGCCGATTCCGCTATCGAATTAATCACCGCTGAATTTGAACCAATGCCAGCGGTTACTGATATTTACGAAGCGATGAAAGATGGCGCGCCGCAGCTTTATGATTGTTACCCTAATAACATTGCCTTTGAATGGGGGGCTGGCAAGCTTGACGAGACTGAACGCGCCATGGATGCCGCGATTGCCGATGGCCATCAAATTATTGAGATCGATGTGGTGAATAGCCGCGTTGTGATCAATTCGATGGAAACCCGCCCGATGGTCGCCGTCCCTGGTGCCAAAGATGGCACATTGGATATCTGGTGTGGAACGCAGGGCGCGGTTAGCATTGCCGAACAGATTGCCAAGGCGCTATCAATGGAGCCCGCCGATGTAAGGGTTCAAACCGGCGATGTTGGTGGCAGTTTTGGCTTTAAGATTTTTCTGCATCCTGAACAAATCTGCATTGCATGGGCGGCGCGCCGCCTTGGGCAAATGGTGCGGTGGCAGCAGGAACGATCCGATGGATTCCTGTCGGATTTACATGGTCGTGATAACCGGTCTCGTGCGCGTGCGGCGATTGATAAAACCGGGCGTATTCTGGCGCTTCAGGTTACCGCCCATGCCAATATGGGAGCATGGCTGTCGAATTTTTCGACCTATATTCCAACGCTTTCGGGAAGCCGCACCCTGACCACCAATTATGATATTCAGGCGGCAAGCCTGCGGGTGATCGGCGTGATGACCAATACACCAGCGGTTGATGCCTATCGCGGCGCTGGGACGGCCTGAAGCCAATTATCTGATGGAACGGCTGATGGATCATATCGCCGCTGAAACCGGCCATAGCCGGATTGATGTTCGCCGCGTCAATATGATCAAGCCAAGTCAAATTCCCTATGAGATGGTTTGTGGCGGCACAATTGATTCAGGCGAAATGACCGAACTATTCGATATGGCACTTGCCACGGCAGATGTTGCCGGATTTGCCAAACGCAAGGCGGAATCGGCTGAAAATGGCAAGCTTCGCGGTATCGGCTTTGGCATGTATCTCGAACAATGCGGCAATGGCGCTGATGATGGTGTTGATATTGAATTTCAGGACGATGGGCGGGTTATCCTTCATGGCTCGCAGCAATGTAACGGGCAGGGGCATCAAACCACGGTAACGCAAATCCTGTCCGACCGTCTTGGCTATGATGCTGATCTGATTACGGTCAAACAAGGCGATTCCAACCGCAGCCCGCGTGGCACAACCGGCGGCGCGCGAATGACCGCGGTTCTGGGGTCGGCAACAGCAGTGGCAGCGGCAAAGATTATTGATCTTGCCAAACCCTTTGCTGCCGAAGCGTTGGAATGTGGCGAAGATGATCTGAATTTTACCGATGGCCTGTTTTTGCGGCAGGACACCAACCGGTCAATCGCGATTGAAGATCTTGTCCGCCAGCTTGCCATCTCTGGCGAAAAGCACCGGCTGAATTGGGCGCAGCCCTATGAAACCGATGGCGCAACCTATCCTTATGGATGCCATATCATTGAGCTTGAAATTGACCGGCAGACCTGTGCTGTTGACATTGCCAGCTATCATGTTGTTGATGATTTTGGTATTGTTATCAACCCATTAACTCTTGAGGGGCAAATTCATGGCGGCATTGCCCAAGGTGTTGGTCAGGCGCTTTTGGAACATGTTGTTTATGATGATTCGGGTCAACTTTTGGCCGGATCATTGATGGATTACGCCTTGCCCCGCGCCGATCATTTTCCCGGGTTTCAGATCAGCACACGCAACACAGCTTGCGCCAACAATGCGCTTGGCATCAAAGGGTCGGGTGAAGCTGGTGCCATTGGCGCGCCGCAAGCGGTGATTTCGGCCATTTGTGATGCGCTGGACATTACCCATATCGATATGCCAGCAACGCCGCTGGCTATTTTTAATGCGATGAAGGCCAAAACTGCCAATTCGCCGATGCATGAAGGAGAATAGGGTGAGCGATAAAATTAATAAATCTGATGAAGAATGGCGTGAACAACTGACCGAAGAACAATATCATGTAACACGCAAACATGGCACCGAGCGGGCTTTTTCAGGCCGTCTTGATAAACATTATGACGCTGGCACCTATCTTTGTATCTGCTGCGCAACGCCGTTATTTTCATCCGAGACAAAATTTGACTCGGGATCGGGCTGGCCAAGCTTTTTTGCCCCTGTTGATGAGGCAAATATCGGCAAAACTGTTGATGAAAGCTTTTTCATGCGCCGCACCGAGGTTCATTGTGACCGTTGTGATGCGCATCTTGGCCATGTGTTTCCCGATGGGCCGCAACCGACCGGCCTTCGCTATTGCATCAATTCGGCGTCACTGGATTTTGTGAGCGACGAATAGGAGGAGGTGATGGGCAAAGGCCGGTGCAGGCGGGCTAATTGCTATATCCTCCTGTTTTGTTTTTCATCTTGCCGTAGTGATGACGCTTCATCTTGCTGATTTCTTTATCATCCAAGCTGCCATCACCATTGCTGTCCATCTTCTCGAACATCGCGACAATGCGCCCGTTAAACTCGGTTTTGTCGATCATGCCATCGCCGTTATAGGCTGGCTACGTGGAGTTCTTCAAGGCTGATCATGCCATCATTATTGATGTCGAGCTTTTTTGCAATGAACTTGCTGCGCTTATGTGACGCGTCGTCCATATCTGCATTGGCAAGTCCGGTGATGATGCTTCCCGATACCAGGAGACCGGCACCGATCCAGAACGGGGAAATAACGCTGTTTCATAGGCTGTTCCTTTGGTTGCTTTTTTGGGCGCTTTTACAACGCATTGACGAAAAGTTGACACCGGCAGCCGTACAAACAGTGGCTGATGAATTCCGGCATACCGGTGCCACATCGCTATAGTCCTGCTCAATAGGGGCGGGAAAAGGGGCGCGGCTGTGATCTTTTCGAGGTAATAAATTGGCAATAATTTGCCATGATTTTGGCAGGCATGACTTGCTTTTACCCCATAGCGGGCATAGCTTGGCGACAACAAAAAGGCGCAGCAGGCTGGCAAGACCGGCCGTGCTGGCCATGATAAAGGAAAATGGGTAGATGTCTTTGCCGCCTGAAACTGAATTATCAAACCAGATGCCATGGGTTGAAGGGACAACGCGCGTCTTTGGCGTGATCGCCCATCCGGTTGATCATGTTCGGGCGCCAATGGTTTTTAACCCGCGTTTTGCGGCGGCGGGGTTGCCCCATATCATGGTGCCAATCAATGCGCCGCCCGAAAAGCTGGAACGCATCATTAACGCGCTTCGCGCCATACCAAATTTTGGCGGGCTTGCCGTGACGATCCCGCATAAAATGCCGCTTGCTGATCTTTGCGACAGCCTTGGCACCGCCGCCCAATTGACGGGGGCGGTCAATGCGGTGCGGTTTGATGATGACGGAACAATGCATGGCGATAATTTTGATGGTGCCGGTTTTGTCGCTGGGGCGATTGGCAATGGATATGATGTTGCCGATAAGGCGATTTTGCTGATTGGGGCAGGCGGTGCCGCCCGCGCCATTGCGGCGGCGCTGGTTGAGGCGAAAATTGGTAAATTGACCATCGCCAATCGCAGCCTTGGCAAGGCTGAAGATCTTGCCAGCCTGCTTGCCAGCAAAACCGGCTTTGCCAATGTTCACGCAGCCGCGCTTGCTGATTGTGATGGTGGTGACGCTGATATGATTATTAACAGCACCAGCCTTGGCTTGAAACCGGGCGATGCCTTGCCTTTGGCGCTGGATGCGGTGCGCCCTGATACGGTGATTGCCGATATCATTATGGTTCCTGCCGAGACCGAATGGCTTGTTGCGGCACAAAAAGCAGGGCTTCGGGTGCATTATGGACGGCATATGCTGGATTACCAAATTGATCTAATCGGTAAATTTATTGGGGCGCTATAGCCAAATAGTCCATTCGGTCATTGAGTTCGCTTGGCCAGACAGCTATAACTGGGCGTTGCTGCACTGACTGCAATCGTTGGCGCAATTGTTGGAAAATGAGGAAGTGAATGACCGATACAGCAAATGTTTGGACTGATGAACGTCTTGAAAAGCTGAAAGAGCTGTGGACGCAAGGCTTGTCCATTTCGCAGATTGGCGAGGCACTTGGCGTATCGCGGAACGCGATTGCTGGCAAAGCCCACCGGATGGGCCTGCCAAAGCGTCCATCGCCAATAAGCCGGCCAAAGGTTGAAAAGCCAAAAGTTGTCATGCCTGAGGTTACTGAAAATTTGCCATTGCGCCTTGAGTTGCGCCAATTGGAATGGTCCAGAAGCAAATGTTGCTGGCCAACCGGTGATCCTAAGAAAAATGGCTTTGTCTTTTGCGGTGATGCGATTGTACCCGGCAAGCCCTATTGCCTGACACATTGCCAAGAAGCCTATACAACATCGCGCGACTCAAGCTAACGCCGATGCTAAAACGTCGCGAGGACTATACGCCGCCCGCTTTTCTGGTAACGGCAGTCGATCTGAATATCGACATTCATGATCTTGGCAGCATTGTCACAACCAAATTGGCCGTCACGCCGAACCCTGCGGCTGGCGGGGCGGCGATGTTGCATCTGGATGGGCGCGGGCTTGAGCTTCAATCAATTTCGGTTGATGGCAAGCCCTTGGCCGATACTGACTATAGCCATGATGAATCTGGATTGCAGATTACCGGCCTGACTGGCGCTTGTGTTGTTGAAACAATCGCCAAATGCCACCCTGAAACCAATACCGCCCTAGAAGGGCTGTATCTATCGGGTGGCATGTATTGCACGCAATGCGAGCCTGAAGGATTTCGCCGGATCGGGTTTTATCCTGATCGCCCTGATGTGATGAGCATTTTCACCGTTCGGTTAGAAGCCGCGCGTGCCTATCCGCAATTGCTGTCGAATGGAAATCTGATCGAGACGGGCCATTGCGGCACTGACCGGCATTTTGCCATCTGGCATGACCCGCATCCAAAACCAAGCTATCTATTCGCGGCGGTCGTTGGTGATCTTGATTGCGCTGTTGATCGCTTTCAAACCATGTCCGGGCGCAAGGTTGATCTTCATATCTATGTTGAAAAGGGCAATCTTGACTTGACCCATCATGCGATGGATTCGCTGAAACGGTCGATGCGCTGGGACGAAGAGGTTTATGGCCTTGAATATGACCTTGATCTGTTCCAGATCGTTGCGGTTAGCCATTTCAATATGGGCGCGATGGAAAATAAAGGCCTAAATATTTTCAACAGCAAATTTGTGCTGGCCGATACCGCAAAACCGCAACCGACACTGACCTACACCGTGTCGAGTCGATTATTGCCCATGAATATTTCCATAATTGGACCGGCAATCGTGTGACCTGCCGTGACTGGTTTCAATTAACCCTTAAAAGAGGGGCTGACGGTTTTTCGCGATCAGTGTTTTTCGGCAGATATGCATGATGCTGGCCTGCAACGCGCCGATGATGTGTCGATGCTTCGCGCCGCACAATTTCCCGAAGACCGCAGCCCAACAGCGCACCCGATCCGGCCTGAAAGCTATCGTGAGATCAATAATTTTTACACGGCGACGGTGTATGAAAAAGGCGCTGAGGTCATTCGCATGCTTGCCGGCTATCTTGGCAAGGATGGGTTTCGGCGCGGCGCAGATCTTTATTTTGAACGCCATGATGGGGCGGCGGTAACTTGTGATGATTTTGTGGCGGCACTTGCCGATGCGAATGATGTGGATCTGTCAGATTTGCTGGCTGGTATTCGCAGGCCGGAACGCCTGAATTGACCGCCAGCCGCGTGATGACTGATGATGATCAGGCTTTTGCCATCGAATTTACCCAGAATATTCCTGAAACCATGGCAAAAACACCTCGATTGCCGCTGCCGATACCGGTTCGCCTTGGGCTTGTTGGCGATGATGGGGCGATTGTGCCATTCCGGCTGTCTGCCGATGCGCCCTATCTTGATGAACAGGTCATTCTGGTCACTGGCAAAACGCATCTTCAACCAATTTTCCCCGCATCATCTGGAAAAATCGTGCCAAGTTTGCTTCGCAATTTTTCGGCGCCAGTTATTTTGAAAGATGATTTGTCGTCATCTGAACGGCTGCATTTAATGGCGCATGATGCCGATATGTTTAACCGCTGGGATGCGGCGCAAACGTTTCTTGCCGATCAAATTCTAGCAATTGCACATGATCCAAAATATGGCGTTGATGAAACGGCAGTTGCGGCACTTGCCAAGGCCTATGCCAACAGTCTCGCTGATCCAGATTTACTGGATATGTTCAAATCGGGTCTTTTGACGCTTCCCGCGATTTCGGTTCTGGAAAGCCGTATGACGCCAGCCGATCCAGTGGCGCTGTTTCATGCGCGACGGGCGGTTGAGGCGGCTCTTGGGCGGATGCTGGCACCGCAAATCAAATCTGCGCTGACCGATGAAAATACGGTCATCATGGCCAAAACAGATGGTGGGCGTGCCTTGTTAAACCGGCTGTTGGGCTTGGCCATTGCTGCCGGTGATAATGACGCCATTGAATGCGCTGCAAAACAGGTTCATGACCAGAATATGACCCTGTCACAAGGCGCATTAATGGCCTTGAACCATTGTGATCATCCGGCGCGTGCCATTGCTTTGCAGGTGTTTCATGATCGTTGGCAGGACAGCCCGCTTGTCATGGAAAAATGGTTCATGATGGAATCGATGTCGCTTGTCTCTGCCACGGTTGCGCGGCTTGGTGAATTAATGGCGCATCCGGCATTTGATGCGAACAATCCAAATAAATTACGGTCGGTTCTTGGTGCCTTTATGACTGGCAATCCGGTGCATTTCTATGCTGATGATGGATCAGGATTTGATTTTATCGGTGATTGCCTGATTGATATTGATGCGCGTAACCCGCAATTGGCGGCAAGGATGGCGTTGCCTTTGACCCGTATGGCGCAATATGCCCCCGAACGGCGTGCCAAAATGGGCGCGGTTTTGCAAAAGATACAAAAACAGGCGCAATCAAACGATCTTCGTGAGGTCATTGATAAGGCGCTGGCAGATAGCCCGTCACCCGCGTAAAAGACGGTGATCGTGCCACATAGGCATAAATATGATTAGACAATGACCGGAAGCGATGATCAAGCGATGTTCATTTGCGGTTTTGCGGAAATGCTAGCGGCGCAAAAAGGCCGGAACATGCCCTGTTTCAGTCAAAGTATTTCCCGAACAATCTGGCGGTGATGGCAATTCATCATCGCGATTCCGGTTTTTGTTCTTCGCGGCTATTTTGGGTGCTGGTTTTGCCGCTTGAGCCGAAGAAGCAGCACCAGCTGCTTTGCCTTTTGCTGGTTTAGCGGGTTTTTCGGCAGCCCCATCATTTTTTGCGACGCGTCATTCTGTAGCTGCATCAGATTCGGCGGGCTTTTCCGCTGCTTTCTTGGCATTTCTGCCGCGACCACGACCCTTTGACGGTGATTTTTCACCAGCCTCTTGTGCCGGTGCGTTGGTCTCGCTTGATTGGCTGTCATCGGATTTGGCGACGTCTTGACCATCATTCATTGCTGGTTTTGACGCTGTTGATTTTGCCCCTGATTCAACAACCTTGCCATCAACAACGGTGATTTGCGGAACAGGTTTGCCAATCAGCTTTTCAATAAAGCCAATATATTTGATGTCATCTTTGCTGGCAGCGATGGTAAAGGCACGTCCTGATTTGCCAGCCCGGCCAGTCCGGCCAATGCGATGAACATAATCTTCGGCATGGCTTGGCACATCAAAATTGAAAACATGGCTAAGACCGACAATATCAAGCCCGCGTGCAGCCACATCCGAGGCAATCATAAGTGGAACTTCGCCATCTTTAAACCGCTGTAGGGCTTCAAGGCGCGCTGATTGGGTCATGTCACCGTGAAGGGCAACAGCCGAAAAGCCATGCCGCGTCAGTGATTTGATCAATTCGGCGATATCGCGTTTCCGATTACAGAAAATAACGGCATTTTTGACTGCTTCATGGCGCAGAATATCGCGCAGAATCTGGCGCTTTTTCTTGACGTCAGTCCAAATCAAATGCTGGGCAACCGTATCGGCTGTTGCCGCTGGCGGGGCCACTTCAATGACCTTTGGATTCATCACAAATTTTGCGCCAAGCTTTTGAATATCATCAGAAAGTGTTGCCGAGAAAAACAGCGTTTGGCGCATCCGCGGTAACAGGCTAGCGATCCGCTCAACATCGGGGATAAAGCCCATATCAAGCATCCGGTCGGCTTCGTCAATCACCAGAATTTTCACATCATTTAACAGCACTTTGCCGCGTTCGAAATGATCTAGCAACCGACCCGGCGTGGCGATCAGAACATCAACACCCTTGCTGAGCGCTGCGTTCTGTTCGGTAAAGCTGACACCGCCAATCAATAATGCCATGCTTAATTTATGGTATGAACTGAATTTTTCGAAAGAATCGGCAACCTGTGCAGCCAATTCGCGCGTCGGCGCAAGAATAAGCGAGCGGGGCAGGCGTGCCTTGGCGCGGCCTGAGGCCAGAATATCAATCATCGGCAAGGTGAATGAGGCAGTTTTGCCAGTGCCGGTCTGCGCCGAGCCAAGAATATCGCGGCCCATCAAAACAATGGGGATGGATTTTTCTTGGATGGGTGTTGGGCTGGTATAACCTAGATCGGCTACCGCCCGGCTTAGCTCGTCACTGAGGCCGAGATCTGAAAATTTCAAGGATAAGTTCCTTACTGATATTAACGAGAAACGTCTTAGCGCCACAAGCGGGCAATTTATCGTAAATTCCATAAGTTTTATGGGCTTTCAACGTTGCTCGTGATACAGAGTAAAGCTGCTCAGGTCAATCTTTCATTCTATCATCCCTTATTGAGCCCTTGATGCCGTCATTCACACCAATTTTTATTCCAGGCCTTCTTTGCACGGAATTGCTTTTTGCCAAACAGCGCGCCAGCCTGCCAAATCAGGGTTATATCGCTGATACAACGCGCCATGATTCAATTCATGAAATGGCACTGGCGGCGCTTGATCTTTGTGATGGCCCATTGGTGCCAATTGGCCTGTCAATGGGTGGTTATGTGGCTTTGGAAATGGCACGGCTGGCACCGCAGCGGATGGCAGCTATGGCATTGCTTAGCACCAATTGCCGCGATGATAGCGCCGAAAGCCAACGCAACGCAACAGGCAATCGCTCTTGCCAAACATAAAGGCTTTCAAGGCGTCACACGCCATTTGATGCCGCGCCTATTATCTGAGGCAGCATTGCAAGATGAGGCGATTATTGCCGATGTTCTGGCTATGGCAGCCGATATCGGGCGCATTGGCTTTGTCCAGCAGCAAACCGCGATTATGGGGCGGCGCGCCCAGCATGACACTTTGGCCAGCTTTGCCGTGCCGGTTCTTGTTTTATGTGGTAATGTGGATGTTCTGACGCCGCCAAATCTGTCGGTTGAAATGGCGGGTCTTGCGCCGCAGGCCGAATTATGCCTGCTAAATGGCATTGGTCATCTGTCATCAATCGAAGCGCCCGAGGCCGTTACCAACGCGCTTGAGTCATTATTCGAGCGTGCTGCCGATTAGCGGCCGGGCTGTTTTCTGCTTGCGAACCGAAATATACAGCGCATAGACCGCGACAAAGCCATAAAGCGCGATTGCGGGAAGCGGAATAACCGCAGCCTGTTCGGCAATGATCTTAATCAGATGACAAGGTAATGGCGGCAAATCCTATGCCACAGCCAAATAACACGCGTTTTGTTGTGCGATATCTATCATCGCGAACCAGAAAAATCACCAGACCCGCCAGAAAAGACATTGCCGCAAGGCCGCGCCGCATGATCATACCAACATGAACGGCCTCATCGCTGGCGCCGGGGAAAATCTGGATCGTCAGCGGTGTTGCAAAGCCGTAAAATAGCAGCCCTTGCAAAACCAACCCGCCACCAATGAGTCGAAGTGCTAGTTGTGGGCGCATGAAAACCTCAAAATTTGGGGAGTGCTATACATCAAGATTGGCCAGCGCATCTTCGGCATGATCGCGGATATAACCAAACCGCAATTCAGCTTTTTTGCCCATTAATGTATTGACCAACTGGTCAGTGTGACGCCGCAAATCGGCGCCAATCGAGTCACGAAGCGGCAATGAAACCTGCAGCAAGCGGCGGCTTGCCGGATTCATCGTTGTTTCTTTCAATTGTGATGGCGGCATTTCACCAAGTCCTTTAAAGCGGCTGATTTCAACCTTGCCACGCCCATCAAAGATGTTTTTCATGCTGGCTTCGCGCTGTTCTTCATCAAGCGCATAGACGGTTTTGCCGCCTTGTGTCAGCCGGTACAGCGGCGGCTGGGCCAGATAAAGCCGTCCAGCCTCAACAAGCTGGGGCATTTCACGGTAAAAATAGGTCATTAGCAATGCCGCGATATGCGCACCATCAACATCGGCATCGGTCATGATGATGATCCGGCCATAGCGAAGATCATCAAGCCGGAAATCTTTTCCCGGTTTGACGCCCAATGCCAAAGATAGATCCGATAATTCTTGGTTGGCGCTTAACTTTTCGGTCGACGCGCTTGCCACATTCAAGATTTTACCCCGAAGTGGCAATACCGCCTGAATTTTCCGGTCGCGTGCCTGTTTTGCCGATCCACCAGCAGAATCACCCTCGACCAAGAATAATTCGGTTGCTTCATTATCGCTTGATGAACAATCAGCCAATTTGCCCGGAAGGCGCAGACGTCTTGTTGCCTGATTTCCGCGCAACTTCTTTTTCTTTTTTGCGGCGTTTGCGGTCATCCGCGCGTTCAATCGCGGCATCCAGTAAAAATGTTGCACGTCCAGCATCGGCCGACAGCCATTGATCAAACCGGTCACGAACCGCCTGTTCGGTTTGGCGGGTTGCATCGGTAGAGACAAGGCGGTCTTTGGTCTGCCCCTGAAATTGCGGATCGCGCAAAAACACCGACAACATGATGGCCCCGCCAGCAAGCGCATCATCAGCAGTGATATCAGCAGCTTTTTTATTGCCAACCAAATCGCCAAAGCTGCGAATGCCGCGAACGATGGCTTGGCGAAAGCCGGTTTCATGCGTTCCGCCTGATGGTGTTGGTACCGTGTTGCAATAGCTGTGGAAAAAGCCGTCTTCACCTGGGCCAAGCCACGTGATGGCCCATTCAAATTTCTGCCCGTCAAGCTCTACCATTTCGGCAAAGGGGGTCGAAATCATCAAGGCTTTGTCAGTGGTCGCATTGGTAAGATAATCGGCAAGGCCGCCCGGATAATGCAGGCTGGCCTCGGCCGGAATGGGATCATTATTGCCAAGCAATGCTGGATCGCAACGCCAACGAATTTCAACACCGGCAAATAGATAGGCCTTGGATCGTGCCATCCGATACAGCGTGGCAGGGCGGAATTTCGCGCCAGCGCCAAAAATTTCAGTATCGGGCGTAAAGCTAACCGATGTGCCGCGGCGATTAGGGGCGGCGCCAATTTCAACTAGCGGGCCAAGTGGCTTGCCGCGCGAAAATCGCTGTTGAAACAGAATTTTGTCACGCGCAATTTCAACCATCAAATCGCTTGATAACGCATTCACGACTGACGCACCAACACCATGCAGACCGCCCGAGGTTGCATAGGCTTTGCCAGAAAATTTACCGCCAGCATGAAGCGTTGTCATAATGACTTCAACGGCGGATTGATCGGGAAATTTTGGATGTTTGCCAGTTGGCATGCCGCGCCCGTTATCGCGAATGGTTAATCGGTCGGCAGATTCAAGATGAATATCAATCCGGTTGGCATGGCCAGCAACGGCTTCATCCATCGAATTATCGAGAATTTCAGCAGCCAAATGATGCAAGGCGCGGTCGTCAGTGCCGCCAATATACATTCCCGGACGATGGCGAACAGGCTCTAGCCCTTCCAACACCTCGATATTGGACGCATCATAATCATCGGTTTTTGCGGCATTGCCAAATAGATCAGCCATCAATCACTCATCGGGTTTAAAAGCGGGTCGCCAGCGGAATGCGGCGTTGCGACACTATATCGGCCTTGGATAGCGTCTGTCTACCATATCTAGCAATGATCTGTTGTTCAAACGCCAATATATTGTGATTGATTGACAAAATACCCAAAAGCGCACCAGAAACAGCAGATGCCAGAAACAGGCGATTTGAGCCGGCAAAGAAAAAGGCGGGGACCAGCCCCACCTTTTCAGATTGTCTTTTGCGATCGATTAATATGAATAATACATATCAAATTCGACAGGTGCAGGTGTGTGCTCCAGACGGATCACATCTTGCATCTTCAGCTCGATAAAGGCGTCGATCTGATCGTCAGAGAACACATTGCCCTGTGTTAGATAGGCGCGGTCTTCGTTCAATGCCTCAAGTGCCTCGCGAAGTGATCCACAAACGGTTGGGATTTGTGACAATTCTTCAGGTGGCAGATCATAAAGATCCTTATCCATCGCATCACCAGGGTGAATCTTGTTGCGAATACCGTCAACACCGGCCATCAGCATTGCCGAGAATGACAAATATGGGTTTGCTGTTGCATCTGGGAAACGCACTTCAACACGCTTGCCAGCAGGTGAATTCACATGCGGGATACGGCATGATGCTGACCGGTTGCGTGATGAGTAAGCCAACAGAACAGGGGCTTCATAACCTGGGATCAACCGCTTGTAGCTGTTGGTCGATGGGTTGGTGAAAGCGTTCAGTGACTTGGCATGTTTGATGATGCCGCCAATGTAGTAAAGCGCAGTTTCAGACAGGTCAGCATATTGATTGCCAGCGAAAAGCGGCTTGCCATCTGACCAAAGCGACTGGTGAACATGCATGCCTGATCCGTTATCACCGGAAATTGGCTTTGGCATGAAAGTCGCGGTTACGCCATAAGCATGGGCAACCTGATGAACGCAATATTTATAAAGCTGCATGTTGTCAGCAGTTTCCAGCAATGTGCCGAATTTGATGCCAAGCTCATGCTGCGATGGGGCAACTTCGTGGTGATGCTTTTCAACAGCAACGCCCATATCGGCCATAACCGATACCATTTCAGACCGGATATCCTGACCTGAATCGACTGGTGGCACTGGGAAATAGCCACCTTTGATCCCCGGACGGTGGCCAAGGTTGCCTTCGCCATATTTGCGGGCGCTGTTGTAAGGGCCTTCAACGCTATCGACCGAATATAGGCCGCGGTTCATTGATACGTCGATTTTGACATCTTCAAAAATGAAGAACTCAGCTTCAGGACCAAAAAAGGCAGTATCAGCAATGCCCAAAGTTTCGATATGAGCAAGAGCTGCCTTGGCGGTGCCGCGCGGATCGCGATCATAGGCTTCGCCGCTTGATGGCTCAAGAACGTCGCAGAACAATGCCAATGTTGGCTGAGCAAAGAACGGGTCGATGTAGGCGCGATACAGATCAGGCATCAATGTCATGTCTGAATCATTGATGGCTTTCCAGCCAGCAATTGACGAACCGTCAAACATAAAGCCTTCGTTCAGCGCATCTTCATCAATTGTGTCGATATGCTGGGTTACATGCTGCATTTTACCAAGCGTATCGGTGAAACGCAGATCGACATAAGTGATGTCGTGTTCTTGAATCATTTCCATGATTTTTGTTGCGTCAGACATTTTAGGGATCCTTCCGTTGATCTGTCATTTGAATCTTAATCGTTAAACTCTATTTAGACTGGGTTCGGCATGGTCGAGACCAGTGCTTATACCGCGTCACTACCGCGTTCGCCCGTGCGGATGCGGATGGCTTCGTCAATTGTCGAAATAAAAATCTTTCCATCACCAATCCGGCCTGTTTGCGCCGCATTTTGAATGGCGTCAACTACCCGTTCGGTCATGGCATCGTCAATAACAACTTCAATTTTTACCTTTGGCAGAAAATCGACGACATATTCAGCACCGCGATAAAGCTCGGTATGGCCTTTCTGGCGACCAAATCCCTTTGCTTCAAGAACAGTGATTCCTTGAATCCCGACATCATGCAATGCTTCTTTCACTTCATCCAATTTGAAGGGTTTGATAATGGCTTCAATTTTTTTCATAACCTGTCACTTTTCTGTTAGGGCCTGGGTCTGTTTTTCAAAAAAAGTATGCACTTTTAATGAGCAACGCGCGTTCAGCCGCCGATTGCTGCACAAACTACCCTTTTGGCCAATCGTGTAGTGAAGGCAAGACCGGCCGGTATGGGTGGCGGGCTTCGATGCCTATTTTGGCGAATCTGCACTTACGATAAGCATATTGCCTAAAATTTAGGCATAGTTGCGATCGGGAAAAGACAAAGATAAGGTAATTTGGCGAAACGCAGGAAACGAAACTTCAAGGGCGATATTCTAACGGGCGATATTTTACCAAGTAAGCCTTGTCTGATTTACCGCGTTTCATCGCTGATCATCTGCCGTTTATTCTTTAATATGAGGACAAAATGACAACACACGCCATCAGCCGGTTTCCGGTTCCGGATCTTGCGGCTTTGCCAGCCGATCTGCAAAAGCTATTTCATGATGTTTCGGAAAAGGCTGGCTTCGTACCAAATGTGTTTTGGGTGTTGGCGCATCGACCTGATGAATTGCGCGCGTTTTGGGCCTATCACGAGGCATTGATGCGGCGTGATTCCGGCCTCAGCAATGGCGAGCGCGAAATGATTGTTGTTGCCACCTCGGCAGAAAATAACTGTCTTTACTGTGTTGTGGCGCATGGTGCCATTCTGCGGATCTATGAAAAATCGGCAACCATTGCCGATGCCGTCGCGACTAATTATAAAAAAGCCGATATTACCGACCGACAAAAGGCGATGCTGGATTTTGCCATCAAAACCTGCAACCGGTCACAGGATATAGGTGACGATGATTTCGCCATTCTTCACAAGCATGGCTTTAACGATGATGATATCTGGGATATTGGCGCCATTACCGGCCTATTTGCGCTGTCGAACCGGATGGCAAGCCTGACCTCGATGCGTCCAAATGCCGAATTTTACGCTCTTGGCCGCGATTTTCCGATTGCCGGATCATGATCATGGTGCATGCAGATCAGCGTATCAACCAATTGAACAAGGCAGGCGGGTTCAATCATTTTAATGGGATTATGATTCTTGACTGGCAGGATGGTCTGGCATCGCTACAGGTTGATTTGACGCATGATCATTTAAACCCGCTTGGGCTTGTTCATGGCGGGCTTTATGCCAGCATGCTTGATGTGGCACTGGCAATGTCAGGCAGCTACCGGCCTGCACCTGAGGGGCTGTATCCGGGGCTGACCTTGTCTTTGACAACGCAATATATCGCGCCACTGCAGTTAGAAGATGGTTTTGCCATTGCTAAGGCCCGGCGGACAGGCGGCGGCAAGTCAGTGTTTTTTGCCGAGGGCGAGGTTCTGTCTCCCGATGGCAGGGTGATCGCGTCGGCAAGCGGTGTGTTCAAGCCCGGACGGCCGCTAAAAGGCTAGGTTATCAGGGCGCGATTAAGCTGCATTCGCAAAAGCGGCACCGGCCTGTCATTTGCATGGGAAAAAGACCTGTAAAAGCCCCTTGCATGCTGGCAAGGCTTGGATTATGTTCGCGTCCAGTTTCGGGCCGGGTGTTCTTTGAGTTTCGGGGAAAGCTCGGGCGCGTTGCTGATGGCGGGTGTAGCTCAGTTGGTTAGAGCGCCAGTTTGTGGTACTGGAGGTCGCCGGTTCAAAACCGGTCACTCGCCCCATTTCTCCTGACAATTGATGGAGAAAACCGGCGTCTTTGGCCGCGCTGTCAAAGCGGATGAAAGACGTTGTTTAAAGAAGCAGATGACGACGTGCGGGCGTGGCGGAATTGGTAGACGCGCTGGTTTTAGGTACCAGTGGCGAAAGTCGTGGGGGTTCGAGTCCCTCCGCCCGCACCATCTGACTGCAAAGATTTTTGCCGCATCTGCGGCACAGGTTCAAGTTGGCAGGGTAAAAGCCCATCGGGTGATGCCGTCTGTCCCAGCGTTTAGGTGAGGCCGGTTCGGGCAACAAATAGTTTGGCTCAGATCATTACAGATCAAACCGGTCTGGAAAAACCCGATATGGCTGTGCCGCCATATCACAAATCGGCCGGATGACCGGTCATGGCAAGATAAAGGATAAATGGTTCGATGAATGTGTCTGAGACCAAATCAGAAGGCTTGTTGCGTGAATATCAAATCGTAATCACCGCAGCCGAGATTGACGCCGAAGTTTCCAAAAAGCTCGAAGAAATCGCGACAACGGTAAAAATGCCCGGCTTTCGTCCGGGCAAAGTGCCGATGTCGGTTGTGAAATCACGCTTTACCGATCAGGTTCGCGGCGATGCCATCAAGGCGGCGCTTGATGAAGGCGCGCGTCAAGCAATCGAAGGTAATGATCTTCGTCTTGCAAGTCAGCCACAGGTTGATATTAAATCTTTTGAAGAAGGCAAAGATCTCGAAGCATCGCTTGCTTGTGAAGTCATGCCAGCAATCACGCTTCCTGATCTTGGCAAAGTTAGTGTTGATCGTCCAAAAATTAACAGCGATCCAAAAGAAGTTGAAGAAACTTTGGGGCGCATTGCCGATGAAAACCGGCCAACAGCCCCAATTGCCAAGGCGCGCGCTGCCAAATTAGGCGATGTTGCGATGATTGATTTCATTGGTCGCATCGACGGCGAGGCTTTTGAAGGCGGTACTGCCGAAGGCCATTCGCTTGAGCTTGGTTCAAACAGCTTTATCCCGGGTTTTGAAGAGGGTCTTGTTGGCGCAAAGCCGGGTACAACAATCGATGTGCCGGTAACCTTCCCTGAAGATTATCAAGCCGCCCATCTGGCTGGTAAATTGGCCGTTTTCGAAGTTAAAGTGAATGAACTTCATGAAAAAGCTGATGCCAGCATTGATGATGAATTGGCAACACGTCTTGGGTTTGAAAATCTTGACGGTCTGAAAGGCGCGATTGCCGAGCAGATCAATGGTCAGCATCAAACAGCCTTGCGTCAATTGACCAAGAAAAATGTCCTTGATGCCCTTGCTGAAGGCGATGCTTTTGACGTGCCGCCATCATTGTTCAAGCAGGAATATGAGTCAGTTGCCCGGGCGATGAATCCGAAAGCGGTTGAACAGGATCACGATCATGACCTCGACCACGACCATGATCACGACAATCCTGCTGCCGATGAAGGCATGGATGATGATGCCAAAGCTGAAGCTGAGTCAGTTGCCACACGCCGCGTCCGGCTTGGCCTGCTGGTCACCGAGATTGGCCGTGAAAACAATATTGAAGTGACCGAAGAAGATACACGCCGTGCGGTATTTGAAGAAGCACGCCGTTATCCGGGTCAAGAACAGATGGTGCTGGAATATTTCCAGAAAAACCCGCAAGCGATGCAGCAGATTGCTGGCCCGATCTTTGAAGATAAGGTCATTGATTTCATTCTTGAAATGGCCAAGGTAACTGATGTCACAATCGACACGGATACGCTGTATAATGCACCAGAAGAGGCAGCGCCAGCCAAGAAAGCCGCGGCGAAAAAGCCCGCTGCAAAGAAGCCGGCAAAAAGCCTGCGGCGAAAAAGCCCGCTGCAAAGAAGGCTGCGGCGAAAAAGCCAGCTGCAAAGAAATAAACAGCCAAACTGGCTGATAAACAGGCGAAAGGGGCAGGCATTCATATCCAGCCTGCCTTTTACCGGAATAATAAGGGCTGCCAGATTTGGCGGCCCTTTTTGTTAGCCGTGTTTTTTGGCCCGTGTCTTTTTCAGCCGCACCTTGTAGGCAAGGTTTTGGCCGAGGCGGCTTTGATAGGATGGGCGGTTCTATATGGCCTAGCCAGGCCCGATTCCTTGGATTGATTGGTGTTCTTGCCGGTTTTTTTGAAAATCGGGGAAAACCGGCAAGGTTTCTTGATCTTTTGCTTGAACCGTTTTTGCCGATGCCCATATAGTAGTACGCGGATTGCCGATCATGGTATGGGTCTGATTGCAGGCTTAAAGCTGCTGTTTTTGGTAAATGCGTGGTTTAGAGTGAGATGGGCTGCGCATTGCGGTCTTGCGAGATGTCCTAGGAGACAGTGAATGAGCCAAAATACCGGAAATTTTCCTTTTAGCGTGCAAGACCGGATTCATGATCCAATTCAGGCAAATCTGGTGCCGATGGTGGTCGAGCAAACTAACCGCGGCGAACGCGCCTATGATATTTTTTCGCGGCTGCTGAAAGAACGAATTATTTTCCTGAATGGGCCGATTGATGATGGTGTTGCGTCGCTTGTTTGTTCACAATTGCTGTTTCTGGAATCGGAAAACCCGACCAAAGATATTTCAATGTATATCAATTCACCCGGTGGCATTGTGACCTCTGGTTTAGCGATTTATGACACGATGGAATATATTCGACCCGATGTATCGACCGTTTGCATGGGGCAAGCCGCCTCAATGGGATCGCTTTTGCTGACCGCAGGTGCCGCTGCCAAGCGTTTCAGCCTGCCAAATGCCCGCATCATGACTCATCAGCCATCTGGCGGATTTCAAGGCCAAGCAACCGATATCGAAATACATGCCAAGGAAATTCTAGATTTACGCCAGCGTTTGAACGGCATTTACGAGAAACATTCGGGCAAAACAATCAAACAAATTGAAAAAATCATGGATCGCGACACCTTTATGACAGCCGAAGATGCGAAAAATTTTGGCCTGATTGATGAGGTGGTTGAAAAGCGCCCAGTCCCAAAGACCGAAAGCTAAAGCCAAGCTAGTGCCAGATGTTGGATCTCTCGATTTTGACTTTGGCACAGATTTTGTTTGTAAGTAACTATGGACGCGCTCTAGAATAGGGTTGCAATTTACCGACTGGTCGGCACCAAGGCCGCCCAAACGATCAAGCGCAGGAGCCGTAAAATGGCAAAAAAAGATGATGCTGATAAGGGAACTTTGTTCTGCTCTTTTTGTGGAAAGAGTCAGCATGAAGTGCGCAAGCTCATTGCAGGCCCGACGGTCTTTATCTGCGATGAATGTGTTGAACTATGCATGGATATTATCCGCGAAGAGCATAAAACGCAGCTATCAAAAAGCCATGATGGTGTGCCAACACCAGCCGATATCAAAAATGTTCTTGATGAATATGTGATCGGTCAGGCACGGGCAAAACGGGTTTTGTCGGTCGCTGTCCATAATCATTACAAGCGTCTGGCAAATGCTGGCCGTACGGGTGATGTGGAAATTTCAAAATCGAACATTCTTCTTGTTGGCCCTACCGGTTGTGGCAAAACGCTGCTGGCGCAAACGCTGGCGCGGATGCTTGATGTGCCGTTCACCATGGCCGATGCCACCACTTTGACCGAGGCTGGTTATGTCGGCGAAGATGTTGAAAATATCATCCTGAAATTGTTGCAGGCCGCAGATTATAATGTTGAGCGTGCGCAACGCGGCATTGTTTATATTGACGAGGTCGACAAGATTTCCCGCAAATCTGATAATCCGTCAATTACCCGCGATGTATCGGGCGAGGGCGTGCAGCAGGCTTTGTTGAAGATCATGGAAGGCACGGTTGCGTCAGTACCACCACAAGGCGGGCGCAAGCATCCCCAGCAGGAATTTTTACAGGTTGATACAACCAATATCCTGTTTATCTGTGGGGGAGCATTTGCCGGTCTCGACAAGCTGATCGCTGGGCGCCATACGGGTGCTGGCATTGGTTTTGGTGCTGATGTCCGCGATCCAGATGACCGCAAAATTGGTGAACTTCTTGCCGAACTTGAGCCGGAAGATTTGATCAAATTTGGTTTGATCCCTGAATTTGTTGGCCGTCTGCCAGTTGTGGCGACGCTTGAAGACCTTGACGAAGAGGCGTTGATCCGGATTTTGACCGAGCCAAAAAATGCGCTCTTGAAACAATATCAAAAGCTGTTTGAAATGGATGACGTCAATCTTGAATTCCGTGATGACGCCCTCAGAGCCGTTGCCAAAAAGGCGATTGAGCGCAAAACAGGCGCGCGTGGTCTGCGGTCAATCATGGAAAATATCCTGATGGAGCCAATGTTTGATATTCCAACGACTGGTGATATCGAAGAGGTGGTGATCAATGGTGACGTGGTCGATAATGGCGCCGCACCGCTGGTTGTTCATGCCAAACGGACGCAAGGGGCAGAACAGGGCGCATAATTGCCTTGTTGGTTTGTGCGTTTGGGCAGTTGAAAGCTGATCGTATAACCCCCATATCATGCATATGCGGCTGATCGCGCCGTAATTCCTATTTGTCTAGTTAAGGGTTGTTTCCAATGCCTGTTTCGTCTGTAACCGCGCTTCCTGTTCTTCCGCTTCGCGATATTGTGGTGTTTCCGCATATGATCGTGCCGCTTTTTGTCGGCCGCGAAAAATCGATCAAGGCGCTTGAGGCTGTTATGGCTGAAGACAAGCAGATCATCCTTGCAACCCAAACCGAAGCTGGCATTGAAGATCCTGATGGTGATGGTCTTTATACTACCGGTACTGTTGGTTCGATTTTGCAGCTATTGAAACTGCCCGATGGTGCGGTAAAGGTGCTTGTTGAAGGCGGTGAGCGTTTGCGTTTGCGCCTTGATACATTGACAGATGACAATGGCTATTTGTTTGTTGAGGCCGAGCCGGCTGAACAAACGGGTGATCGCGGCGCTGATACAGCCGCGCTGAGCCGCGGAACAGTTCAGCAGTTTGGGCAATATATCAAGCTGAACAAAAAGATCGCGTCAGAGGTTTTGAGTGCGGTTGAGCAGGTCGATGAAGCTGATAAAATTGCCGATATGATTGCCTCGCATCTGGCTGTGAAGATCGCCGAAAAGCAGGATTTGCTTGAAACGCTTGATGTGCATGAGCGTCTTGAAAAGATTTTGGGCGTGATGGAAGGCGAAATTGGCGCGCTTCAGGTCGAAAAAAGAGTGCGCAACCGCGTCAAGCGGCAGATGGAAAAGACCCAGCGCGAATATTATTTGAATGAACAGATGAAGGCCATCCAGAAAGAGCTTGGTGAAGGCGAGGATGGCATGAATGAGCTTGATGAGATCGAAGCCCAGCTTAATGACATGAAACTGCCAAAGCTGGTTCGCGAAAAAGCCGCTGCCGAGTTGAAAAAACTGCGCAATATGGGGCCAATGAGCGCCGAAGCAACCGTTGTTCGGAACTATCTTGACTGGATTGTTGCGCTGCCGTGGAAAAAGGCCAGCCGCCTGAAAAAAGACATTGTTGCGGCACGTGCGGTCCTTGATGCCGACCACTATGGTCTTGATAAAGTGAAAGACCGCATCGTTGAGTTTCTGGCTGTTCAGCAGCGAACCAAAGCTATGCGCGGGCCTATTCTTTGTCTTGTTGGCCCGCCAGGTGTTGGTAAAACATCTCTTGGCAAGTCAATTGCCAAAGCAACCGGCCGTCAATATGTGCGTATGGCACTTGGCGGCGTTCGTGATGAAGCCGAAATTCGCGGCCATCGCCGTACCTATATCGGGTCAATGCCCGGCAAGGTGCTGCAAGGCATGAAAAAAGCTGGAATGAATAACCCGTTATTCCTTCTTGATGAGGTTGACAAGCTTGGCGCTGATTGGCGCGGTGATCCAACGTCGGCTCTTCTCGAAGTGCTTGATCCAGCGCAGAATAACGCGTTTCAGGATCATTATATGGAAGTCGATTTTGACCTATCGAATGTGATGTTTGTCACAACCGCCAATACATTGAATATGCCGCAGCCTTTGATGGACCGGATGGAAATTATCCGTCTGTCTGGCTACACGGAAGATGAAAAGCTGGAAATTGCCAAACGTCATCTGATGAAAAAGCAGCTTGATGATCATGGCTTGAAAGATGGCGAATTAACCATTACTGATGATGCGGTTCGTTCGATCATCCGGCTTTATACGCGTGAAGCTGGGGTTCGTAATCTTGAGCGCGAAATTGCAAAGATTGCCCGGAAAACCGTAACGGCGATCGTATCTGGCAAAGTGGCATCAGTTAAGGTCACACCCGATAATATTGAAGATTATCTTGGCGTTATCCGGTTCCGCTTTGGTGAAATGGAAGATCATGACCAGATTGGTGTTAGCACAGGGCTTGCATGGACCGAAGTTGGCGGTGAATTGCTGAATATCGAAGCGGTGAAGGTGCCTGGCAAAGGCAAGGTCAGCGCGACTGGCAAGCTTGGCGATGTGATGAAAGAATCAATTCAAGCTGCTGAATTCTTTATCAAGTCGCGTGCACAAATCTATGGCATTGATCTGGCCGATCTTGCCAAACATGATGTTCATGTTCATGTCCCTGAGGGCGCAACGCCAAAAGACGGCCCATCTGCGGGTGTGGCAATGGCAACATCAATCATTTCCGCCATTACTGGAATTGCCATTCGTCGTGATGTGGCAATGACTGGCGAGATCACGCTTCGTGGCCGTGTTTTGCCGATTGGCGGGTTAAAGGAAAAGCTGCTTGCGGCGCAACGCGGCGGGTTGAAAACCGTTCTGATTCCAAAGGAAAACGAAAAAGATCTTGCTGATATCCCGGACAATGTAAAATGCGCGCTGGAAATCGTGCCTGTGGCCATGGTTGATGAGGCTTTGTCGGCGGCTTTGGTGCGTGAACCGGTTCCTGCCGCGCTTGAGCCAACAGGCGATGATGGTGCTGCGGTTTCAGTTGGTGAAAAAACCCAGAACAACAGTGATATTGTCGCGCATTAACCCTTTCGTAGTATTTTGTGATTTAAACTGTTCTTTTTTGGCGGTTTTCTTCAGAAAATACTTTGCTAGTAATGGAAAAGGGGTGTAAATTCTTATTAATATTTATGTTTTAAACGAAACCTACAAACAGGGGGTTCCTATGAATAAGAATGATCTCGTTTCTGCAGTTGCTGATGCTGCTGGTCTGACAAAGGCCGATGCTGGTCGTGCCGTTGATGGTGTTTTTGACAGCATTGCAGGTGCGTTGAAGTCAGGTGGCGATGTGCGTATTGTTGGGTTTGGTACATTTTCTGTTGCAAGCCGCGCAGCAACAACTGGCCGCAATCCAAGAACCGGTGAAACGATCCAGATCAAGGCATCAAAGCAGCCTAAGTTTAAAGCTGGCGCTCCTTTGAAAGATGCAGTGAATAGCTAATTTTAGTCTATCTTTTTTAACGCCGGCTCGATATAAGGGTCGGCGTTATCTATTGTCACTTAGGTGAACAATATCGCTGGAATGAATGGGGTGGTTAGCTCAGCTGGGAGAGCAACTCGTTTACACCGAGTAGGTCGGGGGTTCGAACCCCTCACCACCCACCATTCCCGCATGTTTTCCCAAAATATATTTGATGTGCAAAAGGCGATGCTTGTTGCTGGGCGCTGTTTATGCTGCTTTGGTGTTATGCTAGTTTGGCGCAATGGCGAGACAGGATCAATTTTTTTGAATTCTTGCCCGATTAAACGCATTTTTTGGGTTGTCCGATGGAAAAACCATGCTACAACCGCACATCAACAAGCCTTGGTTTTAAGGGGGTGTAGCTCAGTTGGTTAGAGCGCCGGCCTGTCACGCCGGAGGCCGCGAGTTCAAGTCTCGTCACTCCCGCCATTACTTTCCAAAACATCATATATCGCGGCGAACGGCAAAATCTGCCGTTCAGTTTAGGTTGTTTAAGGCGTCAACAAGATAGCCCCTAATGTTTGCGGCCGAATCATGGGCTTTGTCAGAAGAGCCGTTTGTGGCTTGTGATTAACATCTGACGGTCAATCGAAAGCTTTGTTTCTGTTGCTGATCGAGTCAGCCTGTATCAATCCATTGGCAATTTGGTCGGTCTGATGCAAAACTGCCTATCGCTGGTTTGGTGCAGAACCGGTTATTGTAAAACTGGTCGCTGGGGAATAGGGACAAAGCAGGGTGCATGGCAAATCAGGAAATATGGCAAAGCTAGTTTTACTTGGCACTAAAGGCGGCCCGTCACTTCGCGGCGAGGGTGCGTCTTTTTTGCCAACATCGTCGCATCTGGCAATCGCCGGACGGTCGATCATCATTGATTGCGGCCTTGGCGTTACCGCCAGCATGGTTAAAGCAGGCTATCCATTGACCGGCCTGACCGATATTTTCATCACCCATTGCCATTCGGATCATATTCTTGAATTTGGCGCGTTGCTTCATACCGCATGGACTGCTGGTCTTGATCGGCCAGTTTCGGTGTTCGGCCCGCCTGAAATTGTCGCTATCTGGCGCCAATTTTGCAGAATGATGCGGTTTGACATCACCATCCGAATGGCGGATGAGGGGCGTGTGCCATTTGCCAAAATGGCGCAGATCAACATCATCGATGCGAAAACGCCCGATCCAATTCGGCTTGTTGATGAAAATGACCTAACTGTATCGGCCATGCGTAATGATCATCCGCCAGTTGTTGATTCCTATGCTTTACGCTTTGATGAAGATGGTAAATCAATCACATTTTCCGGCGATACCCGTTATTTGCCGTCTTTAGCCGGCTTTGCCAAGAATAGTGATGTTTTGGTTCATGAGGCGATGCTGGCAAAAGGGCTTGATCATGTGCTGGCGAATACCAAAACTGGCGATGACCGGCTTAAAAACCACCTTCTTGCGGCGCATAGCTTTGCTGAACAGGCAGGGCAAATTGCTGCTGCTGCCAATGTTGGGCATCTGGTGTTAAATCACCTGATTCCACCTGAGCGCGATATTTGCAATGATGCCGATTGGCAGGCAGAAACCGGCCGCAGCTTTGACGGGCGCTGTTCAGTTGGGCATGACGGTATGGCGATCGAATTCTAACGGGCTAGATCAGGTTTTTCGGGTAATCACAAAACTGACGTCACCCGAAACATATTTTGTTGATTGCGCGTGGGTTGGGCCAATCGCGGCTTCGGCGCGGCGGATAAAGGCTGCACGATCCGCATAAAATATCTGGCTTTCGATCTTGGCCTTTGGCGCACATAAAAGATTTAGCACCAGCCCATAACGCGCCCGTGCCATGCAGCAGTCAAGACAGGCAAAGATATAATCCATCCATAGGTCAGGATCATCACTATGGGTAAGGTTGAACGTGCCGGAAAACAAACAAAAATCAACCAGTTTTGGCGGTGCATTGCCGATTGTGAAAAGCGCATTTTCGGCAGGAAATGTTTGGTGGCAGGCGGCGATCATTGCCCGATTGATATCAACCCCGTGATAGATCGTTTGGGCATAGGCTGGCGTCTTGTTGATAAATGCTAGCATGGCACCATATCCGCAGCCAATATCGGCAATTGTGACTGGCTTTTGCGGTGCTAATTGATGCACAAGCGATAGCAAAGCGTCAAAACGCGCAATCTGGCTTGTTTGTGAACGCCAGAAAACGCCTTGGGCGGTTCTGCCCCGATTGGCAAGCCGGTTACGATAGGTTCGGTTGAGCTGGCGTTCATGGCTGGCATAGATGAAACGGCGAAGCAAAGCTGTCTCCAAAAAGCGGGGCGAGGATAGTAATGGCGCCCAAAATTACTTTATCTAGTCCTTTAATGATTTAGGTCATTTATTCACTTAGGTCATTTATGACTGAATCTGCGCGTTTCGATTGGGCGTGGCAAGCGCTGTTATGACTGGGGCTTTCCCGGGCTATTCTGGACCATTCCTTGTTTAGACATCATAAAAACCTTGCTTGGCAGGGCTGTTGTGGGGCGGTAAGCTTGGCTTCGATCAAACAGGAGGCGGATTGTGAAACTTTATGGGCTGAAAAATTGTGATAGCTGTAAAAAGGCGCTAAAGGCGTTACAATCTGCTGGACAATCAGTTGAATTTATTGATCTTCGGGCAGTGCCAGTTGCGACTGAGCAATTGCAAAAATGGCTTGATGAACATGGCGATGCGGTTCTGGTAAACCGTAAATCAACAACATGGCGCAGGCTTGACGAACAGGCTCGCCAACAGCCAGCTCTGGGGTTGCTTAGGGCGAATCAAACCTTGATCAAACGGCCGGTTATTGAAAGCGGTGACAATAGTTTTGTTGGCTGGACAGCCGAAGTGCAAACAGCGCTTGGGCTTGCCCGATAGGGACGCGCGTTTGTTTGGGTTGGTTTTGTCAAAACAAATGACTATAACTCTGCTTTTGAATAATGCGGTTAGCCGCATTTCCTTTGACTGCATTAAGGTGTTTTGATCATGGCAAAAAAACGGATGGTGATGGAGCTTGGCATGGGCAGCTCGCTTCGCCAGCAAGATTATACGCGGGCGGCATGCCGCGCGGTTGAAGACGCGCTTTGGCATAATTCTCTGTCAATTGCTGATGCCTTTGGCCTTGATCGTTCGGCAATGATCATCGAAGTGGAAATTGGCGTCCAGCAGCCGGAAAAGGTGGACACTGACAAGGTTGCTGTAATCTTGCCTTATGGGCAGGGGTCGGTTCGCGCTGTTCATGGCGGTCTTGACGTGCCAAAGCCTGATGGCGGCGTTACCGTTATCGCCAATGCGGCGGTGGTGGTTTATCTCGATCTTGAGCCTGCAGGAGCCGCATGATGAAACGTATCATTCTTGAAATGGGTACCGGTAATGATCTTTATGGTGAAGATTATACAAAGGCGGCTTGCCGGGCTGTCGATGACGCGCTTCATCATAGTTCTTTGATTCTGTTCCGGTCACTTGGGTTTGATCATGCCGATATGGATGTGCGTGTGACGATCGCCGTGCAGGATCCAGAAAAGGTTGACCAAGCCATTGTTGCCGCCAAGCTTCCGCGTGGAAATGCGGCAGTCCAAGTCGTTAAAGGCGGCTTGGATGTTGTTGATAATGTTCATAATACCAAATCTGTAATCGCCACCGCTGCGGTCGAGGCCTATCTTGATATTGATCCCAAGGACTGGGTGTCGGCCTAGCGTTTAGAGCCTGCCAATAAGGAGGCGATATGGCGCCGTTTGACATGCTGCTTTATGCTGGCGTGGTGTTTGGCTGGTCAACAAGCTGGCTGCCGTTAAAATGGCAGCTTGGCGTTGTTGCGCCCGAAATCTCTTTGTTTTGGCGGTTTTTGATGGCAGCGCCGATGATGGCGCTTTTGGCGATTATGTTTGGCCAGTCATTGCGGTTTGATTGGCGGGTTCATTGGCGATTTGCCGCGCTTGGCCTGTTTATTTTCTCAGGTAATTTCACGCTATTTTATCACGCTGCCAACGGGGTGGCATCAGGGCTTTTGGCGGTGGTTTTTTCAACCGCTTCATTGGTCAATGTTCTTATGGGAGCAGCGCTAGGACGCCAGCGTCCGCCAATGCGGCATCTGCTTGCCGCCTTTGTCGGGATCAGCGGGGTTGCGCTGTTATATTGGCCTGAATTACAGCTATCCAAAACGGCATTGCCAAGCCTGATGCTTTGCCTTGTTGGCACATTGTTTTTTTGCAGTGGCAACATGGTTTCGGCCGCTAGCCAGCGTCGCGGTATTCCGGTTTTTGCGTCGACGGCTTGGGGCATGGCCTATGGGGCTTGCTATCTTGGGCTGGTGTCATATGTCATGGGCTATGAATTTGTGATCGAGCGAACCCCACTTTATGTCGGTTCGCTGATGTGGTTGACGATTATTTCGTCAGTCATGACATTTAGCTGTTATTTGATGCTGATTGGCAAGATTGGCGCCAGCCGTGCAGGCTATGCAACCGTGATGTTTCCGGTTTTTGCCCTGCTGATTTCAACTGGATTTGAAAATTACCATTGGACCTTGCTTGGTATTGCCGGATTAGGGCTGGTCGTCGTTGGCAATATCATCATGATTCGTGCCCGCTAAATAGATGATTATCTAGGCAAGTAACATCGCCGCTAGGCTAGTCACTGCGCCGATGGTCAAAATGGTTCGAAGCCGCATATACCAAGCGGGGATGAGCCCGCGACTGGCGGATTGGTGATCCACCGACCAAGTCAGGGCAAATAACGGCATCAAAGCAAGAAGTCGCAGATTAGCGTCAAAAATCAGCAGGGTGGCAAAACCCATAAGTGCCGGTGTGATTGACCAGACATACCAATAAGGGCTGCGATCGTCCTGCATGGCCAATCCCCAATGAACAGCGCCAAGAAAGCTGAGGATAATGGCACCATAGGTGGTGCCGCCGATGAATCCATAAAGCACCAGCGCGTCAACGCCGCTATGCGTGCCAACCGCGGCAAGCCCAAAGGGAATAAGACCTCCCCAGCCGAGCAGGGAAGGCATGTCCGGAATGGGGCTGTGCGGGGCTTGATTGTTCATCACTCGATCCTTGTTGGCGATCAGATACAGATTAGGTCTTATGGTATGGCCTGCCAAGATGGTTAAAAGTAACTTAGGCAATCTTCAATGTGAGATGCAACCATCCATCACAGGTCTGTATCCAGCCAAGCTTTGCAATCCCCAGAATTTTGGCTTAAATCCGATATTTTTCCGCTTTGCAGCTTGCAATTAGGGCGTCGCTGACTTATCTAATTGAGGTAAGTTTCCGACCTGCTGTTCAGGAGCCCCCATTGGATTTGTTTCTTGGTGAATATCTGCCAATTGCGGTCTTTTTCGCCATTGCACTTGGGCTGTCTCTTGCCTTTGTGCTGACCGCTTTTGTGTTTGGTAATCAGCGGCCTGACAGCGAAAAAATGACCGCCTATGAATGTGGCTTTGACGCGTTTGATGATTCGCGCCGTCAATTTGACGTTCGGTTTTATCTTGTCGCCATTCTGTTTATTATTTTTGATCTTGAGGTGGCGTTTCTGTTCCCTTGGGCGGTTTCGCTTGGTGGCATTGGGTTGTTTGGTTTCTGGTCAATGATGCTGTTTCTTGTCGTTTTGACCATCGGCTTTATTTATGAATGGAAAAAAGGAGCGCTGGAATGGGAGTGATGGATCCATCATTGGCACCGCCAATACCACCGGGCGCCGATCAGGACGCTATTTTGCGCGCTGTTGGTGACGAAATCACCAATCGCGGTTTTGTCATCGCCAAGGCTGATAAATTGTTCAATTGGGCGCGATCAGGCTCGCTATGGCCAATGACCTTTGGTCTGGCTTGTTGCGCTGTTGAAATGATGCATTCAGCCGCCAGCCGGTATGATATGGACCGTTATGGTATGCTGTTCCGGCCGAGCCCACGCCAGTCAGATGTGATGATTGTTGCTGGTACTCTGACCAACAAGATGGCACCTGCTTTGCGCCGTGTTTATGACCAGATGCCAGAACCGCGTTGGGTTCTGTCGATGGGGTCATGCGCCAATGGTGGCGGCTATTATCATTATTCCTACGCTGTTGTTCGCGGGTGTGATCGCATTGTTCCTGGTTGATGTCTATGTGCCGGGTTGTCCGCCAACGGCCGAAGCGTTGATTTACGGTCTTTTGCAATTGCAAAAGAAAATCCGTCGCACCGCTACGATTGCCCGCAGCTAGGCCAATAACCTCGCCGTTTCCTTATGTTAGCTAGCCTTGAGAGGGCGCTGCAATGAATGAAAATGACCTGATTGACGAAGCTGGCATTGCCAGCGAGTCGCCTTTGCAGATAATGGCCGATCATTTGCGCGAAATCGGGCAGGGGATTGTGCTGTCATCGGGCATTATTCACGGTGAAATTGAATTGCAGGTGAATGCTGGTAATGTGGTGCAGCTATTGATGTTGGTGCGCGATGACCGGCAGGCCGCCTTTACCCAGCTTATTGATCTGACAGCGGTTGACTATCCCGAACGCAAAAACCGGTTTGATGTTGTTTATCAAATGTTATCGATGAGCAACAACATGCGGCTTCGGATTGTTGCGACGGTGAGTGAAGGCCAGACCGTTCCGTCAGTCACCGGCGTGTTCATGGCGGCAAATTGGGCTGAACGCGAAGTCTGGGACATGTTTGGAATTTTCTTTTCCGGCCATCCGGATTTGCGCCGCCTGCTGACCGATTATGGTTTTGAGGGGCATCCGCTTCGCAAGGATTTCCCGCTGACTGGTCATGTCGAGGTTCGTTATGATGACACGCAGCGCCGCGTCATTAACGAGCCGGTGCATCTGGTTCAAGAATTCCGCGATTTTGATTTCCTTAGCCCGTGGGAAGGGATGCATAACGAGCTTGGCGGCAGTGCTGCCAAAGCTGATCCCGACAAAACGGCAAAATAGGGCGTAAAGAGACAAACATGGCAGAGATGCAGATCAAACCGATTACGATGAATTTTGGCCCGCAGCATCCGGCGGCGCATGGCGTTTTGCGGCTTGTGCTGGAAATGGATGGCGAGGTGATCGAACGCGCCGACCCCCATATTGGGCTTTTGCATCGTGGTACTGAAAAGCTGATCGAACATAAAACCTATCTTCAGGCTTTGCCTTATTTTGATCGCCTAGATTATGTATCGCCAATGAATCAGGAACATGCTTGGGCATTGTCGATTGAAAAGGCGCTTGGCATCAAGGTGCCACGGCGGGCGCAATATATCCGTGTTCTTTATTGCGAAATTGGCCGGATTTTGAACCATCTTTTGAATCTGACCACCTTTGCCATTGATGTTGGGGCGATGACGCCGCTTTTGTGGGGCTTTGAAGAGCGCGAACATTTGATGGGGTTCTACGAGCGCGCATGTGGCGCGCGGCTTCACGCTGCCTATTTCCGCCCGGGTGGTGTGCATCAAGATTTGCCCGATGATTTGCTTCGCGACATCAATAACTGGACCAAAACATTTCCGGCCTTCATTCAGGATATGGAAACCCTGCTTAGCGAAAACCGAATCTTTAAACAGCGTACGGTTGATATTGGCGTGATCAGTGAAGAAGACGCCTTGTCGCTTGGCATGACTGGCCCTTGTCTCCGCGGATCGGGTGTTGCGTGGGATTTGCGCAAAAATCAGCCGTATGATGTCTATGATGAAATGGATTTCGACATTCCCATCGGCAAAACCGGTGATTGCTATGCGCGGTATCTAATCCGTGTCGAGGAAATGCGCCAGTCACTGCGTATCATCGAGCAGGCCATTGCCAATATGCCAAGCGGGCCGGTAATGGCGCCCGATCATAAGGTGACGCCGCCACAACGTGGTGAGATGAAACAATCGATGGAAGCCTTGATTCATCATTTCAAGCTTTACACCGAAGGGTTCCATGTTCCTGAGGGCGAAAGCTATACCGCTGTTGAAGCGCCAAAGGGCGAATTTGGCGTGTTTTTGGTGTCGGATGGCACAAATAAGCCCTATCGGTGCAAAATCCGCGCACCGGGGTTTTATTTCATGGCAGCGGTAGATCATTTGTCGCGCGGTCATATGCTGGCCGATTCAGTGGCGATTATTGGATCGCTTGATATTGTTTTTGGTGAGATTGACCGATGAGTATTGAAGACCGCATTGCCAGTGATCAGCCTGACAGCTTTGCCTTTTCCAAGGCAGAATGAAGCTGAAATCAAGCGGATTGTTGCAAAATATCCAAAAGGTCGTCAGGCCAGCGCGGTGATGCCGCTTCTTGATCTGGCGCAACGCCAGCATGAAAACTGGATTCCGATGAAGGCGATTGAACTGATCGCAGCCAAGCTGGACATGGCAGAGATTCGCGTTCTTGAAGTGGCAACTTTTTACACCATGTTCAATCTAAAGCCGGTTGGAAAATATTTCCTACAGGCCTGCACAACAACACCTTGTTGGTTGCGCGGATCAGATGAAATGATGCGGGCCATCAAAGACCGTTACCAAATTTCATCAGGGCAAACCTCGGCTTGCGGGCGGTTCTCGCTTCTTGAGGTTGAATGTCTTGGGGCGTGCGTGAATGCGCCAATCCTGCAAGTGAATGACGATTTCTACGAAGATCTTGATTATCAATCCACCGGTGCGCTTCTCTGCTCGCTTGAGACGGATGCGCCATTGGCGGTTGGATCGGTTCTTGGCCGGTCTGGATCCGAGCCGACAACCGGTGCAACAACGCTGGCAGCCGGAAAACCAGGCAAAGCGGCAACTGGCGCAACCAAAAAGCGGAGCCAAGCCAATGCTTAATGATGCAGACCGTATTTTTACCAATATCTATGGCTGGGGTGACGCTGGTTTAAAGGGCGCAAAGGCACGCGGCGACTGGGATAAAACCGCAAAGCTGTTGGCGCTTGGCCATGATGAAATTATCGAGCGAATGAAGGCATCGGGCCTTCGTGGGCGCGGCGGCGCTGGATTCCCGACAGGGTTGAAATGGTCATTCATGCCAAAAGAGGTCAAAGACCGTCCGCATTATCTGGTGGTGAATGCCGATGAGTCCGAGCCGGGCACATGTAAGGATCGTGATATCATCCGTCATGAGCCGCATAAATTGCTTGAAGGGTGTGTTATTGCCGGTTTTGCGATGCGGGCGCATGCGGCCTATATCTATATCCGCGGCGAATTTGTGAATGAGGCACGCCGCCTTCAAGCCGAGATTAACGAGGCTTATGATGCTGGCCTGCTTGGCAAAGATGCGGCAAAATCAGGTTGGGCATTTGATATTTATCTGCATCGCGGTGCAGGGGCTTATATCTGCGGCGAAGAAACCGCACTATTGGAATCATTGGAAGGCCGGAAAGGCCAGCCACGGCTAAAACCGCCATTCCCAGCCGGTGTTGGTCTTTATGGATGCCCGACAACGGTGAATAATGTTGAATCGATTGCTGTTGCCCCAACCATCTTGCGTCGTGGTGCCGATTGGTTTGCCGGTCTTGGCAAGGAAAATAACACAGGCACAAAATTATTCTGCATTTCGGGTCATGTGAATAACCCATGTAATGTCGAAGAAGAAATGGGCATTCCGCTTCGTGAATTGCTGGAAAAGCATGCAGGCGGGGTTCGCGGTGGCTGGGATAATCTGCTTGCGGTCATTCCGGGTGGATCATCAACACCATTGATGCCAAAAGACGTATGCGCCGATATCACCATGGATTTTGACGCGCTTCGCAATGCCGGAACAGGGCTTGGCACTGCGGGCATCATCGTGATGGATAAAAGCACCGATGTGGTTAAGGCGATTTCGCGGCTATCTTATTTCTACAAGCATGAATCTTGTGGCCAATGCACGCCATGCCGTGAAGGCACTGGTTGGATGTGGCGGATGATGGAACGGCTTGTTCGCGGTGAGGCGGAAAGCCATGAAATTGACACGCTTGAACAGGTAACACGCCAAATCGAAGGTCATACAATTTGTGCGCTTGGTGATGCTGCGGCATGGCCAATTCAGGGGCTTATCAAACATTTCCGGCCCGAAATCGAACGACGGATTGCAGCGCGCCATGCGGTTGATGCTGTGAATGCGGCAGAATAGGAAGCGGACAGCACCATGCCAAAGCTGACGGTAAATGATGTTGAAGTGGAAGTCGAAGACGGGTCAACCGTGCTTCATGCATGCGAGGCGGCCGGTGTTGAAATTCCGCGCTTTTGCTATCACGACCGCTTGTCGATTGCTGGCAATTGCCGGATGTGTCTTGTCGATATGGAACGCGCGCCAAAGCCGATTGCGTCCTGCGCCATGCCCGCCGGTGACGGCATGGTTATCCGCACCGATACCGATCGGGTAAAAAAGGCGCGTGAAGGGGTGATGGAATTTCTTTTGATCAATCACCCGCTGGATTGCCCAATCTGCGATCAGGGTGGCGAATGTGATTTGCAGGATCAGGCAATGGGCTATGGACTTGATGGATCACGCTTTTCTGAGAATAAACGCGCTGTTGATAATAAACATATGGGGCCATTGATCAGCACAGTGATGACCCGCTGTATCCATTGCACGCGCTGTGTCCGCTTTGCGACCGAGGTTGCTGGTGTGCCTGAACTTGGCGCGATTGGCCGTGGCGAGTCGATGGAAATCACCACCTATCTTGAAAAAACACTGGCATCTGAATTGTCGGCCAATGTTATTGATCTTTGTCCGGTTGGCGCTTTGACGTCGCGCCCTTATGCCTTTGCGGCTCGTCCGTGGGAATTAAACAAGGTTGAAACCATTGATGTGATGGATGCACTTGGCAGCAATATCCGGGTTGATGCGCGCGGTGCGCAGGTCATGCGGGTGTTGCCGCGGCTTAACGAAGATATCAATGAAGAATGGATTTCTGACAAAACCCGCTATGCCATTGATGGTCTTCGTCGACAACGTCTCGACAAGCCCTATGCGCGTGGCCGTGATGGCAGATTGCATCCGGTAAGCTGGGATGAGGCATTGAAAAGCCTTGCAACCGCGCTTCGCAAGGCCAAACCCAATGCGATTGGTGCCATTGCCGGTAATCAGGCCGATGCCGAATCACTCTATGCGCTGAAAAGCCTGATGACACGCCTTGGCAGTCCAAATCTTGATTGCCGTCAAGACGGCGCCAAGATTGGCGGTAACCGTGCTGGCTATTTGTTCAATTCGACAATCGCTGGCATTGATGATGCTGATGCTGTGCTGATTATTGGCAGCAACCCCCGCATTGAAGCGGCCGTTCTGAATGCGCGTATCCGCCGCAACTGGCTGTCTAGCCGGATGCCAGTCGCGGTTGTTGGGCCAAAGGTAGATTTGACTTATGATGCTGATTTCCTTGGACAAGATCCGGCAATTCTGGATACGCTTGCCGATGGAACTCATAAATTTGCCGCTAAATTGAAAAAAGCCAAACGGCCAATGATCATTATTGGCATGGGGGCTTTGGCGCGGGCTGATGGTGCGGCAATGCTTGGCAAGGCACGTCAAATTGCCGAAAGCTATGGCGTTGTCACAAAAGAATGGAACGGCTTTAACGTTTTGCATAACGCAGCGGCGCGTGTTGGCGGTCTTGATCTTGGCTTTGTACCTTCGCGTGGCGGCATGGATATTGCGGCGATGGGCAAAGCGGCCAAGGCTGGCAAGCTTGACCTTTTATGGTTGCTTGGCGCTGATGAAATTGATTTTGAGCCATTTGCATCTAGTTTTGTTGTGTATCAGGGGCATCATGGTGATTCTGGTGCCCATCATGCTGACCTGGTGCTTCCGGGGGCGGCCTATACCGAAAAAGACGGTATTTATGTCAACACCGAAGGTCGTGTTCAATATGCAACCCGCGCCGCGTTCCCGCCAGGTGATGCGCGTGAAGATTGGACCATCATCCGCGCTGTTTCGGGTGCTGTTGGAAAATCAATCGGATTTGATACGCTTGCCGAATTGCGCGAAGCCTTGTGCGCAGATCATCCACATTTTGCCGATGCTGATGCGATTGCACCGGCGAAATGGGCCTCGTTTGGTGGGCGTGCAAAATTATCAGCCGAGCCGATTAGACAGGCATTTGATAATTTCTATATGACCTGCGCGATAAGCCGTGCGTCAGAAACAATGGCGGAATGTGTCCGTGCCAGCAGCGCCGATCACGGCGCCGCGGTTGCAGCGGAGTGACGGCCATGATTGAATTTTTGACACAGGACTGGATTCTGGAACTTGGCTGGATTGTTGCCAAGATTATGGTTGTGATTGGGCCGCTATTGATTGCTGTTGCCTATCTTACGCTTGCCGAACGCCGCGTTATTGGCTTTATGCAGCTTCGCAAAGGGCCGAATGTGGTTGGCCCATTTGGTCTGTTCCAGCCTTTTGCCGATGCGCTAAAGCTGATGGCAAAAGAAACCATCATGCCTGCTGGTGCCAATAAGGTGGTCTTTATGATCGCGCCGATGTTGACCTTTATTCTGTCTTTGGTCGCATGGGCGGTGATTCCTTTTGGCGAAGATCTGGTGATTGCGGATATCAATGTTGGTATTTTATATCTGTTTGCCATTTCATCGCTTGGCGTTTACGGCGTGATCATGGCGGGATGGGCCAGTAATTCCAAATATGCGTTTTTGGGAGCGTTACGGTCGGCCGCACAGATGGTGTCTTATGAAGTCTCGATGGGTCTGGTCATCATCAATGTTCTTTTATGTGCCGGATCATTGAATTTGAGCGCTATTGTCGAGGCGCAGCGCGGAATGTGGTTTGCTTTGCCATTATTGCCGATGTTTGTTGTGTTCTTTATCTCGACACTTGCTGAAACCAATCGTGCGCCATTTGATTTGCCGGAAGGCGAATCTGAATTGGTTGCTGGTTATTTTGTCGAATATTCATCAATGTCATTTGCGCTGTTTTTCCTTGGTGAATATGCAAATATGATCCTGATGAGCAGCATGACAGTTGTTTTGTTCCTTGGTGGATGGTTGCCGCCATTTGATATATGGCCGCTGAATATCATTCCGGGGCCGCTTTGGTTTATCATCAAGATCATGCTGGTATTGTTTGTGTTCTTGTGGGTGCGGGCAACAACGCCGCGTTACCGCTATGACCAGCTTATGCGTCTTGGATGGAAGATCTTTTTACCATTCTCGCTGATCTATGTTGTGCTGACGGCCGGTTTCCTGCTGGTGACCGATCGTCTGCCAGCTGTGACTTTGGGTTAAGGAGAAATACGAATGTCCGCTTTGGTAAATGCAGTTCGCTCGTTTTTGCTTCTTGAGCTTGGCAAGGGCATGTTCTTGACCTTGAAATATTTCTTCAAGCCAAAGGTCACGATCAATTACCCTTATGAAAAGGGCAGCCTGTCACCGCGTTTCCGTGGTGAGCATGCGTTGCGCCGTTATCCGAATGGCGAGGAACGCTGTATCGCCTGCAAGCTATGCGAAGCTGTTTGTCCAGCGCAGGCCATTACCATCGAAGCCGAACCACGCGATGATGGCAGCCGCCGTACCACACGGTATGATATCGACATGACCAAATGTATCTATTGCGGCTTTTGTCAGGAAGCCTGTCCGGTAGATGCGATTGTTGAAGGCCCAAATTTTGAATTTGCCACCGAAACCCGTGAAGAGCTGTATTACGATAAAGACAAGCTTTTGGCGAATGGCGACCGTTGGGAAACCGAAATTGCCCGTAACCTTGCTGCAGACGCGAAATGGCGTTAGGCGCAACGATACGGCGCATCGATGACAAAAGAAAGACAGCCATACAATGATTGAAGCTTTGTTCTTTTACCTGTTTGCCGGGGTGATGCTCGCTAGTGGCTTTATGGTGGTGGTGTCGCGCAACCCTGTCTATTCAGTGTTGTTTCTGATCCTTGCCTTTTTCAATGCGGCAGGTATGTTTGTGCTGATTGGTGCCGAATTTCTGGCGATGCTGCTTGTTGTTGTCTATGTCGGTGCGGTGGCGGTTTTATTCCTGTTTGTCGTGATGATGCTGGATATCAACTTTGCTGAAATGCGTGCTGGCTTTCAAAAATATCTTCCCCTTGGGCTGATTGTTGGCGGTATTCTGGTTTTTGAATTGGTTGCGGCAATGTATGGCGATGCCTTTTCCAAGGCCAGCCTGCCAGTCGCCTCAGAAATTCCCAATACCACCCAGCTTGGCGGCGTGCTTTACACAAAATATGCCTTTTTGTTTCAGATTTCAGGCCTGATCCTGCTGGTAGCGATGATTGGTGCAATTTCATTGACCATGCGCAAACGCGTTGGGGTTCGGCGGCAATCGATTGCCGCGCAGAATAGCCGTCGCCGCGAAGATGTGATGGAAATTGTCAAAATGCCATCGGATAAGACCAAAGCTAAAGACAATGCTGCCGCTGGCAGTGTTGATGATAAATAGAGGGTTGGCGCAATGTTGGAATTAACGCTAAATCATTATCTGGCTGTATCAGCCATGCTGTTTGCGCTTGGTATTTTCGGTATTTTTCTAAACCGGAAAAACGTGATCACCATTTTGATGTCAATCGAATTGATGCTGTTGGCGGTAAATATCAATATGGTCGCTTTCTCGGCCTATAGTGGCAATCTTGAAGGCCAGATTTTCTCGTTGTTTATTTTGACTGTTGCCGCAGCCGAAGCGGCGATTGGCCTTGCTATTCTGGTTGTATTTTTCCGCAACCGTGGTTCCATCGCGGTTGAAGATGTGAATATTTTGAAGGGGTAGAGCAGTTCATGTATTCGCTCATCGTTTTTCTTCCCCTGTTAGGGGCCGTGATTGCGGGCTTGCTAAGTCTTAGCAATCGCGATCGTGCAGCTGAAATCATCACGGTTTCAGGCCTTTTGCTGTCTTTGCTATTTTCGATTATTGCTTTTGCCAATGTCGCGATTGGCGGGCAGCCGGAAACGGTCAATCTGGCGCGGTGGATTTCATCAGGTAGCTTTGTTGCCAATTGGAGCCTGCGGTTTGACACTCTGACCGCGGTCATGCTGATCGTTGTGACCGGCGTTTCCTCAATGGTTCATATTTATTCGATTGGCTATATGTCGCATGACAATGCGCGGGCACGTTTTATGGCGTATCTAAGCCTATTTACCTTTGCCATGTTGATGCTGGTAACGGCTGACAATCTTGTACAGATGTTCTTTGGCTGGGAAGGTGTGGGTGTTGCCTCTTATTTGCTGATTGGTTTTTGGTACAAAAAGGACTCTGCCCATAGCGCGGCAATGAAAGCCTTTGTTGTGAACCGTGTTGGTGACTTTGGGTTTGCGCTTGGTATTTTGGCGGTTTATGCGCTGTTTGGTTCGGTTCAGTTTGATGTGATTTTTGCGCAATCCAGCGTGATTGCCTTAACCGACATCAATTTTCTTGGCTATCGCCTTCCAGCGCTTGAAGTTGCTGGTATTCTTTTATTCATTGGCGCGATGGGCAAATCAGCCCAGCTTGGCCTTCATACTTGGCTTCCCGATGCGATGGAGGGGCCAACACCTGTTTCTGCGCTGATTCATGCGGCGACAATGGTGACGGCTGGCGTCTTTATGATCTGCCGTTTGTCGCCAATGCTGGAATATGCGCCGTTTGCGCTGGATGTTATCACTGTGATCGGTGCTTTGACCGCTATTTTCGCGGCAACGGTTGGCATGACCCAATTCGATATCAAACGTGTTATTGCCTATTCAACCTGCTCGCAACTTGGCTATATGTTTTTTGCGGCTGGCGTTTCGGCCTATCCGGCAGCGATGTTCCATCTGACAACACACGCATTTTTCAAAGCATTGCTGTTTCTTGGTGCGGGTTCGGTTATTCATGCCATGTCAGATGAGCAGGATCTTCGCAATATGGGCGGGATTTGGAAAAAAGTGCCGGTTACCTATGCGATGATGTGGATTGGCTCATTGGCACTGGCTGGCTTTCCGTTCTTTGCCGGTTACTATTCAAAAGACATGATCCTCGAAGCCGCCTATGCCGCGCAGAGCGGGGTTGGCAGCATGGCTTTCTGGCTTGGTTGTCTTGCCGCCTTTTTGACGGCTTTCTATAGCTGGCGTTTGCTGATTATGGCGTTTCATGGTGCGCCGCGTGCCAGTGCGCAAGTGATGTCACATGTTCATGAATCACCAAAAGTTATGACTCTGCCATTGCTGGTTTTGGCGATTGGTGCGGTGTTTGCCGGTTGGCTTGGCTATGAATTATTTGTTGGCCATGACATGAAACAATTCTGGGGCGCGTCAATTTTCATTCTGCCAACACATACGGCAATGGAAGATGCGCATCATGTGCCAACATGGGTCAGGCTTTTGCCAATTGTTCTAGCATCAAGCGGGGTCGCGCTGGCGGTTCTGTTTTATGCTTACTGGACTTCATTGCCAGCGCGCATTGCGGCGATCTTTTACCCGATCTACCTACTGTTTTACAATAAATGGTATTTTGACGAGCTGTATGACGCGATCTTTGTTCGCCCTGCGGTGCGGTTTGGTGCCTATTTATGGCAGCGCGGTGATCGCGACACGATTGACGGCTTTGGCCCTGACGGCATGTCGGCATTCATTTACCGCTTGTCGGGTATGTGTTCGCGGGTGCAAACCGGCTTTGTGTTCCATTACGCCTTTGCCATGCTGATTGGCGTTGTCGTTCTGGTTAGCTGGTATTATTTACGCTTTAATGGGGCTTAGGCAATGATTGATAACTGGCCTATCCTATCTATTGTCACCTTTCTGCCGCTGGCTGGTGTGTTGTTCTTGCTATTGATCAAGGGTGATGAAAAGGCTTTAGCGCAGAATTCACGCTTTGTTGCGATGTGGGTTTCGGGCTTTACCTTTTTGGTCTCATTGCCATTGCTGATCGGGTTTGATAGTAGCGTAACCGGCTATCAATTTGAAGAAAAAGCCGTTTGGCTTGCTGGTACTGGCATTGGCTATCATATGGGTGTTGACGGTATTTCAATGCCGTTTGTTTTGCTAAGCACGCTTTTGACACCCCTGTCGATTTTGGCAAGCTGGCGCGCCATTACGCATCGTGTTCGTGAATATATGATCGCGTTCTTGGTGCTGGAAACCATGATGGTTGGCATGTTTGTCTCGCTCGACATGTTGATGTTCTATCTTTTTTTCGAGGCGGTTCTGATCCCGATGTTCCTGATCATTGGTATTTGGGGTGGGCCGCGCCGCGTTTATGCCGCGTTTAAATTCTTTTTATATACGCTTCTTGGTTCGGTGCTGATGCTGGTTTGTATGCTAGCGATGTATATCGATGCTGGTACCACCGACATTCCGGCGCTGACCGCGCATCAATTTGCCGAATCAATGCAGACATGGCTGTTCCTTGGGTTCCTCGCGTCATTCGCGGTAAAGGTGCCAATGTGGCCTGTGCATACATGGCTTCCCGATGCGCATGTCGAGGCACCAACCGCAGGATCGATGATTCTGGCAGGTGTTTTGTTGAAAATGGGCGGCTATGGATTTTTGCGCTTTTCATTGCCGATGTTTCCGCTGGCGTCTGAATTTTTCGCACCTTTGATCTTTACGCTATCAATCATTGCGGTGATTTACACATCGCTGGTGGCGTTGGCGCAATCAGATATGAAAAAGATGATTGCCTATTCATCGGTTGCGCATATGGGGTTTGTGACGATTGGCATTTTCACCATGACCGAACAGGGCATTGCTGGTGCGATGTTCCAGATGATCAGCCATGGTTTGGTTTCAGCCGCCTTGTTCTTTAGCGTTGGCGTTGTCTATGACCGGCTTCATACGCGAGAAATCAACGCCTATGGCGGTGTGGCGGCCGTGATGCCGCGCTATGCCGTGTTTTTCATGTTTATGATGCTGGCATCGGTTGGCCTGCCCGGAACCAGTGGTTTTGTTGGTGAAATGCTGGTGCTGGTTGGCGCATGGCATGCCAGCAGTTGGGTTGCCTTCTTTACCGCAACCGGTCTTGTTCTTGGCGCAACCTATATGCTGTGGCTTTATCGGCGCGTGATGTTTGGTGCCATTGTCAATGATCAGGTCAAGGCGATGGAACCAATGCAGATGCGCGAATTTTCGATTTTTCTGCCATTGACCTTTCTGGTGTTACTGTTCGGGGTTTATCCGATGGCGCTTTTGGATGTGATGGCCGTGTCGATCCAGTTTGTGCTGGATGGTCTGTCGGCAAGTGGTTTGTCATTACTGGCAGAAAATTAAGGTTTTCTGAGGACATAAAATGATTTTTGATCTAGCTGATATCCTGCCTGCCTTGCCTGAAATGATTCTGGCGACCTTGGCGCTTGTTCTAGTTCTTGTCGCGGCGTATGGCGGCGAGGGAGCCCAAAATGCGAAGCGTGTAACGCGCATCGCCCTTGGCGGCATTGTGCTGGCACTGATGTTGATATGGTCGGGAACGGCGGCTGATGCAACCGCCTTTGGCGGCATGTTCAAGGCTGACAGCTTTGCCAGCTATATGAAAATTCTGGTTCTTCTTGGCACTTTTGGCGCGCTGTATATGTCGATTACGCCGCTTGCCAAGGATGATATCAACAAGCCTGAATTTGCGCTTCTTGTTGTGCTGGCACTTGTTGGCATGATGCTGATGATTTCAGCCAATGATCTGATGTCGCTTTACATGGCGGTTGAACTACAGTCATTGCCACTTTATGTGGTGGCTGCGATGCGCACTAATTCATTGCGTTCATCCGAGGCTGGATTGAAATATTTTCTGCTTGGTGCCTTGTCATCAGGCATGCTTCTTTATGGCGCGTCGCTCGTCTATGGCTTTGCTGGCACCACCAGCTTTTCCGGCATTGCCGCGGCAGTATCCGTCGATCAATTGCCACTGGCCTTTATTGTTGGCATGGTCTTTATGGTTTCGGGCATCGCGTTTAAGATTTCTGCCGCGCCGTTCCATATGTGGACACCTGATGTTTATGAAGGCTCGCCAAGTCCGGTAACAGCATTGTTTGCGATTGCGCCAAAAGTGGCGGCAATGGCGCTGATGATGCGGCTGACCTATGGTGCCTTTGGCGCGATTGAGGTCGAATGGTCACAGGTTTTGATTGCATTATCGATTGCATCAATGATTGTTGGTGCGCTTGGGGCGATTATGCAGCGCGATATCAAACGCATGATGGCCTATTCATCGATTGCCCATATGGGATATGCGCTTGCCGGATTGGCTGCTGGCAGCCATCAAGGTGCGCTAAGCGTGCTGATTTACATGACCGGTTACATCTTTATGGGCGCTGGCAGTTTTGCAATTATTCTGCTGATGCGGCGTGATGGGCAATCGGCAACACGGATTGCAGATTTACAGGGTTTGTCACGAACTCATCCGATGCTCGCGCTTGGCCTGATGATCATGATGTTTTCAATGGCCGGGATTCCGCCTTTGGCTGGTTTCTTTGGGAAATGGTATGTGTTTCTGGCGGCGGTCAATGCTGGGCTTGTTCCGCTTGCCGTTATTGGTGTTGTGATGAGCGTGGTTGGTGCCTTCTATTATTTGCGGATCATTAAGACCATGTATTTTGAAGAAACCGACGAGCCTCTTGATACCGATATGCCGACTGCCAATAAAACGGTTCTTGGTGTTTCCACTGCGGTGATTTTGCTGTTTTTCCTTGGGCTTAGCCCGTTGCTCGACGCGGCGAATGTGGCGGCAACAGCCCTGATGACCCAGTTTTAGGTTCTTATGACAGAACCGCTCAATTGGTCGATTGCAACTGAACAAAGCGCAACATCAACATCTGATCTTGCCAAACGAGCCGCGGCCAATGGGGTGGCGTCGGGACATGCGTTTCTGGCCATTGAACAGACCGCAGGGCGCGGCCGGCATGGCCGTCATTGGGACTCGCAAAAAGGCGGCATGTATCTATCGATTCTGCTTCGCCCCAGCGTGCCAGTTGATCAGTGGTTTGCTTTGTCATTTGCCGCGTCACTAGCTGTTTTAGAGTCGGTGCGTGGCCAGCTTGCCACGCATTTATCATCGGCTGAAATGCCGCAAACGGGTTTGAAATGGCCAAATGATGTGATTGTCGCGGGCGGCAAGATTTCGGGTATCCTGCTTGAGGTTGAAGGCGAGGCGCTGATTGTCGGAAGCGGGATTAACATCGCGCCAGTCGGGCAGATTGGGTCGCAGAATATTGCACCGATTGCGCTTGCTGATATCTGGCCTGATGGCGCTGGCGATTTGCCGCAACCTTATGATCTTGCCACCGCCTATCTTGATCGGCTGGAATTCTGGAATGATCGGTTCTGCCAATCGGGTTTTGGCCCAATTCGTGATGCATGGCTGGAAAACGCGCTGTTTTTGGGTCAGCGCGTTGCCGTTCAGTGCGCTACAAAGGCGCTTTCGGGGGTTTTTCACGATCTTGGCATGGACGGCACGATGCTTTTGCTTGATGATTCAGGTCAGACGCGCCATATCACTACAGGTGACGTAAAACTTTTGGGCAGTTAACCAATGCTTTTGGCAGTAGATTGCGGCAATACCAATATTGTGTTTGCCCTTTATGATGGCGATATCCAGCGGGCAAATTGGCGGATCAGCACAGATCCCAAGCGCAGCGCGGATGAATATCTTGTCTGGTTAGCCCAGCTGATGACTCTCAAATCACTAGCGGTTGATGAAGTTACCGACATGATCATTGCCAGTGTTGTGCCTGAGGTGCAGCCAAAATTGATCAATCTGGCATCGCGCGGCTTTGGCATCGTGCCGCAGGTCGTTGGTGACAGCGACATTGATCTTGGCATTGATATTCATATTGACCGGCCCGATCAGGCTGGTGCTGACCGTCTTGTCAATGCCGTGGCGGCGCGTGACTTTCATGATTTGCCAGCGATCATTCTTGATTTCGGCACAGCAACAACATTTGACCTGATCGGCAAGGGCGGTGCCTATCAAGGCGGCATAATTGCGCCCGGGGTTAATTTGTCAGTTGAGGCGCTCTATATGGCGGCGGCGCGTTTGCCGCGCCTTGCGGTTGAACCTTGGGCGGATGATATGCCGGTTCTGGGAAAAGATACGGTTAGTGCCATGCATTCAGGCATTTTTTGGGGATATGTCAGCATGGTCGAAGGATTAATCGAGCGGTTGCGCCGTGATCATGGTAAGGATCTACCTGCTATTGCCACTGGCGGTCTAGCGCCGTTATTCGCTGAACATGTCAAAGCGATATCAATCGTTGATCCCGATCTTACCCTTAAAGGGTTGGTTCGCATTCACGCCCAAAATAAAACTGAACCCAAATAAGACTGAAGATAAACCAAACTCGTAAAATAAAAGTAAGGCCCTGTTTATGAATTATGCAAAAGATGATCTGCTGTTTGCGCCCTTAGGCGGATCTGGCGAGATTGGCATGAATGTCAATCTTTACCATTATCAAGACAGCTGGATCATGGTTGATCTTGGCATTTCCTTTCCTGATGAAAGCACCCCTGGTGTTGATGTTATTCTTCCTGATTTGAAATTCATTGCCGACCGGCGCGATAAATTGGCTGGTCTTGTGCTGACCCATGGCCATGAAGATCATATAGGCGCAATCCCCTATCTATGGAGCCAACTTGGTTGCCCAATCTATGGCAGCGCCTTTACCCTTGCGCTATTGCGGCGCAAGCTTGCCGAGTCACGCGGTGATTTTGACATAAAGCTTCATGAAATTGGCATGAATGCGCCGTTTAAACTTGGCGCATTTGAGATTGAAATGGTGGCGTTAAACCATTCAATTCCAGATCCGGCAGCGCTTGCCATCCGCACCGACGCTGGCACAATTTTTCATACAGGCGACTGGAAATTCGACAAAACGCCGGTTCTTGGTACCGATACTGACGCACCGCGTCTTGCCGCCATTGGTGATGAGGGGGTCTTGGCACTTGTTGGGGATTCGACCAATGCCATGGTTGACGGGCGCACCGGATCTGAAAGTGACGCCAAGGCGGGATTAACAGCGGCTATTGCCAAAGCAACCGGACGGGTGGCCATCACCTGTTTTGCCAGTAATGTCGCCCGGATCGACTCGATCTGCAAGGCGGCCAAAGCCAATGGCCGATCAGTGGCAATTGTCGGGCGGGCGCTTAATCGGGCGATTTCGGCCGCGCGTGAGGTTGGTTATCTTGCCGATTTGCCAGACCTGGTACCCGAAGGGGATGTTGATTTATTGCCGCGCCATTCGATTGTGATTGTTTGTACCGGCACCCAAGGCGAGCCGCGTGCAGCCATGGCGCGTATTGCCGCGGCGGCGCATGAATCCATCAGCCTTGAGGCGGGTGATACCGTTATCTATTCATCACGGCAAATTCCGGGGAATGAAAATGCCATTGCGCGGGTTCAAGATGTGCTAATCCGGCGCAAAATTCACCTTGTGACCGATCAGGACGCGCTGGTTCATGTGTCGGGGCATCCTTCGCGCGATGAAATGATCGAAATGTATGGTCTGATCCGGCCGAAAATCGCCATTCCAGTTCACGGAACCGCGCGGCATTTGCTGGCGCATGCGGCCTTGGCTGACTCCTGTCAGGTTTCGCAAACAATCCTTCCTGATAATGGTGTGGTGATCCGGTTGAATGGCGATAGGGCTGGCATCATTGATCATGTTCATACCGGGGCTTTGACCGCCGAAAAGGGCAATATCATCGAATTGCAGGCTGATATGATGCGGGCAAGGCGGCGGATGCTATGGAATGGTGTTGTTACCGCTTCGGTGATCTTGAACAAGGCAGGGGCGCTTTGCACCGTGCCAAGCATTGCGCAAAGCGGCCTTGGTGATGGTGATGTCGCAGGCGACTATGTTGCGGCGGCGTCGATTGCGGTTGAAGATGCGATTGAAATTCTGGGCAAAACAGCACGGCGCAATGATGCATCGGTTGAAGATGTTGTTTCGCAGGCCATGCGGCGGGTTGCGCGGTCAATGTTCGGCTTGCGGCCAATCGCGCAGGTTCATATCATGCGGGTAGGCGAAGAGGATTTACGAGCATGATTGGAAATATAAATCATATTGCGATTGTCGTTCCCGATCTTGACGTGGCGGCCGCACATTGGCGCGATATGCTTGGCGCCGAGGTTAGCCAAGCGCAAACATTGCCTGAACATGGCGTGCGGATTGTATTTGTGCGCTCGGCCAATGGTCAGGTTGAATTGATGGAGCCTTTTGGCGAGGCCTCGCCAATTGCCGGATTCTTAAAGCGTAACCCTGATGGTGGCATGCATCATATCTGTTATGAGGTCGACGATATTGATCAAGCAAGCGCCAAGCTAGAGGCAAAGGGCGCGCGGGTGCTTGGTGACGGCAATGTGAAAACTGGTGCACATGGCAATCCAGTGTTGTTTTTGCACCCAAAGGATTTTAACGGCACGCTTATCGAATTAGAACAGGTTACCGAAAGTGGGGCGCATTAGATGGATATTGTTTCAGGAATCGTGGTTTTTATTCTGCTATGGTGGTGGGTGTTCTTTATGACCTTGCCATTTGGCGTGAAGACGCCTGATTCGGTTGAGATTGGCCATGCCACATCAGCACCAGAAAAACCAATGCTTTGGCGCAAGGCGATGATTGCCACGATTATTGCGTCAATCTTATTTGCCATCGTGTTTTGGGTGATTGATTCGGGCTTGCTGTCGCTTGATCAGCTATAAGCCTTGGCCGTTATAAAGGCGGCGGGCATGTTAAGGCGGCGGTATTTGCCAATTTACCTAGATAATGCCCCAGATTTTGGCCAAAAGAAAAGCAAGGCTTACGCCTTGCCTTTTTCAATCACTGATCTTGATGCCAGTGTTTGCTCTCCCTAAACCCGGTCTTGGCAACCTGTTATAAAAACGTTAGGAAACTTTCATCGGCTTGTCGACATAAAATTCACGAAAATCCTTTAAAACAGACAAAAATTCGCCTATTAGCCTTGCCGGAAATAAAATTGGTTTGTTCAGCGGCGCTAAGGGACGCAGTTTTTGCCAGAAGTTCGTTTATCTTTGTGTTTGGCCAAAAAACCATGTTATCAGACAATTATGGTATAAACGCTGACTTTGTCGGCTGGCCTGTTGGCAGAAGGGACAACAGAATAATGCAAAAAGAAACAATTTATCTGGCGTCAGACCATGCTGGATGTGAGCTGAAAGCCGCTGTTTGTTCGCATCTCGATGCTGCTCGATATCAAATTGTTGACCTTGGGCCAGATCAGGGTGAGTCGGTTGATTATCCTGATTATGGTGTCAAATTGGCGATGGCGTTAAAGGATGACACAGCCGCGCGTGGCATTGCCATTTGTGGAAGCGGTATCGGCATTTCGATTGGGGTAAACCGGTTTTCATGGGTGCGGGCGGCACTTGTCAGTACTGCCGAAGCGGCTAGCCTGTCACGCCAGCATAATGATGCGAATGTTTTAGCTTTGGGCGAACGGTTGATTGATCGGGCATTAGCACTTACATGTGTTGAAGCGTTTTTGGGCACTGCCTTTGAAGGTGGTCGTCATCAGCGGCGGGTAGATAAATTAACCGCGATTGGTAATGATCGTTTAGACTTGGAATAGGCTTGCAATAGTGATTGCCGGTTTTATGTGTTTATAAAGTAGACTGATGCCGCTTGGGTCATGGGTTTGACCGTGGTAAGGCATATTTTTGAGGAGACGAAAGATGGACGAATTTGGTAATGCGCAAGCTGCGATGAAAATGGACGGTTTTTTCAGCAATACTTTGGCGCAAAGCGACCCTGAAGTGGCTGCTGCGATCAGTGATGAATTGGTACGCCAGCAAGATCAAATCGAAATGATTGCCTCGGAAAACATTGTCAGCACCGCGGTCATGGAAGCCCAAGGGTCTGTCCTGACCAATAAATATGCCGAAGGCTATTCAGGCCGTCGCTATTACGGCGGTTGCGAGCATGTTGATGTGATCGAAACATTGGCAATCGAGCGCGCCAAGAAATTGTTCAATTGTAATTTTGTCAATGTGCAGCCGCATTCGGGCGCGCAAGCGAATCAAGCTGTTTTCCTAAGCTTGCTTAAGCCGGGCGATACCATTCTTGGCATGTCATTGGCGGCGGGTGGTCATCTGACACATGGCGCCGCGCCAAATCTGTCTGGTAAATGGTTCAATGCAATCCAATATGGTGTGGATGAAGCCACGGCGCAGGTGGATTTTGATGAATTACAGCGGCTTGCCTTAGAGCATAAGCCCAAAATGATTCTTGCTGGTGGATCGGCCTATCCGCGGACATTGGATTTTGCCGCATTCCGTAAGATTGCAGATTCGGTTGGTGCCTATTTCATGGTTGATATGGCGCATATCTCGGGTCTGGTTGCCGCTGGTGCGCATCCAAGCCCGATCGAGCATGCGCATGTAGTCACCTCGACCACGCACAAAACATTGCGGGCGTCACGCGGCGGCTTGATCCTGACCAATGATGAGGCACTTGCCAAAAAATTCAATTCAGCCGTTTTCCCTGGCTTGCAAGGCGGCCCATTGATGCATGCCATTGCTGGCAAGGCGGTTGCCTTTGGCGAGGCGCTTCGCCCTGAATTCAAGGCCTATACAAATATGGTTGTCAGCAATGCGCGTATCCTTGCCGAAACATTGATTTTGCGCGGTGTGTCCATCGTTTCAGGCGGTACTGATACCCATGTTGTTCTTGTCGATCTTCGGCCAAAGGGTTTGACCGGTAACGTGACCGAGCTATCGCTTGAGAATGCCGGTATCACCTGTAACAAAAACGGCATTCCGTTTGATCCGCAGCCACCGGCAGTGACATCGGGCGTTCGTCTAGGCGCGCCTGCTGGAACAACACGCGGCTTTGGCAATGACGAATTTGTGAAGATTGGTCATCTGATCGGTGATGTTCTTGATGGGCTGGCGCAAAATGCCGAGGATAACAAAGCGGTTGAGGCGCGTGTACGTGAAGAAGTGCGCACATTATGTCGGGCTTTCCCAATCTATCAATAGTGTGTACACTTATCGCATACACCAGATGTTGTTTGCTATTTCCGAATTAGGGTAGTGTGATACGATGATTTGTCCGTTTTGCGGTAACGAAGATACACAGGTAAAGGATTCACGCCCTGCCGAAGATGGCGGGGCGATCCGACGCCGGCGCTTGTGCGGGAAATGTGACGCCAGATTCACCACCTTTGAACGGGTGCAAATCCGCGAAATAACGTTGGTCAAACGTGATGGTCGTAAATCCATTTTTGACCGTGAAAAGCTGGAACGGTCATTCGATATTGCCCTTCGCAAACGCGATGTTGATGCCGAAGCCGTCGCTATGGCGATCAATGATATCGTCCGTCAGCTAGAAAGCCATGCCGATGGCGACGTGCCAAGTTCGCGTGTTGGTGAATTGGTGATGGCAGCATTGTACAAGCTGGATCAGGTCGGCTATGTCCGCTATGCGTCAGTATATCGTAACTTCCGAGAGGCCAAGGATTTTGAAGCCTTTGTCGAAAAAGAGCTTGGTGAGTAAGGCGGCTAAGACGCAGGATTTCCGGTCAAATCCAGTTTTCCCCGAAGATACAAGATGGATGCGCGCTGCCATCATGGCGGCAAAGCGCGGCATTGGCCGTAGCGGGGTCAATCCGCCGGTTGGCTGTGTTTTGATTGGGGCTGGTGGGCAATTGCTGGCATCGGGCTACACAGGGGCAGGCGGCGTTCCCCATGCCGAATCTGCAGCGCTGGCAAGTCTTGATGATGCTGGTCGTATCGCCCTTCAAGGTGGCACCGCCTATGTCACGCTTGAACCTTGTGCCCATCATGGGAAAACCCCGCCATGCGCCGATGCGCTGATCGCCGCTGGCATTGCGCGTCTTGTTGTTGCGCTTCAAGATCCTGATCCGAGGGTGAATGGCAATGGTTTGGCGCAAATTGCCAAAAAAGGCATCATTGTTTGTCTTGGTGTTGAGGAGGCGCTGGCAATTGAATCATTAAAATATTTTATTTATAAAATTCATAATGATAAACCTTATTGTTCACTTAAAATTGCAACATCACTTGATGGCAAAATTGCGCTTTCTGACCGTAAAAAACGCTGGTTAACCGGCCCAAAAATGCGCCGCTATGTACATTTGGTGCGCAGTCAGGCCGATGCCATCATCACCGGTATCGGCACTGTTCTTGCCGATGATCCGCAGTTAAATTGTCGTAATGAAGGGCTGGAAAATGACAGCCCACCCATTTTTATTTTTGACCGGCTTTTGCGTATTCCCACCACCGCAGCGGTTTTGCAAAGCCCCTATCCGGTGACGCTATTTTGTAGTGAAGCGGCACCTGAACAGCGCCGCCAACTGCTTGGCGATGCCGGATGTGTGATTGTGCCTTTGCCCGATGATGCTGATGGGCGGCCTGATATTGGCGCGGCATTGCACTATGTGGGCGCGAGGGGAATCAATCATGCGCTTGTCGAGGCTGGTACCGGTCTTGTCACCAGCTTTTTGGCCGCTGATGCCGCTGATTGCATTTACTGGACACAATCAGATCATATTTTGGGGGGTGATGCCTTGCCAGCGGTTGGGCAATTCACATCTCAAACAATCAACGCAGTGGCAATCTTGGCAGAAAACAGATATATCCAGACGCATTATCAGGCAATTGGCCGTGACCGCCTGATCATCTTGCAAAAATCCAACGCCAACACTGGCAGAACAAAGGCATAAACCATGTTTACTGGTATTATTACAGCCATTGGTCGTGTCGAGGCGATCACCGATAAAGGCGATCGGCTATTGCGCATTTCCTGCGAGTGGGATTGCGCCGCGATTGATATTGGTGCCTCAATTGCCTGCTCGGGGATTTGCCTAACTGTGATTGACCGGCAGGATCATTGGTTTGAAGCGGCCGCTTCAGCTGAAACCATGGCCGTGACAACGCTTGGCAATTGGCAGCAGGGTGATCGGCTTAATCTTGAACGCGCGCTTTGCCTTGGCGACGAGCTTGGCGGGCATATTGTATCGGGTCATGTTGACGGTTTAGCGAAGATTACTTCAATCACACTTGCTGGCGACAGCCATGTTGTCTGGCTAGAGGCGCCGCAATCATTGGCCAAATTTGTTGCACCAAAAGGATCGGTTGCGCTTGACGGTGTGTCCTTGACGGTCAATGCGGTCAAGGGCAATGCGTTCAGCCTCAATATAATCCGGCATAGCTGGGATGTAACCAGTTGGGGACAGGCTGTGGTCGGGCAAAAGATGAATATGGAAATTGATATGCTGGCGCGCTATGTTGCCCGCCTTGCAGCGTTTGATAAGGATTAATGCAATGACACTACCAAGCCGCAATGGTTTGTCGACAATTGAAGAGGTGATTGCCGATGCCAAGGCAGGCAAGCTATTCATCCTTGTTGATGACGAAGACCGCGAAAATGAAGGGGATCTATGTGTCATTGGTGAATATGCGACGGCAGATGCAATCAATTTCATGGCCAAATATGGCCGTGGATTAATTTGTCTTGCTTTGACGCGTATCCGCACCGAACAGCTTGGCCTGACGATGATGGAACGCCGCAATGAATCGCGGCATGAAACCGCCTTTACCATCTCAATCGAGGCGCGTGAGGGCGTAACAACCGGCATTTCGGCCGCAGATCGCGCCCTGACCATCAAAACCGCAATTGATCCAAATCGTGGCGAACGCGATATCACCACCCCTGGTCATATCTTTCCATTGATTGCCCGCGATGGTGGAACTTTGGTTCGCGCTGGCCATACCGAAGCTGTTGTCGATATCGCGCGTGCCTGCGGGTCGGATATTCCGTCTGGAGTGATTTGTGAAATCATGAAAGATGATGGCGAAATGGCGCGTCTTACCGATTTGATTGGTTTTGCCAAAGAACATGATCTGAAAATTGCATCAATTGCCGATCTGATTGCATGGCGGCGGCGCAATGAATCACTTGTTCAACGCACCGTCGAAAGCGCAATCACAACACGCATTGGTGGTGACTGGCGTATGGTGATCTATGCCAATACGGTTTCGAATATCGAACATATTGCCTTGGTAAAAGGCGACATTAGCGCTGGTGATCCTGTTTTGGTTCGCATGCATGCGCTTGATCTGATGGCCGATCTTCTTGGCGCGGTGTCGGAAAAGCGGGCAGGTGACGAATTGGCAACAGCAATGGCGGCAATTGCCAAAGCCGGATGCGGCGTTATCGTTGTGTTGCGCGAATCCATCGCTTCCAGCCTTTCATCAATGGTTAGCCAGAAATTGAATATGACAAGTGATACAGGTGGCAACCGCGATTTGCGCGATTATGGTGTTGGCGCGCAAATTCTGACCGATCTTGGTATTCGCAAGATGATCTTGTTATCCGACACACGTCCAAATGTGGTGAGCCTTGAAGGATATGACCTTGAAATCACCGATTGGCAGCGCATTCATCAGGAGCAGACATAATGGCTGGACATTTTTTGATTGTTGAGGCGCGTTTCTATGGCGAGATCGCCGACGCACAGGCCGCAGGCGCCGTTGCCGCGCTTGAGGCAGTATGGGCAAGCTATGACCGTGTTTCGGTGCCTGGTGCGCTTGAAATACCGGCTGCGATCGCCATGGCGTCGATTGGTGACCGGCATTTTGATGGCTATGTTGCGCTTGGATGCGTTATTCGCGGCGAGACCAGCCATTATGATACGGTTTGCAATGAATCGGCGCGCGGATTGATGGATTTGTCGCTGGCTGATGGATTGGCGATTGGAAATGGTATTTTGACCGTTGAAAATGAAGATCAGGCTTGGGCACGTGCCGATGCAGCGCGCAAGGATAAGGGCGGTGATGCCGCTCGTGCGGCGCTGGCGATGGCAGCGCTAAAACAGGAATTTTGTGGTTAATCTGATGAGCGATGACAAACAAACATTAAAAGCGGTTCCGGTTCGTCGCCGGTCTGCGGCGCGTCTCGCAGCCGTTCAGATTATCTATCAAACATTGATCACCGGTCAGTCAGCAATCAATTTTGCACCGCAATTCTTGGCGCATTATGCTGGCGATGCGGCAAAATCATTCAAGGTCAAAGATCTGGATGAAGGGCATTTAAATGCGCTTTATGCCGGTGTTGAACATGATGTTGTCGATATTGATGCGGCAATTGCAGCCCAGCTTGCCGAGGGATGGTCGCTTGATCGTTTGGCGCGGATTGAATTATCGGTATTGCGATGTGGGGCTTATGAATTGCGATCAATGCCGCATATTCCCGCCCGTGCAGCGGTCAGTGAATATGCGGCTTTGAGCGACGCATGCGGATGTGATGTCGGGTTTGTGAATGCTGTTCTTGACCGCATGGCGCATAATGCCCGCATTGTTGAGATGGGGAAATAGGCTGTTTGGCTTGGCCGGTTTATTCGGTCGCTTGCCGGCGTTTCAAATTTGAGAAAATCTGTTCAACAACGCCGAATGTATCGCCTGGTGTTGGTGTTTTTGAATCGATATGCGCAACATTAAGACCGCTTTTTTCATCAATTAAATCAATTTCTTGCAGATTTTTGTTTGCGTCAAATGAAAAGGCGTAAATCACACGCGATTTGGTTTTGTTGATGCCGGCAACCGGCTGTTCCATAATTTGACTAGCATAATAGATTTTGCGGCTATCAAAAGCGCCTTCAAAGCTTGGTCGGCCAAGCATGCCGATGATATCGGCGCGGTTGGTTTGGCCAATTTTTATTGTGTCCATCTCGGCCTGATTGATGACATGGCCATGTTCGCTGATCCGTTCGCCGCATCCGGCCAGAAAGCCAAGGTAGAAAATGCCGATGCCAAGCGCGCCAAAGCCTTGCTTGATTTGGCGTAGGATAGATAGTTGAGTCAAAGAGACACTGGTCATTACTGGGTTCCTGCGATATAGAAAGGGCAACGTGGCCATTTTGGTCACGCAAACAAATTAGGTCAATAGTGCGGAATGTTGCAACAATGAACGAAAAAGCACAAGCATGGCTCGGCAATTTACTTGGGTGGGGGCAACGCCGACAGGCTGGTGATGCGGAAAAACTGTATGCGGAGGCGGTTCGTTTAGCCCGAAACTCCGGCTTTTTTTGACACATATGGCGTTGCTGATGATGTTGATGGGCGTTTTGATGCGCTTAGCCTGATTGTGGCTTTAGTGATGCGCAAGCTGAAAACACTGGATGATGACGGCAAAGCATTGAGCCAGCAATTATTTGATTCGATGTTTGCTGACATGGATTTGTCGCTTCGGGAAATGGGCGCAGGGGATGTTGGCGTTTCAAAACGTGTTCGCGCTATGGCTGAAGCCTTTATGGGGCGTCTTGAATCATATGTTTATGCCATTGATAATAATGATAAAAAATCTTTTTCGGCAGCCTTGAATCGTAATTTATTTCGCGGCAATGAAACAATTGATCCTTTGGCAAATGGCCTTGTTGATTATCTGTTTGCGCTGGTCAAGGAAATCGATAATCTTCCGGCTGAACAGGTTCTTGTGGGCAAGCTTGACATTAAATAGGCCGGCACCGTTGTACTTTGCGCTTATGTGGCGGGTGATGTTTGGCCAGTTATCTTAGGATCAATCAATTGGACCCAGTAAAGCTGGATGGAACAGTCACCTTTGGCCGCAATATAGCTTGGTAAAGATAAAAATATGCCTCTGATAAATTTGGATTCCGAAATCAATGTTGAACGCGTCCGGCCGGATACGGGCAGTTTCTATAAATTTGTTGCCACTGGCCGAATGCCAGCTTTTGGCAGAGCGGTTTGATTTTATCGAGGTTGGGTCTTTATCAGCCGAGCTTCGTGTTCGCAAATCAGCGCGCGGTTGTTGGGATGTTTCGGGCCAGTTAAAGGGGGAGATTGTTCAAGCTTGTGGTGCAACTGGCGTCCCAGTCAGCGAGACTATAGATTTTCTGCTCGAAGAACGCTATGTTCGCACCGCCGGCGACCCTGACGAGGTTGAAGTCCATCTTGATGAGGCAGAACCTCTTGAAAATGGCACAATTAAGATTGGCGAAATGTTGGCACAATCGCTTGCGGTTGCAGGTACCCCGTGGCCGCGTGCGCCCGAAGCACCGGAAACATTCACAATTGGCGAGGAATCGTCGGATCATCCATTTGCCGGGCTTGCTGCGTTAAAACGCCAGCCCCCAAATAATGTTGAGCAGGTTGGGAGGATATACCCTGTCTGGAGTAATTAAGATTGCGCTTGATGCCATGGGTGGCGATAACGCGCCAGCATCAGTTGTTGATGGCGCTGATATTGCCAAGGCCAAGTCGCCGCATATTAAGATCCTGTTCGTTGGTGACGAAACGGTGATCCGTCCGTTGCTGGCCAAATCAAAGCATGTCAAAGACGCCGAAGTGATTCACACCGAATTTGCGGTTTCGTCAAAGGAAACAGCCTCGCAAGCGGTGCGCCGTGGGCGTGAAAGCTCGATGTGGCTTGCCATTGCTGAAGTTGCGGCCAAGCGGGCTAATGCCATCGTGTCGGCTGGCAATACTGGCGCGTTGATGGCGATGGCTAAATTACAGCTTCGCACCATGCCCGGCATCACCCGCCCGGCCATTGCCGGCTTTTTCCCAACCGAACATGATCCTATGTGCATGCTTGACCTTGGTGCCAATCTTGAATGTGATGAGGAAAATCTGGTGCAATTTGCCCTGATGGGGCAGGCATTTTATCTGTCATTGATGGGAAAATATAATCCAACAGTCGGTTTGTTGAATGTTGGTGAAGAAGAGCAAAAGGGCCATGAATATTTGCGGTTGGCAGCACAAGAATTGTCAAACCCCGATTTAGGGGTGAATTATCATGGCTTTGTTGAAGGGTCTGATCTGGTTAAGGGCAGCGTTGATATTGTCGTGACGGATGGATTTTCTGGCAATATTGCGCTGAAAACTGCCGAAGGCGTTGCCGGATTATTTGCGTTGATGCTGCGCCGCTCATTTCGGGCTTCGGTTTTTGCGCGTATCGGCTATTTATTTGCCCGCAAATCGCTAAAGAATTTCCGAACCAAGATGGACCCAAGACGTTATAATGGGGCGGTTTTTCTGGGGTTGAACGGCATTGCGGTAAAATCGCATGGCGGAACCGACTCACTTGGGTTTTCAAATGCTATTGATGTTGCGGCCAACCTTGTTGATCATGGATTTATTCCTGATGTCAGTGCTGCCATTGAAAAGGCGGGGTTGATCCGCGAACAAAGAAAGATTGCGAATGACTAATCAACGGGTTTTGATGACCGCTGTCGGGTCTTACTTGCCAGCCAATGTCGTCACGAATGAGGCGCTTTCCAGCTTTGTTGATACGGATGATGCTTGGATCAGGCGGCGTACCGGCATTGCCCAACGCCATCTTGTTGCGGAGGGTGAAACCACCGCCGACCTGGCATGTCATGCCGCCAGCAAAGGCGCTTGCCAATGCAGGGCTAACCGGCGGCGATATTGACATTATCATCATTGCCACAACAACCCCTGATAACACCTTTCCCTCAACCGCCACGAAATTACAGCATATGATCGAAGCCAAAGGCTGCGATTGCCTTTGATATTCAGGCGGTTTGCGCTGGATTCGTCTATGCTCTTGATATTGCTGATGCCATGTTGCAATCGGGGCGTGGGCGCCGCGCGCTTGTCGTTGGGGCGGAAAGCTTTTCAAAATTGCTGGATTGGGAAGACCGGACAACCTGCGTTTTGTTTGGTGACGGTGCTGGCGCGGTGGTGCTCGAACTTGCTGATGATGCTGGTGATTGGGGCATTCGTTCGTCGGTACTTCATTCTGATGGTGCCTATCGTGATATTCTCTATGTCGATGGTGGGCCATCAAGCAATGCTTCGGTTGGTCATGTGCGCATGGAAGGCAAAGAAGTGTTTCGCCATGCCGTTGAAAAGCTTGCATCGGTTATGGATGAAGCTCTTAGCGCCGCCAATATGCAAGCACACGATATTGACTGGCTGGTTCCGCATCAGGCAAATGTGCGCATTATTGATGCCATGCAGAAAAAAATGGATTTGCCATCTGATCGGGTAGTGCGCACGGTCGAACAGCATGCCAATACATCAGCAGCGTCAATTCCGCTGGCGCTTAGCGCCGCAGTTGATGATGGCCGAATCAAGAATGGTGATGTTTTGGCGATGGAAGCCATTGGCGGCGGGCTTGTTTGGGGCGCGGCATTGGTGAAATTCGGTCGCCCATCGTGACTTTCGCCCATTGATACTGGCTGGGTGACGCAAATATCAATTTTTTTTGGGCTTTTCGTCCTAATCCATCATTTGTACTAACTTTCTGAATTGACCACAGGTTCAAAAGTGGTTAGCGTTTTGAGGCTATGGAAACACTTACACGCGCAGATTTAACCGAATCTGTTTACCGTAATATAGGGTTATCAAGAAATGAATCCTCCGATCTTGTCGAGGCGGTTCTTGAGGAAATTTGCGCCTGCCTTGAGGCTGGTGAAGAAGTAAAACTATCCTCTTTTGGCACTTTTTCAGTTCAGTCGAAAAGCGAGCGCGTTGGCCGCAACCCAAAAACAGGGATCGAAGCGGTCATTACATCACGCCGCGTTTTGTCGTTCCGTCCGTCGCATATCCTCAAGGATCGTGTAGACGGTTCAAAATGAACGATAAAGCTAACGACGCTTTCAAAACAATTTCTGAAGTCTCTGCATTGCTTGACGTGCCACAACATGTTTTGCGCTTTTGGGAAAGCAAATTTTTTAGCCTTCGCCCATTACAGCGAAGCGGTGGGCGGCGTTATTACCGGCCTGACGACGTTGCCGTTTTGCGCCGAATCAGACAGCTTTTATATGTTGATGGCTTTACCATCAAGGGCGCGCAAAAGCTGGTAAGAAGCAAAGCAGCAGCCGCCAAACCAAATGCCCTAACCACAGCAAGCAGCGCATCAGGCAAGGATCTTGCCGCGGCAATGGCGATGCTTGATGATGTGAAAACCCGCCTTGCAGCGCTCAAACAGCAGCTTAACCACTAAACCTTATCATTTTTGCTGAAAAGCCGATTGCCTAGACATCTTGGCGCGGCTATAATAATATCTGCCGGAGCGTAGCGCAGCCTGGTAGCGCACTATACTGGGGGTGTAGGGGTCGTGGGTTCGAATCCCGCCGCTCCGACCAAAATTAATTAAATTAAGATCAACAGTTTACTATCAGACTTCGGCCTTAACTGGCCGGGGGCTTTTTTTGTGTTTGGGGAGTGATTTGGGGAAGATTTTGTTGTAATGTTTGACATTTGGAGTTGTCAAAGTGGACCTTCAATTACAGATCAATTGACAATCTCTGAGGCAACTCTTGTCAGAACTTCACTACTAAATAAGTTACCTGCTTGATACTTTTCATCGACGGAAAAAATTGAAATTACGGTGTTTTTCTCAACGCTGAGAACATTGAATAGACCACCGTGACCAGTCATGGTGATTGCGCTCTCACCATCAACATCATAAACCCAAAATTGAAAACCATATTTTACATTTTCACGAGTTGTGGATACAGAAGTGTTAATTCCTTCTTTAAAAAATTTGCCCATACAACTCTCGGCCCTAACCTCATTTATTATAAACTGGCCAAATAAATTCCAGTCGGGAGCTGTCATTACCAATCTGGCTAGAGAAACCGTCCGTCCCTTTTTATCTGCTGCCCAATGTATTTCTCCATTAGGTCCAAATTGTTTTACGATGTTTTCGTAAAAAATTTGTGCAACTGATTTACCTGTAAGTTCAAAAATGAGCACTGAAAGTGCAAGAAGAGTCTGCGGCATGATAATTATGCTGTCGCTGCTTGCCGTCTTGTGACCCTTGAAATGGCGTGCAGCCTGCCAAAACATCTGCGCTCCAGCAAATCTCTTCATTCCCATAGCCATTTGATTGGCGAGTTTTACGTCTTTTCGGTTTGGCTGGTAACACCACTGTTCATCTGCAAGACATTACGAATTGATATTTTACTGTACGGCGTGTCTCGTAATCCAATTGCATATAAACCAATCTCATCATCAAGCGATTTAATTGACCCGTCACATACAAGACTGCCAACCGCAGCACCCAGTGCTGTTTTTGACATAGACATACCGTGTAGAGGCGTTTGAGAAGTGATCTTCTTATTGTCGTCAAACCGTGCATAGACAATTTTGTTATTTTTCCGAACGATTGCGGCAAGGTTGTATTTATCGTCGAAGAATTTATCGAAATTCTGTTCTTTAATTTGTTTTACTTTACTCGGCAGTTCTTCACCAAAACTCTCGATATTGACCTCAAATGGGCCTATCGTCCCTGTTTTATGCGCTGTGAAATATGGCTTTATTTGTCGTTTCCACATCCTCTCGGGTCCATGGTCCGCATATGACTCGGTTGAAATAGAAATTCCTGAGAGGAATAAAGTGGCAGCCACCACCAATAAGTATTATTTGTAAAAATTTCATTTTTAGAGTTTTCCTTTGAAAAGCAGGTGGCAGTTTAACTACTACTCGATAGGGTCTTAGAGCAACTAGATGTTACATAAGAAAAGGACCGCGCAAACGTGGTCCGAGTTTTGGGCAGAAATGTTAAACAGGCTATTTGTCCGAACTCCGGCATTCTAGGATACGCCTTATACGCCTCAACTCAATAGAGTGTGTGTCTAAACCAAGATTGCGCCTGATGAAGCCCACTAGCCAAACAACGCAAATGCCCATTACCAAATAAACAGTAACTCTGAGCCAGAAGATTATCTGGTCTATTTGAGCAACGATGTCATTAATGATTTCAGTCATAGTTTTGAGTCACCCCAAGCTGTCTGCTGGACAGGGTCAGTAATATGGCTGTGAGTAGGGTGCGGGTCATTTTTCTAGCTCTTTTAGTTCCTGTCTCGCCTGCCACATCTCCACACAAGGGTCACAACGACCCGTAGCAGGTCGAATTGCCCGATAAGCTGGATGCTTTTTGCAGCCGTCCACCAAAATCTCCATCAACTGTAGTTGTTTTTTGAGGCTTTCAACGTCCATGGATTGATACTCCCCAGAATTGAAGTCAAACGCAAGTTTTCATGATTTGCCCATAAGTTGAATAAGTCTCGCACCCCTTCCAAGCGAAAAAGCAACGACCAGAAACCCCATCAATCGATTCAGAAGCCTCCCTGAAGAGCGAATGAGTCGGATTGTTGCTAGCCGTGTGACAAAGCAGCCTTGCTGAGCAAATTTTGTATCTTGAGAGGAAAGGGGGCTTAACATTGGCTGTGCGGTTAATATTAATACTAATACATTGCTAGGTTATGCAGTGTTATGCATTGCACAATGTTATGTTTATTTTTTACACATTTATCTCTCTACTTACCTTGCTATGCAATGTTACTAAGCAATGCAGGGAAGTTAATTTATTATTATATATAACGCTGATTTGGAACAGGGGTGAACAATGGTGAGACTGATACTGATTGCCGCTGCAGTTTTTCTTGCTGTTTACCTTTTGTCTCGGCGGTTCAGTCTTGGTCAAAAAAACAATGACGGCGAGGGCGACGTTGTTGGCCCGCGTTCAGGTGGCTTTTTGATTGCGTTTATTGCAGCGATTGCAGTGTTGTCGTTGATATTCATCTTGCCACGTTTAGGCGTTAGTTTGGGTGGTTTGCTTCAAAAAGCTATGGCTTTCTTTCCCGTCATTCGTGCGCTTTTACCGTTCTAGGTTTGGCTCATTTCCAACTATAGCCGTCTGCTCGCCCAAATAATAAAGGGCGAGCAGAGTGGTTAAAAAGAAACGTAAGGAATGTTTTGATAAATGAAAAACACAAAGCATCCGATTATTTACCACCCATCATACGATATACCGCTACCTGAAAGTCATCGCTTTCCTGGCACAAAGTATAGTGCGCTGATTGAAGAGCTTGAGACTACAGGGCTAATAGAAAATTATCTGAAATATATGCCCAAGCCAGCTACCGCAGAATATTTATCTATTGCACATGACCCAGTTTATATTCGTGCCATTGAAACAGGCAATCTCTCAAAACAGCAGCAAACAAAATTGGGTCTGCCCTGGAGCGAAATACTCCGAAAACGTTCGTTCTTAGCGCCAAACGGCACTTTACTCGCAGCACAACTCGCACTTCAAACCGGGATAGCCTGTCATGCTGCAGGTGGAACACACCATGCCCATTGGGATTTTGGCGCTGGCTTTTGCGTGTTTAATGACCTTGCTTATACAGCGCGTGCCTTGATTGAAATGAAACTGGCAAGAAGAATCTTAATTTTTGATTGTGATGTGCATCAGGGAGATGGGACTGCAAGTATACTCTCAAAGGACAAAAATATTTTCACATGTTCAATTCATTGCGCAGAAAACTACCCTGCAAAAAAGGCTAGAAGCGACCTTGATTTTTCAATTATAAAAGGTAGTGGAGATGAGGATTACCTTGCTGCATTGAGGCAATGTCTCTCTGAGATAGACCGAACCAATTTTTCACCTGATTTGGTTATTTATGATGCGGCCGTTGACGTGCATGGCCATGACAAGCTCGGCCTTTTAGAAATGACATCAGAAGGCATTGAACAAAGAGACCGGGTTGTCTTGTCCCATTTCAAGGGGCGGCAGGTTCCAATTGCCACCACTATTGGTGGTGGTTATGGACAAACGCACGAAGAGGTGGCACAGCGTCATAGTATTATTTTTGCGGCTGTGCAGTCAGTTTTTCACAACTAATCATCTGATATTAGCCTAGCGATTAAAGGCGCTACTTGCCGCCTGAGAGGTGATGATAACAAACCAATTAGTTAGGCCAAACATTACCCGTCATAATGTAGCCCACCACTCACTCGGTGCCAAAGCCTGAATAAATGACGCTTTTTAGATGGTTCGTCATGGTCAATAAAATCAGTGCGAAAATGCCCCAGCTCATGGTTATTGAGATATTGCACATCTCCTCGTGACAAGGGAGCTTCAATCCAGAGGTCACTTGAAGCTGTGACCTCGTCAATAGAATTGAGTGCATTTTTCAGTAGGGAATCCATTTCAAATCCGCCTACCTGGTAGCCTTTTCTCACTAGAGAACTGTTTGCACGGCAGCGCAATTTACTGTCCTGCCATGTAAACATTGGTGCAAAAGATGTTTTTTCAGCACCAGGTTTATGCTCCGCTTGACGGTCAAAGTGAACTGGCTCGTACAATCGTTTTAGTTCTTTTGGAAATTTAATTTCCATCCGCTCGTGAACAGTGTACAGGCTACAAAAGCGGCTAAGGCCCCCTTCCTTTGCGGGGTATTTGCACAACAGGCCAACATAATCAGGAACAGTAACGCCAAAGGCGTTGTCTGTATGAAAGACCAATTCAACGTTTGTTGCGGAGCCTCGCACGCCATAACCAAACTTTTTACCTGTATCGGTCACGTCATAAATCATGGTGCCGTCCCATTTCTGGGCAACGTTTTGTCCCATCAGCTGGCCAAGCGTCCAGTAAATGTCAATTATTTGCTCTATATCAAACTCGTCAAGGGGGAACTTGTCGATAACTGCAAACCCAAGGCCATTGTCACAGATATGTTTCGCTTTCCTATAGGCCGCACTCAATTCCGGTATTTCAAACTGCTGTGGGTTCCTGAGCAGTGTTGGCAATGGCTTTGAACGCATTTCATCTGCCATTGTTGTAATTTCTTGCAATGCGGCGTCTGACAGTTTTACCGTCCAGTCATCTCTTTTCAAGTTTGACGCTAACCAGCCTCTGCCGGCAGCTGTAGGAATGTTTTCCAATTCGTTAAACGTTTCAGAGCTGAGGTCCATCACGCCATCCATTTCTTCCTCCCAACATATTTTTTGTTATTTAATTTTCAACCAACGACACCAAAAACATTGCCACAAAACAAGGCCAGCGCAAAGGCCGGCCAAGTTTAGGAAGAAATTGCGCTAGGTTCAGCTGGTCAACAATCTTGAACTAGGGTAAACTTAGGATGAAAGATTGGCTTGCTTTGTTTCCACATCTTGCAAGAGTAATGGCAGCCGTTTCTCAGATTTGAAAACGTTTATCTGACCGAATTCAAGGGTCATAGATAAAAGAAAATCATGCGAAGCTCGAAGAGAATTGGACTGTTTTTTGCAGAAAGTTCAAGCTTAGCTGTGATTTTATTAAAAATTTATGGAAAAAACACTCATGACAGTAATTAACAAGCGCTACCTAACGATATTGTTGTCTTTGATTATGATGGCCCTGACACACAATGCAAAAGCATTGATTGTGCCTGAAGACTGCAAGACGTCTGAAGAGACTGCTTTCTTTGCTCTGACTGCATTTGAAGTGGAGTCATATATTCCGAGTGTGGATGAAGATGGCGTCCCTTATTTGAAGGGCGCTGCACTAGCAAACGCTGAAGTTAATCATTACCGCAACCAATACAAGGATGCACCCCTGGTAAGGATGCCGATCGATCGCTACGCCTCACTGACGAGCAAAAGTCCAAACGCACTCAAAAATTTTGAGAGTCGGCTATTAATTGTTGACCCAGAGTGCAACGAATTAAAACTCTTTTTTGGCAACTTAATTGGCACAAGCGAACTTAGCCTTAAAAACTATCTTCAAATGTTTGACGCAGCCGAAAGGTTAAATCACGTGCCACTTAGTGAATTTACTCAACAACGCGTGAGGTTGCGCCCGAAGTTGGTTGGACAAGTGATTGAAATTCTCAAGTCAGATCTTGCTTTTGACATTGCTCTTACAAAGCAAACTCTTGGTAGTGATTTTCTCAAAAATATGGGGGTTGAAAACCAAAACGACTTCTCGAAAGGAGGAGAGCTCGCTCTTTTATCATATGTGAAGAAAGGCGGTCGCATCAAAAACACTGAGAGCAATATAACGGCCTTCATTATTTTGCCAGCATCAAAAAAAGGCTTAGATGACACGGATAAAACTGTGATGCTGCTATCTAGTGGTGTGGTGCATATTGTTTCCTCTTTGAACACGCCCCTAGCAAAATACGCATTAGGACAACTTGGAGTTCCAACTACCATTCTCAGAGTAGGTCGCCTTTTTGATGACAGCGGTCCTGTATGTTTATTGGACGAGGTTGGAAACTGGTACCGGATAATCAACGGGGGACGCACCCGAAGCTGCAACTTTAATCAAGTTCTGATGCAAAGCCTCAAAAGTGACGGTTGGCGGAGTACCTTTGATAAACAATTGACACCAGTTTCATACCAACAAATAAGTGACATAATGAAACAAAACGATATGCTAAAATTCATTTATTAAAGCTGTTAAATATTTTAGTCATCTATACAGAGTTGCTGAGCGGCAAGTCGAATGTACGACTATTTGTACAAACGCAGCGCCTGATCAGCTGATACCCCCCCCCATCGAAATCACGGACGGGCGCGGTTTGTGTGATGCGTAATTGCTTCAGGGCAGCCAAGCGACGCAATATAATAGGGCCGTCCATATACTGTTATATAAAAGATATAATAATTGTTATGAGAGTGGACGGCCTAGAATAGCTCGGTGTTGGTTGATGTTTGGTTAGGTTCGTCTTTAAACTATATTGATCAAGTTTGACGCGGGGTAACACTATGCTTGAAGATAGCTACGGAAACAAGATCTCGACGAATTCAGCTGATGCTATTGCGTCATACAACCAAGGAGTCCATCAATTTCTTGGCGCTGAGCCAAACGTTGAGGCCAGTTTCAAAGCCGCAATAAGCGCTGATCCAAAATTTACTTTGGCGCATGTTGGGCTTGCTCGAGAGATGCAATTGCGTGGTCGATCGGGTGGTGTGAAACAATCCCTCAATAAGGCCTTTGAAACTAGCAAAAATCTATCGGCTCGAGAACAATCCCACTTGAGTGTGTCGAGCTTACTACTCAGGGGAAAGTCTGCTGAAGCTCGCGCGGCTGTATATGAACATGTGAAAGAATGGCCTCGTGACGTACTCATCGCGCAGATGTGTACCAGTGTCTTTGGCCTGATTGGTTTCTCTGGTTTGCCCGGCAGGGAGGCTGAACAGCTGTCTTTCATGACGAACCTTACCCCCAATTATGGGGATGACTGGTGGTGCAAAGCTCAGTTAGCATTTGCGCAGCTTGAAGTTGGGCAATTGGATGAGGCTGGCATTAACATTGAAGAGGCACTCCTATCGAACCCGAATAGCGCACATTCAAAGCATATTAGAGCGCACCTCTATTATGAAAATCTGCAGGACGAAGATGGCTTGAGCTACCTCCAAAGGCATTGGGAAAATTATGATCCGTCAGGTGCGCTCTACAACCATATCTCGTGGCATGTGGGTTTATGGTCTCTTGAGACTGGAAATCTCGAGCAAATGTGGAACGTTTTGGACAAGCACATTTCCCCTGATAATAGTCAAGGTCCTCCATTGAATGTTTTGACTGACACTGCAGCTCTGCTTTTCAGAGCGGAGCTTGCAGGGGTTGAAGTCACACCCGAAAGGTGGAGAGGCCTCAGTGCATACGCTATGACTAAATTTGCCAATCCGGGCCTTGGCTTTGCTGATTTTCACGCCGCAATTACGCACGCCCGAGCAGGTAACATTGAAGCATTGGAAAATATAATAGCTAATGCAAAAGGACCCGTTTCTGACTTAACCAAAAAAGTTGCGAGGGCATACCTTTATATGCAAGGCGCTAACTGGCTATCAGCTTCTGAACTCTTTACGAGCGTCGTGCGTGAACATGCTCGTTTTGGCGGATCAAACGCCCAGAGAGATTTATTGGACTTTTCTTTGGCTGCATGTCTGATCCATCAGGGCAGAACGCGGGAAGCAAAAACAATTCTTGCAATCACCAGACCGCGGGCTTTGCAAAAAGATATTATCTCGGGTTTACATTGAACGCAGATTGCTTCGTTTGTGGAGATAGTAAATGCCACGTTTGCGGTGTAGGAAAGATGCAGATACATCCGTCACGATAATAGAGGGGACAGGATAAATGGACAAAGATAGGCTTTATGGGAACTGTCATTGTGGAACGGTGCAGTTCTCTATCCCACGCAGTCTTGATACGAGCTCTGTCCGACGCTGTGATTGCAGCCTCTGCAAGCGTCGCGGTGCGGTTATGTTGGCATGCCCAATTGAAGATGTAAAAATTGAAAACGGCGCTGAACATCTACTCCATTACAAGTGGAATACAAAAGTTGCCACGCACCACTTTTGCTCAAAGTGTGGGATTATGACCCACCATCAAAGGCGCACTACTCCAGAAATTTGTGGTATCAATATCGGCTGCATCGATGAACTTGACTATCGCAGTTTTCAGGACGTGCCAATGAACAATGGCGTCGATCTAGCGCTAGTAGAAAAGTAGCCAACCACTGGCTCGGCACTTCAGCTTAAACCTCAAATTTGTATTTCATTGCGTTTGGAGAGAATGCTCTCATTCACCACCCTCAGAGCGTCCAAATAGCTACCCTTAGCCGCCAGTAACTGCTTCCACCTTTTGGCCTTTCCCGAACCGCGGTCTATAGCAGCGCCTGAGCCGCCGTTCCGCGAACACGCTCGTCCTTGCCGTGCCGCATCAACTCAACCAGCGTGTCTATAGCCTCAACCGTATATGAGCGAGCCAGTTCAGCGACGCTGTGTTCGTCCCTTGGGCGACCAACGGGGTTGCCCAATTGACCGGGTGCGAATTGCTCTGATTTCAGCCGAGTTTTTTGGATGGTTTACATAGGGGGATCATAGCATTAGCAGATGAAGGGAGTAAGAGGGGCAATCCCAGATCCGCCCCATAGCAGCCTGCGCGTTACCACAGCAAACCTTGGCCGTGGTTGTGGCAAGACCCGAAGGTTGAGGTGGTTACAGGTGCTCAGGGCAGCTATTTGGATGCGCTGAGGATGGTGTGAACAGTTACAGCTCAAGAGGGTTGATGATTGACCTGAAAACAGAAGATTTTCAGGATTTTTAATGATTTTGGCGCTGATCAAGTTTGCCTAACATCGGCTAGCTATTGTCGATGGACTTATAAATATTTAGTTCTCTCCAGTATTTTTCTGCAAGCGTATTTGCGTCACTTATCCTCAAAGCAAGCCCTCGAATGATTGCATTGCATATTGGGTCAGCTTGAGCCATTTTTGCCCGAAATACCGGCTCATCCAGTTTGATGAGCATTGCGTTGGTCTTTGCTTTAACAGTCACAGTCCTTGGTTCTGAGGTGACGAGGCCAACTTCGCCAAACAATTCACCCTCGTTTAGAACGCCAAGGACCATTCCCTGTTTGCTTTCTATCTGAACGGAACCACTATGCACTAAATAGACGCTATCACTTGCATCATTGACGCTGTATATGACATCGCCTGCCCTAACTGCTATCTTGGCGAAACTTTTTAAATTTATCGGTTTCATTAGTTTTCCTCCCATCAGCTATCCTGTCACATAAAGCGACTGGCGCAAATGCTGGTTTGTTCTGTTTAAGTTAAGCTTATTGGCTCGCTCTCAAAGCCGCTATTGACTGCTTCGCCGCTGAAACGCCGCTTAAGGCGGGTTGTCCGGATGCCGTCAGGTGTTTTCTCTAAAGTCACCAGTTCCTGCTTGAGGACGCCATTTGGCGCTGGGTTGGTCTTGTTGTTGTATAGGAAAGTGTGGTGCGCAGTCATAACGCTATCCTCCGCTTTAGTGCTTTAGGCAGGAAGCCAAGGAGAACAAGCTGGAAGTTAAACACCTATAACCAATTTGGTGAGGATTTTGTTTGCTTGTCAAATTGCAATCAACTCATTAAAGCAATAAATAGAGGTGAGCACGTTATTGAAATGCGCCTAGCTTCAGTTTTTTATGGCTACTTGATGTATTGGAGGTTGAACATGAGGGTGACTAAATTTTTGATAGGCTTTTCCCTAGTATTCTCATTTCAGGCTCAACCGTCTTTTGCTGACGAGGAAATCATCTGCAGAGTAAAAGGCTCCGGACAAAAGGTTTTTCGTCTCGATAGCGGTATTTTCTCATCCAGCGTTTTGATTATGAATAGTTCTGGCCAATTTGTTGATTGGTGTCCGGAGACAGACTCGCAAAAGCCGTCATTTGGCCGGGATACTGCGATTTGTAAATTTTCTGGTAAACGTTTAGGAAACAAACTTGCTTGGGGCGAGACTGTAATCGATTTTGCTCAACCGTCTTGGAAAAGGCGCTATCGTTTCGCTAAACTAGGCCAGACTTGGAAAGAGTCTCAGCCCGGTGGCAGGGAAAGAGCGACCTGCAAGTTGAGGTAGCCCTCAAAGCAGGGCTTTTTCTGGTTGGTGTGGACATATCGTAGACACAATCTTATTTCAAGCGCTCAACTCATATATAAGTTAATATGTTTCAGCATATTAATTGTAGCGCAGCCTGGTAGCGCACTATACTGGGGGTGTAGGGGTCGTGGGTTCGAATCCCGCCGCTCCAACTATTTTTCATTTAAATGATTGTTGATCGACAGGCCAGCAGGCAATATGGCTTGATTGCCGGTTATTGGTGCTGGTTATTGGTTATGGGGCATGAAATGACACTAAATATGCGTGATGTTCATGTCCGCAAAATGCAAAACGCTGATTTACCTGGCATTCTGCAATTATTGGCTGACGATGAATTAGGGCAATTGCGCGAAATGCTGCAAGTGACTCCGCATGATGATTATCTGCGTGCCTTTACCGCCATTGATGCTGATCCTAATCAATATCTGGCGGTGTTTGAAAAGAATGATGACATCATCGGCTGTTTGCAAATTTCATTCATTCCGGGCCTGTCGCGCCGCGGTGCATTGCGCGGCCAGATCGAATCGGTGCGGGTTGCCGCAAATGTCCGTGGCAATGGCTATGGAACGCTTATGATGGCATGGGCAATCAAAAAATGCCGCGAACAGGGATGCTCATTGGTGCAATTGACAAGCGACAAGACCCGCAAAGACGCCCAACGGTTTTATCAAGAGCTTGGTTTTGTGCCATCGCATGAAGGGTTTAAGCTTCAGTTTTAAATACATATTCCATGCGTTTTCTTCTCAAAAAAATGCCGTGCAGAGTAATTTCGAATTGACCCTTTTCCTGTTGTGGTTTTTATTGGGTTGGTAATCAGATAGGGGATCATTGAAGCATGGCTGACGCGATTAAAATTAACGGTGGTTGCTATTGCGGCGACATCACTATTACGAGCGAAGTATCATCAGATAAGATCATGGCCTGTCACTGCACCGATTGCCAAAAATTCAGCGGCGCGCCATTTCGCGCTGTTGCGGTTATTGCGGCGGATGATGTGAAAATTTCCGGCACTGTGAGCGAATTTCTGAAAATTGCCAAAAGTGGTAATGAGCGGTTGCAGGGTTTTTGCGGCAAATGTGGCAGTCATCTTTATGCAACTGATCCGGCCAAAACGTTGTTTATGATCCGCACTGGTTGCCTTGACCAGCATCATGACCTTGTTCCCGCCAAACATATCTTTGGCAAATCTGCGGTTGCGTGGGTTGGCGAGATTGCTGATTCGTCATGGGTTGCCGAAGGGCCAGCAAGCGGCGCCATGACACCATTCAAAAAGGCCTAGCCCTTTTTTGCAACCATGCTTATTGGCGGTTAATTTGTGGCGCGGTGATCCAGAACAGCCTTGATAAATTCAACGGCAGTGATGGATTTTTGAGCGCAGTTGTCGATATTTGATATTCGGCTATCAATTGTGCTTGGTGGAAAGCCGACCACGTCCATCGCCTGTCTTAATGCCATTGTCACATTTTGAATTTGGGCTTGGCTGTCAGTGGTTTCGTCACGCATGCGCAATATGGCGATACAATCGGCAATGCTTTCATTCATCATGTGATCGGGACTATTTCTTGGCGGATGCGGCCGATCAATATCGCCGGTTTGATGATGCGCGCATTCATGGCGATCAATAAATTTTTGTAATGATTGTGGTGATTTCGCATAGGCAAACCGGTAAATAACCGGCGCGCCCTTATCATCGCGTCTTGCCATGCCAGCAGCTGATTCGGCTTTTGGCGAGATCTGGTTTTCAAACCGAACTGGCTCGCCTTTGTTGTTCTGGCAAGCTGGCGGGCTGGCAATATCATAGCTTGGTGTGGTTTCCTGTGCCAAGGCAGCGCATGTGGCAAAGGCGATTACCAGCATGGTTTCAAAACCGCAAAGCGTCAAAAACGTTAGGGTGCGTTTCATATCTGTTCTTATGAGGTGGCAAAACTAGATCTGAATTGCGCTGCCCATTTACCATTTTTAAAAGTGATAACCCAAAGCGAGTCAAAATCGGCAATCAATTGATCATTGATATCAAACCGGTTTATCCGCACCGCTAGATGAACCTTATCGGCGCTTTCACGCTGAACATCAATTGCTTGCCATGCGGTCCTTGCCCAATCATCGCCAGCTCTTGCCCTGAAATCTGACAAATAAGTCTCAGCAGACGGCCAGCAATCTAATGTTGTGCCGGCCAATCTGAAATGTGGAAAATGAAGCGTATCGGCAAGGTCGTTTTCCCGCAGGCCATTCAAGGCGTGAAGATGGCGTTCCATAACCGCCAAGGCGGATGCTGCAGTAGAGTCAGGCTCATCGTGGGTCATGCAGGCCTCGGTAAAATCATATTGCAATCTGGCGGCGTGTTTTGGCAAACAAACTGCCATAAAACCGCGCTGCCGCATAGGCTGCCCCTGTTTTTTGCAGATGATCATCCTTTTGCTGGTTTTTGGATCGCCTGTTTTGAGATGGCGCTTCCCTAATCGCGGTTACGGCAATCAATGCCGTTAAATTCGACAAGATCATCAAGCGTCTCGACATAGTGAAACCCTGCTTCTGCCAAGGCTGGGCGCATATTATAGATATCGATCCCAAGCTCGCCTGCGGCTAGTTTGACACGTTTGGCATCTTCATTGGCAATGCGGTCATCGGCAGTTTGGCGCGCGGCAGGGGCGTCTTTTCGGGCAACAACACAAATGCCATCATCATCGGCAACAATCACATCACCCGGAAAGATGATTTGTCCGGCGCAGATAATCGGCACATTAACCGCACCGGGCGTATTTTTAACCGTGCCTTTCGATGAAATGGCGCGTGACCAAACCGGAAATCCCATTTGCTGTAAATCGGCAACATCACGGGTGCCGCCATCAATCACCAACCCAACAACGCCGCGCGCGCGGGCTGATGTGGCTAAGAGATCGCCAAAAAATCCGTCGCTATTGTCGGTGGTGCAGGCGACGACAAGCATATCGCCTGGCTGGCAAAGCTCGATCGCAACATGCAGCATCCAATTATCGCCAGGTTGTGCCAAAACGGTGATTGCCGTCCCGCTAACCCTTGCACCAGCATAAATTGGGCGCATATAGGGTTTCATCAGACCAATGCGCCCTTGTGCCTCATGGACGGTTGAAACGCCAGCGCAGCCCAAAGCCTTTGTGGTGTCAGGATCGGTGCGTTTGATTGTGCGAACGGCAACGGTTTTCATCATATTATCCTTATCAAATAGGCTTTTGATTTGAGGGGCTTGTCTTCTGGTTTTGATCATCACGCATGTTGGTGATGGTGATAAATGTCTTGCGATGTGGTGACAAGAGGGTCAGCATGAATTTATCGTTTTCACCCTGCCATTTCAGGAATTTCAGGGGTTCTTTTTGATGCGGGATTCTAATCATGCTTGACCGGCTCGTTCTGCGCAATGTCTGGGTGTCATCGTGGGTTTTGTCACTGTCTCTTTTCGGTGATGCCTTGATCTATGTGATTCTGCCGGTTCATGCCGATGCCTTTGGCGTTAGCATGCTGATGGTTGGGTTTTTACTGGCTGTAAACCGGATAATTCGCACCTTTGCCTATGGGTTAATTGTTGAATTGGCCGAACGGATTGGGGTGAAAAACCTGTGTCTTATTGCGGCGGTAACGGCAACATTATCAACCGCGGGCTATGGCTGGTTTGAAGGTGCAGTGCTTTTAACCTTGTCGCGCATGGTATGGGGTTTGTCTTTTGCGGCGCTTTTGCTGGTCACTTTGACCTATGCTGCGGTGAATCCGGCCAAAACAGGCACGCGCATCGGGCTTAGCCGGTCGGTTGAACAGGTTGGCCCGCTTTTGGCGATGACGGTAGGGGCATGGCTTGCCACCATTGTCGGGCCAAGAGATGTGTTTCTGTATCTTTCGTTGGCAACGGCAGTGTCTGTTATGCTGGCCTTTGGTCTTGATGAATCGGCGCAACCCGCCAGAGTCAAAAAGCCGGTTGCCCGCGATCGCATTTTTCCTCGACCAGATAGCCTGGATATATTGATTTTCTGGATGGGGGCAGGGATTGACGGCGTCTTTACCGTTTCGATATCGCTGATGTGGGCGCAATATGTTTCAACTGAAATGGCGATTTTATTTGGCGGCAGTATCCTTGCTGCACGCCGTCTAAGCGAAATGCTGGTGGCGCCATGTTCGGGCATTATTGCCGATAGACTTGGCATTCGCCTGCCGTTAACCTTGATGATTGCTTTGGCTATTGCTGGTTTTGCGATGATTGGCGCAGGGCTTTTGATGGAAGGGTCGATTGCATTGGTGTTGGCGCGCGGTGCCTTGGGAACCCTGTTTCCGGCCGCCGTGGCGCGGATCTGTCCAGATAATAAGGTCAAGGCATTGGCGCGCAACCAGACATGGCGTGATGTTGGTGCTGCGGCTGGCCCGCTGGCAACAGGCGCCGGTCTTGCGTTTATTGCGCCTGAAATAATGCATATATTTGTGTCAGCGGCCTTTGTTATCGCCTTTTGTATGTTTGTGATGTCACCTGGCTGGCGGGCGGTTGCCCGAGCTGCATGAGGGGTGTGATACAGCGGCAATGGCACGTGATTTTGCAATTGGCATTAGGGAAATACGCTTGCCGCTTTGCCCGATATCCGGCAAAACAGACGCTTTGTTGATCGCGGTCATCAGCCACAGCAAATAATGCCAACCATAAGGGGTTTGAGACAGATCATGGCAATGCCGTCTTCCTCTTTTGCGCGTGATTTGCGGCTGACGATCACCATTTTATTTTGTGGTACCTTAAGCGGCATTAATATTGCCAAATTGGCACCTTCGATTAATGAATTATCGACCAGTTTTGGCCTTAGCCTGTCGCAGATCGGGCTTTTGGCGTCAGTGTTCACCCTTATTATGGTTTTGGCGGGGGTATTGATTGGCGGCATTGTGCGCGGCGCAGGCACCAAACGCATTTTAATGGCAGCCTTGATCATTGCCTGTATTGGCAATGCCATCAGCCTTATGGGCAGTTCGGTGACAAGCCTGTTTATTGGACGCGCCATCGAGGGGGTTAGTTTGATTGCCCTAACTTTGACCGCGCCAAGCCTGCTAGCCCAACATACTGATCCGGCAAATCGTGGTTGGGTGATGGGAACATGGGGTGGGTTTATGCCGCTTGGCAACGGGCTTGCCATTATCGCCGCGCCCTATCTTATCGAACAAGGTGGCTGGCATTTGGTTTGGCAGGTTGGGTTTGGCTTTTCGGTTTTTGTCTGCGGGCTTGGCTGGCTGTTCATTCCCGATGATAGATCGCTGATGAAGCGGCAATTTGATCTTGCCGCGCTCAAGCTGGCGATTGCCTTGCCATTGCTGGCCATTATCGGGCTTAGCTTTGCCCTTCATTCGTTGGTTTATCAGACACTTATTCAATTCATGCCATTGATATCGCAATCGCTTGGTGGGTTCAGCCTTGCTGAGGGGGCGATGATCACGGGGCTGTTTTGTGCGGTCAATTTTGCCGGTAATTTGATTGCCGGACAGGCGTTACAAACCGGGAAAAAGCCAGCGCATATCGTCAGGTTTGTCTTTTCCATTGTGCCGATTTTGCTGATTTTGCTGGTTTTGTTCAGTCAATCATCATTTTTGCTGGTTTTGGTTTTGATTTTGACTGGCTTGGTGTCAGGCGGGTCGGCGCCGATTTTTTTCTATCTTGTCAGCCGTGCAAATGATGATCCACAAAATCTGCCTGTTTTTGTCGCTTGGGTTTTTCAAATCCAAGGGCTTGGCATGCTGATAGGTCCGGCTTTGATTAGCTGGGTTGTTGAAACGACCCATAGCTGGAATATCGGCATTTTATGCCTGATACCCGCTTGTTTGGCGATTATTGTCTTGTCGGTGTGGCTTGTTCTGCCAGATGCCAAGACCGGACATAATCCTGTTTGATCATGTGTTTACAATTGTTTGCCATCCCAAACTGAGACTGGCACAAAGACCTCACCCCGCGCCAGCAGGCGTGTTGTTCGCAGCACGCCAGCGCGTTCGATCTGCAGATGGCCATCACGGTTTTCAAGACAAAGCTGAACATCGAATTTGCCTGATGGATGCTCGATTATAATATCTTTGACCATGCCATCGGGAAGCGTGGCAAGGTCATGAATAGCGCTATCTTCATAAAGCGCGGCGCTGGCCACTGAAACCGCGCCAAGAACACCAATGGCCTTATGGCAAAATTTGGGGATAAAGGTTCGCGTATTGACCGCACCACCGGCACGCGGTTTTGAAATCAGGCTCATTTTCGGCACGGCCTTGCCTGACACATCACCAAGCCCCATTGCCTGACCAGCCTGAAGATGGATCGACTCAAGGCGTGATTTCAAAATGTCATCTCGGTTAAGCTGGTCAGGGGTTTCATCACCATTCAGACCAAAATCTTCGGCGCGCAAACAAACAACAGGCATTCCATTATCAATGCAGGTCACCCGCACATCATCAAATTCTTCACAATGTTTGCCGGTTGGAAACAGGCTGCCGCAGGCCGATCCTTCCAGATTTTGATAATGACACATAACTGGCGCTGATGAGCCAAATACCCCATCAATGCACGCATCACCATGATAGATGGGAAACCCATTTTCCAGCGGGAATTGCAGCAGGCAGCGATTGCCGCTATTGGTCATATAGACGCGAATGCTGGCCTGATCACCAGCGGGTTTTATCAGGCCGGTTTCAACCGCAAAGGCCCCAATGCCAGATAGAATATTGCCGCAATTTGGGGTGTCATCCAGCTGGTCTTCGCCGACAAGCGCCTGCACAAAGCTGTAATCAATATCGCTGTCATTGCGTTGAGAAGGCGCAACAATTGCGATTTTTGAGCTAAGCGGATCAGCCCCGCCAAGACCATCAATCTGACGCGGGTCGCCATAGGCACCCATGACCCATTTCAGCAGATTGTCACGGGTTGATTTATTTTGTGGCAAATCGGCAAGGTGGAAATAAATTCCTTTTGAACTGCCGCCACGCATCTGGATGAAGGGAATGGCTGTTTGGTTTGACATGATGGCCCCGTAACAAAATTCATCTTTATCCTATACATGATTTTGGCGTTCGGTGGTTGAAAATACTAGGCCTATTTGCTGGCGCATGACTATAGTGATGGCAGGGCAGCAATCGTTTGTGGTCGATCGCATCACCACGCTTTTCTGCCTTCTATTCCGGTGTTTTGACCAAGCCAATATTTGATGAGGTATCTAGATGGCCCGATTGCCAGCGCTTGACCAAGCCAAGATGAATAAACGACAAAAAGAGATTTATGACGATATCGTATCTGGCCCACGCGGCAATGTGCGCGGGCCATTGGCGGTTTGGCTGTATCGTGCCGAATTGGCGGATAAGGCACAGCAATTGGGTCGTTATTGCCGGTATGATTCATCGCTATCGCCGCGTTTGTCCGAATTGGCGATACTAACGACAGCGCGGATATGGGACGCGGCGTTTGAATGGCAGGCGCATGTGCCACATGCGCTGGCGGCGGGCATTGACCAAGATATTGTTGACGCGTTGGCGGCCGATCATGATCCAGATTTTTCCAATGATGATGAACAGCTTGTCTATGAATTTTCGCGCGAACTGAACCTGACCCGCGGCGTGTCTGATGCGTTATATGCGAGTGCGATTTCCGTTCTTGGTGAGGAGGGAACGGTTGATCTTGTTGGGGTTTTGGGCTACTACGCGCTGATTTCAATGACCATCAAGGCATTTGACGTTGATCCAATCACCGAAAGCTAGTGAAAGTCTCACATTGATCTTGCCGGTTGATGTTTTGAGGGTAATTGGTGGTGCTGTTAGGCCAAGCGATCGGGTGCAAACTAATAAGTCGCATTAAGCGGTATAGGGATATTTTATGTGACGCGGGCGATTTTGACGATTATAGCGGCGATTTTTTCATTCTCATTGATGGGCGTCGCTGTCCGCATATTGACCGCTGATTATTCGATTTTTCAGATTTCCTTTACCCGAAATTTCTTCGGCTTTCTTCCAATTTTGCTGCTTCTTGCCTATAGCAAACAGATGGGGGCATTAAAAACTCCGTTTAATCAGCAAGAATGGTCGATCTGCGCATTGCGAGGCGGCAGCGTCAGTCTGGCACAATTATGCTTATTCATGGCCTATAGCAAATTGGAATTTGCCACAGTTGCCACCTTGGCGTTTTCAGGGCCGTTTTTTGTCACCGCCTTATCGGTTCCGCTGCTTGGAGCCGTTGTTGGGTTTTGGCGGTGGTCGGCGGTGATTTTAGGCTTTTGTGGGGTCGTTATGATCATGCAGCCAGGTGCAAGCATCTTTTCGCTATTTTCGGTTTTGCCGGTGCTAGCCGCGCTTTGCTATGCGATGTCCAGTACGCTTGTGAAAATCTTCTCGGTTGATCGCTTGTCAGGCGTGATCCAGTTCCGTTCGCAAATTTTTTCGGCGGGATTTTCGCTGCTGCTATGGCTTAGCTTTGGCGAAATGGTGCCGATTGCATCGGCTTTTGATCTTGGCCTATTTATTGCGCTTGGCTTGCTTGGTGGGGCAGGGGTTCTTGGGCTTGTTGTGGCTTACCGCATGTCCCAGCCAAGCCTGCTTGCCCCTTTTGAATATTTTGGCATTCCCTTTTCGATGTTTTTGGGCTGGTGGTTCTTTGCCGAAGCCCCATTAGACCGCCTGTTTCCGGGCGTTCTGGCGATCATTGCCGGTGGTTTGCTTATTATCTGGCGTCAAGCTCGGATTAAGGCCGATCCGGCGCCCTAGTCCAATTTTGGCGATGTGGCCAATTCCTGACACCATAAATCATGAATTGCTTCATCAATCTCGTTTGGAAGAGCTTCTTCCCATGCCAGATAATCGCGGGCATCTTGCAACACACCGTGATGCCGTCTGGCAAAAAGCGCCGACTCATCAAGTGGTAAATCAAGCCCACTATTTGCCAGCGTCGCCATGTCAAAATCAGCGTTATGCCAAAGATAAACACCGGCAATCTGCCACCCATGCCGGATGAGGCAATCGGCAATCATACGGCCTTGGTCAGAATTGTCGGCGATGATGGCAATTGGTTTATCTGCCGGCGTTTGACCCAAAATGGCACTGATATTCTGCCAATGGCTGTTGGCGATATGACCCGAAATGAAGGCTTTTGACGGCCTGAAATCATATAGCGCAATTTTGTCTTTTTGCCAGATATCCAGCTGGGTTGCGGCAAAAGGCGTGACCGAACCGGTATCGTTACTGGCAATGTTGTTGGTAACAGTGTTTGTGATGGTTTCAATTGAGGCAATGGGCGCATCAAGATAGGCAATCGTCACTCTAAATCCCATGCAACGCAGCCAGAAGGCGGCAAAGGCGGCGCGGCTTCCCGATCCTTGGTCAAACAGGATAACCGGAACATGGTAGCGTGCAATCGACCGGTCAGTCTGCTGGATAAGATTGGTTCCTGAAATTTTGATAACACCATGCGCCAGCCGCTGGCCAGTCGCGCCGTCATCCGACACATCGAATAATAGTCCTGTTTTATGGTCAGCAACAAAGGCACCAAGCCCATCGGCTGTAACCTGTGTTGTGGGGATTTGCCAGCGGCGCAGGAAATTGGCAACTGCGTCAGAGGCTTCATGATCTGCGGCAAACAGACGGTTGGCATCATGTTCGCGTTCATAGCCATCAAGCTGCCAAGCTTGGGTGCCGCCGCGAAATACCGCAAACGGGCCATCATAGCCTGATGCCATCAAGGTAAAGGCACCAATAATCGATCTCGTTCGCCCAGCGCAATGCAAAAGCGACATTTTGCCAGTGTCTTTCAAGGCCTGAACATTGGCAAGCAAAAGGCTGTTTGGCAGGCTTTGCGACTTTGGCAGGGTGAAATCTTGATATTCGGCCGTTGGGCGCACATCGAAAAGCTGCGCATCTTGATAATCGGCGAGATATTGTTTTGGCGTGACTTCAGGAAGATCAATTTCATGCGCAACCACCTCGCCAAACGCTTTTGACCAGACATATTCGCCTTTCACAAAGCCGCGCCCCATCATCGCCGGCTTTCGGGTGTTGTGAATGGTTATATTGTTAAACCCAATAGCTTTTAACTGGTGGATGGCCTCAGCACTTGCCTTGTCCTGCCAGTCAAGAAAATGAATTGGAAAATCAGGTTCCTGAAAAAGATAGCCAAGCCGCGTTGAAAAAAGCGAAAGCGGTATATTGGTGCTGCCAAACCAGTGACCGGCAACATAGTCGCGCCGTTCGCGGCTGTCGATCAGGGAAAAGCTTGTTCCAGCGTCATATAGCGCGGCGAATAATCCGTAACTCATATCATTTTCCTAAAAGGCATTGGGGCGGGTAAGACGAAAGCTTGAGCCAAAAGATTGGATAGGCGGCTAGGCTAGTTCATAGCGGAACCGTTTCACTTTGCTCATGTCAGTGCCTTCAATCCGGACAAGGCTGGTTGGCCCTTCGCGGGTTGGTGAATGCAGATCGCCTTCATTATAGACATGGGCAACCCCCGGGGCCAGGCGATAGGTGCGTGTTACCTGAACCTTGCCTGCTTTTTCGGCGCTGGCGTCTTCGATCTTGTCATAATCGCGCATTTCGGTCTCGCCGCGGGCTTGGGCATAAATTGCCCATGACGGCCCATGATCATGCGGTGGTGATGTTTTTGGACTTTCATAATTATGCGCCAAAATACAAAAGCCAAGCTCGGCATCTTGATAGAGCAAATCGCGTTCACCTGTTGTATGCGGAACCAGCGTCTCGACATTGGCTGGATCCGAAAGCAGGTTTTGCAACAATTCGGCAATTTTTTTTCGCCCATCTGGGCCGGGTGTCTCGCTAAGAATCCGGCGACAATCTTGGGCTAGGTTTGACAGAATTTCACTCATGAAACAGCTCCAGACGTAAAAGCAATCTGCCTAAACAGGGCAGGGATTAAGGATATTACCTTACCGCTGATCGAATGAAATTCAAAGGATTTCAGACCATTAAATTGCCAAACTCCGAACCATGCTGCCCTTTGGTCTTTATATGGCCTGCCGTTTTCGTTCGCGCCATGCGGTCAAGATGCCAGCAAAGGCAATTAAGCTCATGCCAAGAAGTGCTTGTTGCGGCGGCCATGCGTCGAAAATAACCCGCCCCCAAAAGGCGGCAAATAAAAGATAGGTGAAATCAATTGGTGCAAGCCAGCTGCTGTCAGCCGTCTGATAGGCGCGCGCAAGACAGATATTGCCTGATAGATTCAGCACCGAACAGGCGATCGCAATTCCAAATATCAGCCAGGTCAATTCTGGCCAGCCAATCGCAACAAAGGGCATTGCCGCCGCAATATCTGCTGGCACAGGAAATAGCGTCAAAATTACGATGCCAGCAAGGCCGGTCAGAAAAAACAAAACAGCAACCGCAATGGTAAGCGATAATGGGTTTTCATGTCGGCAAGAATGGCGAAGGGTCAGAATGTTGCAAGCATAGAAAAAACCTGCCGCAACCGGAAGAAGCTGGATTGGCGAGAAACGCGCATCAAACGGATCAAGAATGAACAGCGCGCCGACGGCACCGATAATCAGCGCGGCAATCCGCCAAGGGCCAACCTTTTCGCCAAGGATTGGTCCGGCAAGAAGTGAAACAAAAAGTGGATAAGTATATAATCCGGCAGCCATCTGAGCGACTGTCAGATAAGGCGCACCAGAAAAAAAGCAAAACATGCAGATGCTAAGCATAACAGCGCGAAAATAGACCGGACGCCAGTTTTGCGGCACAAGCAGGCCATAGCCGCCGCTGATCATAGCAAGCATGACAATAAAAAGCGCATTGCCGATGGCGCGTATTGTCTGGAATTGCCAGAACGAGGTTTCAGGGGCAATCAGCTTGACCGTTGCATCTTGAAGCGCCAGCGTGAAAACCCCGAATAGCAACAAACCCATTGCCAAGAATGGCCGATCACCTGTTGGCGATTGAAAAAAAGGTAAATGTTGCTGTTTCACGTCTTTTCCTAGCTTCGCATCCGGCTTGCATTTGCGTCAAAAAGCGGCTCATTTCTCAAGCTGGCTTTTAGGCTTTGACCCAGAAGTTCGACAGTCCAGCCATCATTTGGAAAGGCAAATTCCTTTGGCACCATCGCCTCCAATGACTGCGACTTGAGCTTGGTTTTTTATCTTGGCCTCGTCTGGCAGGCAGTTGTAATTATCCTTTAATAATAGCTAATGCCGGTTACCCCAAATGAAATGTTCAGAAGACGGCTGAAAGATAGCTGATAGCAAACAGTCGGCGATAAAGTATTTTGCTCAGATCCTGCCGCTATGATTACATCAAGGCCGCAATGCGACTTGAAGTTTGCCATTCTGTGCCGTTATTCTAATCACCAGTCACAATTAATATTTGTTGAGGTTCAAGAGGAGTTGGCAATGGCATATGACGAGCAGGAAAAAGAATTGATGGCAGCCTTGCAAACACTGGTTGCCGGATTTGGCAATTATGACCCGCCGCGGCTGCGTAAAGATGGTGATATCGTGATCCCGCTTGATGCTATTCTCAAAAAGAACCGCGAAGCAAATCGCAGTTTTGCCGAAGCCTTTAGCCAGTTGATGCGCGATGATTTGGGGCCAAAACGCAGCTCAACATGGGTGAAATAAGCAACCGCAATCAATTCCTCATAAACAGCCAGCGATCATGGTGCGGTGCAAATCTGTTTTGGTTAAATGCGGGTGATTTAGTCCTGCTTGCCGCGCGTATAAAGGGCGGCGATCCGATCTTGATATTGCGCCCTTACGACATGACGCCTTACTTTTAATGTTGCTGTTAACTGACTGTTTTCAATTGTAAATCCTTCATCAGCAATAATAAATTGACGCACCCTTTCAATTTGTGAAAGGCGGCTATTGGCGCGCTCGACCGTCTCGGCAATCAGCAATTTCAACGCTTCATCTGATGCGGCTGCGGCGCGCGCTTCAGCACTTGGCACAATCACCGCTGCCAACCATGGCCGCCGGTCGCCATCGACAAGCGCCTGTTCAATTTCAGGTTCGATGGTCAACAGGGCTTCAACCCGACTTGGAACGATGTTTTCGCCGCCTGAATTGACAATGATTTCCTTTTTACGGCCAGTAATGGTGATATAGCCATCATCATCACAACTGCCAAGATCACCAGTAAAAAGCCAGCCATCACGAATGGTGGCGGCGGTGCTGTGATCATCGCGCCAATAGCCTTTCATCAACAAATCACCGCGCACCAGAATTTCCCCATCATCGGCAAAACGAACCTCAACGCCAGCAACCGGTGGGCCAACGGTTTCGATCTTGATCTTGCCAGGGCGATTTGCCGATATCACCGGCGATGCTTCAGTTTGGCCATAGCCTTGCAGCAGCTTGACCCCAAGCGCCATGAAAAAACTGCCAATTTCGGGGTTTAACGCTGCCCCGCCGGAAATGAAATATTTCAGCTTGCCGCCCAATCGCGCCTGTATTTTCTTGCGTATCAACTTTTCGAGAAGCAGATCGAGGAAAAATTCATGCGGAAGAAGCGTTCGGCTTTCAAGACGTTTGCGACCAAGGCGGATTGTTTCCAAGAACAGGGTTTCGGAAAAGCCGCCCTTGGTGCGGATGCTGCGCATGATGCGTTCATGAAGCACGTCATAAAGCCGCGGTACCGCTGTCATAAGGCTTGGCGATACTTCTTGCAGATCGGCGCCAATCTGTTCGGCAGATTCGCAATACCAAACCTCTGATTTGGTTTGGATTGGCAAATGCATGCCTGCGGTATGTTCATAAGAATGCGATAAAGGCAAAAGTGACAGAAAGCGTTGGTTTTCCTCAACGCCGCCTTCGCTTAGAATTTCGATTGACGCTTTAATACAGGCCTGAATCGACCGATGTGTCAGCATCACCCCTTTTGGGCGTCCGCCAGTGCCGGATGTATAGACAAAACAACAGGTATCATCACTATCTTGCGCTGCGATCCGGCTATCGATATTGGCTAAAGGTTCGGTTTTGGCCAACAAATCCTGCCATCTATGAACCGTTCGCCCACCAAGATTGGGAAGTTTGGTATCAGGATCCATGGTGATCAGCATGCGCATATGCTGAACGCGTGATGCGGCAAGGGCGACACGGCTGGCAAGAAGACCGCCCGATGTAATCGCAATCAGCGCGCCGGAATGTTCCATGATGTAGACATGATCATCTTCGGTATTGGTTGTGTAGGCTGGCACAACAATGGCACCGATAGATATAACAGCCAAATCGGCAATGGCCCATTCAGGGCGGTTTTCTGCGCTAATCAAAACACGGTCGCGCGGCTTTATGCCAGCGGCAACCAAGGCACCAGCCAGCCGTCTGACGGAATCGGCAACCTCGTCCCAGTTTTTACCAGTCCATTTGCCTTTGCTCTTATGGAACAAAAGCGGTTTATCACCAAGCACGGCCGCATTTTTAAAAAAAGCGCCGGCAAGATTGGCTTTGGTGACATAACGGGACATATCGGCCTTTTTTGTGGTCGCACTCATACTTTGCTGTCTTTAGGGTGGTTGGTTTTCTGGTGATAAGCCTATCGAAAAATGGACCAAATGCAATGTGATTGATCGGAATTTAGCGTTTGGTTTTGAGGCGTTTTGTCTGCGCACAGCTCCATAGTGAATTTGTGATCGGATGGATGGGCTGAGAGGTGCGCGGCGGCACGGCACGTTCGCCAAGTTCAAACTTATCGCGCTTGGATAAATCTTTGCGACTTAGCTGATGTGGCAGAATGGCGGCAGGGGTGTTAAAGCGGCAATATCCATTGGTTGCCGCAACGCGGTCATCGCCGATCGGTTTCCAAAATTCGTAAAAACAGCAGTTCAGCATGTTTGTTCCCCCATCGCAACAAATGACCGTGCCAGAAAGCCGGAAAAAAGGCAAATCAGGTTGGTTTTCAGCCCAGCAATATCGGCAAAAGACTGGCCAAAAGCAATGATGCCATCACGATGTTGAACAGGCGTAATCGGGTTTCTGTTTTCAAAAACTGCCCAATCAGAATGCCAAATAGCGTCCAAGTACAGGTCGACCCAAATGTGACCAGCGCCAAAACAATGAAGATTACAAGCACTTCGCTGGCAAGATTGGCAGCGCTGCTGGTATAGGCGGTAACTGAAGAAATGATGACGGTAATGCCTTTTGGATTGACCAGTTGAAACATGGCGGCCTGCCAAAACCGCAAAGGCCTGTCATCATGGCGCGTTTCAGCTCGGCCCGCACTGGCAATTTTCCAAGCAAGATAAAGCAGAAATAAAATGCTGATTATCTTTAAAATATCATAAAGCGCGGGAAGCGCGACAAACAGGCTGGCAAGGCCAAATCCGGCCGCCACGACAAGGATCGTAAAGCCAGTAAAAACGCCCAAAATATGCGGCAGGCTGGCCCGAAAGCCAAAATTGGCACCCGACGCCGCCAACATTACATTATTTGGCCCGGGCGTAAAAGCAGCAACAAAGGCAAAAAGGCTAAACGATAAAAGGGTTGATAAATCCATAAGGCTAGAATAACCACGCTGAGGTTTGACATGGCGTTGGATATGACCAAGCCGTAACATCAAGCATCATTTTAGGCAAAGCGGTCAATGCTTGGCAAGTAAGGCGTGGGGGCAGGTAAGGCACTATTCTGTTACAAGCAGCTGGCTTGTGCCTTCTTGTGTGAATTGCTCGAGCAAGCTGTCGGCAAGATGCTTTATGGGTTTTCTTGGGCTACCTAACAAAACGTTTAGAATTGAAGTCACGCCAGGCTCATTTGCTTTGTCGGTTTTGGTATTAATGGGTGAAACGAAGCGCTTCGCCAGCGGCGCGGATCAAGGCGCGCGCTTTATTGCGGGTTTCTTCATACTCGGAATCAGGGTCACTGTCATAGACAATGCCAGCACCGGCCTGAACATACATGGTTTGATCCTTGACCACAGCCGTGCGAAGGGCGATACAGGTATCAAGATCACCTGCCACCGAAATATAGCCAATGGCACCTGAATAGGCACCGCGGCGGTCGGGTTCAAGCTCGTCAATCAATTCCATTGCGCGAATTTTTGGGGCGCCAGATACTGTACCAGCAGGAAAACCGGCAATGAGTGCGTCAACTGCATCCAGATCATCGCGGATTTCGCCCTCAACCTGCGAGGCGATATGCATCACATGGCTGTAATATTCGACATCATAATTTGACTTCACCCTTACGGTTCCCGGCTTTGAAACGCGGCCAACATCATTGCGGCCAAGGTCAAGAAGCATCAAATGTTCGGCGCGTTCTTTAATATCGGCCATCAGATCGGCTGCATTTGCGGCATCTTCATCAGGTGTTTCGCCACGTTTTCGGGTGCCTGCAACCGGCCGAATGGTGACATCCTTGCCGCGCAACCGCACCAGAATTTCAGGGCTAGACCCAACAATCGACATTTTGTCAAAATTGAAATGAAACAAAAAGGGCGATGGGTTCAACCGCCGCAATGACCGGTAGAGATTGATCGAGGGAAGATGAAATGGAATGCTGAAACGTTGGGATAGAACAATCTGGAACACATCACCCGAACGGATGTAATCCTTGGCTTTGGCGACCATTTTCAAAAAGGCCGATTTTTCCATATTTGTTTCAGGCTCAGGAAGCGGGGTATTGGCATCGCCCATTTCGGTATGCGGTAATGGCCGGTCCAAATCCTCGATCGCCGTGGCAAGCCGAGATTGTGCGTCATCCCATGCTGATTTGGCGTCAGCCCAGTCGTTCGGACGAATTTGCGTCACCAAGGTAATATTATCTTTTAACCGGTCGAAAATGGCAATTAGCGATGGCCGCAATAGCAATGAGTCATCCATCTCAACCGCCGTTTGATTGGCGTTAGGAATGGTTTCGATTAACCGGATCATATCATAGCCGAAATAGCCGAATAATCCGGCGGCCATTGGCGGCAGATCGCCAGTATCAGGCATTTCAGATTGGCGCATCAAAGCACGAAGCGATTCAAGCGGCGTTTGTGATTCCGGCTGGAACCCAGTATCATCAGCCGGCGTGATATTGATTTCAGCGCGGCCATCACGGCAACGCCAGATCAAATCAGGGGCAAGACCAATCACCGAGAACCGGCCGCGAACTTCGCCACCTTCAACTGATTCCAGCAAAAAGCAATTTGGCTTGGCGCCAGCCAGCTTTAGATAGGCCGACACTGGCGTTTGGGTATCAGCAACTAGAACCCGCGAGACAAGCTGGCGGTTGCCAGCCTGAAATTGCGCTACAAATCTGTCAAAATTTTTACTGCTGGCAAGCATTATTGCTGGCTTCCAACCAACAATTGTTGAACCGGTGCAACATTCAGCTGCAGATCATGCTTTTCCGACAAGGACAATAACACCATATTCAGCATGTCTTCTTGCAAGGCGTTATTCATCACTTCGATAACGATTTTGCTGGTTTTGTCAATTTCGGCATCTTTGGCAGCGACAATCTCGATTGTTTTGACAGCGATGGCTTCACTGCCGGTTTCGACAATACTGCTTGCGCCGGTTGCCTGCGAAAAGGCTTTATTCGCGATCAGACCCGCAGCCTGATGATCAAGTCCAAGACCGTTGCGACGGAAAGGCTCGCTGATTGTGCCATTATCATCATTACCTTTGGCTGCATCTTCGGCGCTGGCTTTGGCCTTTTTGATTGCCTGCACCAATTTCCAATCGGCAATGGCGCGGCTTTTTACATCATTCAGGCTTCGTTTGGTTTGTGGGCTTTGCGAATTGACCCGAACCGCAAAGAACATATCGTCACCACCTTCTTGGATGACGCTTGTTTCATTCACGGCGCTTGTCCAAACAAGATCAAGAACGGCGCTATCTTGAATGAGGTCGGCGCCATCGCCATTTACCGGATTGCCATCAATGTCGAGGCCATTGCGGCTGACATTCTTGATTTCGGCATGTGCACCGCCAACCTTGGCCGCAGCTTCAGCCAAAGTTGCCCCGGACCCAAGCGCATCTTCAAATTCATTGACCTTGTCATAAAGAATACCAATTGATTTTTCCGCACGAAGCGCATCGACAATCTTTGCTTTCACATCATCAAGCTTGGTCGCGCCACCTTCGGTGATCGCGTCAACGACCAAAATATGCTGGCCAAAGGCTGTCTCAACAGGGCCGGCAGGCGTGCCAGTCGTAGTTGCAAACGCCACATCAGCAAGCGCTGGATCAAGAGCCGATTTTGTCACGACACCAAGATCAGTGTCAGTTTCTGTCCAATTCAGTATATCGGCAGCAACCGCGGCAAAGTCCTCACCTGCCTTGAGGCGGGAAAGGGCGGTATCGGCGGTTGCCTTATCGTCAAAAACCATTTGCCGGATTTGGCGTGTTTCTGGGGTGCTGAACTCGTCGATGCGATTTTCAAATGCGGTTTGAATTTCGGTATCAGTAATTTCGAGGCTGCTGGCAATCAAATCAGCGGAAATGCTGGCGATTGTTGCACTGCGCAGCTCAGGCGCGTCATAGACAGATTTGTTTTCAGCAAAATAGGCAGCAAGCGCGCCTTCGGTCGGTGCTTCGATTGTTTCGGGCGTTACCGGAAAGCTGGTCAGACGCACACTGCGACGCTCGAGATCATAAGCTGCCACAATACGGGCGCTGGCCTCATCAAAGCGTGATCCAGATGCCAAAGCGCCAACAAGCTGATCACGCATCAATACGCCATCAACACGCCGAAGGTAATCACCTTCAGACATGCCAGCATTGGCAAGGGTTTGCATGAAGCGGCCTTCGGAAAAATTACCAAGCTCATCCTTGAACGAGCCTTCATTGACAATGGCGTCGCGTTGCATATCGCGGGTAACGGTCAGGCCAAGCGAACGATTTTCGGCACGAAACAGAACATCGCGCGACATGGCGCCCATGATATCATTTAGCAAACCGCCTTGAAGCGCCTCGCCAACAGTACTGTTTGGCAGATAATTGCGGCGCGTGCGCTCAAATTCCGTTGCAACTTCACGCGGTGATACCGATTCCTCACCAGCCGAGACGGCTTTATCGCTGCCACCAATGAGGCTGGTTGTGCCATCACCAATACCCCATAGCGCAAAGCCACCTGCCAAAAACAGGAGAAAAAACTTCATGATTGGAGATTTGGCACCGCTGCGCATTGCCTGTAGCATTTTTCCGTCGTCCATTTCTTTGTTGGTCAGGCGGTTTGGCCTGAAGATCAAAATCTTTCATATTGGTAATAAAGATTGCCGACAAGTGGGGCAACTTCAATATCGGAAAATAATGAGTTTCTAGCCGAAAAAGCAGGGTTTTTTGTCGAAATCGCCAAAAGGCATTGATCAGAAGGCTGGCATGATGACGTTCGAGCGGGTAATGTTGCGCCATCTGAAATCGATTAAAGAGCGCCGCGATGGTCTCTTTAACGTAACACCTGCCAATGATAGTGGGCAATGATAGCGGGATTTGACCAATGATTATTGCTGGAAATTGGAAAATGAACCCACCGTTAGCGGTGGCTGGCCAGCTAGCGAATGCATTGACTCTGAGCAGCTTTGAGCCGGTAACCCGCATCCTGTTTGCACCGCATCCTTATTTGGTGCCAATGTCGGTTCGGCTTGGCGGAAGTGATGTCCGGCTTGGCGGTCAAGATTGTCATCAAGATGTATCGGGGGCGCATACGGGCGATGTATCGGTGGCGATGCTTCGTGATTGCGGCGCGTCTTTGGTGCTTTTAGGCCATTCGGAACGCCGCGCCAATCATGGTGAGACAAGCGCCTTAATCGCAGCAAAGGCAGCGCAGGCATTGGCGCATGATCTTGATGTGATGATCTGTCTTGGTGAAACTTTAGACGAACGCCGCGCCGGACTGGCCGAACAGATTGTGATTGATCAATTACATGCGTCATTGCCAGCAAATCTGCAACATGGCGACGATGGTTTTTATGGTCGGGTAATGATTGCCTATGAACCTGTCTGGGCAATTGGCACTGGCGAAGTAGCATCTGTTGACGATATCGCGGCGATGCATCAGGCCATTGCCAGCGAATTGCCAAAAAGCCAGAACGGCCACAAGCCGCCGCTGCCCATTCTTTATGGCGGGTCAGTAAATGCCGATAATGCAAAAGCGATTTTTGCCATTGACCACGTTGGCGGGGCGCTTGTTGGCGGTGCCAGCCTTGATGCGGCGGCGTTTGATTTGATTTGCGAGTCGGCGGTTTTGCAAACGTCAAAATCCTAACTTTTCGGAAAAAAACGCCCAATCGGCTGTCAAAGCTGTCTTTTGCGGCATTTTGGTTGAAAAACACTTCAAGAAACCATATAAGCGGCGCAACGACTCTTATTTGCAGGAAATATAAAGATCATGGAAACGCTGGTTCTGACCATTCACATTCTGATCGCCCTTGGGCTGGTCATTACAGTTTTGCTGCAACGTAGTGAAGGTGGCGGTCTTGGCATTGGCGGCGGCGGCGGCGGCGGCGGCGGTTTTATGACTGCCCGCGGAACAGCCAATCTGTTAACCCGTATGACAACAATCTTGGCGGTTGGCTTTTTCACCACAACGGTCACGCTTGCGATCATGGCTGGCGCGGGTAAAGAGCCGGTCTCGATTGTTGATGATGTGATCAAAGAAGCCCCTGCCAACACATCTGGCCCGGTTGTTCCAACAGGACAATAGGCCAAGGCCGGAATTTGGCCTTTTGTCAATCCTAAGAATTTTCACTATTTTGTATTTTGTTGCATTTTGTGCCTTATCAAGCGCGCGGCAATAGGCTATTTAATTTGGCCATGCCTCGTTATATTTTCATCACTGGCGGCGTGGTCTCCTCGCTTGGTAAAGGTCTTGGTGCAGCAGCGCTCGCATCATTATTGCAAGCGCGCGGATACTCGGTTCGCCTTCGTAAACTCGACCCCTATTTGAATGTCGATCCCGGCACCATGTCGCCAACACAGCATGGTGAAGTGTTCGTCACCGATGATGGGGCGGAAACCGATCTTGATCTTGGTCATTATGAACGTTTCACTGGCGTTCATGCCAAACGCACCGATAATGTGACAACCGGACGTATCTATTCAGATGTTCTGGCCAAAGAACGGCGCGGCGACTATCTTGGCGCCACCATTCAGGTCATTCCGCATGTCACCGACGCGATCAAGGCGTTTGTTCTATCCAATCATGATGATGAAGATTTCATTCTTTGTGAAATTGGTGGAACGGTTGGTGATATTGAATCATTGCCCTTTCTTGAGGCCATCCGGCAAATTGGCAATGAGCTTGGCCGCGAATCAACCTGTTATTTGCATGTCACATTGATTCCCTATATCGCCGCTGCCGGTGAATTGAAAACCAAACCAACCCAGCATTCGGTCAAAGAACTGCAATCAGTTGGTATCCAGCCCGATATTTTGTTGTGCCGTACCGAACATCCATTGCCAGCCGAACAGCGCGCCAAAATTGGCCTTTTCTGTAATATTCGGCAATCGGCCGTGGTGTTGGCGCGTGACGTTAGCAATATCTATGAAGTGCCGCTTGCCTATCACGATGAAGGGCTGGATAGCGAAGTTGTCCGCCATTTTGGGCTTGCCGATACGACGCCTGATCTGTCGCATTGGAAACGAATTTGCCATGTTGTTGCCAATCCTGAAGGCGAGGTGAATATCGCCATTGTTGGAAAATATACCAGCTTGCAGGATTCCTATAAATCATTGGGTGAAGCGCTTGTTCATGGCGGCATTGCCAATGGGGTTAAGGTCAATATCGACTGGATCGATTCGGAATTGTTTGAGCAGGAAGATGCTGCCATTCAAAGCTTGCAGCATGTTGGCGGGATTCTGGTTCCAGGTGGTTTTGGCGAGCGCGGATCAGAAGGCAAAATCCGCGCTGTCCGGTTTGCGCGTGAACAAAATATTCCCTATTTCGGCATTTGCTTTGGCATGCAGATGGCGGTTTTGGAAACGGCGCGTAATCTGGCTGATATGCCCGATGCCGGATCAAGCGAATTTGGCGATACGAAATTGCCACTTGTCGGTTTGATGACCGAATGGACTGTTGGCAATGAGACCTTGCAGCGCAGTGCCGATGATGATCTTGGCGGCACCATGCGTCTTGGCGCTTATGAATGTCACCTGATCCCGGGATCAACTGCAAGCCGTCTTTATGGCGAGCAGGTGATTTCTGAACGGCACCGTCATCGTTATGAGGTGAATATCGCTTATCGTGACCAGCTTGAGGCGGCTGGCATGGTCATTTCGGGTCTGTCGCCAGATGGCAGTTTGCCAGAAATTGTCGAGCGCGCTGATCATCCATTTTTTGTTGCGGTTCAATTCCATCCAGAATTAAAATCAAAGCCATTTGATCCGCACCCGCTCTTTACCGGTTTTGTCGCGGCATCAATGGAAAAGTCGCGCCTTGTTTAACCCGCGCTGCAGCGTGACGATAGCGTTGTCGAAATAAGTCGCTATTGAATGGGGCCTTTATTGGATGACGCCGGTGTTCAATGGGGCTTGCATTTATACATGTTGCGCGGCTGGCCTTAACCGCCTTGCCGTGATTGGGGAGATGATGCCATGCAGATTGTAACCATTGGAAATGTTCAATGCGGCGGTGATTCGCCATTGCTGTTAATCGCTGGCCCCTGTCAGATTGAAGGGCTGGATCATGCGCTGTCTTGCGCTGAAGCCCTTGCCAAAATGGCGGCAGATGCCGGCATGGGATTTGTCTATAAATCATCATATGACAAGGCAAACCGTACATCGGCTGGCGCTGAGCGCGGCGTTGGCATGGATGAGGGGCTGGACGTGCTGGCCAAGGTAAAGGCGCAGATTGGCGTTCCGGTGTTAAGCGATGTTCATCTTCCCGATCAATGCGCTGCGGCTGCTGAAGTGCTGTGATATCATTCAGATTCCTGCCTTTTTATGCCGCCAAACCGATTTGTTGGTTGCAGCGGCAAAAACCGGATGTGTGATCAATATCAAAAAGGGTCAGTTTCTGGCTCCGTGGGATATGAAACATGTTGCCGAAAAAGTCACCAATGCTGGCAATCAAAAGCTGTTATTGACCGAACGCGGCACGACATTTGGCTATAATACGCTGGTATCTGATATGCGGTCGCTGCCAACAATGGCTGCCTTTGGGTATCCGGTAATTTTTGATGCAACACATTCGGTGCAGCAACCTGGCGGTCTTGGTGGCAGTTCTGGTGGCCAACGTGAATTTGTACCGGTTTTGGCGCGGGCAGCGGTTGCTGTTGGCGTGCAGGGTTTGTTTATGGAATCACATGAAAACCCTGATCAGGCACCGTCTGACGGGCCGAATATGGTGCCATTATCCGAAATGCCATCCGTGCTTGCCAAATTGATGCAGATTGATGAGGCGCGCCGCGCCTAGCAAGCCAATCCGGCGTCTCAAGATCAGTTGCGCTAACCGGCTATTTTCGCTACTTATCTCTCATCTCAACCCTTAAAGACCGAAAAGAGCCAAGCCCATGTCAACGATTGTAGATATTCAGGCACGTGAAATTCTTGACTCCCGCGGAAACCCGACCGTCGAAGTTGACGTTATTCTTGAAGATGGCGCGGCTGGCCGTGCGGCTGTGCCGTCAGGCGCGTCTACCGGTGCTTATGAGGCCGTTGAAATGCGCGATGGCGATGCAGATCGTTATGGTGGCAAAGGTGTGTTGAAAGCCGTCGATGCGGTGAATTTCGAAATTTTTGATGCATTGACCGGTGCTGATGCTTTTGATCAGGCTGGTATTGATCAGGATTTGATCGAGCTTGATGGCACGCCAAACAAGGCGCGGCTTGGTGCCAATGCCATTCTTGGTGTGTCGATGGCGGTGGCGCGCGCGGCGGCGGATTCGGCTGAAATGCCGCTATGGCGCTATCTTGGCGGCGTGCATGCACATCTTTTGCCAGTGCCAATGATGAATATTATCAATGGTGGCGCGCATGCTGATAATGCGCTGGATGTCCAAGAATTCATGGTGATGCCTGTAGGGGCAAGCCATTTTGCCGACGGGTTGCGCATGGGCGCAGAAATCTTTCACGCTTTAAAAAAGCTGTTGTCAGATGCGTCATTATCAACCGCGGTTGGTGATGAGGGCGGCTTTGCGCCAGCCATTAATTCAACCGATGAAGCGCTTGGCTATATCACCAAGTCGATTGAGGCTGCCGGTTATAAGCCTGGCGATGATGTGATGATTGCGTTAGATGCCGCCGCAAGCGAGTTTTGCACTGATTTTAAATATAATCTGGCTGGTGAGGGGCGTGTCCTTGACAGTGATGTAATGAATGCAATGTGGCAGGAATTGACTGGCCGCTATCCGATTGTGTCGATTGAAGACCCATTGCATGAAGATGATTGGAGCGGGTTCCAAAACCTGACCAGCGCCATTGGCGGTGATGTCCAGATTGTTGGTGATGATTTGTTTGTAACCAACCCTGAGCGTCTTAGCCGCGGCATCACTGAGGCTGCTGGCAATGCTATCTTGATTAAGGTGAACCAGATCGGCACGCTAACCGAAACTATGCAAGCTATTGATATGGCACAAAAAGCGGGATTTGGAGTTATCATTTCACACCGTTCAGGCGAAACCGAAGATAGCTTTATCGCTGATCTGGCCGTTGCGACGAATGCCGGCCAGATTAAAACCGGTTCATTATCAAGATCGGATCGTTTGTCGAAATATAACCAGCTACTTCGTATCGAAGAAGAGTTAGACCGCACCGGTCTTTATGCTGGCCGTTCAATCTTGCGCGCCTAGGCTGGTAATTCTTAAAAAAACGAGGAAATACGGCGATTCGCTTTTTGCTTGACGCGATGAATCAGCTCTGATTCACTGTTGTCGTGATTAGCCATAAATATGATGATTTCAAGACAGTGCGTTAGCGGGGCAGGGTTCATGTATGTAATGCGAAAATCATTGGCGTTTGCGGGTAGTTTTTTTCTGCTTGGAACAATGATTGTATTTTTCGGGGTTCATACAGTGGCTGGTGAGCGCGGCATGTTGGCGCGCCCGCAGCTAGAGCGCAAAATCATGCTTGCCGAAGAACAGCTTGCCTTGCTTGAAAAGCATCAGACATTTTTGAATCACCGCATTGGCTTGATGCACAAGGGCGGTGTGGATGCCGATATTCTTGCCGAAACGGCGCGTGCTGAGTTGGGGCTTTATGCGCCAAATGATGTGATTGTTTCAATTGATCTGTCTGATTTGAAATTTTAATATCACAAGTGATATATTATAAGTTAACTGAATTTAGTTTATACTTAAAAAAATCAATAAAAACATAATAATAAAATTGTTGCAAAAATATGAAATTCGCTGAATTCTCATTCTTTGATTATGTCATGCGGGTGTTTTGCCTTGTATGGCTGGCGCATCGGTCGGGAATTTGGTGAATAGGCAGCTTTACCTGCGTTTCACGAAAATGTCCGGTTCAAACAGACCATGGATGGGCTGGCGATAAAACGCTGGCTGCCGCGGTCATCGAGGGTGGGACAAATGACGGCGAAAGCAGAAACCAAGCGCAAACGTGGCCCTGGGCGGCCGCCAAAAACAGTCGTATCAGGAGTGAATGACATGCCGCCAACCGAAAATTTGGTTGCCATGTATAAAGACATGCTGCTGATCCGCCGGTTTGAAGAAAAGGCTGGCCAGCTTTATGGCATGGGTCAAATTGGTGGATTTTGTCATCTCTATATCGGCCAAGAAGCCGTTGTTGTTGGGCTACAGTCAGCCTCAAAGCCGGGTGACACTGTTGTGACATCATATCGTGACCATGGCCATATGCTGGCTTGCGGGATGGATGCTGATGGTGTGATGGCCGAATTGACTGGCCGCGAAGGTGGTTATTCGCGCGGCAAGGGCGGTTCGATGCATATGTTTAGCCGCGAAAAGAATTTCTTTGGCGGTCACGGTATTGTCGGCGCACAGGTGCCAATCGGTGTCGGGCTTGCTTTTTCCCATAAATATAAGAATGAACCAAATGTCTGCATGACCTATCTTGGTGATGGCGCGGTCAATCAGGGTCAGGTTTATGAAAGCTTTAACATGGCGGCACTTTGGAGTCTTCCGGTCGTGTTTGTTATTGAAAATAACCAATATGGCATGGGAACCAAAGTGACGCGTGCGGCCGCTGGGCGGGCGCTTGCCGATCGCGGCATGGCCTATGGTATCCTGGGCAAACAGGTCGATGGCATGGACGTGTTGGCGGTTCGCACGGCCGCGCTTGAAGCCTTGGCACATTGCCGAGACGGGAATGGGCCTTATATCCTTGAAATGAAAACCTATCGCTATCGCGGTCATTCAATGTCAGATCCGGCAAAATATCGCACGCGCGAAGAGGTTGACGCCATGCGCAAACAGCATGATCCGATTGACCAAATCCGCGATCTTTTGAAAAACCAGCATGTTGACGATGCGCGGCTGAAGGAAATTGACTCAGACGTCAAGGCAACCGTGACCAAAGCAACCGAATTTGCCCAAACCAGCCCTGAGCCGGATCCATCTGAACTGTTTACCGATATTCTGTTGCCGCTGACCGACAACAAACTTGTTGCAAAGGTGTAATCATGGCCATTGAAATTAAAATGCCAGCTTTGTCGCCAACCATGGAAGAAGGCACACTGGCAAAATGGCTTGTTGCCGATGGTGATGATGTGCGTTCGGGCGATGTGATTGCCGAAATCGAAACCGATAAGGCAACAATGGAAGTCGAAGCCATTGAAGATGGCAAAATCGGCCAGATTTTGGTGCCTGCTGGAACCCAGCATGTAAAGGTGAATGCCGTGATTGCAATGTTGCTGGAAGATGGCGAAAGCGCCAGTGACATGAAATTACCAACGCCTGCTGAACCGGTGACCGCGCCTGTTGCCGATGATACGACAGCATCTGGCTGAAACAGCATCAGTGGCAGAAACAGTCTCAACCCCGGCGGCAGAAACCGATTGGTCAGGCAGTTCGACATCGCTTACCGTTCGCGAGTCACTTCGCGATGCGATGGCCGAAGAAATGCGCCGTGATGAAAATGTATTTATCATGGGCGAGGAAGTTGCCGAATATCAGGGTGCCTATAAGGTAACGCAGGGGCTTCTTGACGAGTTTGGCTCGAAACGGGTGATTGATACGCCGATTACCGAACAGGGCTTTGCCGGTCTTGGTGTTGGCGCGGCCTTTGGCGAATTGCGGCCGATTGTCGAGTTCATGACATTCAATTTTGCCATGCAGGCGATTGATCAAATCATCAATTCAGCCGCCAAAACCCTTTATATGTCGGGTGGTCAAATGGGCTGTCCGATTGTGTTTCGCGGGCCAAATGGCGCGGCAAGCCGTGTGGCGGCGCAGCATTCGCAATGTTTTGCCAGCTGGTATGCGCATTGTCCGGGATTAAAGGTTGTTGCCCCTTATTCGGCCGCTGATGCCAAAGGCTTGTTAAAAGCCGCCATTCGTGACCCAAATCCGATCATTTTTCTTGAGCATGAAGTTTTATATAGCCAAAGCTTTGACGTGCCGGATGATGATGATTGGGTTGTGCCAATTGGCAAGGCCAATATTCTGCAAAGCGGAAGCGATGTCACCATCGTTGCCTTTTCGATCATGGTTGGTCGCGCTCTTGAGGCGGCTGATCGTCTTGCCGAACAGGGCATTAGCGCTGAAGTCATTGATCTGCGGTCAATTCGCCCGCTTGATAGTGCGACAATTGTTGAGTCGGTGAAAAAAACCTCGCGTCTGGTTACATGTGAAGAAGGCTTTCCGTTTGCTGGTATTGGCGCTGAAATTGCCATGCAGGTTATGGAACAGGCCTTTGACTGGCTTGATGCGCCAATTGCGCGTGTAACTGGCAAGGATGTTCCAATGCCTTATGCAGCAAATCTCGAAGCGATGGCATTGCCACAAATCGACGACATTGTTGCCGCGGCGCGCACCACTTGTGATGGGTTTAAGGGGTAGGGCTGATGGCGATTGAAATTAAAATGCCGGCCTTGTCACCAACCATGACAACCGGAACTTTGGCAAAATGGCTTGTTGGCGAGGGTGACCGCGTCAATTCGGGTGATGTGATTGCCGAAATCGAAACCGATAAGGCAACAATGGAAGTTGAATCGGTTGATGATGGAATTATGGCAAAAATTTTTGTTGATGCTGGTGCCGAGAATGTCGCTGTTGGCGCCGTGATCGCGGTTCTGGCAGAAGATGACGAAACCGCAAGTGATGTTGCCAAAGCCGGCCTTCAGGAACCATCATCGGCAGCGCCTGTGCCGTCAGTCGCAAGCGAAGCACAAGCGCCACCAAACCAGCCCAGCAACCAGCACCAGTGACCGCAGCACCAGTAACAGCCGCAGCGCCATTCCCCGAAACCAAAAGCAGCGACAAGCCGCGAGTCTTTGCCAGCCCATTGGCGCGCCGGATTGCGGCTGATCGGAATATTGTGCTTGATCGTATTACCGGAAGCGGCCCCCATGGCCGGATTTTGCGCCGTGATGTTGAGTCTGCCGCCATTGCCCCAATCGCGCAAACAACCGCAGCACAAGCAGAAACGTTGCAGGCAGGGACGATCCAGCAAGGCGACAGCTATCTTGTTGCCAATAGCCAGATGCGCAAGGCCATTGCTAGCCGGCTTCAAGACTCAAAACAGCAAGCGCCACATTTCTATCTAACCGTTGATTGTGTGATCGACAATTTGCTTGAAGCGCGTAAAGCATTGAATGTCAAAGCAGCCGAAGGGATCAAAATCTCGGTCAATGACATGATTATCCGCGCCGCAGCGATGGCTTTGATTGCCGTTCCTGAGGCCAATGCGTCATGGGAAGGCGAGAATACACGGCTGTTCCGTCATGCCGATATTGCTATGGCAGTGGCCATTGATGGCGGGTTAATCACGCCAATCGTTTGGGCCGCCGAACAAAAGGGGCTTGCCGCTCTATCACAGGTAACCGCTGATCTGGCCGCCCGCGCGCGTGATGGGAAATTAGCCGCCAGCGAATATACCGGTGGCAGCTTTACAATTTCCAATCTTGGCATGTTTGGTGTTCGTGAATTTGCCGCGGTCATTAATCCACCGCATGGCTGCATTCTGGCGGTTGGTGCCGGTGAACAGCGGCCTATTGTCATTGATGGCAATCTGGCTGTGGCAACGGTGATGAGCGTTACCCTTTCAGCCGATCATCGCGCTGTTGACGGGGCGGTTGGTGCGAGATGGCTTCAGGCCTTTAAGGGGTTTGTTGAAAACCCCGTCACGATGCTGTTGTAAGGCACTATTCTGTTGTAATGCAACGCGCAATAGACCAATTGCAAGACGTCCGGTTCGCCGATTAGGAGACAAGAATGACCGATACCCAATTTGACATTGCCGTAATTGGTGGCGGGCCTGGTGGCTATGTTGCGGCCATTAGGGCGGCCCAGCTTGGGCTAAAGCCGGTGGTGATTGAGCGTGAGAATCTTGGTGGTATCTGCCTGAATTGGGGCTGTATTCCAACCAAAGCATTGCTGCGCGCTGCCGAATTGCGTCATTCAATTGATGAAATGGCCGATTTTGGCATCATGGTTGGTGAGGTGAAAGTTGATCTTGCGGCTGTGGTGAAACGGTCACGCAAGGTTGCAGGCCGTCTGTCGATGGGTGTTAAGCATCTGCTGAAAAAGAACAAGGTTACCGTGATTGCGGCCGAAGCCAAGCTTGGCGCGGCAAAGGGTGGTTTGCGCCAGATCAACCTGTCAAATGGGGATATGGTATCAGCCAAGCATGTGATCATTGCCACGGGCGCCCGCGCCCGCGCTCTGCCCAATATCGAGGCTGACGGCAAAACCATCCTGACGTACCGCGAAGCAATGGTTCCCGAAACCATGCCGGAATCGCTTATCATTGTTGGTTCAGGTGCGATTGGAAGCGAATTTGCCTCATTCTATCATGATATGGGCGTAAAGGTGACGCTGGTCGAGGCGCTTGAACGTATTTTGCCGGTTGAAGATGAAGATGTGTCTGCTTTCGTTCAAAAATCATTCGAAAAGCGGGGTATCACGATTATGACCGGCGTCAAATTGCAGGCGGTGACAAGTGATGCAAACGGCGTTCAGGCCAGCATCGAAGGCCATGACAAGTCATTGCAGGCAAGCCGGATGATTCTTGCGGTTGGCATTACCGGCAATACCGAAAATCTTGGCCTTGAGACGACTAAGATCAAAGTCGATCGCGGTCATATCGTGACCGATCAATGGGGCGCAACCGGCGAGGCTGGTATCTATGCCATTGGCGATGTAACCGGCCCGCCTTGGCTGGCGCATAAAGCCAGCCATGAAGGCATCATCTGTGTCGAAAGAATCACCGGTCAAAAAGATGTTCATGCCATTGGCGCGGGGGCTGTGCCGGGTTGCACCTATTGCCGCCCACAAGTCGCATCAGTTGGCATGACCGAAGCGGCGGCAAAACAGGCTGGCCATGATCTGAAAATTGGCCAGTTCCCCTTTGCTGGCAATGGCAAGGCGATTGCCCTTGGCGATGATGGCGGCTTTGTTAAAACGATTTTCGATGCGAAAACCGGCGAATTGCTGGGGGCGCATATGGTTGGGCCTGAAGTCACCGAATTGATTCAAGGCTATGCAATTGCGCGGACATTAGAAGCAACCGAAGCCGAATTAATGGCAACGATTTTCCCGCATCCAACCCTGTCTGAGGCAATGCATGAATCGGTTCTTGATGCCTATGATCGCGCCATTCATTTCTAAGATCGCAAGGCTGATTGTGCTGGCTGTCTTGTCTTTGCATTATCTACTTTTCGGCAAAAGCCTTTTTGCCAGCCGTTAATCGGTTGTTCTCTATCAGGTTAGTCTGCTAAGAAAAAACCATGCCACAGATGAACACAAGCAAAGGGGCGGCACGCCACCCCGAAAAACGTAAAAATCCAGATCGGCCCCAGCCGCGCCGTCCTGAATGGTTGCGTGTAAAAGCGCCGGTTTCTGCTGCCTATGCCGAAACAAGATCCTTGATGCGTGATCTCAATCTTGTGACCGTATGTGAAGAAGCGGCTTGCCCGAATATTGGCGAGTGCTGGGCGCAAAAACACGCCACCATGATGATTTTAGGATCAGTTTGTACGCGGGCTTGCGCCTTTTGCAATGTTGCCACGGGTCGGCCTAATCTTTTGGATCCGCACGAGCCGGAAAATGTTGGCAAAGCGGTGGCAAAGCTTGGGCTTCGTCATGTGGTGATTACCTCGGTTGACCGTGATGATCTGGATGATGGCGGCGCACAGCATTTTGCCGATACGATTTTGGCCATTCGCCAATTGTCACCTGGCACCACGATTGAGGTTTTGACGCCAGATTTCCTGCGTAAAGATGGCGCCGTTGAAATTGTTGTCGCAGCGCGGCCTGATGTGTTTAACCATAACATGGAAACCGTACCGCGCCTTTATCCGACAATTCGGCCGGGTGCGCGCTATTTTCACTCGTTATCCATCTTGCAAAAGGTCAAAGAGCTTGATCCAACCATCTTTACCAAATCGGGCATTATGGTTGGCCTTGGTGAAACCGATGGCGAGGTTGGGCAATTGATGGATGATCTGCGAAGCGCCGATGTTGATTTCATGACGATTGGTCAATATTTGCAGCCAACACCAAAACATGCGGTTGTCGACCGGTTTGTCGAGCCTGCTGTATTCGCGCAATTTGCAAAAATAGGTGCTGGTAAAGGGTTTTTGCTGATGTCGTCAACGCCTTTGACCCGATCCAGCTATCATGCCGATGCTGATTTTGCCGCATTGCAAGCGGCCCGAAACGTTGTGTATCTTGGCGCATAGTTATCGGAGCGCGCAAGAATGACAATTCATAAGGAAAAACGGGTGATCCATCACCGGCCACAAGACCTTTACGCGCTTGTTGCCAATGTGCGGTCATATCCTGAATTTCTGCCATGGTGTCTGGCGTCACGCATCCGGCAGGAATCAACCGATGCTTTGACCGCTGATTTGATCATTGGCTTTAATATGTTTCGCGAACGGTTCACATCCTATGTCGAACTTAATCCTGCAATGCTGGAAATCACCGTAAAATATGCCGAAGGGCCGTTCAAACATTTGACCAATCACTGGCGGTTTCTTGATCATCCTGATGGCTGTGAAATTGATTTCTATGTCGATTTTGAATTTAATTCGCGGCTGTTGCAATCGGTCATTGAAACGCTGTTTACCGAGGCGGTTAAGCGCATGGTGCGGGCGTTTGAGACCCGTGCTGATTCGTTATATGGAAAAAGACTGATCAATAAATCCTAAATTATTTCAATTCATTATAAATCATTGTTAGTAATTTATATAATGATTTCTTGCGAACTGAATCACGATCGCCAGTAAAGATGTGATGATCATGAACCGCTGGCTTGCCGCGCCATTGACAGCTAAAATGCACCAGCCCGACAGGTTTGTCTTGGCTGCCACCGCCGGGGCCGGCAATGCCGGTAACTGATGCTGCCAATCGGGCAGCAGGCGTTTTCAACAGCGCGCCGGTGGTCATGGCAATGGCAGTCTCGGCCGAAACCGCGCCATAGCTGGCCAAGATATCGTCACTGACGCCAAGAAGGTCTTGTTTTGCCTGATTGCTATAGGTCACAAGGCCACGATCAAGAACCGCAGATGAACCAGCAATATCGGTCAATGCAGCGGCAATCATGCCGCCGGTGCAGGACTCGGCAAGAACAAGCATCACGTTTTTTTCACTTGCAAGCTTGATGATGGCCTTGGCCAGTTCAGATATTATCATGGTTGCGTTGTCAGTCATTGCGCCTCGCCAATGGAGTTAAATCTAAAAGCCGAAAAATATTTGCCCTACGCCCCAAAGGCAAAGCGCGGCCAATAGGCCTGCGACAATATCATCGGCCATAACGCCAACACCGCCCGAAAGCTGCTCGGCCATGCCAACAGGGCCAATCTTGGTAATGTCAAAAAACCGGAACAAAACAAAGGCAGCGGCAAACCACCATAGATCAAGCGGCAGAATGATCAGGGCGATCCATTGCCCTGCCACTTCGTCAATGATGACTTCTGGTGCGTCTTTGCGGCTGGTGGTTTGGCTATAAGCATCAGCCGCAAAAACGCCAATAATTGTAACAAGCAATGTTGCTGCGGCCAATATTCCGGCACCATAGCCGGCAATCATATAGCCGCTGACAACCCCGACAGCCGATCCGATTGTACCCGGGGCAGGGCGTAAATGCCCAATTGGGCCAAGCGTGGCAAGATAGGCAAGCGATGATTGAAGTGAGCCGCTAATAACCATTATTTTATCGTGCCAGCGTGCAAGCTCTGGTCAGATGGGGCTGGCAAGGTGATGCTGGCACTTGCTTGTGCTGCGATCCCTTCGCCGCGACCGGTAAAGCCAAGCCCTTCGGATGTTGTGGCCTTGACGCTAACGCGGTCGATTGAAATGCCGCATATTTTGGCAATGCGGTGGCGTATGGCATCGCGATGCGGGCCAATTTTCGGCGTCTCGCAAATAAAGGTAAGGTCGAGATTCATAATGCGGCCGCCGCGTGTCAAAACACGTTTGGTGGCAAAATCAAGAAATATCGCGCTATCCGCATTTTGCCATTGCGGATCGGATGGTGGAAAATGGGCGCCGATATCACCATCGGCAAGCGCACCAAAAATCGCGTCGCATAAGGCATGTAATCCAACATCACCGTCAGAATGCGCCAACATGCGGCGGTTACTATCCAGCTTGATACCACCAAGCCAGATCGGGCCAGATTCATTGCTGAATTTATGAACATCAAAGCCGGTGCCAAAGCGTGTTTCTGTCATGCTGTTATCATCCGTTTGCTGCTGGTATTCCTGCGCCGCGCTGTCGGCCGCGATAAGATGCGATAACATAGCAAAATCATCAGCATCGGTCAGCTTCATAAGCTGTTTGGCGCCATCGAAAATGGTGATTTTGAAACCGGCTGCTTCGGCAAGGCTGCAATCATCGGTAAAGCCGCCTTTGCCGGCAAAATCATCATGCAGCTTGGTGATGATATCGCGGCGGAATAATTGCGGTGTTTGCGCGGCGGCAAGCTGGCTTCGGTCAATGCCGCCAGTGATAAGTCCGCGGCCGCTTGTCGGGCTATTTTGGCTGTTGTTCTTGTCGATGGTTTTGATGCTGTCGGCAAGCGGCAAAACCGGAACGGCGCCAATGATTTCATTTTTCTGCTTGTGGTCATTGGTATTATCTATAGCGGCGATTAAACCGTCCAATAGATTGGCCGGTATTAACGGGCGGGCGGCATCATGAATGGCAACATAGTCGATATTTTGGCAATCTTTTAGCCCAGCAAGGGCGGTCAAACCAGCGTGAACCGAATCCTGGCGCGTGGCACCGCCAGCGATAAGATGAACGGGTTTCTGCGTTTCGGGTAAAATATTGGCCATATGGGGGATATAGGGCTCGGCCACGACCAGAATGATGGCAGCAATCGCCGGATGGTGATGAAAATAGTCAAACGCATGGGCGATAACCGGTTTGTCGCCTAATCGCCAAAATTGCTTTGGCAGACGTTCCAAATTATCATCCCAAATTATCATGCCCAAAATCATCTATCACAAAGGGGCTATCTTGGCGCGCATTGAATTTGCTGGTGCTAGCTGCACGCATGCCTGATCCAGCGGCGACAATAATCGCCGCGCATGAATTGGTGCCGGATTGATCAGGGCGTGAGATAATTTTATCTTGCATAACAGTCCTTCTTATCCCCAATGTCTGCCGCTTTGTCCAATGGATATTCAGCTTGGCAAGTGCGTGCCATCGGCGCTGCCAGCCAATTTGATCATATCGTTGGTGCTTTGGCGGCAATTGACGTTAAGTGATGGATTTTTGTGCATTAATTGCCTATTATATGGGCGTTTTACCGATATTCATTATCGGCGCTTGTCTTTTTGGGTCTGTTTCGGGGTCTTTTATGTCTCTTGCTATTGATGGAAACATCTTGCCCCATGCGGCCATACTGGCGCCGATGTCAGGGGTAACCGACTGGCCGTTTCGCCGCGCTGTACGCCGCTGTGGCGGCGGGTTGGTGGTGACCGAAATGATTGCCAGCGCCGCCGTTTTACGCGATGTGAAAAGCGAAATGCGGAAATTGCGAACCGAAGCGATTGCCGAAGCACCGCTATCAATCCAGCTTGCTGGCTGGGAACCGCCGGTTATGGCCGAAGCGGCGAAAATTTGTGCTGATCTTGGCGCAAGCTTTATCGATATCAATATGGGTTGTCCTGCCAAAAAAGTTACGGGCAAATTATCAGGATCAGCCTTGATGCGAGATCCGCATCTTGCCGGTGCCATTATGGCGGCCGTGGTTGATGCTGTTGATGTGCCGGTTACGTTGAAAATGCGTCTTGGTTGGGATGATGACAGCCTGAATGCGCCGCAACTTGCCAAGATGGCTGAAAATGCCGGAATCAAGATGCTGGCCATTCACGGCAGAACACGCTGTCAGATGTATAATGGCGGGGCAGATTGGGCAAAAATTGCTGATGTTGTGACTGCGGTTGATATTCCGGTTGTTGCGAATGGGGATATTACCTGTCTCGACACAGTGCAAAAGGCGATTGAGCAAAGCGGTGCTGCTGGTGTGATGATCGGGCGTGGGGCGCAGGGGCGTCCGTGGCTTTTGGCGCAGGCTGGTGATTTTTTGGCAGGACATGCGGTTCGCCCAACACCGTCAATTGGCATGCGCCATCATCTGATGCGGGCGCATCTTGACGATATGCTCAGCCATTATGGAACCGCGGCGATGCGGTTGGCACGCAAACATATTGCGTGGTATGCGCATGGTCTTCCCGGTGCTGCTGAATTGCGTGATATTGCCAATAACAATACCGATGCTGCGATGGTGTTTGCTGCGGTTGATCAGTTTTTTGAAGCGCTTGACCCAAGCGATGTGGCGGCGTGATGCGTTTGCCGTCAAAATCACTGCCGTCAGACAGGTCAGATGTGATGGATCGAACCGGATATCTGCACCATGACCATGATGTCGATCACCATTCGGGTGTTAGCATGGCGCAGATTCTGGCTAGCTTGCCCAATCCGATTTTTGTTTTGGATGCGGATAATTGCTTTATCTATCTCAATCAAGCTGCCGAGATGTTTTTTCAATCAAGCCAGATGATCCTGTCTGGCATGCCGCTAGATGGGTTTATTCCGGCTGATGGCAGCCTGTTTTCGATGTTGCAACGCGCCCGCGATCAGCATGTTTCGGTTGGTGATCAAGGGCTGGAACTGGCAGGGCCAAAGCTGGGGCTAAAGCTTGTCAATGTGCAAATCACCCCCTTTGGTGACACGCCGCGCCTGTTGGTGTCGATCCAAGAACGCGCGCTTGCTGAACGGCTTCGCGGCCAGTCACTATTTCGCGGTGCAGCAAGATCTATCTCGGCAATGGCGGCTTTGCTGGCGCATGAGGTTAAAAACCCGCTTGCCGGCATTAAAGGCGCTGCCCAGCTATTGGAGTCAGGCCTTGGCGATGAAGACCGAGTCTTGACCCGCATGATTGTCGAGGAAAGCGACCGTGTTGCCGCGCTTCTTGATCGTATGGAAGGCTTTGCCGGTGGTGCGCGCCTTGTTCTTAGTCCGGTGAATATTCACGAGGTTTTGGATCATTGTCTTGGGCTTGGCGGCGGCATCTTATGGCGCGCACCTGGTGATCCGCCGGCAATATGATCCATCCTTGCCATTGGTGAATGGACATCGTGATCTGTTGATTCAGTCCTTTATAAATATTATAAAGAACGCATCAGAAGCAACTGATAAAAAATCAGAACTTGTTATAAAGACATCCTATTCACGCGGTCGCCGCCTGTCATTGGCGGCAAGCGATGGCGGATCGCATGTGCCGGTTCAGGTTGATATTATCGATAATGGGCGCGGCATTCCTGAAGATATTCGCAACCATATTTTTGATCCGTTTGTATCAGGGCGCAATGGCGGCAGCGGGCTTGGCCTGACGATGGTTGCCAGTGTTGTTGCTGATCATGGCGGTATGATTGAGGTGGATTCAACGGCGGGTCGAACCGCCTTTCGGATGAATTTTCCGGTAGCCAAGTTAGATAAACCGGCGTCTTCGCCATCAAAACCGGCAAAAGGATCAGCCGAATGAACGTAAAGCCACCGCTTATTCTTGTTGCTGAAGATGATAAGTCGGTCAGGCTTGTTGTGCAGCAGGCGCTTGCCCGTCAGGGCTATGCTGTGCAATCAAGCGGCACAGCGGCAGGTTTGTGGAAATTGATCGAATCCGGCAAAGGCGATGTTTTGATTACCGATGTTGCCTTGCCCGATGGCGATGCGCTTGATCTGCTGCCCCGCATTCAAGAACGCTGCCCCGATTTACCGGTCATTGTGATGAGCGCGCGTTCAACATTGCTAACCGCGGTAAAAGCCCAGCAGGTTGGCGTTTTTGAATATCTGCCAAAACCGTTTGAGCTGCGCAGCTTGATCGAGGTGACGCAGCGCGCTGTTGAAACCATCGGCACGCCAAGCCGGTCAAGCGCCAAAACAGCCTCAATCGAAGAGGGCGGCCCGTTAATTGGCCGGTCGCGCCCAATGCAGGATATTTTCAAAGCGATGGCTCGTGTTGTTAGCACCGATTTAACCGTCCTTGTGACGGGTGAAAGTGGTACTGGCAAAGAATTGGTTGCGCGTGCGCTGCATGATCTTGGAAGCCGCCGCGCAGGCCCTTTTGTCGCGATCAATCTTGCCGCGATCCCGCGTGATCTTGTCGAAGCCGAATTATTCGGGCGAGGCAAGGATGATGGTTCGAGTCCGGCAAAGCATCATCAGGGCCGGTTTGAACAGGCCGAGGGTGGAACGCTATTTCTTGATGAGGTTGGCGATATGCCGCCAGAGGCACAAACAAGGCTTTTGCGGGTGTTGCAGGATGGTGAATATCTGCCCGTTGGTGCGCAGCGACCGGTCAAAACAAATATCAGGGTCATTGCAGCAACAAACCAGAATTTGCATCACCTCATGCATCAAGGCCTGTTTCGTGAAGATTTGTTTTACCGGTTGAATGTGGTGCCATTGCGTTTGCCGCCATTGCGCGAACGCGTTGAAGATATAGGCCTGCTTGTTGCGCATTTCCAGCTTCATGCGGTCAAAGAGGGGCTGCCGTCAAAAACCTTTACCCCAGAAGCATTGCGTGCGCTGAAATCTTGGCATTGGCCGGGCAATGTGCGCGAATTGGAAAATCTGGTCAGGCGCATGCTGGTGCTTCATGCCGATACCAGCATTGATGCGGCGGCGGTTGAACGTGAATTTCCGGCCAGCCAAACCGACTTAAATGAAGATGCCGAAAGCCTGTCCGAGTCAGTTGATGCGCATATCCGGCGCTATTTCGAGGCCTTGAAAGGCGGCATGCCCGCCCCGGGGCTTTACGGCCGTATTTTGCGCGAAGTCGAACATCCGCTTATTCTCGCCACGTTAGAAGTAACCCGTGGTAATCAGGTTCGAGCCGCCGATATTTTGGGACTAAACCGGAATACCTTGCGCAAAAAGATCAAGGATCTGAACATAAAGGCAGGCCGCTAAAATGTTGAAATCTAATGATCAAAACACACCCATGACGGATAAGAAAAGCTGGTTTAGCGAAGATCGGCTAGCCTATATTTCGATCTTGTTCACCCTTGGTATGGGGGCGGCCACGGCCTTTGCCTTGACCCGCGTTGACTATCTGTCAAACGATACCGATTTCGTGATGTGGCTGATCATTATTGATGCGCTGGCATTGCTTGTGCTTGGCACGCTTGTGGGGCGCCAGATCTGGCGCTTATGGTCGGAACGCCGCCAACGGCTTGCCGGTCATCAACTGCATTGGCGGATGGCGGTTCTGTTTGGTGGGGTGACCACTTTCCCAGCCGTTATTGTGACGCTATTTGCGCTTTTTGTTGTCGATTATTCGCTGCGGGGTTGGTTTGCCGAGCGCATTTCAACCGCGGTGAATGAATCTGTTCGGGTTGCCGAATCTTATTTTGACGAACATGCACGTTCGATTTCGGGCGAAGTGCTGACAATGGCCAATGATATCAATCGCGAGGCCTATCGTCTGGTTGGCAAGGGCAATTTGATGGGGCGCTATCTTAGCGATCAGGCTGCGCTTCGCAATTTGTCGGATGCGATTATTTTTGATGGTACGGGGCAGGTTTTGGCGAAATCGCAATTTGCCTTTGCGATTACCTTTACCAATCTTGAATCAAGCTGGGTCGAAAAAGCCCGAAAAGGCGAGGTGGTTGTGCTTCGCGCCGATGAAACCAATAAATTGCGCGCCGTGGTGAAATTAAACAGCTATGTCGATGCATATCTTCTTGTTGGCCGGTTTATCGATTCAAAGGTTCTGCTGGCGATGGATCAGACGCGCCTTGCAGCATCAGATTACCAACAGCTGGGGTTCCAGCAGCTTGACCTTCAAATCAGCTTTGCGGTGTTGTTTGGAATTATTCTTTTGCTGATTCTGATTGCGTCCTTGTGGATTGGCTTGAATCTGGCAACGGCGATTGTTGGGCCGCTTGGCTCGGTTATCCATGTTGCCGAACAGGTTCGTGCCGGTAATTTGTCGCAGCGCGTGCCCGAAGATTTGCAGCTTGAAGAAATTTCGCGTCTTGGGTCGGCCTTTAACCGAATGCTCGATGAGTTGGTGCGAAGCCGCGAACAGCTTGTGCAGGCCAATACCCAGATTGATCAGCGCCGTGAATTTACCGAGGCAGTTCTTGGCGGCGTGTCATCAGGTGTTGTTGGTCTTGATCGGGATGGCAAGGTCACTTTGCCAAATGCAACCGCGCGCGAATTGCTTGGCAAAAAAGATACTGATCTGATTGGCCAAAAACTAGCTGATGTTATTCCTGAATTTAAAGGCTTGCTGGCGATCACCAATCAGAAAAAACGCCGCTTTGGCGAAGAACAGATTATTCTTCAGCGGCAAAACAGCCATTTGATCCTGCGGGCGCGTATCGTCAGCGAGGTGATTGAAGGACGGGTCATTGGTTATGTTGTGACCTTTGACGATGTTACCAGCCTGCTGAGTGCGCAGCGCAAGGCCGCTTGGTCTGATATTGCGCGGCGTATTGCCCATGAAATCAAGAATCCATTGACGCCAATCCAGCTTGCATCTGACCGTTTGTTGAAAAAATACCGTCCAGATGATCAAAAGGCGGCTGATCAATTCGAGGAATATGTCCGCATCATCATGCGTCAGGTCGATGATATTGGCCGGATGGTTGACGAATTTTCGGCCTTTGCCCGTATGCCGCAACCCGAAATGGATCGGCATTCTTTGCTGGAAATTGTCAATGGGCAGATTTCACTGTTTGCCAGCAAGGATTTGTCGCTTGATGTTGAAATTGATGATGCCAAGCAGGATTATATCAACCATTTGTGATGCTGGGTTGGTTCGCCAAGCGCTTACCAATCTGCTGCAAAATGCCAAAGATAGTTTGCAAGAGCATCATGTCGCCGCGCCAGCCATTCACATTTCAATGGCAAGCGAAGATGATATGATTGCCATCACCCTCGTCGATAATGGCCCGGGATTCCCCGAAATGGATCTTGGCAAACTGCTTGAACCCTATGTAACAACGCGGCAAAAAGGCACCGGACTTGGTCTTGCCATTGTCAGTAAAATTATGGAGGATCACGGCGGCAACATGCAGCTTGGCAAGGCTGATAGCGGCGGCGCATTGGTTTGTTTGAAATTTCCAATCCACACAACAACGCGTAATGGAAAAATCATATAATGGCTGATGATATTCTGATTGTTGATGATGAAAAAGACATTCGCTCGCTGTTAAGCATGACGCTTGAGGATGAAGGGATATGCCACCCTGCAAGCGGCAAATGCTGATGAGGCAAGAACGGCATTACTGGCACAGCCGCCGAAACTGGCCATTCTTGATATATGGATGCGTGATTCCGATATGGACGGCATCGAATTGCTTGAATGGGTGAAATCAATCTATCCGTCACTGCCAGTGCTGATGATTTCAGGACATGGAACAATTGAAACCGCGGTTCAGGCCATTCGGCTTGGGGCTTATGATTTTATCGAAAAACCGTTTAAAGAAGCTCGCCTGTTGATGATGCTTGAGCGGGCGCTTGATAATGCGCGGCTGGCGCGGGAAAATATCGAATTACGGGCGCGGATTGATGATGGGGAAACCCCTGAATTGATTGGCAATTCGGCGGTGATGCGGACAATCCGCCAATCAATCGAAAAAATCGCCCCAACCGCAAGCCGTGTTTTGATCAATGGGCCAAGCGGAAGCGGCAAAGAATTGGCCGCGCGCACGATTCACAGCCAGTCAGACCGCCGTCAAGAACGTTTTGTTGTCGCCAATTGTGCCAGATTATCAACCGAACGTGTTGATGCTGAATTATTTGGCGCAGAAAGCCTGCAAAGCCATCGCCGTGTTGTTGGTTTGTTTGAACAGGCGCATCGCGGAACATTATATTTTGACGAAATTTGCGATTTGCCACTGGAAACGCAAGGCAAGATTGTGCGTGCCGTCAATGAACAGCGGTTTCGGCGTGTTGGCGGCAATAGCGAGGTTGTGGTTGATGTGCGGGTTATTTCGGCATCAAGCCGTGATCTGTCGTCGGAGATTAGCGCTGGCCGCCTTCGTGAAGATTTATATTACCGGCTTGGCGTGGTGCCATTATCAATGCCATCACTTGCCCATCGGCGCGAGGATATTCCGGTTCTGGCAAAATATTTCACCAATCGCATTGCCAAACATGTTGGGGTAAAGCCCATTCGTCTTAGTGATGAGATTTTTGCTGCGATGCAGGGCTATGACTGGCCGGGCAATGTGCGGCAAATGCATAATGTGATTGAAACCCTGCTGATCATGGCACCTGATGACCGCAACCAGTCTGTGGGGCTTGATTTGCTTCCGGCTGAAATTCAGAATATATCGCGTCACGGTGCCAATTCTGATATGGAACAATTAATGGCCTTGCCATTACGCGGCGCGCGTGAGGAATTTGAACGCGAATATTTGGAAACACAATTGCATAGATTCAATGGAAATATCTCGCGCATGGCGGCGTTTATCGGAATGGAACGATCTGCCTTGCATCGCAAAATGAAATCGCTTGATATCGCAACGGATCTTCAAGAAGAGGGTAAAAAGACATGAAAATTGTCATCTGCGGCGCCGGACTTGTTGGCAGCGCCATCGCAAGCCATCTTTGCGAGGAACAAAATGACGTAACGGTCATTGATGCCTCGGCCGAAAATATTCAGCGTATTACCGATCAATATGATGTTCATGGTGTTGTCGGGGTTGCATCGCATCCTGACCGGCTTACCGAAGCTGGCGTTCGTGATGCCGAATTATTGATTGCGGTTACCGAGTCTGACGAGGTGAATATGGTTGCCTGCCAGATCAGCCATACGATTTTCAATACGCCGGTAAAAATCGCCCGTATTCGCAGCACCGCCTATCTTGATCCAGCCTTTGCCAGCCTTTACAGCCCGGAAAATCTGCCCATCGACCATATCATCTCGCCTGAGGCGGAAGTGTCGGCGGCGATTAGCAACCAGCTTCGCGTGCCGGGGGCATTTGATGTGCAGAATCTCTGTGACGGCAAAATGAATCTTGTTGGCGTCCAATGTACGGAAAACAGCCCTATTTTGGGAACCTCACTTCGCCATCTAACAAGTCTTGTTCCCTGATCTTAGCCTCACTGTTTTGGCGATTATCCGTGATGGCAAGGTGATCTTGCCGCGGTCAGGTGTTGAATCAATGCAAACTGGCGACCGCGTTTACTTTGTCTGTGACAGCACGCATCTTGATCGCGCCATGGCCAGTTTTGGCCATGAAGAGGGCGAGGCGCGGTCGGTGGTCATTGCTGGCGGTGGTAGTATCGGGCTGATGTTGTCACGGGAAATCGAAGCCAATTTCCATAATACGAATAACCAAATCATCGAACTTCATGCTGGTCGGGCAAAATCGCTTGCCGAGGAATTGCAGGGAACTGGCATTATCAATGGTGATGCGCTGGATAGCGCCATTCTTCGCGAGGCCGGTGTTCACAAGACCGAAACCTTCGTTGCGGTAACCGAAGATGACGAGGTGAATATCTTGTCAGCCTTGCTTGCCAAACGAACTGGTGCCAAACATGCGGTGGCCTTGGTTAATATTCCGGGCTTTATCCCGCTTGTCAGCACGCTTGGTGTTGATGCGCTGATTAACCCGTCGCAGATCACCGTATCTTCAATTCTGGAACATGTGCGCCGTGGCCGTATTCGTGATGTTCATCCCATTGTCGAAGATCTTGGTGAGGTTCTTGAAGCCGAAGCCCTGCCATCATCCTTGCTTGTTGGTAAACCGCTACGGGCGGCCAAAATTCCAAAAGGCTTGGCGATTGGCGGCGTTTACCGCGATGGCAAGGCGATTGCGGTTCGCGGGGATACCGTGATCGAAGCTGGTGATACAGTTATCATCTTTGTCGTGCGCGGCAAGATTGCGCAGGTGGAAAAGCTGTTATCGGTTCGGCTAGATTTTTTCTAGGCGCAAACCTGTCCAACAAGGCTCATACCGAAAATTCACATTCAAAAACCGCGCTCATTTGATCTGAAATGGCCAGCCGTGACGGCGGCGGAAAAAGCCCGTGACAAGGCATTGTTTATTTCCATTTTTACCGTTAAGATTATCTCTTAAGGGGGATAATAAGATGGCCAGTGAAAAGAGCCGCAATTTGCAAGAGATTTTCCTAAATAACGTTCGTAAGTCCCATGCCGCTGTTACGGTGTTTCTCGTTAACGGTGTCAAGCTGCAGGGCATTATCACATGGTTTGATAATTTTTCGATTCTCTTGAAGCGCGATCAGCATGTGCAGCTTGTCTATAAACATGCAATTTCGACAATCATGCCTGTGGCGCCGGTTCAGCTGCAGGATTTTGATGACAAGGACATGGATATCGAAGGTGAATGACGCTGCGATTGAGCCGGTGCTTGAAAGACCATCAGCCAATCCAACGCTAAAAGCCACTATTGCGGATCTGTTGCGCGAAGCTGCTGATCGGTTCATCGTACCGCGCTTTCAAAATTTGCAATCGCAAGACATCGCCACCAAAACTAGCGACACGGATTTCGTTACCATCGCTGACCAACAGGCCGAAGCATGGCTTGCGCCCAAATTATCGGTTTTGCAGCCTGGATTTGTGATTGGCGAAGAAGCCGCATCGCTGACACCGGCCATTTGTGATCATATTCCGCATGGTTATGGTTGGACAATTGACCCGCTTGACGGCACCAAGAATTTTGTCAAAGGCAATCAAGCCTTTTGCAGCATGGTGGCATTGCTGTGGAATGGCCAGCCGGTGCAAAGCTGGATCTGGCAGCCGCTGACCCAAACGCTGTTTTATGCTGCCGAGGGGCAGGGCGCGGTTCGCATTGATAAAAACGGTGCGTCTAGCCTTCGTCTTAAAGACCGTTCAGATGATGTTGATCTGATGTTTGGTTCGGGCAATAGTCTTGGATTGATTGAGCCGCAAAAAAGCGCCTTTCAGGCGCGGTTGCGATTGCTGGCAGGACGTCGCTTTACCGGCAGTGCTGGCATTCAGGCCTGTTTGATCGCCAGCGGTGATGAAGATTTTCTGATTCACGGGAATTCAACACCATGGGATCATGCGCCCGTTGATCTGCTATGCCGTGAGGCGGGCGGCTATGCGGCGATGCTTCGTGATGAAAGCCGGTTCCATGTCGCCATGAAAGCGCCCTTTATGGCAGTGTCGAGCCAAGCTGGCTGGAACCGTTTGCGTGATACGGTCTGGCGCGATTAGTCAGATGTCTGTTTGCGATCATAGGCCTTAGCATCTTGCCAATAGCCTTCCATTACATCAAGTGAAACATTATAAAAGGTTTTATATTTTAAAACAACCTGTTCTTCAACATAGTTAAATCTGTTTTCAAACTTTAAATTGCAATTTTGAAGGGCAGTTTCTGGATCAACCCCAGCCTTTCTTGCCAGATTTACAGCAACAAAAAGCAGATCACCAACCTCATCTTGAATGCGTGTTTGGTCTCTATTTTCACTGGCAAGTTCAACTGCTAATTCTTCGGTTTCTTCTTTCATTTTATCCAGAACCTGATCAATTTTGGGCCAGTCAAACCCAACCCGCGCGGCTCTTTTTTGCAATTTCAAAGCGCGCAGCATTGGCGGCAGGCCGCGGGCAATGCCGTCAAGAAGTTTGGTTTCGCCTTTTTGAGCGCGTTCGCGCGCCTTGATATCTTCCCAAAGTCCGTTTTGCGATTCAATCGATGGCCGATCATCATCGCCAAACACATGCGGATGGCGTGCCACCATTTTGTCGGCAATGCTTTTGGCCACATCTTCAAGCGCAAAACTGCCTTCTTCTTCGGCAATGCGTGCGTGAAAGACAACTTGCAGCAAAAGATCGCCAAGCTCATCACGAATAGCGGTGCGGTCGCCAATTTGAATGGCGTCAGCCACCTCATAGGCTTCTTCGATCGTATAGGGGGCGATGCTGGCAAAATCTTGGGCAACATCCCACGGACAGCCGGCTTCTGGATCACGAAGCCGGATCATAATCTGATACAGCCGATCAAGTTCATTAAGATGATTTGTCATGCGTGCCAGTCTATCAAAGCGATGATGTCTTGAACAATGAAAAGCAGCATCCATTAATAGATTGTCTGGGCTTTGGGCAAATCACCGATCACGCAGGGGGGAATTGAAACCATTTGCTAAATCGGTGTAAAAAGCGCAAATAATGAAGGCGTGGCTTCGGGTCGGCCAGGCATGCGCCTTTTTATATGTTTTGATGTTTGATAACAGGAATTGGCATGAATATCAGCGATAATGAACCAGAAATTGTAAAGCCCGGTATTTTCGCGCGGTTGCGCGGGTGGTTCTTTACCGGCCTTCTTGTCACAGCACCGGTTTTATTGACCGTCTATATCACTTGGGCCGCGATTGAATTGATCGATGGTCAGGTGAATAAGCTTATTCCGGCTTTTTCAACCTGGAGCCTTGGCGATATTCCGGGAGCAGGGCTTGTTGTTGGCGGCGTGATGATCACGCTGATTGGCGCGATTGCTGCCGGTTTCTTGGGACGCTGGATTATCCGGCTTGGCGAGTCTTTGCTAAACCGCATGCCGGTGGTTCGCACGATCTATGGCGCCACAAAGCAGATTTTGGAAACCGTGATTTCCGCCCAGTCCGATGCGTTTCGCGAGGTCGTTCTTGTTGAATATCCGCGCTGCGGCTTGTGGGTTATCGGGTTTGTAACCGGCTCGACAAAGGGTGAGGTTGCCCGTTTGGTTCCGGGGTCAAATGTGAATGTGTTTATCCCGACAACGCCAAACCCAACATCAGGCTTTTTGCTGTTTTGTCCGGTGAAAGATATCATCCGTCTTGATATGACGAATGAAGAAGCGGTGAAGCTAGTTGTGTCGGGCGGTATTGTGTCGCCGCCAGATAGAGCGATCAATGCTGTTAAAGCCGCGAAAAAGCCGCTAGCGAAAAAAGCTGTCGCGAAAAAGTCCACCAAAAAGGCTGCCCAAAAGGCCACCAAAAAAGCGGGTTAAGCGCAAATCTAGCCAGATGCTAAAAATTTGACTGCACTATCGCGTTCAAACAGGCTTAGCAGCAAATTCATATGTTTTTGGTCATTCTGCTCTAATATCCGGCCAGCCTCGCTTCGGGCAAGGCTTAGCAGGTCGCGATGCGCCGCAAGGTCAGCAAGCACAAATTCGGGCATGCCTGATTGTCGCTGCCCCAAAAATTCACCCGGCCCGCGCAATTCCAAATCTTCTTCGGCAATGACAAAACCGTCATTCGTGTCGCGCATGACGCCAAGCCGTTTTGCCGCGGTTTCGCTTAATGCGCCGTGATAGACCAAAAGACAGCTGCTTTGCTGATCGCTACGGCCAACACGGCCGCGTAGCTGGTGCAATTGCGCAAGGCCAAACCGTTCGGCATGTTCGATAATGATAATGCTGGCTTCAGGCACATCAACGCCAACTTCGACAACCGTTGTCGCGACCAGCAATTGCACCGTACCATCGCGGAATGCCTGCATCGCGCTATCGCGGTCACCAGCTTTCATTTTGCCATGCGCAAGTGCAACAGTGATAGCGGGAAGCGCGCGTGCCAAAGTGGCAAACCGGTCTTCGGCTGCGGCAATGTCCAGCTTGTCAGATTCTTCAACAAGCGGGCAAATCCAATAGGCGCGTTTTCCCTCGTCAAGCGCGCGGCCAAGGCTGGCTATAACATCGCCTAAACGATCACTTGGCAGCACGCGCGTGTCGATTGGCAACCGGCCAAGCGGTTTTTCGTCAAGGCGGGAATGATCAAGATCGCCATAGGCGGTCATGGCAAGGCTTCGCGGAATCGGCGTTGCAGTCATCACCATAACATCGACATGCGCTCCTTTTTCCCCAAGTAGTATCCGCTGTCGTACGCCAAACCGGTGCTGTTCGTCAACAACCGCCAAGCCGAGATCGTGAAAGGCAACAGTTTCCGATAATAGCGCATGCGTTCCAACTACGAGTGACAGGCTGCTATCGGCTAGTTTTTCAAGCGTGTCTTTCCGGCTTAGAACAGGCACGGTGGCGGTTCTGGTTTTTGCATTTGCCGTACCGCGCCCCTGGCCCAGCAAAAGGCCGATTTCGATATCAAGCGGGGCGAGCATCGCTTGGATGCTGGCATAATGCTGGCGCGCCAAAACCTCGGTTGGTGCCAAAAGCGCGGCCTGCGCCCCAGCTTCCATCGCATTTAGCATCGCACATAATGCGACAAGCGTTTTCCCCGAACCAACATCGCCTTGCAACATACGAAGCATGCGTTTTGGTTTGGCTTGATCGCTGGTAATTTCGTCAATGGCGCGGTTTTGTGCGCCGGTCATTTCATAGGGAAGGCTGGCGCGAAGCTTCCTGGTGATATGGCCATCGCCGCAATAGGCGCGGCCCGGTGTTGCCTCGGCGGCACTATGGCGCACCATGCGCATCGCTAGCTGGTTTGCCAGCAATTCGTCAAAGGCAAGACGTGCCCGCACCGGACTGGTCGGCAACAAGTCGGCTTCGTTTTGCGGGGCATGAACGGCGCGCATCGCCGTGGCAAAATTGGGCCAGCCATGCTGTTGGACGATGGTGGGGGGGATCCATTCGGGTAAATCAGGGATGCGGGTCAAGGCATCGGCAATAGTGCGGCGTAGAATTTTTGGCGTTAAGCCCGCTGTTAATGGGTAGATCGGTTCAAAAACTGGCATTTTACTGGCTTGTGACGGCGGTAAAATATGATCGGGATGTGCCATTTGCACACGGCCTTGAAACAGCTCGACGCGGCCGCTGATAAGCCGGCGCTCGCCAATGGGCAATTGCTTGGCAACGTAATCATCATGCGCATGGAAAAAAACCAGTTCCAGCGCGCCAGTTTCGTTTTCGCAAAACACCCGATAAGGACGGCGAATGCCACGCGGCGGGCGGTCATGTTTAATCACAAGCAAATCAAAAGTGGCAATCGTGCCATCATCAACATTGGCAAGCGATGGGCGCTGGCTTCGGTCAATCAGGCCAATTGGCAAATGCCGCAAAACATCAATGACATGCTGTCCAGCGCGCTTTTCCAGCACCGATGCCAGCTTGGCACCAACACCGGCAAGGCTGGTGGTCGACGCAAAAAGCTGAAATATCTCGGCGGGGCGCTTTGGATGCACGATGCTTGTCTCCTTATCAGGTGGCAGCCGCTTAATGCCTGTCACCGACGAAATGATCGAACACAAGCACGCTTGTGTCTAGGCATTATCGCCCATATCTGTTATCTCATGCCAGCCGTTTTTTGCTGTCATTTGCCAGCCAGCCGGTTTTTGAAAAAGGCCAAGCCATGCATTTTCAAAAAAACTGGTTTTAAAAAGGAAGTTGTTTATGTCGTCGCCAGCTGCACCACCCCCCATGCCTGAATTGTCAAACCGCGTTCGCCGTTTGATTTATCAAGCGAGCTATACCGGCATGAAGGAAACCGATCTTTTGCTTGGGCATTTTGCCAAAATGCATTTGCCGCATCTCAATGAGTCCGATCTAACCGATTTTGAGAATTTGCTTGAGGCGGGTGATCCTGCGATCTATGCATGGGTAATGGGCAATGCGCCGCTGCCCGAGGTTTATGACACGCCTGTTTTTCATTTAATTAAAGAGTTCAAAAAAGAGCATTAAATATATGAAAAATATTAATAAAGTAAATTTAACAAATGATATTTGGGGCGCGCCTGACGGGGTGGCCTCTTTGGCGCTGTTGCAAATCGCTTTGGCCGGTAAATCTTTTATTTATGTGGCGCGTGATGATGTTCGTATGACGGCAATGGGCGACAGTCTGCGGCGGTTATCGCCCGATCTTCGCCTTCTTGAAATTCCAGCATGGGATTGTTTGCCGTTTGACCGGCTGTCGCCACAAGGCGGGCTTGTCGGACGCCGGATTGAAACGCTTGCCCAGCTTGCCAGTGATGCCGGAACACGGCCAAGCATTTTGCTGACAACTATTAATGCGATTTTGCAGCGCGTGCCGCCAAAAACCTATTTTACCGATAGCAGTCTGGTGATTGTCGCGGGTCAGGCAACCAAGGATTTAACAAATGGGCAAACGCTTGGGCCTGCTGCCTTGGCTGATTATCTGGCTGGTCAGGCTTATTTGCGAACCGATACGGTGCGGGAAACCGGTGAATTTGCGGTTCGGGGCGGCATTTTGGATGTGTTTCCGCCCGGACAAACAGCACCAGCACGGCTTGATTTCTTTGGTGATGATGTTGAAACAATCCGCAGCTTTGATCCCGCTACCCAGCGTAGCATTGGCAAGCTTGAAAGCCTGATTTTGCGGCCAGTCGCCGAATTTATGATGAATGAGGCTACAATTGCGCAATTTCGCACCAGCTATCTGTCGCTATTTGGCGCAAAGGCCAGCCGTGATGCGCTTTATGAATCAGTGTCGGCAGGGCGAAGCCATCCGGGAATTGAACATTGGTTACCGTTATTTCATGGAAATCTTGCCTATTTGACTGATTATTGTTCGGGTTGGCCAATTGTGCTGGATCACGAGGGCGATGCCGCAATTGCGGCACGTTATGCGCAGATTCATGATTTCCATGAGGCGCGTCTGGCGCATGGAAGTGATGATACGGCAAGCCCGTACCGGCCACTGGCACCGGAAAAGCTGTATTTATCGCAAGCTGAAACCGATCAATTATTCCAACAGGGCAGGGCTTGTCGCCTATTTGCCTTTGCCCCTATGCAGGATGGCACGCAAGATGGCGGGCAAGGTTCAGCCAAACCTGATCAACCTGTGGCGCAGGATGCTGGTGGGCGGGCGGCACTCCGGCTTGTCAAAGTTGAGGGCAATAGTGCGGTTCCCGAATTGGCTGCCTTTGTCACGGCCGAGCGTAGCGTCGCCAAACGCCCGATCATTGTTGCCTGTAGTTCGCCCGGGGCGGCAAGCCGACTATCCGATCTGTTGGACGGGCATCTTGGCACGGGTGCCTTGCAACCGCTTGCCGCCATTGAAGATGCGGCCTCTGGCGGTTTCTATGTGATGCAATGGCCGCTTGAAACTGGGTTTCAAACCGATCATCTGGTGGTGGTCTCCGAGCCGGATATTTTTGGCCAGCGTTTATCACGGCCGCAATCAAAACGTGCCAAAGGTGATGAATTTCTGCGCGAGGTCAGCGTTCTTGAGACAGGCGATCTGGTGGTTCATGCCGAACATGGGATTGGCCGCTATGAAGGGCTGATCATCATTAACAGCGCTGGTGGCGACCATGATTGTCTTCATCTTGTTTATTCTGGCGGCGATAAATTATATCTGCCGGTGGAAAATATCGAGCTGTTGTCGCGCTATGGCAGCGCGGGCGGTGAAGCCCAGCTTGACAAGCTAGGTGGTGTTGCGTGGCAGGCGCGTGTCGCCCGCATCAAAGGCCGCGTTCGGATTATGGCCGAACAACTTATCAAGATTGCGGCGACGCGTTATCGTGCGTGCGCCGAACCTTTGATTGCCGAAGATGGCAGTTTTGGCGAATTTTGCGCTCGTTTCGCCTTTACCGAAACCGAAGACCAGTTAAATGCGATCAATGATGTTGTTGATGATTTGGCTTCGGGCAAAGCCAGTGACCGCCTGATTTGTGGCGATGTTGGTTTTGGCAAAACTGAAGTGGCGTTGCGCGCGGCCTTTATTGCGGCAATGGCCGGTTATCAGGTGGCTTTGGTGGCACCAACAACATTGCTGGCACGCCAGCATGGCAAGGTCTTTGTCGAACGATTTGCCGGTTTTCCGGTCAAAATTGGCGTGTTGTCACGGATGACGTCAACAGCTGATGCTAAAATCATTCGTGAAAATATTGCCAGCGGCGAAGTTCAAATTGCCATTGGCACGCATGCGCTTTTGGCAAAATCAATCGCGTTTAATCATCTTGGTCTTTTGATCATTGATGAAGAACAGCATTTTGGCGTTGGCCAGAAGGAACGGCTAAAAGAGCTTCGCGGCGATATCCATGTGTTAACCCTGTCCGCAACGCCAATCCCGCGCACGCTGCAAATGGCGCTGTCAGGTGTTCGCAAAATGTCATTGATTGCAACTCCACCAGTAGACCGATTGGCGGTTCGCACCTTTGTGGGCCCATGGGATGGCGTTGTTCTTCGCGAGGCGATCCAGCGGGAAATGTTCCGTGGTGGGCAGGTGTTTGTGGTTTGTCCACGCATTGATGATATGCAGCGGGTTTATGACCGGATTACCAAGTTGGCCCCCGAAGCACGGGTGATTTCAGCGCATGGACGAATGCCAGCCAATGAGCTTGATCAGGTCATGACAAGATTTGCCGATGGTGAAGCTGATATTCTGCTATCGACCAATATTGTTGAATCGGGAATTGATATCCCGTCGGCCAATACGATGATTATTCACCGTGCTGATATGTTTGGCCTGTCGCAGCTTTACCAGCTTCGTGGTCGTGTTGGGCGGAGTCGCCAGCGTGCCTATGCCTATTTGACATCTGATCCGCAACGGCTGTTAAGCCCGCAGGCGCGCCGCCGTTTTGAGGTTATGCAAACGCTTGATACGCTAGGTGCCGGATTTACACTTGCATCTTATGATATGGATATTCGTGGTGCGGGCAATCTCCTTGGCGATGAACAATCTGGCCATGTTCGTGAGGTCGGGGTAGAGCTTTATCAGGAGATGTTGCGACAAGCTGTTGATGCAGCCAAATCTGGGCGTGGCGGCGGAAGTGAAGATGATGCAAAACCGGCATGGACACCGCAAATCAACCTTGGGCTGGAAATCCGTTTGCCTGAATCCTACGTGCCTGATCTAACTGTGCGGCTGTCGCTTTATCGCCGGATTGCCGATCTTGCTGATCCGCAGGCAACCGATATATTGATTGCCGAGCTTGTTGACCGTTTTGGTGGTTTGCCCGATCCGGTCAAAAACCTATTTTCGGCGATCGAATTAAAACAATTATGCCGTTTGGCAAATATTGAAAAAATTGATGCAGGGCCGAAAGGATTGTCATTGGCATTTCGCGACAATCATTTTGCACGTCCTGATGCGTTGATTGGCTGGATTGGCGGACAAGGTGGGCGGGTTCAGCTTCGTGCCGATCATCGTCTGGTGGTGGCAACGCCAATTCCAAAGCCTGAGATGCAGCCAGCGGCCTGCAAAACTGTCTTGCAAGACCTTGTCGCACTTCTATAGCGGCAGACGGATGAAAAATTCAGGCACTTACCTCCGATTAGGGCTTATTCTGCCGGTTTGGCAAGACAGCCATCAATAGCGGGGATTAGATGTTCGGGCATATGCGCGCCGGCAATGGCATATTGCCCCGCAAAAATCATAAAAGGAACGCCATCGACCCGAAGCTGGCGCGACATTTCGATATCATTGGCAATCTGCCGGTCAAGGGCTGGATCGGCAAGGCTGACCGGGTCAATGGTAAATCCCTGCTCATGGGCGATTTTGGCAAGTTCATCATCATCGCCAATATCGCGGCCATCAATGAAATAGGCTTTGAAAAACGCGTCACTTAAATCATGGCCTTTGGCAGCAGCGGCAAGCAGATAGCGATGGGTTTTGCGACTATCAGGGGTGCGTTTGATTCCGTCAAAATTAAAAGCAATACCGCTTTCAAGACCGGCATCGGTGATACGACCATAAACGGCTTTGGCGGCATTGCCGAATTTGCCAATCAGATAGGCCTGACGATCCATGCCAGCCGAGGGCATTGTGGGATTAAGCAAAAAACACCGCCAGATATAGCGCGGAGTTACATGGGGGCGGGCGGCAAAGGCTGCATCAAGCCGCTTTTTGCCAATATAGCACCAAGGGCAAATGATATCGGCGTAGATTTCAACATCAACATATTGCGTCATGTGCCTTCATCCTAGCTGGTGATTTTGGCTTATCGAAACCTATTGTGATTGGCTTGGCAAGGCATGATTGCTAGGCCGTGCCAGCGCAGTTGATTTTGTCAACCGTCACAACCATAATAGACATGGCCATGTTAGATATGGCGCTTCGGTCTGGAATGTTATTTGGTTTTGATGATTTGGGATAATGCAGATGCAGGAAAACGCCGCCTTTGAGGACTCGTCGGGAATGTCGCACGAAAAGATTAAGGAAGCGCGTGACGCGCTTTTGCAGCTTCGTACCCTTTATATTTCGGTGAATAGCCAGCAAGATAGTCCTGAAATGGGGGTGTCTCCCTTTATCCGGCGTGATGACGGTTTGTATATTTTTACCAGCCATCTCTCACAGCATGTTCGCGATTTGATGGCGCAGGGCGCGGCGACCTGTATGCTTTGTATCGATGAGGCCAAAAGCCAGAATATTTGGGCGCGTAACCGGTTAAAATTTGCTGTGGATGCGGTCGAAATTGCCCGCGACGATGCCAAATTCGGCGGGCTTTGTGATGATTTTTCTGCAGCGCATGGACCGACCATGGATTTGATCCGCAATTTTGGCGATTTTCATATGTTCCAGCTCGTGCCGCGTGATGGTGTTTTGGTGTTGGGTTTTGCCAAGGCCTTTACCGTTACGGGTTCTGATTTTACGATTGCCGCCCATATCAGCAAAGCCTGACAATATGGCGCATTTTGACCAGCCCCCAATATTCTGGAGCTTTCGGCGTTGCCCCTATGCCATGCGGGCGCGGCTTGCGATTGCGGCAAGTGGTCAAAACGTTCAATTGCGGGAAATTCTGCTTCGTGACAAGCCGGCCGAGTTTCTGGCCACATCGCCAAAAGGTACGGTGCCAGTCCTAAAGCTTGAAGATGGGCAGGTGATTGACGAAAGCCGCGATATCATGTTCTGGGCGCTTGGGCAGAATGATCCTGAAAACTGGCTTGCTGTTTGGCGACAAAATCCGGCTTCGGCCGTGGCCTTTCTGGATCGGCTGGATGGCGCGTTTAAGCATGATCTTGACCGGTATAAATATGCCACCCGTTATGATCGTGACGCCGGTTCGGCTCATCGAGATGGGGGTGCCGCATTTTTGACTGAGCTTGATCAAGATTTACAGCAAACAGGCGCATTATTGGGGCCACAGCTTGGCCTGTTGGATTTTGCTAGCATGCCTTTTGTGCGCCAGTTCCGCATTGCCGATCCTGACTGGTTTGACGATCAATCCTGGCCGCATCTTCATGCATGGCTTGGCGGCTTTCTTGACTCGGCCAGGTTCCAGCTGGTGATGCAAAAATATCCACAATGGAGTCTTGATGGACAATCAATTGCCTTTCCCCCAAAGCCCTAGATGGTTTTGCTGGTTTTAATGCCAAAATTTGAACAGATTTATCAATTGTCATGAAACCGTAGCATCAATTGGCGATTATGCCTTTTAAACCAGCGAGCCCATGATGTTAGATATGCCTGAAACAAAGACAGAATTGATTGATGTTGGCGCGGTTTTGCAGGCCCGTATGCCGTCATTAAAGCATTATCCTGCGGTGCTTGTCCGGTTTTTGATCTGGTGTCTTCGCACTCTTGTCAATGAAGACCGCATCAATCAATTTTTACAAAAACATGGCTATCTTAATGGATTTGATTTGATTGATCAGGTTTTTGACGAATTGAAGATTGATTATCTGGTTCGCCATGAGGAAATCAAAAACATCCCTGTCGCAGGGCGAGTGCTGATTGTTGCCAATCATCCGCTTGGCGGGCTAGATGGGTTGGCACTACTTCGCCTTATTGGAAAAACGCGCCATGACGTGTCGATTGTTGTGAATGAATTATTATGTAACATCAATTCGTTAAACAGCATGTTTCTACCGGTAGATGCATTTGGTGGTGAAACGCATAAAGCTGATTTAGAGCGAATTATCACGGCGTTAAATCAGGATCGTGCGGTTATTATTTTCCCCGCTGGTGCAGTGTCTCGGGTAGGGCCAAAAGGCATTCGTGATGGTAAATGGCTATCGGGGTTTTTGCGCATTGCCGAAAAGACATCAGCGCCCATATTACCAATCCATATCAGGGCACGAAATTCGGTTCTATTCTATCTTGTTGCCAGGCTAAGAGCGACGCTATCCATGCTGATGCTGCCGCGTGAAATGACTGGATTTAAGGGCAAGATCAGCCTGACCATCGGCCAACCCATCCCCATTGGCGACTTCGAATCACTGCCAGTGGGGCGGCGCGAAAAGGCGCAGCTTGTGAACCGGCATTTACGCCGTCTTGGGCGTGGAAAATCCCCCGTCTTTAAAACGCCAAAAGGCATTATTCATCCAGTGTCACGAAAACTCCTTTGTGACGAGCTGAAATCGGCTGAAAAGCTGGGCGTTACGGCGGATAACAAGCATGTTCTGCTAGTTGATTATGCCGAAAACAGCGTTGTTATGGATGAAATTGGCCGGTTGAGGGAATTGACCTTTCGGTCGGTTGGCGAGGGCACAGGACAAAGCAAGGATATTGACCAATTCGATCATTATTACCGCCATCTATTGTTGTGGGATGATGATCGGCTGGAAATTGCTGGTGCCTATCGCCTTGGCGAGATCTGGCGCTGGCAGGGACAGCTAAAAACAAAGCTTTATTCACAATCGCTTTTTGACTATCAGCCGTCAATTCAGCCCCTGTTCGCGCAAGGTTTGGAACTTGGGCGAAGCTTTGTCCAGCCACAATATTGGGGGCTACGCAGTCTTGATTATCTATGGCAGGGGATTGGCGCCTATCTCGCATCGCATCCGCAAGTAAGATATCTGTTCGGCCCGGTCAGCTTGTCAAATAATATGCCAAAACCGGCGCGTGATATGTTGGTGCATTTCTATGAAACCCATTTTGCCGATCTGGATCAATTTGCTGTTCCTGTTATTCCTTATGTGATTGATGCAGATAGCGTGGCAGATTTACGTCAGCATATGCCCGGTCTGGATTTTGACATGGATCATGATTGGCTCCGCAGTCAGCTTGGGTTTTTGGGGCTGAAAATACCAACATTATTCAAACAATATACCGATGTTTGCACCCCAGGTGGAGTGCGGTTTTGTGGCTTTAGCATAGATCCGGCCTTTAACCATTGTGTTGATGGATTGCTTCTGGTCGATATTCACCAGTTAAAGCCAAAAAAACGCGCACGTTATATTGGTGAAGCAACGACCATCGTCTCTGAAAGCTGACTCTGGTATGAATTTTGCTTTTATCTTTGTGACAGCAAACCAAGGAGGAATGTGTTATGGCACCGAAATTGAATTCAGATATAATTGTCGATGTGATTGAGGCCACCATTCGGGTGTTGGTTGATACCGGATTAACCCGCGATGAGGCATTGCAAGTGATGCTTAGTCAGATTGCGGTACAGGTTTCACCTGATGTGATGCAAATTGCTACCAAGCTTGCTGAAAAATATAATCATGATTTCGATCAGGTGAAATGGCATCGATGATAACCGCAAGCCGGGCAAGCCTGTTGGCTCAGCCGAATTTGCCTTTGGCCCGCTCTAGCTTCAGGATCTGCCACATCACTTTATGTGCTTGACAAAAATCTAAGGTTTCGGCGGTGCCTTACTTTGCTATATGCTCGTAAAATGTATTGCGGCATACGCCAAGACGACGTGCAACAAGGCTCACATTTTATCCTGTTTTAAGCCGAATCTTTTGAATGCTAACACAGCGTTCGGCGCGGACAGGCGAGTTAGCGCATTTAGGGCAGGGGTGTTGTCACGCGTCCACGTGATGATGGCAGAGAGCCATTAGTATCCTCACGGATAACCGTCTCAGGGGCATCTGCTATAGCAAGTTGAAGTGTCTTTCTTAACTGGCGCAAATTTCCCAACCATTTATCGGTGCGCAGCCCCATTATCGCCAATTTAGAAAGGCAGTGGCTGCGGTGATAAATCGGCTGTTATTGCCTGAGCAACTCTCTGAAAATCTGTTCGCTCATGACAAGCTCGGGATCTGGACATGACAACCGTGAACATTTTCAGAAAATTTATCAAAGGCATTCTCCTCACACTCAGTTGCAAGGTAATAATCCACGTGGCAATAATTTGATTCAAAAAAGCTGCCTCAGATTTAAAGCATCTAAATAACAGTAATAACGTGAAATAATTGGTTGCGGGGGCGGGATTTGAACCTACGACATTCAGTTTGTGCCTAATTTAATCGTGAATTATGACCTCGCCCGCGGCAGGGTCAATTTCAATGATCTGTCCTGATTTGATAAGGCTGGTCACATCGCCTTCTTCAAATCGGTCACACATGGCCATATTGGCCAATGCCGCCCCTTGCACCAGAATGGTGTTTGCCTCATTAAACAAAATCCCCTTTGGCGTTACACCTCTGGCGGTCATTTCATGCAGCATCCACGCCGTTGCAACACCGCCTTTTGCCGTGTTGAACACAAGAATTTTCTGATCATATGATTGTCCGGCAAGCTTGTGCTGTGGGCGTGAAAAAACCCCCTTTATCCGGTCAAGATCATAGCGTGCGGAAAAATTATCATCAGCAACAAGCGCTTCGCCGGTAACCTTTGGTCCAACGCCTTTATGACATTTCAATCGTTTCATCAGACCATGTCTCCGTGAATGGCCGCTGCAACACAGTCCTGCATGCTGGCAAGCACTGGCTTATAGCCGTAACCACCTAAAATATTGACAATTTTTGTCGAATTGCTGAGAAGGTGAACCCAGCCATTTGCCTCGCCAATTTCACGGGCATATTGATTATAGAAACAAGTACCCTCAAGCACTGTGCCGCCAGCAGTTTCGATTTTGTCGATAAAGCCCATTCGCCTAGCATCGCCATAGGTTTGCGGCGACGTACATACAATCAGCGGCAATTGCAATTTATGGCCATCAACAAGGCTGGCAACCTGTTCCATTTCGACAATGGATAATTGTGGGGCGGCAAAAACCACCACATCCAGCTGCTCGCCTTTACTGGCAAAATTGCTTCGCAAGGACGCAAGGTCGGAGTCGGTTATTTGCGTGACGGGCAGGTTGGTGCCACAAACCGCTGCCAGATTTGGCGCTTCGGGGGTAATGCCAATCATGTGAAAAAGTGGAATTGATCCATAGCTGGCCATTGCCGCGCCAAAATGCTTGATTTCATCCGATGTTGGCACGTGCTCGATGCCTTCGATCACCGGCACTTCCCAATAGGATCCGGCCATCCGGCCAATCACCGCGCCAAGAACTCCCCAATCGGTCAATTCGGCAGGTTGAACCGTCACCTGAAACTGGCGTGTTGCTTTACGATTTTGGTCAAGATGCAAACCATAGCGCGGCGTGCGTCCGGTAAGTCCCGCAGCCAATGCAGATGGGCCGCCTTCAAAATTAGACCGTGCGCCACAAACGCTGTTTGAATAGATCACAACGCCAGTGTCGCCATAGGCAACATGATCGCCGAGCAATGGCGGCATGATGGTTTGATAATTGACACAAGTATTGGTCATCATGATGCCGACCTCCTCGCAAGCGGCGATGAAACGACGTTCGATCGTGGCCATTTCTTCGGTTTGGCCAAGCGGGCGATAATGATTGAGATCAACCCCGCGCGGATCGGTGATCATCGGGATGACAACCCGGCCACCATCATTGGCGATTGATTCCATAAAAGCCACGCCAGCCTCGCCAACCGATTCAGGGTCGGCCATCATATGTGCCTGACTAACCGCCACCATGTCGGGCGCATCAAAAAATTCGCCAACCTTGACCTGGTGATCAATTGCCCATTGTTTTGCCTTGCCAAAATCGCCGTTTAGCATCGCCTTTTCTTTGTCATTCAACTGCATTTTGGAAACCTTGTCTTGTGCGCTGCCGACTCCAGTATAGGCTAAGCATCTTGCGCATTGATGGCCAAGCCTAAATAGCCGGAAATCGCATTTTTCTGATCGAAGATGCGCCATGGCCTGCATGTGATGGCTGCAATTTACCTACAAAGCGTCTGTCGGGCTTGCCAAAGGCCCCGATTATGCCCATTTACCCTAGGGGCAGAACGGCCAGCGATTGGGTAATTTTAATGATTGAAGTATTTTTTGACGGTAAATGCGGGCTTTGCAGTAAAGAGATTGCCTATTACCAGAATATTGCACCATCAGGCATTTTTGCATGGATGGATATTGCGACTGACGCATCACCGCTTGCATCGCATCAAATCTCGCAAGCCGATGCTTTGCGCCATCTTCATGTTCGCGATGCTGCAGGCGATTGGCATATTGGTGCCGCGGCTTTTTTGGTCATTTGGCAACAGCTTCGCTACTGGCGGTTTCTGGCAGTTCTGGTTGGGTTGCCCATTATCCGCCAGATTGCTGCGATGGTTTATAACCGTTTTGCCGATTATCGATTTGCCAAGCTTGCCCATTGCCAGATTGCCCAAAAGAATCTGGTAAAAACATCGACAAGCTAGAGCCCCTCAAGAACCAGTAATGTCGCCGTGGAACTTGCCAACCGGATTGATTTTATAGGCGCATATTCGGGGCTGTTTAAAAAGGCATGGGCTGCCGCCATCGATGGAAATTTTACCAATACGATGCGGGCAGGATCCCATAATTCCGTCTGCATAATATCCATTTTGCCGCCGCGGGTCAGATAGACGCCGCCATAATGTTCGGCAATCGGTTTGGCTGCGGCTTTATAATCTTCATATGCAACAGGGTCAGTGATTTTCGTGTCGACTAGAATATAGGCGGAGTTTATCTGCGGTCATCTGAACCTTCCTTGGTACGTGTCAAATTTTTGGGCAATCTCAGCCCATCAGCAACGCCTTCAACCGTATCAGCGATAATATCCCAGTCACTGCTGGCTTCAAAATCGACTGTTTGGTCAATGCCATATTCGGTTGGCCGATTGATATAGGCGGTGCGCATACCTTCTTTGCGCGCGGCCTCTAGATCATCATTATGCGCCGCTGTCATCATGATTTCATCCGGCGCCATGCCCAAAAGACGGATGGCGTTTTGATAAACAGCCGGATTGCGTTTGAAGGCACGATGCATATCGCTTGAGAAAATAAAATCCCACGGAATGCCAGCGCGTTTTGCCATGGTCGATAACAGAACCACCGATCCGTTCGACAGGGGTGAGATTAGGAATTTTGATTTGATCCGCTTGAGGCCGGGAACGCTGTCAGGCCATGGGGTTAGGCGGTGCCATGCGCGGTTCAGATGGTCGCGTTCAGCCTTATCAAGCATTGGCAAGCCGAATTGCGGCAAAATTTCATCCAGCCGTTCACGATGAATGACGTCAATGGAAACCCATGATCGCTCGCCAGCTGTTACGCGCGCCATACCTGGCCGATATCCGGCGCGCCAGGCACGGGCAAATCCGTCACCATCAAAATCGGCAACGCCCTTTTGTGTGGCAACATTGGTGCCTTCACGGGCAATTGACGAACGCCAGTCAACAATGGTGCCAAATGTATCGAATAAAACAGCTTTAATCATAATCAGGCTTAATTATCAGGTTACAGGTAGCGGTCACTTGCGCCGATCAAACTGATTTGGAGTCAAGTTCAGATTAGACACTACTGGACACCGTTTCACTATTAAGAAAGCCACTAATAAAGGGCAAACGCAATGACAAATTGCCAAGGCTGAAACCAACAAAGGCAATCAATACGCCACCATTCAAAAGACTACCGCCGGTCAAAAGCCATCCAACCGTACAACCGCCAGCAATCACCCCGCCAAAGGCCATGAAAAATGCACCAAGGATATAGCGAAGTGGGTGTGGTGCATTGTTAAAGCCTTCGACAATAATGCGGCCAGACAATTTTGCCGATAGAATCGCGCCGATAAAGGCACCGCTAACCAGCCCAAGACCGAATTTTGGGGTGAGGGCGGTCGAATAGACAAAATAGCCAAGACTATCAGCAACAGGAAGGATAAACCGCAGGCCTTCGACTGGTGCCGGATCAAATTCATCGGCACCAATGACGGCAGTGACAAAGAAACAAGCTGGCACCAGTAGGCCAATAGATGCTGCCATGATGGCGCGTTTTACTGGCTGGTCGGCACCGCCGCGCCGCATGACAAAGACAATAGCCACAAGCAATAACAGAACCCAGATTGCAAACAGGCTGTGGGATAAAGCCGGGCTGTATTCAATTTGCCCAAGGCTGGCAAGGGTGATCCGGGGTACGGCCAAAACGCCGCTGATTGCCGACCATGCGAAAAGTGATAAAAACACGAATGTGATCAAGGCGCGGATATTACCGCGACCCGATAAGATGATCAGTCGCGACACGCAGCCACGGCTAAGCCCCATGCCAACTCCGAAAAGCAATGTTCCAAAAAATAAACCAATCAGATTTAGCGGCGCTTTGAATTGCCGCGCCTGCTCAATATCGATCAGACCCATCTGGCGCGCGACCAAAATAGCGATGATCGCCGATATGCCAGCAATAGCAACTTGCCAAAGCTGGTTGAATTGACCGCGTCCTTTGTTGCTGGTCAATGAAAATATCTCGTCATAGGCCGAGCGGGCGCAATAATCACTGCGTTCGGCAAGCCAGCCAAAAAGACCGCCAACAAGTAGGCTTGCTGCTAGAACAAGCGTCGTGACACCATAAATGTCGCGCCATTCGATAATCGTTTCCACATCGCACCTCGGTCAAAAGCTGTAATACACTTCAGTTAGCATTTTTTCTTTTTTGGAAAGGTATTATTCGCTCATACAAAAAATAAATGCTCTTTAATGGAAAATTTAGGCAAAATTTTGTGAAAATGTGTGTTTTGAGGCAATGCTCAATCGAGCCACAATCGCGGCGGTGATCTTCGTGCTTGAAATTGCTGCTGTGGCTGGCTAGGGTGAAAAATCTGTTGGGGTGCATTGGTTTGACCGATTGGTTGATGCCAAGGCTGAGAAGCGAAAGCTAACTCATAGAACCTGATCCAGTTAAAACTGGCGTAGGGAACGGAGATCATACCAGATCGCAGCGGCTATCTCTCCTGTCCCCACGCAAGCCATTTGTTTTTGGGACGCGTCGCATGTTGAAATCAGACAATCAAAAGCCAGTTGCAACCGCATTGACCATTGCCGGGTCGGACAGTGGCGGCGGCGCGGGAATTCAGGCCGATCTGAAAAGCTTTTCCGCGCATGGTGTTTATGGCGCAAGCGTCATTACTGCGGTAACGGCGCAAAACACCCGATTGGTCACAAAGGTCGAAGCGATTTCGCCAGCGATGATCAGGGCGCAGATTGATGCGGTGCTATCTGATATCCGGATTGACGCTATTAAAATTGGGATGTTGGCAACGCCTGCGGTGATCGACGCTGTTGCTGATGGTCTTGCCGATTTTTGCGGGCCGATTGTCCTTGATCCGGTCATGGTGGCAAAATCAGGCGATGCATTGCTGCAAGATGATGCCGTATCCTGCCTCATTGAAAAATTAATGCCGCTTGCCAGCCTGCTAACCCCCAATATTCCTGAAGCAGAACGGCTTTTGTCGGGCAAGGGTGATTTGACACCACAAGAACAGGGCAAAGCGCTTTTGGCGCTGGGGCCAGCGGCGATTTTAATGAAAGGTGGTCATGCAGATGGCGCGGTTTGCCATGATTATTTGGTGACTGAGTCGCAAATCGTCGGTTTTGACGCGCCGCGCATTGATACCGGCAATACGCATGGCACGGGATGTTCGCTGTCATCGGCTATTGCCGCGGGTCTTGCTAAAAATATGGCGCTTGATAAGGCCATTGGCACAGCGCATCAATGGCTTCATGGTGCAATCAAGGCTGCCGACCAGCTTGACATCGGACAAGGTCATGGGCCGGTGCATCATTTTCACCAATTCTGGAGATAGCGCGTGACGGAACCACAGATCACCATTGTTGGCGGCGGGGTTGCGGGACTTTGCCTTGCTGCTGAATTGGCGGAACGCGGTGTTTCCTTGCGGATTTTTGACCGTTATGGCCGCCCTGCCGAACATGGCTGTTCATGGTGGGCTGGTGGCATGTTGGCGCCTTTTTGTGAAAGCGAGGCGGCTGAAGAGCCGGTGGTCAGGCTTGGTCAAGAAGCCGCTGGATGGTGGCAGCGGCATAATGTGAATGTTGAGCGCAATGGCTCGCTGGTGCTGGCGCTTAGCCGTGATGGCGGCGAATTGGATCGCTTTGCCCGCCGAACCGACCAGCATGAATGGGTTGATGCTGATGGCTGTGGCTGCCTTAGAGGCTGATTTGGCCGGTCGGGCGCGGCGCGGCCTGTTCTTTCCAACCGAAGCGCATTTATCGCCGCGTGATGCTTTGGCCTGTCTTGTTGGTGAATTGGAAAGCCGCAATATCGCGATTGAAACCGCTGATGGTTTGGATTTTTCGGATAATGATAATGAAGCGGTTCTGCCAACTGAGGTTCGTAAAATTGATTGTCGCGGCCTGTCAGCATCGGATGCCATGCAGGATTTGCGTGGGGTCAAAGGTGAAATGCTGGTGATCCGGTCAGCTGATATCCGTTTATCAAGGCCGGTGCGGTTGCTGCATCCTCGGATTCCGATCTATCTTGTGCCGCGCGGCGATGGTGTTTTCATGCTTGGCGCAACGCAAATTGAATCGGGAAACCGGCATGCGGCAAGCGTGCGTTCGGTTCTTGAATTGCTAAGCGCTGCTTATGCGCTTCATCCGGCTTTTGGCGAGGCTGAAATATTGGAAATTGGCGTCGATGCGCGGCCTGCCTTTCCCGATAATTTACCGCGGATCAGACGCCGTGGGGACCGGCTTTACGTTAATGGTTTGTTTCGGCATGGGTTTTTGCTGGCACCAGCGATGGCGCGGATGACAGCCGATTATCTTCTTTCAGGACAGGTTCCAGAGGTGATGGATGAAAATCTCAATTAACGGCGCGGCAAAAGACGTCACCAGCACCAATCTAGCGACCGTTTTGCACGAGGCTGGCTATGGTGATGCGCGTGTGGCAACCGCGGTTAATGGCCATTTTATTCCGGTTGGCCAACGTGCGTCATGCCCGATCGAAGCTGGTGATCAATTGGAAATTGTCGCGCCGCGGCAAGGAGGTTGATGTGACAGCATTTTATGGGGTTGAATTGCCGACCGCCTTCATGCTTGGGACGGCGCAATATCCATCGCCAGCAATTCTTGGCGCGGCTTTTCGCGAGTCTGCGGCATCGGTTGCGACGGTTTCGGTTCGGCGCGAGGCCGCTGGCGCACAGGCAGGCGAGGGGTTTTGGCGGCTTATTCGCGATCTTGGTGTGCATTTGTTACCCAATACCGCCGGTTGTCATTCACCAAGCGAGGCGATCACCACGGCAAAAATGGCACGCGAATTATTTGAAACCGACTGGATCAAGCTTGAAGTCATCGGCCATAGCGATAGTTTGCAACCCGATCCCGTTTGGTCTTGTGGAAGCGGCGGCCAGCCTTTGCCGTGACGGGTTTAAGGTGTTTCCCCTATACGACCGAAGATCTGGTTCTTGCTGACCGGCTTCTTGATGCTGGCTGCGAGGTGCTGATGCCTTGGGGCGCACCAATTGGTACCGGATTGGGGCTGGTGAACCCCTATGGTTTGCGAAGCTTGCGCGCGCAATATCCTGATGTGCCGATGGTTATTGATGCGGGGCTTGGCCTGCCATCACAGGCGGCGCAGGCAATGGAAATGGGGTTTGATGCGGTGCTGCTGAATACTGCGGTTGCCAAGGCTGGTGATCCGGTGGCGATGGCCATCGCGTTTGCCAAGGCGATTGAGGCTGGCAAGCTTGCCAGAAACGCCGATCCGATGGATCCGCGCGATATGGCCGCGCCATCTACCCCGCTGATTGGAAAAGCATTTTTACAATGAATCTTGATCGGTTTTATCCCATTTTTGATCATCCTGACTGGCTGGTGCGCATGTTGCCATTGGGGGTTAAGCTTGTGCAAATGCGGATCAAGGATTTGCCAGCGGATGAAACCCGCGCGGCGTTGCAACGATCAAAGCAATTATGCGATGCGGCGGGTGCTATCATGGTGGTGAATGATTTTTGGGAAATAGCGATTGATCTTGATTGTGATTGGATTCACCTTGGTCAAGAAGACCTTGACGATGCTGATATGGCGGCAATCCGGCGTGCTGGCCTGAAAATAGGCATTAGCACGCATGATGAGGATGAACTTGATCGTGCCTTGGCTGAACAGCCTGATTATGTTGCGCTTGGGCCGGTTTATCCAACAATTCTGAAAAAAATGAAATGGGTTGAACAGGGGCTGGATCGGGTTCAGCAATGGAAAAACCACATTGGTGATTTGCCGCTTGTTGGGATTGGCGGCATGACGATTGATCGCGCCGCAGGGGTTTATGCGGCTGGTGCTGATATCGTGTCGGTTGTGACCGATATCACATTGAATGAAAATCCTGAAGACCGCCTAAAAGGCTGGGTAAAGGCAACAAGATGAACCGGTATGACCGACAGATCAGCGTTGCTGAATTTGGGGTTGATGGTCAAAAAAAACTGGCTGCGGCCAAAATTCTTGTTGTTGGGGCTGGGGGGCTGGCAAGCCCTGTTTTGCAATATTTGGCAGGCGCCGGGCTTGGTCATATAAAGGTGATGGATTACGATATTGTCAGCGTGAACAACATGCACCGGCAAACGATTTTTCGTACGGATGATCTTGGGCTAGCCAAGGCTGGTGCGGCTGCAACAAATATGCGTGGCTTGAACCCTGATTGCCAGATGACGCCGATAATCGAGCCGCTAACGCCTGATAATATCGCATCACATGCCAGTGATGTCGATCTGGTGCTGGATTGTGCCGACAGTTTTGCTGTTAGCTATAGTCTTTCCGATTATTGTTTGAATCGGTTGCCATTGATCCATGCGTCGGTTGTTGGAACAGCAGGCTATGTTGGCGGGTTTTGTTATAATGCGCCAAGCCTTCGTGCAGTTTTTCCTGATTTGCCAAAACGGTTTGGCAGTTGCGCCGAAGATGGTGTTTTGGGGCCAATTGTTGGCATTATCGGATCGCTTCAGGCGCAAATGACCCTTGCTGTCATCACTAAACAACTCTCATCACCACTTGGCCAGCTTGTGACTTATGACGCCATTGGAAATCGGTTTGGTGGGTTCCGCTTTGATGGGGTCGAAGAACCCGATGCGTCGCTGGCATTTGTCAGCCCGTTGCAAATAAAAAGCGGTGATCTTGTGATTGATTTGCGCGGGGCGGACGAGGCTGATTTGATCACTGCCGATGCGCAGCGGCTTGGCATTGATCAGATCACACCCGGTTTACCCCTCAATGGCGTTGGACATGTTGTCTTTTGCTGTCGGTCTGGCCAACGTGCATGGGCAGCGGCAGAAAAACTTTCTGGATTCTGGTCAGGATCCATTTCACTGATCGCGACTGGCGATCAAAATTTTATACGAAAAAGAGGTTGAAGATGAAAAAGTATCTTATTGTTTTGTTTTGTTTATTGCTAAGCACACCTTTGCAGGCGCAAGACCGGATAACGCTTTTGCTGGATTGGTTTATCAACCCTGATCATGGGCCAATTATCATTGCTCAGGAAAAGGGTTATTTTGCCGATGCTGGTCTTGATGTTGAGGTGATCGCCCCGGCCGATCCTGCTGATCCACCAAAAATGGTGGCAGCCGGAAAGGCGGATCTCGCCGTTTCCTATCAGCCGCAATTGCATCTTCAAGTTGCCGAGGGCATGCCCCTTGTTCGGGTTGGAACCTTGGTGGCGACACCGCTAAATTGTCTGCTGGTGCTCAAAGATGGCAAGATTAAATCCATTGCTGATCTAAAGGGAAAAAAGGTTGGATTTTCCGTGGCTGGTGTTGAAGAAGCCCTGTTGACAACGGTTTTGGCGCGGAACGGCCTGTCGATGAAGGATATCGAACTGGTGAATGTGAACTGGTCCTTGTCGCCATCATTAATGTCGGGACAGGTTGATGCAGTGATCGGTGCCTTTCGCAATTTTGAATTAAACCAGATGGATATCGAAGGGGTTCCGGGGCGTTGTTTCTATCTTGAAGAAGAAGGTCTTCCTGCATACGACGAATTGATCTATGTCGCCAATCCTGATCGCATGAATAAGGATGTTGTTCGCCGGTTCTTGCAGGCAACCGAGCTTGCAACACAATTCATCGTTAATCATCCGCAAGAAAGCTGGAAAATTTTTAAAGGTACAGCCAAGGAATTGGATGATGAATTGAACGCTCGCGCATGGAAAGACACCCTACCACGCTTTGCCTTGCGTCCTGAGGCGTTGGATGAAGGCCGCTACAGCCGCTTTGAAAGCTTTTTGAAAGAGGCGGGTCTGTTAAAGGATATTCGTCCTGTATCGAAACTAGCTATTGATTTGGGGGCACAATGACAGAATATGGTCATAGTTTTGCCGCTTGGCGCAAGGCAATAGGGCCGGCATGGCAGGATTATGTCTGCCATGATTTTGTAACCGGATTGGGCAGTGGCACGCTGCCCAAATCGGCCTTTTTGCATTATCTGGTTCAAGATTATCTGTTTTTGATCCATTTTTCGCGGGCGTGGGCGCTTGCCGTTACCAAGGCCGATGATGTTGCTGAAATGCGCGCCTGTGCGGCAACGGTGAATGCGCTTGTCAATGACGAGATCAGTCTGCATATCCGCATTTGTGCGGCGGCAGGCATTGATGAGGCCACATTATTTTCCGCCACCGAAGAAACCGCCAATCTGGCTTATACGCGCTATGTTCTTGATGCCGGTCATTCGGGTGACTTTCTGGATTTAATGGCTGCCTTGGCGCCTTGCGTGCTTGGTTATGGTGAAATTGGCGCAAGGCTGCTGGCCGCAGGTCATGACGCGGCCTATGCCGATTGGATCGAAACCTATGGTGGCGAGGATTATCAGCAGGTTTGCCGCGATGTTGGAACATTGATCGATAATGCGGTGTTGCGCCGGCTTGGTGAGCAACCGACAAAAAGCCCGCGTTGGGCTGGGCTTTGCCAGCGTTTTGCCACAGCGACAAGGCTTGAGGCTGGATTTTGGCAAATGGGGCTTAACAGGTGACAGTCAGTAAGGCAAAATCGGCACAGTCGCAACAAATGGCGCAGGGGGAATTAATGTCCAATAGTCCAGCGTTGCATTTTCATGGCAGTGCCGCAATTGCTGGAACGCCTATTTTCGATCCGCTTGATCTTGATATTGCCGCGGGGAAATGGACCTGTCTTCTTGGCGCGTCCGGAGTTGGCAAAACAACGGTTTTGCGGCTGCTGGCAGGGCTAGGCGACCATATTGATCATGTTGGATCCATCAGGACAAGCGATGGTCAATTGCTTGCTGGCCGTATTAGCCTGATGGCGCAAACCGATAATCTGATGCCGTGGCTCGATGTTTTTGACAATATTGTGATTGGCAGTCGGCTTCGCGGGGATGCGGTTGATGGTGATAGGGCTGAAAGGCTGATCGAACAGGTTGGCCTTACCGCGCACCGACATAAAAAGCCAAATGCTCTATCGGGTGGCCAGCGTCAAAGGGTGGCCTTGGCACGCACCTTGATGGAAGGCAGACCCATTGTCCTGCTGGACGAGCCTTTCTCGGCGCTTGACGCCAAAATTCGTGCGGAAATGCAGGAATTGGCCGCAGGTTTGTTTGCTGGCAAAACCGTATGTTTGATCACGCATGACCCCGGTGAGGCTGCACGGCTTGGCGATGTGATTTTCGTGATGAATGCAACTGGATTACACAGCGTTACCCCGCCATCATCGCCGGTGATACGCCCCTATGATGCGCCTGATGTTCTGGCCTGTCAGGGACAGCTTTTGCGGCTGCTTCGTGAGTCGTCATGATGCGCGCGCTGCGCATCATCGGGGTGACCATGTTCATTCTGTCTTTATGGCATCTACTTGTTGTTTTGACGGGCTTGCCTGCCTTTATCCTGCCATCACCGGCACGCGTTGGCATGGCTTTGATTGGCAATCTCGAATTGATTGCGCATCATGCCAGCGTAACCATGGCCGAAGTGATGATCGGCTTGCTTCTTGGTGCGGTTCTTGGGGTGGCAACGGCGATCAGTCTGGCGCAGTCGCCGATCGCCCGTGTTGTTGTGCGGCCGATGATGGTTCTTAGTCAGGCTTTGCCGGTTTTTGCCTTGGCACCGGTTTTAACGCTGTGGCTTGGCTATGGCTTGTGGCCCAAAATCATCATGGCCTTGCTGATCATCTATTTTCCGGTGACTTCGGCGTTTTTTGACGGTTTGATGCAAACGCCGCGCGGCATGCTTGATCAGGCAAAGGTCATGCAGGCGCGGCCATGGCAGATTATGCGTCATATCCGCATTCCGGCCGCCGTTCCGGCATTGGCATCGGGATTGCGGTTGGCTGCGGTCTATGCGCCGATTGGCGCAATCATTGGTGAATGGGTTGGCGCGTCACAGGGGCTTGGCTATCTAATGCTCTTGGCAAATGGCCGCGCCAAGATTGATTTGATGTTTGCCGCATTGATCGTATTAGCGGTTTTGACCCTATTGCTGCATGCGTCGGTTGACCGGCTGTGCAGCTATGTGGTGCGGCGTCAACAGGCCTAGCCGCGTCCACGATAGCCGGCCACACCTTGATCAGGCACCCACGTGCCTTCAGGAATGGAGCCATGCTGCCAAAACACATCAATCGGAATGCCGCCACGCGGATACCAATAGCCGCCAATCCGAATCCATCTTGGCGACAAGAGCGCAATCAGCTCTTTGGCAATATCAACAGTGCAGGCTTCATGAAAAGCCTGATGGTTGCGAAAGCTGCCAAGATATAGTTTTAGCGATTTTGATTCGACCATCCATTGGTCGGGAATATAATCAATGACGAGATGCGCGAAATCAGGCTGAGCGGTTACCGGACAAAGCGAGGTGAATTCGGGCTGGGTAAATCGGGCAACAAAATTGCAGTCAGGATGAGGATTGGGAACGCGTTCCAGTTCGGCTTCTTCTGGGCTGTTTGGCTGTTTGGCGGCTTGACCAAGCGCTTTCAAATTTTTCATCTTATCCTCGTTCTGCAATGTTCTACAATGACGGTCCGTACCCATGAAAAGGGTCATAAACCAAGGCGAATACGCCGTTGGCCTCAGGCTTTTTCATATCCAGCCTTTTTGGTCAAGTCTCTTTTGCAAAACGGCGGGCAATCAGACGATCAAGACCGGCTAAATTGCACTGGTCAGATTACATTATAAAAAATATTAGTAATATTGCATTTCATGCTTGTGCTTTTGCTTTTAGACCGCTAACAGAAGCGCGTTGCGATGACCGATCCCAACTCGCAGATCGTGCGGGGGGTGCTAAGGCATTGCTGGTTCATCTACTGGTTCCGAAAGGGGTGCGTCATGGATAACGCCAACCTTTTCCAACTGGGGATAGGTCTGGCAACGGGCACCCAAGCGGAAGGTTTTGACAGCGGCAATGATGCTGCGCGTCATAACGACTCTGATCATGCATATCATGGGCTAAAACTCGTCAGCGATGAATCTCGGGATGATCATTTTATTTGCCGTGGGGGCAAGATTTTTGCCGGTACACATCTCATCATCGAGGTGGTTAATGGTACCGGTCTTGATAATGAAGATTTGATTCAATCCGCATTCCGGCGCTGTGTTGATGAATGCGGCGCAACCTTACTTCACATTCATACGCATAAATTCAGCCCGCAAGGCGTTTCTGGCGTTGCCGTTTTGGCCGAAAGTCATATTTCGGTTCACACATGGCCGGAAATTGGCTATGCCGCCTTTGATGTGTTCATGTGTGGCGATGCGCAGCCATGGAATGCGGTTGGTGTTTTGGCGGAAATGTTTGAAACCGCTGATGTTCGGGTTCGCGAATTGCTTCGCGGCGATGGCGTTGTGGAAGGTTTGCTATGAGCGAGCGTTTTACCGAAACATTGCATGATGACTATGCGCAATCGCTTGGCGTGGCCAAAGTCCTTTATGACAATAACAGCAGCTTGCAGCATATTCAGGTCTTTGAAAATGACCGCTTTGGGCGGGTGTTGACGCTTGATGGTGTTGTGCAAACAACCCAAGGCGATGAATTTATCTATCATGAAATGTTGACCCATGTTCCGATTTTGGCGCATGGCAATGCAACCCGTGTTTTGGTCATTGGTGGCGGCGACGGCGGTATGGCGCGTGAAGTATTGCGCCATAAGTCGGTTGAAAAAGTCACGATGGTCGAAATTGACGAAGGTGTTGTTGCCTTTTCCAAAACCTATCTGCCAAGCCTGTCAAATGGCGCATTTGATAATCCGCGCCTTGATCTGGTGATTGCTGATGGTGCCAACTTCATGGCCACATCAACCGATGAATTTGACGTCATCATCATTGATTCAACTGATCCTGTCGGGCCAGGCGAAGTGCTGTTTACAGATAGTTTTTATGGCCATGCCAAACGTCGGCTTGCCAAGGATGGGGTTCTGGTAACGCAAAATGGCGTTCCGTTCATGCAGCCAAGTGAATTGACCGGCACGATGCGCGCCTTTCAAAAGCTTTTTGCCGATTGGGGATGCTATATTGCCAGCATACCAACCTATACAGGTGGCCCAATGGCTTTTGGCTGGGGCAGTGACAGCAGCAAAGCAAGAGATGTTGATGTTGCCGTTCTGACCAAGCGTCTTGAAGCGGCTGGTCTTGATCTTGGCTATTACACGCCTTCAGTTCATAAGGCCGCCTTCAGCCTGCCGCGTTATATCGAAAAGCTATTGCCCTAACGCCGATTGCGCGGCTTAATGAGCCGCGTTAACTAGGTAACTGGGTCTTTTGATGGTATCTGCCAACATCAAGGGCGCCATTTTGATGACAATTGCGCGTTTTGCATTTGTCACAAATGACGTTTTTATGAAATTTCTATTTGTTGATATGTCTGTGTTTCAGGCGATGTTTTTGCGCGGTACTGTGGCGGTGCCGATCATCGCCGGTCTTGCATGGTACCGCAATTGCCTTTTGGTTTGCCTAAGCATGGCTGATTTTGGCCTTTTGTCGATCCGCGCTGCGGCACAAATTGGCATGGCTAGCTGTTTTTTGACGGCGCTTGCCCATATGCCAATCGCCAATGTTTCGGCCATTATGCAGATCGTGCCTTTATCGCTGATTGTGGTGGCGGCGCTGTTTCTGGGCGAAGTGATTGGGTGGCGGCGCTGGAGCGCGGTTGTGATTGGGTTTTGCGGGGTGTTGATGGTGATTCGTCCGGGAACCGATGATTTTAATAGCTATTCAACACTTGCTGTTGGGGCGGTGGCATTTGCCACGGTCAATGATGCGGTGACGCGCCATTTGCCGAACCGTGTGCCAGCCCTATTTGCGGCGCTGTTTACGGCAATTGGCGTCTGCCTGTTTAGCGGCGCAATGACCTCGGCGATACCGTGGCAGGCGATTTCTGCCTTTAACTGGCTGATCTTGTCATTCTGCGGGCTTAGCGTTGCTGCGGGATATTTCTTTCAGGTGATGACAATGCGGTTTGGCGATCTAAGCTTTGTCGCGCCATTTCGATATATCGGGCTGGTTTGGGCGGTTTTATTGGGGGCGTTGCTGTTTGGCGAATGGCCCGATGGCTGGACCGGATTTGGCACAATCCTTGTTGTTCTAAGCGGTCTTTATTCATTTTATCGCGAGCACCAGCAACGTATTGCCAATTAGCCATTGCCCATGGCCAAAATAAGCGCCGGATTTAGTGGTATTATGCTTGTGAGTCGCTACAATCAGTATATTAGCGATACGATATGGACGCCAATCTGACTATCTATTTGACTATTCATTTGACTGGCAATCTGCTTGGTCAATCCAAAGGAATTCACGCACCAAAGCGCCTTTGCGTTTCATGCTAAACCGGCCTGATTATCTGTCTGGTTACTGTTATCTCTAGGAGCAAATTCATGTCTAGCTGTTTATTCACCCCGATTGAACTATCCGGTTTGGCGCTTGCCAACCGTGTTGTGGTCGCGCCAATGTGCCAATATTCGGCCAATGAGGGAACGATGAATGACTGGCATCTGGCAAATCTTGGCCAGTTTGCGATGAGTGGCCCCGGGTTGATCATTATCGAGGCAACTGGCGTTGAGGCGGCAGGGCGCATCACGCATGGCTGTTCAGGGCTTTATTCAGATGATAATGAAGCCGCGATGAAGCGGGTTGTTGATTTCTGCAAATCAGTTGGTCAAAGCAAGATCGGCATCCAGCTTAGCCATGCTGGCCGCAAAGCCTCGTCACAGCGGCCATGGGAAGGCGGCAGTGCCTTGTCACAGGATGTTTGGCAAACCTATGCCCCATCAGCGATTTCTTTTGCCGATGGCTGGCATACGCCCGAGGCGCTTGATAATGCTGGTTTGGCGCGGATCAAACAGGCCTTTGTTGATTCGGCAAAACGCGCTGTCAGGCTTGGCATTGATGCGATCGAGCTGCATGCTGCCCATGGTTATCTTCTTCATCAATTTCTGTCACCAATCAGCAATCAACGCGATGATGCCTATGGTGGTTCATTGGAAAACAGGCTGCGTTATCCGCTGGAAATATTTGATGCTGTTAAAGCGGTTGTTCCTGCTGATATGCCGGTTCTGGTTCGCGTGTCTGCCTCGGATTGGGTTGATGGCGGCTGGGATGTTGAGCAGACCATCGAATTTGCCAAGGCACTTGACGCGGTTGGCTGTGCCTCGCTTCATGTGTCGAGTGGCGGCAATTCAGTGGCGCAGAAAATCAACATTGGCTATGGTTATCAGACTGATCTCGCCAAACAGATCCGTGATGAGGTGGCAATGCCGATCATTGCTGTTGGGATGATTACCGACCCAGTTCAGGCTGAAACGATTATCCGCACTGGACAGGCTGATATGGTTGCCTTGGCGCGTGAGTTTTTGCGAGATCCGCATTGGACATGGCGCGCGGCAAAGGCGCTTCGCAGCTCGTCATCAGTGCCAGATCAATATGCGCGCGCCGTCACCTTTAGCTAGGGATAGCTGTGCATTGGCCTTGTGATGGAGATTGACTCAAAAACGCCAGAATTAAAAATCTAACTCTGGCAAAAGGAGGGATGCTGGCGTCATGGCCGGTCTTCAGGAAACCTCAGCCTATACCATGCTGTGCCGCAATTGTGGAACCGCTGGGCATGTTGGCAGCGCGGCACCATTAACCGCCTGTCCGTCGTGCCAGTCAGGCCAAATTCTTACCCATCCTGATCTATTCACCCTGACCATTGCGCATATTGATTGTGATGCGTTTTTTGCTTCGGTTGAAAAGCTGGATAATCCGGCGCTTGCTGATCGGCCAGTGATTGTTGGTGGTGGTGATCGTGGGGTTGTTGCGGCGGCATGCTATATCGCCCGCCAATTCGGTGTGCGTTCGGCAATGCCTGCATGGCAAGCCTTGAAAAAATGCCCTGATGCGGTGGTGATCCGGCCAAGAATGAGCCGTTACGTTGATATTGGCCAGCAGGTTCGTGAAAAAATGCTGTCTTTGACACCATTGGTGCAGCCATTGTCAATTGATGAGGCTTTTCTTGATCTTGCTGGCACGCAAAAGTTGCATCGCGCCAGTCCAGCAGAGGCGTTACACCGGCTTCAACAGGAAATTAAACGTGACATTGGCATTTCGGTTTCGGTTGGGCTGAGTGGCACCAAATCGCTTGCCAAAATGGCATCTGATCGTGACAAGCCTGATGGGTTTTTTGTCATTGGCACGCGCGAAGCGGCTGCATGGCTTGCCCCGCAGCCGGTTTCGGTTTTGTATGGGGTTGGTAAATCGGCAATCGCACGATTGAATGCGATTGGTGTTTTTACCTGCCATGATCTGGCCGAGGGCGATCCAAAAGCACTTTCAGCGGCGGTTGGCAGCCAGACAATAACCTTGATGAATCTTGCCAAAGGCATTGATCCGCGCCCCGTCGTAAGCGAACGCGAAACAAAATCAATTTCAAATGAAACCACCTTTGCCAAAGATCTTTCCGATTTTGCCGCGCTGGAAACCGAGCTTGAATTTTTATGCCAGAAACTGTCGGCAAGATTGAAAGCAAAACAGCTGGCAGGCAGTACGGTGACGTTAAAATTAAAGCGGTCAAACCACCGCATTATCAGCCGAAGCCGAACCGTGCCAAGCCGGATCGACAAGGCCTATCATCTGTTTGATATTGGCCGTGAACTTTTGCGTCCTGAAGTTAATAAATCAAATGCATACAGATTAATAGGAATCGGTGTTGATAATCTTGGTAAACCTTCTGAGGCGCGGCTTGTTTGATCTTGAAGGTGGTGATGATGACAAGCGCAACCGGCTTGAAGCTGCGGTTGATCAGCTTCATGGAAAATGGGTACTGATGCGCTTCGTACGGGTCGCCAATTTGCGCGTGCTTATGATAGATCGGCAAAACAAAAACCGGCCAATGATAAGCCTAACAACCGATAACCCTGGCCAATGTGATAAGGCGATTTATGGCGTGGTGCAGGTCATTTGAAATGCCTAAAACGGGTTTTTGGCGCTTCGGTCTGATGACAGTGATTGCGCCTTGGCATGAGCAATTTGTTCAATTGCATCGGCAATATGATTTTGTTCAATCGTTGCAGCACCAGCGGCAACGCGGATATGGTGCGCCGCGGTCAAGACATCCGTATGGGTCGCACCTGCTGGCGGTTCAAATCGGTATGATGCCAACTCGATTAACAGGCCAAGCGGGTCGCGAAAATAGATCGAATCCATAAAACCACGATCTTTTGGCCCTGAATGTTTGACCTTGCGTTGGTCAAGCCGGTCAACCGCTTGCCAGAAACTTGCCTGAGATACGGCAAAGGCAATGTGATGCACTTGACCCGGATTCTGGGGAAGGCGGGTCATTTTCGTGGTGCGGGTTTCATCGGTGAAAATGGTGATTAATCGGCCATCGCCCGGATCAAAATACAGGTGGCCTTCATTCGGGTTATCCAGATTTGGCTGTTCAAACACAAAAGGCATCCCAAGAACGCCATCCCAAAAATCAATGGATGTCTGGCGGTCTGCACCAACCAAAGTGATGTGATGAACCCCTTGGGATTGAATTTTGCGCATCAAATTGTCCGATCTATTATATTTGTTTAATGCGGGTCATGATCCTGTATGACCTGTCTCCAAACCGCGCTGGCCTACCAACCAGCGGCACCGGTTTTGATAAAGGTGCCATTGTTTAACTCGCGCATGGCAGTTTGTAACTCGGCCTGTGTGTTCATCACAATTGGCCCATGCCATGCAACAGGTTCGCGAAGTGGCGCTCCTGAAATCAGCAGGAACCGAACACCTTCATCGCCTGAGGTGACGGCAACTTCATCACCGGCACCAAAAACCACCAATGTACGGTTGCCCGACAAATCACGAATTTCCAGCTCTTCGCCCTGAAATTCTTTCTCGACTCTTGACGCCAAATGGGTTTGATGCATCTTTGAACCGCGCGCCACCTTCAAAAATATAGGCAAATCCCTGTCGCCGCGTATCAAAGGGAAAACGCTTGAAACAACGCGGGGGAAGGGTGATATCCAGATATTGTGGATCAGCGGCAATGCCGTCAACAGGCCCTTTATAGCCGCGGTAATTTCCGGCAATGATGCGAATTTTGCTGCCATCATCATCAAGCATCTCAGAAATTTCCTGCGACTTGATATCTTGATAGCGCGGGGTTGTCATTTTCTGCGATGATGGCAGATTGGCCCATAGTTGAAAGCCATGCATGGCGCCATCTTTGTCGCCTTTTGGCATTTCTTGATGAATGATGCCCGATCCAGCGGTCATCCATTGAATATCGCCGCCACCAAGCGTGCCGACATTGCCTAGGCTGTCGCCATGATCAACCGTGCCTTTTAGAACATAGGTGATGGTCTCGATGCCGCGATGCGGGTGCCACGGAAACCCATTTTTATACAGCTGTGGGTCGTCATTGCGAAAATCATCCATCATCAAAAAAGGATCAAATGGTTTGGTGTCGCCAAACCCGAAGATGCGGTGAAGATGGACGCCAGCCCCTTCGGTTGTTGGGCGTGCTTCGCTTGACATTTTAACAGGACGAATTGACATCAAAGGACTCCGGTTTTGCCTAAGCCAAAATGGCTTTTTCGGCGTTTTAATGAACTTTGGTGTGATGATGGGCGCCGGCAGAAACGAACTCCATTCAAAAATCCATATTACATCTTTTAAGTTGTTTTTGCAGGGGATAATTGGAAAAGAACTTTTGCATTATCGATAAGAATTGCGCGTTATTTTTGCAAATTTCGCGGTGAATTCCAGATATGGTTTCTTGTTGTTTTAACGAAAATTAAAGCGCACAAGCAAATAGTTAACAAGATTTAGGCAAAGTGGGCGGGCAGTCCTTTTCATCATGCTGCGATCACAACCGCCATTAGGTGAAACCAATTATGAAATTAACGGATAATGTTTTTGGTGCCATTTTTATGGCGATTGGCATGCTGTCATTCACTGGTAATGATGCCTTGATGAAATTCCTATTTCAGACCATTTCGGTTGAACAGGGCATGTTTATGCGAGGGCTTGTGTCGGTTCCGCTTCTTGCGGTGATCGCCTATTTTCGCAAAAGCCTGTTTATCCGCATTGATTGGCGAAATTGGCGGGTGATCCTTATTCGTGCCTTTGCCGAACTTGCCTCAACAATGTTGTTTTTAACCGCCTTGGCTCAGATGCCATTAGCCAATGTTAGCGCCATTTTGCAATCATTGCCGCTGACCATCACGATGTTTGCCGCGATGTTTTTTGGCGAGGCGGTTGGCTGGCGACGATGGAGCGCCATTCTGGTTGGATTCATCGGGGTGTTAATCATCATCCGCCCGGGAAGTGACGGTTTTAACGAATATGCTGTTCTGGCGCTGATTGCAGTTGGGTTTATCACGTTGCGTGATGCGATTACGCGGCGTCTTGACCGTTCGGTACCATCGCTGTTTGTTGCCTTTATTTCAGCCATTCCAGTTTTTCTGTTTGGCGGTGCCATGACTGTGACAACGGGCTGGACGCCTGTATCTTGGTCAATGGGCATTATTGTGACCGTGGCCGCAATCAGCATTACCTGCGGCTATTTATTTGCCGTGATGGCCATGCGTATTGGGGATATTAGCTTTGTTGCGCCATTCCGCTATACAGGCATGATTTGGGCGATTTTATTTGGCTTTCTGCTTTTTGGAAATTTGCCCGACCAAATGACGATTCTTGGAACCTGTATCGTGATTGGTATGGGCGTTTACGCCTTTCACCGTGAGCGCGTTCGTCAGAAGGCCAGCGCAACCTGAAATGAGCGTTTCGCTGCCTTTTTGCACTGGTCTTCTTTTGCACTGGCTTTTCTGGGGCTAGACGACTGGCGAGCTGCCACCATCGACATTGATTGCCGTTCCATTGATATAGGATCCGGCATCTGAGGCCAGAAATGTTGCCAAATTGGCAAATTCTTCAGCCGTGCCAAACCGCCCGATATTCAAGCCTTGGGCAGCATCAGCATACCATTCTTCTAGCGTCAGGCCGCGCGGGTCGGCGGCATGTCGCTTTTCCCATTGATCGCTGCGGATGCGGCCAACAAGAAGACCATTGACCAGAATATTAAAGCCGGCATTTTCATTTGCCAGAACCTTTGTCAATGCCATGCCCGCTGCGCGGCTGACGGCGGTTGGCGCGCCGCCTGCATTCGGGGCTTTTGCGCCAAGATTCAGAACATTGATGATGCGACCCCATTTGCGTTCCCGCATGCCCGGAATAACCAAGCGGCTGAGCCGGATTGCGGAAAATAATTTCAGATCAAGATCATCTTGCCAAATTTCGTCGCTTACGTCGAGAAACGCGCCGCGTTGCGATGTGCCTGCATTATTCACCAAAACATCAATCTTACCGAAGTCAGCAATAATGTTGTCGATAACGCCAGTACATTCATCATCACGGCGGATATCGGCAGATAGCGCAATGACTTTGCCAGTGTTGCCGGCTTTTTCGCCTTCGGCTTCGATTTCAGCCTTTGCTGCATCCAGAACATCGCGTCGCCGTGCCACAATTGCGACATTGGCACCTGAGGTCAGAAAATTTTTGGCAATGGCTTTGCCAATACCGGCGCTGCCGCCGGTGATGATAGCGTTACGCCCGTCGAGTCTTGCTTGCATTTGCGCACCTATATTTACTTTTACTACCGGCAGAAAAGCCGAATGATAGATGGAAAATACCATATAGCTTTTGACGGTTTTGCCAAGCAGGCTCGATAAAGGATTTTCGTGATTTGTTTTTCAGCTTTGGCGGCTTTTCATTTCTGGACTTGTAATAAATTCAAATGCTAGGTTTTTTCATGCCCCATGATCACCATGATGAAAATGCCCATTCTCTTTTGCCAGGCGAGCCTGCGCTTCGGGTCAAGGCGCTTGAGACGATTTTGGTACAAAAGGGACTGATTGATCCGGCGGCAGTTGATGCAATCATCGACCAGTACGAACATCATATCGGCCCGCAAATTGGCGCCGGGCTGATCGCACGCGCTTGGTCTGATCCGGCATTTAAGGCGCAGCTTGTCAACAACACCGAAGGTATTTTGTCTGACCTTGGTTTTGGTGGGCGGCAAGGTGAACATATTGTCGTGGTGGAAAATACGCCTGATTGCCACAATCTTGTCGTTTGCACCTTATGCAGCTGTTATCCTTGGCCGGTTTTAGGCGTGCCGCCAGCATGGTATAAATCTGATGCCTATCGCAGTCGTGCGGTGCGTGAACCAAGACAGGTTTTGGCCGAATTTGGCGTCATAATCCCGCCTGAGCAAAAGATCCGTGTTTGGGACTCAACCGCTGAAATCAGATATCTGGTATTGCCAATGCAGCCCGAGCAAAGCCACGGCCTTGATGAAAGCGAACTAGCTCTCTGGGTCAATCGCAATGCCATGATTGGCACTGGCTTGCCGCAACCCCCGGTCAAGACATGACCAACAGCAAGATGAAACCGCATCATGATATGGGCGGCGATCAGGCAGGACCAATCACGCCGGATAGGCCAGGTGACGCAATATTTGCCAAACCATGGCACAAGCGCGTTTTGGGGCTGACCGTTGCTGGCGGGGCGATGGGGGCGTGGAGCATTGATACGTCACGATTTTGGCGGGAAAGCCTGCCCAAAACAGATTATCAGTCTTTTACCTATTACGAAAAATGGCTTGCTGCATTGACCAACCTGTTTGTTGCCAAAGGGTTTGTCACGCGTGATGAAATTATCAATGGATTACCTTCCGGCCCAAAACAGCCGCTTCATGATGCGGCGCTTGACGCCGATCGGGTGTTGGCGATGTTGGCAGCAGGTGCCAAGGCCTCGCGTCCAGAGTTGACAAAGCCTTTGTTTCAACAAGGACAGAAAGTGCGAACATGCTCGCCTGATGCCACCAAGCGGCAGATGCCAGGCCATACAAGATTGCCGCATTATGCAGCGGATAAAATTGGTGTGATCCTGTTTTATCATGGCCATCATGTGTTGCCGAACAGCAATGCGCATTTTCTGGGTGAATGTCCTGAACCGCTTTATTCGGTTGAGTTTTCTAGCGCCGATCTATGGCCAGATGGTCGCGCTGGCGACGTAGTGATTGTTGATTGCTGGCAAAGCTATCTTGAGCCATTGACATGACCGGACAATTGCCAAAAGATCCAAAATCCCAAATGATGAAAAAGGGGAAACTGGCGCGGCGGCGATGCCGCTGTCACCCGAAAAAGCCTTTGATGCGCCGTGGCATGCCGAAGTGTTTGCCCTTGCCGTTCATTTGAATGAGGGCGGCTATTTTGATTGGCCCGAATGGGCGGGCCGATTTGGTCAAAATCTGGCGGCGGCAAAAACAGTCAAAATCAGCGTGGGTGAGGGGCTTGATGGCAGTGATGATTACTACCAAATCTGGCTTCAAACCCTGATCGAACTGATGCAGGAAAAAGGGCTTGTCGATTCTGAGATGCTGGCATCAATAAAGGCCCAGTGGCGCGACGCTTATTTGCACAACCCCTCATGGCAAGCCCGTTCATCTCTAAAGTCGTTTTTTCGAACAAAATTCTCTGGGCATTTTGGCAAAAATCGTCAAAGCGATGTCATTCACCCCATATCGGCGGTGGCTTTATCAGGGAAAGTCTTTATAAGGCTTACATTCACTGATCAAAAAGCGAGATTCTTTTGCGCCCTAGTTTTTTTTCCCGGTTACCACAGCTTTTGCTTGGAACCGCGCATGATGCCAATTCCCCGCAACGTCTAAGCCTTCGTCAAATAAATTTAGATGTGCTGTCTGGTTTAACTGTTTCGCTGGCATTGGTTCCCGAAGCGATTGCCTTTGCCTTTGTCGCGGGTGTTGCCCCGCTTGTTGGGCTTTATGCTGCCTTTATCGTAGGGTTGATTACGGCGGTTATTGGTGGACGGCCGGGAATGATCTCGGGTGCGACTGGTGCTTTGGCGGTGGTGATGGTTGCACTTGTTGCCCAGCACGGCGTTCAATATCTGTTTGCAACGGTAATCTTGATGGGGGTTATGCAGCTATTTGCCGGTGCGATGCGATGGGGAAAATTCATCCGCATGGTGCCGCATCCGGTGATGCTTGGTTTTGTTAATGGATTGGCCATTGTGATTGGTCTTGCGCAGATTGATCAATTCAAAATCACCAATGATGCCGGTCAAAGTGACTGGTTGTCGGGTGACACGTTGATTTTGACTTGCGGGTTGGTTGTCGCAACGATGGTTTTGATCTGGTTAACGCCGCGTCTGACCCGCCTTGTGCCCGCGCCTTTGCTTGCCATTGGTGTTGTGACTGCTGTCGTTCTTGGGTTTGATCTTGATGTGCAGCGTGTCGGTGACCTTGCCAGCCTATCAGGCGGTTTGCCAAGCTTCGCGATCCCGATGGTGCCAATGACAATTGAAACCTTGATGATCATTTTTCCCTATGCCTTGATCCTATCGGCTATCGGGCTGATTGAAAGTTTGTTGACGCTGAATCTTATTGGTGAGATGACCAATCAACGCGGCGGTGCATCACAGGAATGTTTAGCGCAGGGCGCGGCCAATCTATGTACGGGCTTTTTCGGCGGCATGGGTGGCTGTGCGATGATTGGCCAGTCGATGATCAATGTGAAATCAGGAGGTCGAAGCCGCATTTCGGGTATTGTCGCGGCGCTGTTTTTATTATGTTTTATTCTCTATACCAGTCCCGTGATCGAAATGATTCCGATTGCGGCGCTGACTGGCGTGATGTTTATGGTGGTCATTGGCACGTTTGCTTGGAATTCAATCAAAAGCCTGCTGATCGTGCCACGCGCGGATGCGCTGGTGACGATTGTTGTGACCTGCGTCACGGTTGCTGAAGATCTGGCGGTTGCGGTTGTTGTTGGCGTGATTATGTCGGCGTTGGTTTATGCATGGAACGCTGCCAAGCGCATTGATGCATCGACCCGCCCATCGGTGCGCGAAGCGGGTGCTTTGGTCTATGATATTCAAGGCCCGCTATTTTTTGGATCGATTGCAAGTTTCCATGAATTATTCGATATCAAAAATGACCCCGACAAGGTGATTATTGATTTCTCGGCATCGCGCGTTGTTGACCAATCGGCGTTACAGGCCATCGAAGATATTGCGGCAAAATATGATGCTGCCGGAAAGACGCTTTTGCTTCGCCACCTTACCCGCGATTGTCACCGGCTATTATCCAAATCGGGGCAGTTGATCGTCGATAGTGACGATGACCCAGATTACGGCATCGCGGTTGATTATGGCGTAAAGCTTGGAATTCTTGACAGCAAACATTGATTTGCCCAATCATGGCAAGTTGCCTGACAATCTGTTATAATTTGAAGGTGTATGATGATTTTAAATCAGGAAGTAAAAAAATGGGCAACTGATCTGCATATTTTTTTGCATAAGGCAGAGATGTTTTTGCCAAGCTCGAATTCCGCCGAGGAATTTGTTGGAAAGGTCTTTAGTAATTTTGAGGAAAAGCCCCAATTCCTGTCGAACGAAGAAGCCGAAGAAATGCTGCATGAATTGTGGCTGGCCTACAAGGATGGTCGCCTGGATTAGGCTTTCCAGCTCTTTACCGTTTTCAGATTGGTGTGGGCTATTTGTAATGTTCGCGCCGGTCTGAAAATTTGCGAACACGTCGTCGCCAGGATTCATAGCTACCGCGTTTCAGATTTTGGCGCATGATGCGCTTTACATCATCCGCACTAAGCCCATACAGCTTTTCGATATCGCCAAAACTGGTATGGTCTGACAAGGCCATCTCAATCACTTCGTTAATGTCATAATCTTGTGACAAATCTGTATCCTACGGCCGAGGGTGTCATGCGGTGATGTTTCGGTATTGGCAAAATAACATGAAATACCGGCTCATGGCGATAAAAGCGCAAATGTGGTTCTTTCCGACTCGGTCTTGCTTGCCGGTCTGGGCATCAATAGGACGGTTTGCGAAAAAGATGATCAAACATCCTGCTTAAATCAGTATCTAAATCCTGCAAAATTAACTCTCATAGCGGGTTTTACCACGTTTTGTCGTATCTGTGCTGAGTTCAGTGAATAATGGTTCATGCGCGCGTTGTGAGCAGTTATGCCTAAGGCATAGATGACAGTTTATGCCTATCTTGCTGAACGCTTCATTGGCTGGCTTTGGAAAGGCTGATGTATAGATTAATTTGCTTCGCATGTTTGATATCGCAGCCAAGGGATATCGCTAGTCGGCGGTCTTGGGTTTGCATTGAGAAAACAGGGCGTTCAGTGGTTCGTGCTAGGGTGAAAAATCTTTCCCCATCGGTTAGTTCCACATATTGCGGTAGAATAACTCCGGGCGTCCGAAACGCCGTGTGTAGGTTCCAAACGGGGCATGATCCTCCATGTTCCGCAATGTTAAAGCTTGTGGCGTTAAAGCGTTTCGTGACATTGCCAGCCTTATCAACCCGCAGAAAGAAAAAGGGAACTCCCCGTTTGGTCTCGCGCTGCAAGGTGGTCAAACGCTGACAGACCTGTTCGAATGAAACGGCAAAGGCCGAGGCCATTCGGTCAATGTCATATTTGCTTTGTTCCGCCATTGCGTGAAAAGCATCATAGGGCATCAACAGAGCCGCCGCAAAATAGTTTGCAAGTTCAACATGACACCGCGCAACAGCGCGTTGTGATTCGAAATTACTGTCGGATGTGATGTCATTTAAGATATTTTCGGACTCCACAAAACATAGAACATGAGCTAAGCTGAAATGTGCGGTTTTGATAATCCAAGGCTTCGGAAAGTTTGACATTGCCAGCCTCAGCATCAAAAATACGAAGTGAATCTCTCATTTTTTCGACAGGCTGTGTCTCAACAATGATGCCATGCCTGGTAAAAAGCCGCTGTTGAAGCATGCTTTGCATTTCATATGGCTGGCTTGGCTCTTCTTGTCTAAGCGCTTCGGCTTCTTGTTCGAGAACATCAAAATAATTGAAATGATCTCGAAAGAAATCGTGAATAATTGCCTCTGGCGAGGCGGTCAGCAATTCCGTTGGCATTCGTTCATTGCCGAATTTCATGATATTATCCATTGCCGTGCGATGGCTTTGGTGAAGTTTTAGGAAATTCTGGACAAGAGATGGCGCATGATCGACCGCGGCACGCATTTCATGAAGGTCGGGTTGTTTTGCCGCAAACAAGGGGTCCTGCATTGCGTTGCGCAGGTCAGAAAGCAGATTTGCGCTTTTGTCCATCACAACATCGCGCCAATCGACGTTGTAGTTATCTGCCAAGGCCATCAAAATTGAAACCGACAGGCTACGTTGGTTTTTCTCCAGAAGGTTAATATAGGCGGCACTCACCCCAAGCACGTCGCCCCATTTCAGCCTGTGTCTGGCCTCTTTCCCGCCGAAGCTGGCGTAATTGCGTTCCAATAAATGTTTTTTGCATGGTTTTATAGCTCTATTCAGCTTATTAACAAATTAACAAAAAAGATGATTTGTTAAATAAACACATACACAATAACACCATTTTTCGTGATATTAAATCAATTTTGTTGAACGTAATAACCTTAATGTCACGGAGGAAGTTATGATTGGCTACAAAACACTGGCTATACCTGGCCCGACAAACATGCCCTACGAAGTGCAGCGAGCAATGGAAGTGCCGCTCGAAGACCATCGCGCCCCTGATTTGCCAGATTTTACGCTACCACTTTTCGCTGATTTGAAAACGATCTTTCGGACTGAAACTGGACGCGTTTTCGTTTTCCCTGGTTCTGGAACAGGCGGCTGGGAAGCTGCGATCAGCAATCTTTTATCTCCTGGCGATAAAGTTTTAACTTCTTCATTTGGCCAATTTTCAACGCTATGGGTTACCATGTGTCGAGATTTTGGGTTGGATGTACAGAATTTTGATGTCACATGGGGTGAGGGCACTCCGCTGGAAGATTATCATTCCGCACTCTCGAATGACAAAGCTCACTCGATAAAGGCAGTTCTCGTCTGCCACAATGAAACCGCAACGGGGGTTACAAGTGATCCTAGCGCTGTTCGTAAGATATTGGACGATCTTGGCCATCCAGCACTGCTTTTTGTTGATGGGGTTAGCTCGGTTGGAAGTCTTGATTTCCAGATGGAGGAGTGGGGTGTTGATGTTGCAGTGTCAGGGTCGCAAAAGGGCTTTATGATGCCAACAGGACTTTGCATTGTAGGGGTTAGTCTCAAGGCTTTAGCTGTATGCTCGACATCAAGTTTTCCTACAGGTTATTTCAGTTTTCAAGACATGATAACAACTAATGATCAAGGCTATTTCCCTTACACGCCAGCGGTAACGCTTCTGCGCGGGTTGCGGGCTTCAATTGACATGTTGCACAACGAAGGATTGTCAAACGTCGTTTTGCGCCACAACCGATTAGCATCGGGTGTTCGTGCTGCGGTTGATGCTTGGGGGCTTCAAAATTGCGCAGTTGCACCAAAATGGCATTCGGATACGGTGACAGCGATCGTTGTTCCAGAAAAACATGATGCCAATGATGTTATCAAGGCGGCTTATCACAATTATGGCGTTTCGCTTGGCGGCGGTCTTGGAAAAGTGGCCGGCAAAGTCTTCCGCATCGGTCATTTGGGTTGGCTAAATGAAACAATGGTTTTGCGCGTATTGGGCGGCGTTGAAATGGCGATGCGCGACGCAGGCATTCCGTTCCAAGCTGGCTCAGGTGTTGGCGCTGCGGTGGAGTATTACACTGATACCCGCCAAGCTCTCAGTGTGGCGGCTGAATAGACTCATATATGAAGCGTAAATAATCAAAGGGCTGGGCATGGCTGGTCAGGTTTTATATCCTGAAAAGCCTTGCTCCAGCCCTTTTCTACTGGGTGGACGCCAGCACGCGCCTGCGGATAAAAAGCCGAATGCGAATTCGCTTTCAAGACGCGTTGATTAACTCCAGCTTCACGTTGTCTTTGGCGTCAAGCGCGGTTATCAGCGTTGTGGTGTAAACGATTGTATGATCGCATAAATCATATCGACGGCTTAGCTTTTCGCGAGTGGCTTTTTCTTCCATTGTTTTTGGTATTTTGGATCTCTCCCACATTGATAAATTGGGTCTTCGGGTAAGCAGAAGGGTTGATACGCTATCTTTGTCAATCAGTTTTTGCTGCCAAAGTCCAATCACTTGAGAGTCAAAGCTGCTTTCAAAAGATGGCCAAGCCTCCTCGCAAAGCTGTAAAAATTTGTCGTAATTCTCTTTAGGGGTCTCAAACCAGCGAAATGCATAATTTCCTTGCTTAACCGGTAGTTCGCTCGTTTTTGGGCGTAATGTTGGGGCAAGAAGCTTTGTTGTGTGGCTTTTTATGAATTTCAAACCGCTAAGAATATCGTCTGATCTTAATGAGGCGGTTTTTATATCTGGCCAAACAGAAATCATTGTTAAAACATCTCGTGGAAGACCAATTTGGCTTCGCCAGATCCCATAGAGAAAAGCGTGCCCATCAGAGTTTTTGAAATAGCTAGAATTTTGAATCTGTTCGGCAACGTCTGACCAATGTCGTGGTGCGCAGCTAACCTCATGATGAACGTAAATTGGGGACATGGCTGCATCAACTCCAATGGCATTGGGCATCATAAAAGTTCTCTTCATTGCCTCAATCAATCGAAACCGACATCATGAATGTGGGTTAAATCTTATTGCCATTCATGCTGGATAATAAGTAATCATCTGCCGTTTCCTTTAGGAATTTTGCAGACATTGCCTCGCAAGCGCGTTTGCCGGGATTGGTTGAAAGTTCCAATGTTGTGCGGTTGAGCTGATAGCGCGTGTTTGAAAAGCCTTCTCGGTCGAGCCAAGAAATTGAATTTGCGCTGATCTCGGTTTTAAGGGTTTTGCTCAAACGGATATGATTTGTCTCAAATCTCAGACGGGATACGCTTTGGCGATCTTCAGCGAACAAAAAGAATAAAGGTTCTTCGTTATCTTTTGACTCGATGGTTTTGCAGAGGATTCCAATGCCATTCTCGAATGGTTCAAATGTATTGCTATTGACTGATTGCATCCCCGCAAAAAAGATCAATGCGATCTCAAAAGCACAGACAGAAAATAGGGTAAGTTTGCGGATCATTTGATTGCACCTAAGTTCGAAGATCTTTTAGTCTGCCGAGTAATAAAATCAAAGTCCAGACGTCTAGTTAATGCGATTAGGCGTGAGTGATGAATGCCGAAAGCGGTCCGTAAAAAATATTGATTTTGATCAAGCGTAAACGCTCACAAGAAGTTGCAAACCAACAACACCCAAAACAAGATGTAACAAAAGATAGAATTGCTGATCAGTCATCAAATCACTTATTTTGCGCCCCAGAATTACCCCAATAGGAATAGCTGGCAAAAGCAATAGCGAGATAATGAGGCTCGATTTAGACAAAATATCAAGTTCCCAATAAAGCGGGACTTTGGTGAGGTTCAATATAAAGAAAAACGCACCCGCTGAGCCGATAAAAACAGTCCGTGGCACCTTGCAAGATAATAGAAATATCTGCAAAGGGATGCCGCCTGAAACTGAAATAAAGCTGGCAATGCCTGAAAGTGTGCACCAAAAACCGCCCCAGCTCCAAAGCGCGATTGGCCTGTTTTGCAAAGGTGGGATGGGGACAAGGTCTACTTTGACGGGCAGAAAACGTTTTTTGAAATATAAAAAAGCTGTCAACACCGACATGCTGCCAATAAAGGTGACAAGCGCAGCGTTAGATATGTAATCGAAAAAATACCAGCCAAGACCATGCCCCAATAAACCAAAAATCAACATGATAATGAGCAACTTATAATTGATTTTATTTTTTGAAAAAAACACCACCCAGATATCAATAATCAATAAAATTGGCAGCGTGACGGCCAACGCAACGCGTGGCGATGTAACAAGTATAAGCAAGGGAACGCCCAGTGCGACGGCGCCACCAAAGCCGGATTTTGAAACCGCAGTGATAAGCACCGCAATAAAACCAATAGCGTAAAACAGGAAAGGCGTGACAACGCCAACCGCGCCAAATAAATCTGTGAAATAGTTCAAGCTATTGTTCCGTCCTAATTTGAGGCTGCCTAGACTTTAGCCACATTGTCTTACTTGGCAAGGTCTAACCAAGCTGTCATTTATGGGCTTGCCAAGCATCTATTCAAAAAATATCTAAAATATGATTTTTTGATGAAAAAACTTTGTTTCTTAGAATCTTAAACCGCATCATCGCTTGTTTTGAAAGAGAATTACCAAGCGGAGGTTTTTCCCTTTCTTGTTGGGGTTTTTCAGTGATGGTAAGATTGTGCTAGGCTTTTATCGTGATGTTAAAGGGAATGTGGTTGCAATGAATATCTTAGCCAAAATTGGACTGAGTGATGGATTTGGCGTGGATGTTTCTGCGTTTGGCGATCTAAAGCTAAAAGTTAGTCTGGAAGATGTCCCGTTTGACAAACTTAAAGCTCTATCAAACCCAAATGATCCCTTGGATACATTGGAAACCCTTACCGAACTTAATAAAACCGTTTCCTTTAAAGGCGCTTCGATTCATTATGTCGATGGAATACTGGCGGATAAAATATTTGAACAAGCGCCGCCAACGAGCTAGTTGAATGCAATCCTCCGTCAACAATTAACCTTTTTTCTGAATGCTTATCCAGCTGAGCGCGAGCAGATACTTGATGCTGTTGCTGGTTTTCTTAAGGGCAAAAATGCCTTTTTGATGAAACTGGAGGCAAGCACACCAATTCCGGTTAAAGATTTGCTGAACAAATTTACATCAGGTCAGATCAACAGGGATTTGGCGGTTACCGTAATTGGCAGTTAAAGCCTTATGAATAGTCACCAATAGTTAAGGTGGTAATCAATCGACGCTGATATAAGATAAGGAAAATGGCGGAGACGGTGTCTGCTCCAAAAGATTCAAGTTATTGATTATAATCCATTTGTAAGACGATAGAGAATCTTACTCCACATTCTACCCCACACTAATGTTAGGGTTATTGGGCCGCTTTGCTACACGGGGATTTCACCCTGCGCAGTGCATCGGTGGAGTTTTCTTGGCATGTCTTCGGTGTAATCGCGGACAGCGTAGTGCATCGTCCGACGATTATCCCAAACTAAGACATCTCCCACACGCCACTGATGGCGGTAGATATTCTCCGGTTGGGTTGAAACCCTGTTCATGTAGTTTAACATCCAAGATCCTTCTTCTGCACTGACATTTTCAATTTCAGTGGTGAAGTGTGGATTAACAAATATAGCTTGTTGGTTTGTGCCACTGGGTAATCTTACGATGGGATGTGATTGTGGCGGCTTTATCTCAGACTTATTTATTGGCCTTGCATCAGAAGTGCTGGCAATGCTTCTTTGGAAAGTTGCCATTCCACTATGGAGTGCTCTCATGCCGTGGATCATTTCCTTCATATTATCTGAGAGATTCTTGTATGCATTGACCATATTACAAAGCATCGTGTCACCGTGGCCTTCCGGTATAATAAGTGAGTGTAAAATAGTTGCTGACGGTGGTTGTTCTGAATGAGAGATATCAGAGTGCCAATAATCATTTGGCGCACCTGGGCGCCCAGGCTGGTTTTCCAGTATCAGAACTTCAGGTAACCCCTTGACACTCGCGCGCGTCTTCAGTGGGTGCGAATTAACTGGACCAAAAAATTCAGAAAAGGCAACTTGCGTGTCAGGGCTTAAATTCTGGTCTCTGAATAAAAGTACAAGATTGTCATTGTACAGTTCTAGAATGTCGACTTTTGTTTCGTTGTTTATTTTGTTCAGATCAATGTCGCAGATTTCAATTCCTAAGGCTCCATTTATACATTTTGTTTTCATCAATTGCCTCTTCATCAACGCTGCCGTTGCGTATCTAATGTGTGCAATTGTAATACTGAATGATTTTTCAACAAAATGTCAAAGCTTTACCTTCACGTCGTATCCCACATTTTAACGCACATTAAAATTGGGTTTACTGAAGCTATTTTCTGTTTCAGACTATTTTTGCCAGAGGGAGTGGATCGGATCTTGAGTCTTAGCCAACAGACCTTTGATGGGTTGTTGGACTCAGGGCGCAGTGATACGATTTTGTACGAACGGTTCATTTGGTCGATGTTTTGAGGTCAATTCTGATGCTGCCAGAACATATTAACATCCCCGCTGCATGGTTAGGTGCAGATCTGGCAAACAAATCTGATATTTGGCATTACAAGCTTCAAGATGAAGAAATTGGCGAGTTAATCACAGCCGCGAACAAATTTTGTGCATCTGGAGAAGAATTGGGGAAGATTAACCCACAAAACTTTGTATTAGATAAATTTGCTTTCAGGCTCTCTGAACTCCAAGAGGAGCTTAGAACAGGAATTGGATTTAAACTTATTTCTGGGTTGCCGGTGGACCAGTTGACTCCTGAAATATACTCTACAGTTTTTTGTGGCTTGGGTAGCTTCCTGGGTAAGGCGAGGTCTCAGAATGCTGCTGGACACCTGTTAGGTCATGTTCGAGATACTGGGGCGAGTGCCAAAGACCCATCCGTCAGAATATATCAAACCTCTGCGCGTCAAACCTTTCATACAGACCGTTCAGATGTCGTTGGTCTATTGTGCATCAGAGAGGCTAAAGAAGGAGGCGACTCATTATTGGCTTCTAGCGTGACTGCATTCAACGAAGTAATGAAGAAGTCGCCAAGCTTGGCTGAAGAACTGATGCGGCCGGTAGCATATGATCGCCGTGGAGAGATACCGACTGGTCAAAAACCTTATATGACGATACCGGTTGTTAATTGGTACAAGGGAAAACTCACCTGCATATACCAAAGGGAATACATCATATCTGCCCAACGATATGAAGATGCGCCAAAGCTGACAAAATCACAAATTGAAGCTTTTGACCTTTTTGATGAGGTTTTGAATGACGACAAAATAAACCTCAAAATGAGGTTAAGACCTGGTGACATGCAGTTTGTTTACAATCACAGCCTTTTTCATGATCGAACCGGTTTTGTCGATTGGCCCGAGCCTGAAAAAACACGGCATCTTTTGCGCCTTTGGATCTCGTTGCCTGGCGACAGAGAATTACCGCCAACCTTTTCACAAGCTTATGGAAACCTTGATGTAGGTGATCGTGGCGGTGTCGTGACCAAAGAGACAATTCTCCACGCCCCATTAGATGCCTAATGATAACATGCTTAGCTAGACCCCGCTCTGTTGTCACCGGGCAATACTTAAAAATGGGCGCTGCTGCATACACGGCGGTTCCAGTGCCGGTCCGCGCACCTTAGAAGGGCGCTTCGTAATTGCTGCCGCGCAATTTAAGCGCGCGGGAGGTCTTAGGTTTTTGTGGTGGCTGAGAGGGTGAAAAATGCTAAAGGAGGGGCAATCATGCGTGAGTTGAGGTCGATTGAAGCCCAAATCATACTTTTTGGGCTCAGGACACCAGCTAATTTTGCATCGGGGCTATAAAATAGCCCGAACACCATTGGAGAACCTCATGGCAGAGACCGTGGTAATAAGGACGACAACGAAGGCAGCAGCAGAAAAGGGGCGGCGGGGTCGCCCAAAAGATGCGCAAGGCACGGAAAGCCAGGCGAGTTACTACGCCCGTAAGTACATGGAAGCCCAGGCTGCCAATACCAATGCGAGGGTGCAATCCGAGATCGACGAAGTCACCCGTCGGATGATTGATGTTGAACAACAGTTGCTTGCAGCGCAAAATGCGAACAAGGATGTCACGTCGGTGAAGGAAGAGTTGGCCACGTTGCAAACTGAGCGGAAGGCAAAGAGAGAGAACCTTGTGTTTTGGCCAATGAAAAAAAGTTACCGTAAAGATTGATTTTTGTAAGAGATGGGCAAAGAATTTAGCCATTAGTGAAGGGAGCACTGATTATGAAAGCATCAGATAAAGCACTAGAAACCGTTCCGGCACGAAAAGGTAAAGCCGCTTATGTGAAAGCTGGTGAGGCTATTACCATTATTAATACGCATGGCACGCAAGTTGTCGATACATGGTGCTTTATGACAGATAATCTGGCTGAGTTTATGTCAATGGAACATCAGCGCAGTGTTACTCAATCGGTATTTCCAGCTATCGGTGTGCCACTATATAGCAACTATCGTAGGCCACTCTTAACGCTTGAAAAAGACACCTCACCGGGGCGGCATGATACAATACTTGCCGCTTGTGATATCTATCGCTATCAGATGCTTGGCTGTAAAGACTATCATGATAATTGTACAGATAATCTGGCAGCGGCGATGACAAAAATAGGCTTGATCGTACCTGAAACGCCATCACCGCTTAACCTGTGGATGAACATTCCGTTTACCCTTGATGGTGCAACAGATTTTTGCCCGCCTTTATCCAAGCCTGGGGATTATGTCTGTCTGCGCGCCCATCATGATGTTGTTGTTGTCATGTCAACTTGCCCGCAAGATATGGTGCCGATAAATGGGGAGGAAATGATCGTTCGAGAAGTGCATTATTATGTTGAGTAAGTAAACTATCTTTCTGCTAACGTCTCTAAACTGTCCTATATGTTATAAAGATCCTGGGTAAGACGAAAGACGTGAGATTGCGATGGGGTAAGGGGCATTTGTTGGATCCTCTCCCGTAGCAGCGAGAAAGCCACGACGGCATGTTAATAGCTATGCGCTTCCTCGCTATTGTGATTGGCATATTTGCAATGCTAACTTAGCCAGCGCAGAGCTTAATAATTGTCCAGATCCTGCTTAAACTTTATCTGCAATCTTTCTAACTTTGTGACGGGCGTTGTGCGACCAGACCTTTTAACTTTCTATGTGATGGATAATCTAAATTGGTGTTGCGCAAAAATATTCCATCAACAGCAAGCGTTGTTCAGGAAAAAAGTGGGGGCTTCCTGCATTCTCCAGCGGCGGAGAGAAATTTAGCCGACATAATTGATCTCGTTTGCAGTTGCTTACCAACAAGCGGCAATGCTCTAGAAATTGCAAGCGGTACTGGCCAGCACATAACCGAGCTTGCTGCCGCTCGTTCCTGACTTGGTCTGGCAACCGTCAGACATAGATGAGACACGCTTGAATAGCATCGCCTCAAGAAGCCTTTCAAAACAGTTACCGAATCTTTTACCACCCATAAGACTGGATGTAACGGATAAGGGCTGGTCAGCCTTGTGCTCCAATCAGGATTTTATTTTATTGGTTAACCTGTTGCACCTTGTAAGTGAGAGTGAGGTCAAGGCGATCATAAGTGGGATTTCTCAATGCCTAGTCCAAGGGGGGCGCTGCGTAATTTATGGCCCGTTTATGCGAAACGGCGTTCTCACCAGCAGTGGTGACAAAGCCTTCCATCAGAGCTTGATAGAGGCTGACCCAGATATTGGTTACAAAGATGACGCTTGGATGCTTGGCCTGTTTCAAAAGCATAAGCTTGAGACTGTCAAAGTTTTAGAAATGCCGGCTAATAACTTGGCGTTCGTGCTGGAGAAGAGCCACATCAGGCAGCCAAAGGCCTGAACTTGCAAGAGCTGAAGGCACAACAGGTTCAATCCTCTTTACATAGATTAATGGAAGATTATTGAATTAGGTAAATGGCGGAGAGACAGGGATTCGAACCCTGGAAGGTGTCGCCACCTTGCCGGTTTTCAAGACCGGTGCATTCAACCGCTCTGCCATCTCTCCGTCGAAGATGGAAGTAGCGGAAATCAGACAGATCTGTCAATAACCATTCGGGTAGTTTTTCCAAATTGCCGCATTTTTATTAATTTTCTGCTGATCTTGTTATCATATGCTTGTCTAACCCGTGAAATCGGATCATATTAACGCCTTGTGACATTACGTGTCATGACCATGCTTTGGGGCTGAAGACTTTTTGGGTCGCACGGTTCCTCCAAAACTGGAAAATGACTGTGTAGTGCGTGTTTTTCAGGAGTATTTGGTGTCCTTCACTTATCCTTTGCCAACCGCTAGGTATGGTTTTTGGGGCGGGTTTTCCGCTTATGTCCAATTCGCGGCAGGTTTGGGCCTTGCTGCAGCAATTGTTATTGCGACAATCAGCCCGTCATGGGCGCAAAAGGCCGGAGGCGGCAAACGCACCGCGCGGGTCGAAATTGCTGAGGTAAAAACCCAAATTCTGTCGAATTTCACCGAGGTTCAGGGGCGGGTAACCGTTGGCCTTCTTGAATCAGTGACCGCGGTGACCAATGCAACAACACAGCTTGGTGAATTTCGGCTTGGTGATCGGGTTGTGCCAGGCGATGTCATCGCCGTTCAGGACAGCGCCAAACTTGAATTAAGGTTATCACAGCTTCGTGCACGGCTTCGCGAGGCCAAGGTGCGGTTAGCAGATAGTGATGATGAATTGCGCGCCGAAGCAGGGTTGCTTGATGTCAACAAAGCCCGAGCTGAATTGCTCGCTGGCAAGGCTAAGCGCGCAAAAGAGCTGGTGGCCAACAATGCGCTTGCCCTTGATGCGGCTGAAACAGCTTTTAACGCCAGCCTGTCGGCGGATCTGCAATTATTAAGTCGTGGGTCGTCAATTGCGCGGAAAAAGGCGCAACGCGAGATTAGTGCCGTGCTGATTGCGCAAACCGAATTTGAAATTGCCCAGCTTGTCAAAGATATCAAGGCCACGAAATTACGCACGCAAACAGCCGGGCAGATTACTTTTCTTGCTGAATATCGCCTTGGTTATGCCCGCGAAGGTGAAATCATTGCCAAAATTACCGATTTAAATAATTTTGAAATCGAGGCCGAAATTCCGGTTTCCTATCTTGGCTATATTGAAGCTGCTAAATCCATTTCAGGTCGCGGTCTTGATGGCAGCAAGCTGGAGATGCAACTTCGCGTCTCGTTACCGGTGCAGAATTTGCGCTCGGCGACCCGTACCATGCGGTTTTCGGTGAGTGGCGGTATCCCATCAATCTTGCAAGCCGATAACGCGGTCGTGGTTATGCAGGTGCCAACAACCAGCCCGATACCGCTATTGGTTGTGCCAAAAGATGCGGTGTTACCGCTGACGGCGGGGCATATGGTTTATCTGGCCGATGGTGATCGGGCGCGCCGCCAGATTATCCAGATCGGCGCTGCGGTCGACGATGGGTTTATCGTTAAAAAAGGCCTTACAGTCGGTCAAAAGGTGATTGTTCGTGGCAATGAGCAATTATCCGATGGCAGAGAAATCCAAATTGGGGGTGGTAAAAAAGCGGGTGGTAAAGCCGGCTCTGGGCAAAAATCCAATGAATCGTTGAAACCGGCTAAAATGAAGGGCTCAAATTAATGGGCGGAATTATCAAGCTGGCGATTGAAAGGCCGGTAGCCGTAATGGCCATGATCCTGATGACGGTTATTTTTGGTGTCGTTGCGTTGCAAACAATTCCTATTCAGATGAGCCCCGATATTGAAAAACCGGTTCTTGATGTGCGGGTGCGCTGGAATGGAGCATCACCAAGTGATGTTGATCGTGAAATTGTGGGTCGTCTTGAAAGTGAACTCTCATCACTCAACGGGGTTGAGAAAATTGCATCGCGGTCAACGAGGGGATATGGCCGTGTAACGCTGACCTATGGGGTTGGTCAGGATATGGACAAAGCTTTGGTTTTGCTACTTAGCAAATTATCGGCGGTGAATGGTCTGCCGGATGAAGCTGATACGCCAACACTACGAACCTCTAATTCAGATGACAGCCCTGTTGCCCGTTTGGCCCTTGTGTCCAAAGATGGTGCCAATGTAGACGTAGAGGGTCTGGGTCAGTATCTGGATACTAATATCGTTGAGCCATTATCACGTGTTGAGGGCATTGCTGAGGTAGATTATTACGGTGGTAGCCGCCGTGAAATACGTGTGCTAATTGACCCTGATAAGCTGGTCCAGCACAAGGTCACCCTCAGCGAGGTCCTTGATGCGCTGCGCACGTCTTCATCAATGATGAGCGTGGGTATGGTTACCGAGGGTAAGCGGTCCTACACGGTAAGGTCAGAGGCTATAAATTACACGCCAGAAACTGCTGGGCGTATCGTTTTAAGGGCTGATGTTTTGGCTTCAGGAACGATTGTGCCCCTGTTACTTGAAGATGTTGCCCGGCTAGATATTAGATTTCCCAAACAAACGAGTTTTCGACGCTTAAATGGCAAGCCGGGGATTATCGTAAATGTCATACGCGAGCAGGGTAGTAATGTAGTTGCAACCATGCTGCGTGTGCGCTCTGTTGTTGATGCGTTAAACCGTGATGAGCTGGGCCAGCGTGGCTTAAATCTGCGTGTTGTGTACGATGAGACAAAGTATATCTCATCGGCGATTGACCTGGTTCAAAAGAATATTTGGATTGGCGGTATGCTGGCCATTACCATTCTGATGCTTTTTTTAAGGAACTTTTTGCCAACGCTTATTATTTTTGCGGCTATTCCTGTTTCGGTGATCGGAACTTTTGTGGCAATTTCTGGGTTAGGGCTATCGATCAATGTGATTTCGCTTGCCGGCTTGGCCTTCGCCGTTGGCATGGTGGTTGATGCATCAATTGTATCGCTGGAAAATATTTTCCGGCTTCGCCAACGCGGGGTTGACTCTCAAAATGCCGCCTATCACGGGGCGCGCCAGGTCTGGGGGCCAATTTTAGGATCGGCACTAACAACGGTGATTGTCTTTATTCCGGTATTGACCTTGGATTTGCCTGTTGGGCAGTTATTCCGTGATATTGGCATTGCGATTTCGGTTTCGGTTTTGATTTCAGTTGTCGTGTCGGTCACAGTTATTCCAACATTGGCAGCCAGACTGCTTGGTGGGGCGGCAAACCGTTTTGAAAAGCTGCCAACGATTCCGGTGCTTGATCCGATTGCCCGCCGGTTTGCCGGTTTGTTTATTGGCTATGCGCAATTTGTCGTTAGGCGCAAGCTGATTGGCTTTGGCGTTGTGGCCATCGTTCTGGCGTTGGCTTTTGGAATTAGTGCCAAGCTGATGCCAAAATTGGATTATCTTCCCGATGGCAATGCAAATTTCATTTTTGGTCGTATCAGTGTGCCAGCTGGTTATTCGATGGAAGAAACCGTGCGGATCGCAGAACGTATGGAAAAGGCAGCACGACCGTTATGGGAAGGTGAAACAGAAGAAGATGGGCCGCCAGCGATTGAGCGGTTTTTCTTTGTTGCCTATTCTGGTGGTGCCTTTGCTGGTGCTTCAAGCAGCGATCCAACTCGAGTAAAGGAGTTGCGCATGGTTTTGACGCGCCCCATCTTTGCTGAACCTGGAGCGCGGGCCTTCGTGCGACAATCATCCCTGTTTGGCCGTTCGGTTGGCGGATCACGCTCCATCAGCATTGATATTGTAGGGCCGGAGGCTGATGATATTCTGCCGGTTGCTGTGCAATTAAATGAAGCGTTAAGCATTCGGTTTCCTGCTCGCGAAGGAAACCAAATCCGGACGCTGCCAGGATTGGACTCTGGTGCGCCGCAAATTCGTATCACGCCTGACCTAATAGCGCTGGCCCGTGCCGGCGTATCAGTGCGTGAATTTTCATCGGCAGTTGATGTTTTTAATGATGGTGCCAATGTTATTCAGGTACCGATTGATGGCGAATTAATTGATATAGTGGTTTCAGGAAAGGACGCTGAAAATCTGACAACTAGCGCTTTGCAGGACATCCCCATTGTGACGAAGCTTGGCAATATCTTGCGAGTTAAACAGCTTGCAAAAATTGAAGTTATTAGCGCACCTGAACAAATTCGAAGACTAGGCGGGCGGCAGGCAATTTCAATTCGGCTGCGACCAACCGAGGCGTTATCGCTTGAAGATGTTGTAAATGTTATCGACAATGAAATTTTGCCACCCATTCGCGCCGAAGCGTCGGCAAATGGTGTGACAATCAAGCTTGAAGGCGCGGCAAGTGCGCTGGCAACGACATGGAAAGCCATGCAGGCCAATGTGTTGACTTCCATCTTTGTTATTTTCCTACTTTTGGTTATTTTGCTTCGCAGCTTTATTTTGCCAATGATTATCCTTTTGGCGATTCCGGTTGCCGCAGCAGGTGGAATTGGCGGGCTGGCAATCTTGAACCTGTCAATGCGGCAGCCACTTGATATGTTGACCATGCTTGGATTTGTGATCCTAACTGGTGTTGTCGTGAATAATGCGATTTTGATGATTGAACAAACCACCCTTCACATGCGTGAAGAGGGCTTGTCGGCAAATGATGCGGTGATCGAAGCAACACGAAACCGGATCAGGCCAATCTTCATGTCGACCTTAACCTCGCTGTTTGGTCTTGTGCCGCTAGTTATTTTCCCGGGTGCTGGATCAGAATTATATCGCGGCATCGGCGTTGTGGTGTTTGGTGGCCTTGGCCTATCAACCTTAGCAACCTTGATCATTGTGCCGCCACTGATGGCAATTGCGCTTAATTCACGATTTGGCGGCGCGCCAAGCCCAACCGCTAATTTGAGAGAAAAGCTTTAGACTGGTTTTCGGAGCAGACGATGCCATTTGCCCCTAAATGCCAAATGCTGGTAAATAGCCAATCAATTATGATTTCGTTGGGGTTTCATTAGGGTTTCGCTGGGGTTTTTCGATATTATTCGGGCTTGAGGTTTGGCAGGTCTTTATTTGTGCCGAAGAAACGACTAATTGAGCAAATTCACGGTTGCCCCTAAGCCGGCTTCCGCTTTACCATATCTTAACTCGGCACCGATCTCATTGCCGTGACCGGTTTTGACAAGTTGGATGGTAACGTTTGGAAGGCTGCGAAATGAAACTCGGATTAAGCGCATTTATTACCGTTTTGGCATTGTTGGTTGCCCCTGTTGCCAACGCAGCTGATCACGATTTTGCAAAATGGCTTGTTGAGCTTCGCCTAGAAGCAAAAGAACGTGGTATTTCAGATCGGATTCTGGATGCGGCGCTTGGTAATGCGGCACCAATTAAGCGCGTGATTGAGCTGGATCGCCGCCAACCAGAATTCACCATGACCTTTGACGAATATCTTGGCAAAATTGCGTCGTCAACACGGGCGAGAATCGCGGCCAAGATGCTCGTTGAACATGATGAAATTCTGACTAAAGTTTCAAAAAAATATGGTGTTCAAAAACGCTATATCGTCACGTTCTGGGGTGTTGAAACCAATTTTGGCCAATATCTAGGGTCGTTCAATGTGCCTCATGCTTTAGCAACTTTGGCCTTTGATGGCCGCCGAGGTGCCTATTTCCGCAAAGAACTGTTGAATGCGTTAAAAATTCTGGAAGAAGGCCATATCGCACCAGATAAAATGAAGGGATCCTGGGCTGGCGCCATGGGGCAAAGCCAGTTTATGCCGTCAAGCTTTTTGTCCTATGCTGTTGATTGGGATGGGGATGGCAAACGCGATATATGGGGCACTAAGCCCGATGTGTTTGCCTCAACCGCCTATTACCTGTCGAAAGCAGGCTGGCGCGATGACATTACCTGGGGACGGAAAGTGACATTGCCAAAGGGCTTTTCAATGAATGGAAAAAATCCCAAGGCACTTGCCGATGGCAAGATAAGCGCCAAACTGCCTGTTTGGGCAGAGGCAGGCGTTCGCAATACCGATGGTGGTGCCTTGCCAGCAAAAGATCTATCAGCGCGGCTGGTGATACCTGCTGGCAGTGATGGCCCTGCTTTTCTAGTCTATAGCAATTTTGACTCAATTCTCGATTGGAACCGTTCAAATTATTATGCGCTGGCGATTGGCCATTTGTCTGACAAGCTGCGATAAGCCGGATCGTGAAACAACAGGATAAAAGAATGCGTGTTAACGGGAAAAACTTGTTTGGGTTTTTGATCTTGGGCTTGTTGTTGCAAGGTTGTGCTTCGGCTGAACTAGCTGTTGATCTGCTCAAAAAACATAAACGCCAAACCGAAACCGCCAAACAAACCGACGTTGTTGCGAAACCGCATTACAAAATTGGTAACCCCTATCAAGAGTTTGGCGTTTGGTATTATCCAAAACGCGATCTGACCTATGATGAAACGGGCCTTGCATCTTGGTATGGCGAGGAAACCGCTGTTTTGGGGCGGCCTACCGCGAATGGTGAAGTGTTCGATCCCAATATCGCAACAGCGGCGCATAAAACCTTGCCACTGCCGTCGGTGGTTCGCGTTACCAATCTTGATAACGGCAAATCACTGGTTGTCAGATTAAATGATCGTGGGCCCTTTGCGCCCGGCCGGATCATTGATTTGTCGCATGAGGGCGCGCGGTTACTTGGATTTGTCAAGCAGGGCATTGCCAAAGTGCGCGTTCAGATATTGGCAGAGCAAAGCTTGCGGTTGGAAAATCTTGCAAAAAGGGGTGAGTTTCCAAGTTTGACAGCCAATGATCAAGGCGCCATGCCGGAAATGAAACCAGCCAGCATCCCCACGGTAAGCCTGACCGCCAGATCCAGCAAGATCAAAAGCAAGGTTGCGGTTAACCAACCACCACAATCGGCCTTGGAATTATTATCACAATCGCGCGTTGGCGAGGTTATTTCAGTCGCGCCCGTTTCTACCAAGATCTGGGTTCAGATTGGTGCTTTTGGGTCTGAACAGCGTGCCAATGATGTGTTTTCAAAGGTTGGGTCGGTTGGCTCAGGCGGGGTGTCTATGGTAAACCGTCTTGGCAAGCGGCTTTATCGCGTTCGTCTTGGGCCTGTCGATGAGGTTGCAATGGCAGATTCGATGCTGCAAAAAGTATTCAATATCGGCTTTAGCGGCGCGCGTATTGTCGTTGATTAGGAAATGATATTTTTATGCCGTTTTATAGGGTGATATATAGCTTGCGTGACCGTTGCATAGGCCGTTCTTTGAACAGGGCTTGCTTTGGCGAGTGATGAGGATTTGACGATGACACTAAAATTTTGGGCAAGATCATTTTTGGTGGCAGCGCTGTTTGGCGCGGCAATGCCTGTTTTTGCTGCTGAAATTACATCGTCAGCAAAGCAAGCGCATGTCACCGATTTTGCAACTGGCAAAGTTCTGTTCAGCAAAGATGCTGACGCGCCAATGAAGCCGGCATCAATGGCAAAGATCATGACCGTTTTTGTGGCGTTCCAGCGTATTGCTGATGGCCAGCTTGGGATGGATGATAAATTCACCATCTCAGAAAAGGCTTGGAAAAAAGGTGGGTCACGAACATTTCTAGAAGTTGGCAAAACCGTATCGGTTCGCGAACTCCTGTATGGCATTATCGTCCAGTCGGGAAATGATGCTGCCATTGTTCTGGCCGAGGGGATTTCTGGTACGGAAAACGCCTTTGCCCAAGAAATGAATTTCTGGGCCAAAAAGATTGGCATGAAAAATACAAATTTCCGGAATTCAACTGGCTGGCCTGATCCTGACCTGACGACAACAGCTGCTGATCTGAATATCATGACAGCCGAGCTGATCCGGCGGTTTCCTGCAGATAAATACCCCGATCTTTATCCGATTTTTGCCAAACGGGAATATACCTATAACAAAATTCGCCAGCCAAACCGCAACCCACTTGTTTTTGGTACGGTTGGTGCTGATGGATTGAAAACCGGCCATACTGAAGAATCAGGCTATGGGTTGGTAGGATCGGCTGAACGCGATGGTCAACGCGTTATCATGGTTCTGAATGGCATGACTAGCATGAAGCAACGGTCAGCTGAATCACGCCGCCTGATGGATTTGATGTTCCGTGAATTTAAAACCTATCGCTTTTTTGATAAGGGTCAACCGGTCGATCAGGCCAATGTATGGCTTGGCAATGCAACCAAGGTTGATCTGGTTTTGGACGCGTCGCTTCACTTGCTGTTATCCTATCAAGAACGCCGCGATTTGAAATTATCGGTTCAATGGCTTGACCCGGTTCCAGCCCCGATTGTGGCAGGGGATCAATTGGGAACATTAACCGTTGATATTAATGGCGATAGCCGCAAATTGGTTTTGCAGGCAGGGCAGGATGTTCCGGTTTTGGGGATGTTTGATCGTGTTAGTGCCGCGGTGAAATATCTGATTTTTGGCGCGCCTGTTACGCCATCAATTGCAAAGTGACGGCGGCAATGCGCGGCCTTTTCATTACCTTCGAGGGTGGCGAGGGAAGTGGTAAAACAACGCAAATACAACAGCTTAAAAACTGGATTGAATCCAATATGGATTCGGTAAATCTATGTTTGACGCGAGAACCGGGTGGAACAATTGAGGCAGAGACAATTCGCGCATTGCTGTTGAATGGCGCGGCCAGCAAATGGCAGCCTGCGACCGAAGCGATGATGATGTCGGCATCGCGCCATGAACATGTCATCCATGTGATCAAGCCAGCGCTTGCGCGCGGCGATGTTGTCATTTGTGATCGCTTTATTGATTCAACGCATGTCTATCAAGGCTATGTTGGCGGTGTCGATAATGCGCTTCTTAACGGGCTTGACCAATTGTCATGCCAAGGTCTGGTTCCTGACTTAACCTTGCTTCTTGATATCAACAGCAATGCAGGGCTTGCCCGTACAATCCAGCGTGGAAATGCTGAGAGCCGGTTTGAGTCAAAAGGCGCTGCCTTTCATCACAAAGTGCGACAGGGTTTTGTTGAACGTGCCGAAAAATACCCCGACCGTATTGCCAAGATTGATGCGGCAAGACCGGCCGATGCAGTGACAATGGATGTTATCATTGCGGTTCGCGCTTTGCTTGTGGCAAAAGGCATGATTGCGGCAAGCTGATTTGATTGGCGTATTTAGCTGGTTAATTTGGCCGGATAATTGGCGAATGACGGCGTAAAAGGAACTGGCGCAACTCTGTATGAATGATGCGAATGACAAATTAGATGATGCTGTCGATCCAACAGCGATTGTTGGTCACAGTGATTTCACCAATGCGCTATCCGGTGCATTGGCAAGTGGTCGCATGCATCATGCGTGGCTGTTAACCGGCCCGCGTGGGATTGGCAAAGCCAGCATGGCGCGTTTGGCGGCGGCGTGGCTTTTATCTGAACAAGCGGCTGACGCAGGTCTTTTCGGTGATGTTGCCCCGCAATTTGCGGTGTCGGCTGATGATCCGGGGGCACATCTGGTCTTTCGCGGTGCGCATCCTGATTATCTGGCGATTGCACCGGTTCTTGATGACAATAAATCAGGCCAGATCAAGATTGATCAAATCCGCGATATGGTTCCGTTTATGGCGCATAAGCCAGCGCGAGGTGGCTGGCGGGTTGCGGTGATTGACTCGATGGACGAGATTAACCGCAATGGTGCCAATGCCATGCTAAAGCTATTGGAAGAGCCACCTGAAAAAGCGGTGGTTTTTCTGTTGTCGTCACGTCCAGGGCAATTGCCAGCAACGATTAGGTCACGTTGCCGTGTTGTCCGGCTTACAGCATTGGATGCGGTGATGTGCCGTGATGTTCTGGCAAAAATATGGCCAGATGCTGATGCGGGGCATATTGATTTATTGGCGCAGCTTTGTGGCGGCGCGCCCGGGCGGGCGATTTCACTTGCCGAAAGTGGCGCGGCTGATTGTTATCAGGTTGCCTGTTCGCTTTTGGCCGCGCCAAAGCTGGATGTTGGAGCGATGGCGGCGCTTGCTGGAAAATGGGGCAGGGGTGCCGCGGCAGGGCGTGCAACACGCGAAGGGGCGGTATTTTGCCTTGATAGGCTATTGCGGCTTGCCGCATTGACAGCCAGCGGCGGTTCAAACCTGACAACATGCAATTTCGAAACAGGTGCGATTGATGTTTTACGTAAGCGGCACACGGCGGCAACGCTTGCTGGTTTTCATGATGTGTTCTTGAAAGACTCGTCGCGCGCCGAAGGTCTTTATCTCGATTTTTCGCAGTTTTTACTCCGGCAAATGATCAAATTATATGAGAAAACCTTGCCCTAACGATGCGGCTGGGCTACCTCATTGCTTGGGTATTAAAATTCGACAGCGTGTTTATCCGGATAAAACTTATGAGCCAGACCTATTACATCACCACACCGATTTACTATGTAAATGACAAACCGCATATCGGCCATGCCTATACAACCCTGTCTTGTGATGTGATGGCGCGTTTCAAACGGCTGGATGGTTTTGATGTTACTTTTTTGACCGGAACTGACGAACATGGCCAAAAAGTTGAAAAAGCGGCTGAGGTGGCAGGCGTCACCCCACAAAAATTTACCGATCAGGTTAGCCAGAATTTTCGTGATTTGACGGCCAAGCTGAATTTCTCGAATGATGATTTTATCCGCACAACCGAAGATAGGCACAAGCAAGCCTGCCAGAAAATCTGGTCAATTCTTCAGGAAAATGGCCATATCACCCTTGGTAAATATGAAGGATGGTATTCGGTTCGTGATGAAACCTTCTTTACCGAGACCGAATTGGTCGACGGTAAGGCGCCAACGGGCGCCCCAGTGGAATGGGTTGAAGAGCCATCCTATTTCTTTAACCTGTCAGAATGGCAGGATAAATTATTGGCTTTTTACGCGGAAAACCCAGGTTTTGTTGGGCCGGAAAGCCGGTTCAATGAGGTCAAAAGCTTTGTCAAAGGCGGGCTTCGTGATCTATCGGTCAGCCGTGCCAGCTTTAAATGGGGTGTTCCGGTGCCAAATGATGAAGATCATGTCATGTATGTCTGGCTTGATGCGCTTACCAATTATGTGACCGCAACCAGCTGGCCTGTTGATGGCGCAAATGGCGACGCCGAAAAACATGAACGCCTTTGGCCAGCAGATTTGCATATGGTTGGCAAAGATATTTTGCGGTTTCACGCGGTTTATTGGCCTGCCTTTTTGATGGCGGCAGGCTTGCCATTACCAAAGCGGGTTTTTGCGCATGGCTGGTGGACGAATGAAGGCCAGAAAATTTCAAAATCACTTGGCAATGCTATTGATCCTAACCACCTTGCGGAAACCTTCGGTCTTGATCAAACCCGCTACTTCCTGATGCGCGAAGTGCCTTTTGGCAATGATGGTATTTTTTCGGTTCCAGCCTTAACTCAGCGTATCAATGGTGACCTTGCCAATGATCTCGGTAATTTGTCACAACGTGTTTTGTCGATGATCTTCAAAAACTGCGACGGCATCATGCCCGCCCAGCCGGAAAAGCTGGCCCCTGAAGATCAGTCGCTTTTGGCCAGCGTGGATGCATTGCTTGACACGGTTCGCCAGCACATTGACGAACAAGCCTTCCATGAGGCGCTTCGTGTGATCTGGCAGGTGATTTCCAATGCAAACCGCTATGTTGATAATGTTGCGCCTTGGGCCTTGAAGAAAACGGATCCAGCACGAATGGCTGAAGTCTTGGCCATTTTGGCTGAAACCATTCGCCAAGTAGCAATCCTTGTCCAGCCGGTGATGCCGGATGCGGCTGCCAAGATTCTTAACCAGCTTGGCGTTGATTCTGCAGCGCGTGATTTTACCCAATTGGCCGGGCAAGCGCGGCTTGCCAATGGACAGGTGATTGCCAAACCGGAACCGGTGTTTCCGCGTTTTATTGATGAGGCGGACACAAATGATGGATGACAATAGGCCTTTGATGATTGATAGCCATGCGCATCTCGATTACCCGCAGCTTTCGGATGATCTCGACGGGGTTTTGGCACGCGCGAATGCGGCTGGTGTCACTCATATCATTACCGTCGGCGTCAAGCTTAGCACTGCTGATGCGCCAAAAGCGATTGCAGCGGCGCATGACAATGTCTGGTTTTCGGTTGGCATTCACCCGCATGAAGCTGAAAATGAACCAGACGCAGCGAATGCAGGAGCCATTCGGGAGGCTGCGAACCATCCAAAATGTGTTGCGATTGGCGAAGCCGGACTTGATTATTTTTATGATTATGCCACCCCGCAGCAGCAAGCCGAAAGTTTTCGGGCGCAGATCGCCGTTGCGCGTGAACTTGATTTACCAATCATTGTCCATGCACGTGATGCTGATGACGATATGGCGGCTATTCTTGAAGATGAGATGGAGAAGGGGGCGTTCCGTGGCGTCCTGCATTGTTTCAGCTCGGGCGCAGATTTGGCACAGCGCGCCGTTGCCATCGGGTTTTATATCAGCTTTTCAGGCATTTTGACTTTTAACAAAGCTGACAAATTACGGGAAATTGCCGCTGAAATGCCCGAAGACCGGATTCTGGTTGAGACAGATTCGCCATATCTGGCACCAGCACCGCATCGCGGCAGGCCTAATGAGCCAGCCTACACCGCGCATACATTGGCCAAGCTGGCCGCTGTGCGAGGCCTCCAAGTGGCTGATATGGCGGCAATCACCCGCGCCAATACATTACGTCTGTTTAACCGGATGGTTTTGTCATGAAAGTAACCATGCTTGGATGCGGCACGTCGGTTGGTGTTCCGGCGCTTGGGCATGCTGGTTGGGGTGGTTGTGATCCAAATGATCCACGAAACCGCCGCCAAAGATGCGCTGTTTTGGTTGAAATTAATGATAAAGTCATTCTTGTCGATGCGGGCCCGGATATCCGCAACCAGCTATTGCCACTCGGGTTAAAACGCATTGACGCCCTGCTGATCACCCATACGCATTCAGATCATGTTGCCGGTCTTGATGATTTGCGCGCATTTTACTGGCCTGACCGAATTGATATTCCAGTTTATGCCACCAAACAGCATAGTATCGACATCCTGGCGCGTTTCCCGTATCTGTTCACCAAACATGCGGAATCGCCATCTTATTTCGTGCCGCCGATGAAAATGAATTTGATTGCAGCAAATGATATTCTTGAGATCGGCGGATGTAAGATCGAGATATTTCATCAAGATCACGGCAATACCAGTTCGCTTGGGTTTTTGTTTGATGGAAAATTCGGCTATTCGACGGATGTTGTTGGGATGAGTGATGATGTGTTTGACAGGCTGGCCGGTATTGATTTGTGGATTGTAGAGGCTTTACGTGCTGCGCCGCATTCATCGCACAGCCATTATGATCAGACATTTGCCTGGATTGATCGGGTGAAACCAAAACAGGCGATTTTGACGCATCTCGGGCTTGAGGCGGATTATGAAACTTTATGCGCAATCTGTCCGGATGGCACCAAACCAGGTATTGACGGGCTGGCCTGGAGTTTATGATCCTTTTGAGCATAATATACATTATGCGACAAATTATCATTTATGCAGACATGTTAATGACGCCACCTCAAGAAAAAATATTATATTTCAATTAGTTTTACGCCACTGCTCAGATAGTTCCGCATCTTTGGCTTCCAGTCGGCGTTATCACGTTGCCAACTTTTCCCTTGGGCATTTGGGCACAAATAACCCCCGGTCCTTTTCATGGCCGGGGGCAATTTATTTACCGTCTGTTGGTATCAGGTAATGGTGAGCGCGACAGGATTCGAACCTGTGACCCAGTGATTAAAAGTCACTTGCTCTACCAACTGAGCTACGCGCCCGAGCTTTAAAATTTTTCAGGCCTAGCGACCCTTGTGATGATATAGGCCTCATCACTTCGACACTTTATAGAGACGTGTCGATTTTGTGTAAACCCTAAATTAACCCTTGCTGGCCTTTATTTTTGTCTATTTCCAGATCGGGTTTTTACCGCTTGTCTGGGGCGTGCGATAGGCAAGGTAAATGGCGCGGACTCAGTTTTTTTTATGTCATAGGTTCTGTTGGGTAAGGCAGCGGGCTTTTTGATATGGCGGGCTGCTTAGGCGTTTTTTTCCGCCAGTTTCTGCTTCAGCGCCTTGGCAACATTTTCTGGAACAAAGCTAGATACATCACCGCCAAAAACGGCCACTTCCTTTACAAAGCGCGAGGCAACAAAATGCTGCTGTTCGGCTGCCATAAGAAACATTGTTTCCAATTCGCCATGAAGCCGCTTGTTGATACTGGCCATCTGAAACTCATATTCAAAATCAGCAACAGCGCGAAGCCCGCGTAAAATGGATGTTGCGCCCTGCTGCGTGGCAAAATCGGTCAATAAGCCGGAAAAACTTTTCACCAGAACCGGCAAGCTGGTCTTGTTTGCGCCATTGATCCGCGCAACGTCGGCCTCGACCAGTTCGGTACGTTCTTCAATTGAAAAAAGCGGCTGTTTGCCAAGATTGAGCGATACAGCCACAATTAATTGATCACCGAGCCTTGCGCCACGCTCGATAATGTCGATATGGCCATAGGTTAGCGGGTCAAAGGTGCCCGGATAAATAATGACCTTCTGGTTCATTGATTGCCCTCATCACCCGTTTGATTGGGCGCATCGTCCGCATCTGTAGGCGCATCAACGGTATCTTGCCCGTCACTGGCATTTGGGGCAATTGCTGCGGTTTCACTTGTTTCAGCACCAGCTTGATTGCCGTTATTGACACCATCTTGGCCCTCTTCATCACCATCTTCATGATCACCGTCGTCATCACTGTCGGTTTCGCGAACAAGACCGGCCGAAACCACCTTTTCGCTGTCATCATCGGCAACATCAAACAGCCTTACACCTTGCGTTTTACGGCTGGCAATCCGAATCGAGTCACCCTCGCCGCCATAAACGCGGATACGGATGACCTGCCCCATATTGGTGACAAGCATCAATTGATCTTCTTCAACCACGGTAAATGAGGCCATGACCTGACCATTGCGTTTGCTGGTTTCGATATTGGCAACCCCCTGCCCGCCACGGCCGGAACGCCGATAATCACTCACTGGTGTCCGTTTGCCATAGCCATTTTCGGTAACTGACAGGATAAATTCTTTATCTTCATCGGCGATAATCGACATGGAAACAACACGATCGCCGCCAAGAAGACGGATACCGCGAACGCCGGTGCTGTCACGGCCACGGAAAACGCGAACAGCATTGGCGGCAAAGCGGATAGCCTTGCCATTGCGCGTTGCCATCAACACATCATCTTCATCGCTGCAAGGCAGAACGCCAACAAGATCATCACCGTCTTGAAGCTTCATGGCGATTTTGCCATTGCGCTTGATATTGGTGAAATCGCTGAGGTTATTACGCCTTACATTGCCTGATGCGGTGGCAAACATAACATTCAAATCGGCCCAGCTTGTTTCATCTTCGGGCATTGGCATGACGGTATTGATGGTTTCTTCTGGCTCAATTGGCAGGATATTGACCATTGCCTTGCCAAGCGATTGCGGCGCGGCTTCAGGCAGCTTGTAGCATTTTAGCTGGTAAACCATGCCGCGAGAGGTGAAGAACAAAATCGGCGTATGCGTATTGGTGACAAAAAGCCGTGTCACAAAATCTTCATCACGGGTTTTCATGCCGGCGCGGCCTTTGCCGCCCCGACGCTGGGCGCGGTAAACTGACAATGGCACCCGCTTGATGTAGCCGCGATGGCTAACCGTTACGACCATATCTTCCTGCTGGATCAGATCTTCATCATCTGATCGCCAAGCTGGTCAGTGATTTCGGTGCGCCGCGGGTTTGACAGGCGTTCGCGTGTCGCTGCCAATTCGTCAAGAACAACACGGCTAACCCGCGTGTCTGACCCAAGAATATCCAGATGATCGGCAATTTTATCAGCAAGCTCGCGGGTTTCATCGCTCAGCTTGTCGCGTTCCATGCCGGTTAAGCGCTGAAGGCGTAATTCAAGAATGGCGCGCGCTTGTGTTTCCGACAGCCGGTAATGGCCGTCAATCACCTCATGCCCCGGATCATCAATCAGCGAGATGAAATCAGCCACTTCGGCCGCTGGCCAATTGGTTTCGCATAATTTTTTGCGTGCGGTTTCGGTATCGGGTGCCTTTTTGATCAATTCAATGATCGTGTCAATCGAGGCAAGCGCCACCATAAGGCCAGCCAAGACATGCGCACGATCACGCGCCTTTGACAGCAAAAAGGTTGTCCGGCGAACCACCACTTCCTTGCGAAAGGCGCAAAAAGCGACAATCACATCTTTAATGCCCATTTGCTGCGGGCGGCCACCATTCATGGCCAGCAAATTTACTGGAAAGCTGGTTTGCAGCCTTGTATGGCGATAGAGCTGGTTCAGCACCACATCACCCGATGCATCGCGCTTGATCTCGATCACAACCCGCATGCCGTTACGGTCGGATTCGTCGCGGATATCGGAAATGCCCTCAAGCGTCTTTTCGCGAACCATTTCACCGATACGTTCAAGCAATTGCGCCTTATTCACCTGATAGGGAATTTCGTGAATGATAATGGCTTCACGATCCTTGGCGTTGGTCTGAACTTCGGCCTTTGCCCGCATGATGATCGAGCCGCGACCATTGGCATAGGCTTCCCGAATGCCGTGCCGCCCCATAATCAGGCCACCAGTTGGAAAATCAGGCCCTGGAACAATGACATTTATTTCTTCAGTAGTGATCTCTGGATTGGCAATATAGGCCTCACAGGCAGCAATCACCTCGCCCGGATTATGCGGCGGAATATTGGTTGCCATGCCAACCGCGATACCATTTGCGCCATTCACTAGCAGATTTGGGTATTCGGCGGGAAGAACTGTTGGTTCTAGCTGGGTTTCGTCATAATTAGCGGTGAATTCTACGGTGTTTTTGTCGATATCACGAAGCAGGCTTTCGGCCGAGCGGGCAAGCCGTGATTCGGTGTAACGCATCGCGGCGGCTGGATCACCATCGACCGATCCAAAATTGCCCTGCCCGTCAACCAATGGCAAACGCATCGAGAAATTCTGCGCCATCCGCACCATGGCTTCATAAATCGATGAATCGCCATGCGGGTGATAGTTACCCATGACATCACCAACGATACGCGCCGATTTACGCGGTGGCTTTGACCAATCGTAATTGCCTTCCATCATGGCATAGAGAATGCGGCGGTGAACTGGCTTTAGGCCATCACGCACATCGGGAAGCGCGCGTGAAACAATCACGCTCATAGCATAATCCAAATAGGATTTGCGCATCTCTTCCGAAATCGAAATTGTTGGATTGGTCGAATCGGTTATGTCGGTCACGCCATTGTTCTTTCTGCCTTTGGGAATTGCAATTAAACTATTCCCGCATTGCTCAGTGACAATTCAAAAACAACGTCACAAGGTACACACAATATTTACACGATTTATGCAAGCTATGACACCAAATATTGTAGTTTTGGCCGTTTTTTCGGCAAAAAAAACGGTATCCTGACACAAAATCAAGATACCGATTTAAAAATGATTTTTAAAACATTGATTTAGAACGGAATATCGTCATCCATATCATTTGAACTGCGCATTGGTGGAGGGCTTGACTGACCACCGGCCTGCGGGGTTTGATCATGACTCACCTGATTGCTGCTATAGCCGCCGCTATCGCCCATGCTGGATGAGTCGCCACGTCCACCAAGAAGGGTCATTTCCCCACGGTAACGTTGCAAAACCACTTCGGTTGTGTATTTTTCAACGCCTTGCTGATCGGTCCATTTGCGGGTCTGCAACTGGCCTTCAATGTAGCATGTTGACCCTTTGCGGAGATATTGCTCGGCGATCCGGCCAAGATTCTCGTTAAAGATTACAACGCGGTGCCATTCGGTTTTTTCGCGCTGCTCGCCTGAGTTTTTATCCTTCCAGCGTTCGGAAGTGGCGATTGATAGATTGACGATTTTGCTGCCGTCTTGTGTTGACCGCACTTCAGGGTCGCGCCCTAGATTGCCAACTAGGATGACTTTGTTAACGCTGCCTGCCATTGCGATTTTACTCCTGAATGAAATATGTTTTGGGTTTTTAGGCTAAAGTAATAAACCAATCTACAATTTCAGATTACCCATGCTGGAAAGGGTATGACAAGGATAAATCGGCCATCGTTCGGATCAATTGTAAATATCTGAAATTCGCCTGATGAAACCGACTAAAATGCAATGGGTTTTGTGAAATTTGCAAATCAGTTTTTCGGTATGACTGGCCGCGAAAAGACTAGCAAACCAGATGCTCGACGGTCTATAGTCCATCCATGCCAAATGAAACCAAAAGAACGCCGCTTGCCAAAAAGGCTCAGCAAACCACCCGCCCTGCCAACGGCATTGAACCGCGCATGATTTCGGTTCGCGGTGCGCGCGAGCACAATCTTGCCAATGTGGACATTGATTTACCGCGTGACCAGCTTGTCGTTTTGACCGGCTTGTCTGGTTCGGGCAAATCATCGCTTGCCTTTGACACGATCTATGCTGAAGGCCAGCGCCGCTATGTCGAATCACTTTCGGCCTATGCGCGCCAGTTTCTTGATATGATGAACAAGCCAGATGTTGATTTGATCGAAGGCTTGTCGCCGGCCATTTCAATCGAACAGAAAACAACATCACGCAACCCGCGATCAACCGTTGGCACGGTTACTGAAATTTATGACTATATGCGGCTGTTATGGGCTCGGATCGGTATTCCATATTCGCCAACCACGGGCTTGCCAATTCGCAGCCAGACCGTCAGCCAGATGGTTGACATCTTATTGGCGCTTGATGATGGCGCACGGTTATATCTGCTGGCGCCAATTGTTCGCGGCCGCAAAGGTGAATACCGAAAAGAGCTTGGCGAATTGCATCGCAGGGGATTCAGCCGGGTTCGCATTAATGGCGAAATCTATGATGTTGACGATACGCCAACACTGGATAAGCAGAAAAAACATGATATCGAGGTTGTTGTTGATCGGGTTGTGATCACCGGTGATCATGATGAATTGGCAACACGTCTTGCAGATTCGCTGGAAACGGCGCTTGGCCTCAGTGATGGGTTGGTTTTTGCTGATCATGCGGATAATGACGAGCGGATTGTGTTTTCTGCCAGATTTGCCTGCCCTGATTCGGGCTTTACCATTGATGAGATCGAGCCGCGGCTGTTTTCTTTTAATAATCCCTATGGTGCCTGTGGGGCTTGTGACGGTCTTGGGGTCAAAAGTCATTTTGATGAACAGCTTGTGGTTCCTGATCGCCAAGCCAGCCTTCGCAATGGTGCCTTGGCGCCTTGGTCATCAAGCACCTCTCGCTATTATCTGCAAACGCTGGAATCACTGGCAAAACAATTCAAATTCTCGCTCGATGTACCATTCAATGATCTGGATGATGATGTTCAGTCGATCATTCTTCATGGATCGGGCAAAATGCCCGTCACAATTGATTTTGATGATGGCATGCGGTCATATCGTACGGTCAAGCCGTTTGAAGGGGTTATGCCCAATCTTGGGCGTCGCTATCGTGAAACCGACTCGTCATGGGTGCGTGACGAAATGGAAAAATATCGGGCGAACCTGCCCTGCACAACCTGCAAGGGCAAGCGCCTGAAAAATGAGGCTTTGCCGTCAAAATTGATATGCATGACATATCTGATATTGCCCGTTTATCAATTGCTGATGCACGCCAATGGTTTGTTGATTTGAGCGTGAAATTAACCGGTCAGGATTCGGAAATCGCTGCCCGTATTTTAAAGGAAATCAATGAACGGCTTGGCTTTTTGGTCAATGTCGGGCTTGGCTATCTGGCAATGTCGCGCAATTCTGGCACCTTGTCAGGCGGTGAATCCCAACGTATCCGGCTGGCATCGCAAATTGGCTCTGGCCTGACAGGCGTTCTGTATGTTCTTGATGAACCGTCAATTGGGCTTCATCAGCGCGATAATGATCGGCTGCTATCGACATTGGTTCGGCTTCGTGATCTTGGCAATACCGTTCTGGTTGTCGAACATGATGAAGAAGCGATTTTGCTGGCTGACTATGTTGTCGATATGGGGCCTGGTGCGGGGGTTCATGGTGGTCATGTTGTTGCCGCTGGTACGCCTGATGAGGTGATGAACCATCCAGACTCACTGACAGGCCAATATTTATCGGGCAAGTTAGAAATTGCCGTGCCGAAAAAGCGTCGTACGCCAAAAAAAGGCCGCTTTATTCGTGTGGAAAACGCCACAGGTAATAATTTGCAGGATATTTCGGTAAAGTTCCCGCTTGGTGTGATGACGTGTGTCACTGGGGTGTCAGGCGGCGGCAAATCAACCTTAGTTCTGGAAACCTTATGGAAATCACTTGCGCGGAATTTGCACAAGGCACGCGAAATCCCCGCTCCGCACAAAGTCATTTATGGTGCAGAATTTCTGGATAAGGTTGTTGATATTGACCAATCTCCAATTGGCCGCACACCGCGGTCAAATCCGGCAACTTATACAGGCGCATTTACGCCGATCCGCGAATGGTTTGCAGGTCTTCCCGAAGCCAAGGCGCGCGGCTATGCGCTTGGTCGTTTTTCGTTCAATGTCAAAGGTGGGCGCTGCGAGGCCTGTCAGGGCGATGGTCTGATCAAGATCGAAATGCATTTCCTGCCTGATATCTATGTGACCTGCGATAGCTGCAAGGGACGCCGTTACAATCGGGAAACGCTGGAAATTACATGGCGCGGCAAATCCATTGCCGATATTCTGGATATGACAGTCGAAGAAGGTGTCGACTATTTCAAGGCGGTGCCATCAATCCGCGAAAAGCTGGAAACCATGCTTCGTGTTGGGCTTGGCTATGTTCGCATCGGCCAGCAAGCAACTACCCTATCAGGTGGTGAGGCGCAACGTGTCAAATTATCCAAGGAATTATCGCGCCGCGCAACGGGCCGCACGATTTACATTCTGGATGAGCCGACAACCGGCCTGCATTTCCATGACATTGCCAAGTTGCTGGAGGTTCTGCAGGAACTGGTCGAACAGGGCAATAGCGTGATTGTGATCGAACATAATATGGATGTGATCAAAACCGCCGACTGGATTATCGATCTTGGCCCTGAAGGTGGCGATGGTGGAGGCTATATCGTTGCTGAAGGCACGCCTGAACAGGTGGCGAAGGTTGCTGACTCCCATACCGGCACCTATCTTGCGCGTGTTTTAAAAAAGTGATTTGTGATGAATGATCTTGCTCCTGTTCATGTGATTGGTGGTGGTCTTGCTGGTTGTGAGGCTGCCTTTCAAATTGCCAGCATGAATGTGCCTGTTGTGATCCATGAAATGCGCCCAACGCGTAAAACCGATGCGCACCATAGCGAAGGCCTTGCCGAGCTGGTTTGTTCCAATTCTTTTCGATCGGATGATGCAACGGCAAATGCTGTTGGTGTTTTGCATCAGGAAATGCGGATTTTGGGATCCTTGATATTGCAGGCTGCAGATGCTGAAAAAGTGCCTGCTGGTGGCGCTTTGGCAGTTGATCGTGATCGATTTTCCGCCGCTGTCGAGGCCAAGATCAACAGCCACCCCCTGATCACGGTGCATCGTGAAGAAATTGCCGATATTCCCGAAGATTGGCAACAGGTCATCATTGCCACTGGTCCGCTGACTTCGCCTGAACTGGCCGAAGCAATCCGGCGGTGGGGCGGCGAAGATGATCTGGCTTTTTTTGATGCGATTGCGCCCATTGTTCATTTTGACAGTGTCAATATGGATGTGGCTTGGTTCCAGTCACGTTATGACAAATCCACTGATGGCGGCGATGGCAAAGATTATATCAATTGCCCCATGACACAGCCGCAATATGAAGCGTTTATTGATGCGCTTTTAACTGGCGAGAAAATGTCATTCAAGGAATGGGAAGAAAGCACCCCCTATTTTGATGGCTGTATGCCAATTGAAATCATGGCGTCACGCGGGCGCGAAACGCTGCGCTGGGGGCCAATGAAGCCGGTGGGCCTTACCAATGCGCATGACGGGTCACGCCCCCATGCGGTCATCCAGCTTCGTCAGGATAACGCGCTTGGCACGCTTTATAACATTGTCGGGTTTCAGACAAAGCTGAAACATGGCGAACAGGTGCGGGTGTTCCAAACGATTCCGGGTCTTGAAAATGCGCAATTTGCAAGGCTTGGCGGGTTGCACCGCAATACCTTTATCAATTCGCCGCGTCTTCTTGACTCGCAATTGCGGCTGAAGGCGAAACCGAGATTGCGCTTTGCTGGGCAGATTACCGGTGTTGAAGGCTATATTGAATCAGCCGCAATTGGTTTGCTTGCTGGCCGAATGGCCACAGCTGAGACGCTTGGCACTGAATGGATTCCACCACCAGTCGATACGGCGCATGGCGCGCTTCTTGCGCATATTACCGGCGGTGCTATGGCTGATAGTTTCCAGCCAATGAATGTCAATTTTGGCCTGTTTCCTGAATTGCCAGTAAATGAGCGTGGGCGGCGGCCTCGTGGGCGTGATCGCAAAGCTGCCTATGCTGAACGTGCCTTGACCAAATTGGCCGCATGGGGCAATGCGACAGCGGCGCCATAAGCCAGTTTGCTAAAATCCCCCACTTTTCAGATCCAAATTACTGTGGTGGGCCGAATTACTGTGGTGGGCCAAATAACTGCCACGCCAGCATTTTCCAAATCAGCGCCGGATGATTGGCGTCTGCATTGGGGCGTTGCACATAGCGAAGCCAGCAGGCCACCAGATACAGAAATGACCGTTTTTGTCCCGAATCATTGCGGCGAAGGGCGCTGATTTGAGGCTTGTCCAAGGGCACTGCCGCATGCGGTTCATGCCCGCGTATCGCGTGATGAAATTGATGGCCAATATCGGTGGCGATTGCCGATTGTGCCGCCTGCCCTAAATGTTTGGCGACAAGCGCCCAAACCGTCGCCCAGCCATCAATATTGTCGCGATTTTCATCATGGCAGGCGGTTTGCCAATGGCCGATCAGATCAATGATTTCTGACTGTAACCCCTCATGGGTTTGAAATTGCGCTTGCAGCTGTGTCACAAGCGGGGCTGTTTGTGCGCCGCTGCCGGATAAGGCATCAACCCACCATTGAATGCGGATGGCGGAGAGAAGTGACTCGCTTGGGATGTGAAGCGCCGAATCAAGCGCAATTGCAAGATCGAATATTGAAGCGGCAAGAAATTGGTCATTCGCCGGTTCAAACATCAAACAAAGCGCCAAGGGACGGCCAAGCGGATGATCGCTATCACGCAATGCAGCTAATGCGGTTTTGGCGTTATCGGTCATGCAAACTAAATCGTGTGAAAAATTGTTTAGGCAACGTCATAAAGGCCGGTAACGGCATCGCGCCCTTCGCTCATCAGCACATTCCATGTGCGGCAAGCTGCTGGCGTTGACATAACCTCAAGCGCAATCCCATGATCGCGAAGGGCCACCGATAAACCATTCATCTGATCCATTGGCGCGCCGCCAACCCCAAGAATAAATAAGGGTGGAAAATTATCGCCGAAATGCGGCAAAAGATCATCAATCGTCAATGTTTCGGGTTTGGCTGGTGGTGCCCAGATTGCCGTTTGGCGTGGATGCACCAACACCGAACCGCTGTAGCGTTCACCAGAAATGCGAAAACTATTGCCGCCATAGCCATGGATCAATTGCAGATCATTGGCACCTTCAAAGCTGCGGATATCAACAAGGTCGCTTGATGCGCCGCTAGGTGATTTAGGTTCGTTCATATTCAGGCTTTTCAACGCCATTATCGTCATCATCGCCGCGTTTAATGTCAAAACGTGACAATAGGCCAACAGCAACAAATACTGATGAATAGGTGCCGATCAAAACACCCCAGATCATCGCAATGGCAAAATCGCGAAGCACGGCACCACCAAAAATCACAATTGCTATCAAAGCAAGCAGGGTTGTAACCGAGGTCATAACGGTTCGTGACAAGGTTTCGTTCAAGGATTTATTCAAAATATCGCCAAGGCTATAAGATTTATAGCGGCGTAGATTTTCACGGACACGGTCAAACACCACAACCGTATCATTGATCGAATAGCCAGCGATGGTCAAAATCGCCGCCACAGTTGCCAGATTAAATTCAAAATTTGTCAGTGCAAAAAGCCCGATCGTTGTCATAACATCATGGGTAAGCGCCAGAATCGCAGCGATTGAAAACTGCCATTCAAAACGGAACCAGATATAGACCATGATTGCCAACAGCGCACAAACAACCGCCAAAATGCCTTTTTCGGCCAGTTCAGCACCAACCGTTGGCCCGACAAATTCGGTTCGGCGGATGTCATAATCGCTTCCAAGCGTGTTGCCAACAAGCTGGATCGCGGCAATTTGCGCCTTCTCATCACCATCTTGGCGTTGAATTCGGATTAGGATATCGGTTTTGGTACCAAAGCCTTGAAGGCTGATATCACCAAGACCCAAGGATTCAAGATCACCACGAAGACCCGAAATATTGGCAGGGCCTGTGTTATGGCGCGCTTCGATAAGAATACCGCCTTTAAAATCAATGCCAAGATTCAGCCCAATAATAGCGAAAAGCCCAATTGATCCGGCGATAAGCAATGACGATAAAATAAAGGCAAGCCGATAGAATTTTAGAAAATTGATCGACGTGTTTTCAGGAACAAGTTTTAGACGCATCGGTTAGAACCCTTCTTAGAGAACAAGTCTGGTGGGGCGTTTGCGTTCAACCCAGAAAACAATGAGCAGACGTGTCACCATAACCGCCGTAAACATGGATGTGGCAATGCCAATGCCTAGCGTGACGGCAAAGCCCTTAATTGGCCCCGACCCAAAAATATACAGAAACAGCGCTGCAAATAAGGTGGTTAGGTTCGAGTCAATGATTGTTGAAATGGCACGCTGATAGCCGCTATCAATCGCCGCAATGGTTGACCTGCCCTTTGATAATTCTTCCCGGACACGCTCAAACACCAGAACATTGGCATCAACCGCCATGCCCATGGTCAAGACAATACCGGCAATGCCTGGAAGCGTTAAGGTGGCCTGCAAGGCCGATAGCAACGCTACAATCAAAATGATGTTCACGGTTAGCGCGCCAACGGCAAGCCCGCCAAAAAAGCCATAGCTGGCGACCATATAGATGGCGACAAGGATAATGCCAATGATCGCCGCAATTTCACCAGCGGCAATCGAATCGGCGCCAAGGCCAGGGCCAATCGAGCGTTCTTCAAGAATGATCAATGGGGCTGGCAATGCCCCTGCCCGCAGGACAAGCGCCAATTCGTTTGTTTCGGCAACACTAAAATCGCCAGTGATCTGACCACTGCCAAAAATCTGCGACTGAATGGTGGGGGCCGATACTACCTTACCATCGAGAATAATCGCAAAAGGACGGCCAATATTTTCGCCAGTTACCTTGCCAAACCGGCGCGCACCGGCAGCGTTCAAGGTAAAGCTGACTGCTGGGCGGTTGTTCTGGTCAAAAGTTGCCGTTGCCCCATCAAGCATCTCACCGCTGACCATAACGCGTTTTTCAATAACATAGCTTCGGCCATCATCACTGGCGCTTTGCATCAGGATGCTTCCCGGTGGCGTGCGGCCACGCTGGATGGCTTCGGTGGCACTAATTCGCATATCGACAAGTTGGAATGTCAGTTTTGCCGTACGGCCAAGAAGCCGTTTTACCGCTTCAGGGTCATCAACGCCAGGCAATTGAACCAGAATCCGATCAAGCCCTTGCCGCTGAATGACCGGCTCTTTGGTGCCTTCAGGGTCAAGCCGCCGGCGAATGATCTCGATCGATTGTTCAACCGTGCGTGTTTGCATCGCAGCAAGCTCCGGCCTCATTGAAGGCTAGACGGTACGTTAGCCCATCATTGCTGACCGAGTATTCATTGCCAAGATCGGTGAAGATTTGCTGTGTCTTGGCGGCATCTTCTGGATTACGAATTTGCAGCGAGACCGTTTCATTGGCAACGGCAAGGCCGCTAAAGCGGATCTTTTCCGAGCGGAAATCGCGCCGCAATGTTTCGCCAAGATTTTCGAGCCGTTCCTGTTTTACCGCGTCAACATCGACACGAAGCAGAAGATGTGATCCGCCTTGAAGATCCAAGCCAAGATTAATCTGTTTGCCGGGTAAAAAATCTATACCAGCGCCGTCATCGCCGCCAATAAGATTTGGTAGCGCAAAGATGATCCCCAAAACGGCAACCATCACAACAAGCAGTTTTTTCCAAAGCTGGAATTGCAACATGACGACAATACTCTTGGCTAAAGATACGGAAAAACAGCTCTACCCCATAGGCTTTTCCGGCAATCACCGAATCTGCCTATGTGATGAGGCTGTTTATCCAGCGATTTACTTTTTTGGCTTAACTTTGACTGGCTCAGCTTTGACTGGCTCGGTCTTGCCTCTTACATCGGCAATCATCGCCCGCACAATTTGAACCTTTACGCCTGTGGCAATTTCGACATCAACCGTATCAACGTCATCAGTGACCTTGACCACTGTACCTGTCAGGCCACCCGTTGTGACAATCTTGTCGCCACGACGGATCGAGGCCAATAATTCACGATGCTGCTTGGCGCGCTTTTGTTGTGGCCGGATCAACAGGAAATAGAAAATAACCATAACGAAAACGATTGGCAGCAAGCCAAATCCGCCTTCTGCAAAGCCACCTGACTGCGCAAATGCTGGGGTAATAAACATCTCTGAATTTCTCCAATTTTCTTTGAAAATACTATGGGGGAACATAAACGCCCTTGCGCTTTGCTGCAATGACCCATATTCCCTTTTTATACAGTTTCCACAACAATAGTGACTGAACCGAGCAAAAAATATGAACAAGTCTGACGATACAGCCCTTCTTCTTGGCCAATTAACCCGCATTGCAGATGCGCTTGAGCGCAAACATCCAATCGATAATGGCACCTGACGCCCTGCCAAAGGCTGATGCCTATGTCTGGCAATCGGATATTCGCCAGCTTGTTGCTGTTGCCAAGGTAAACCGTCTTGATATCGGCTTGTTAAAAGGAATCAATGAACAGCGTGATGATCTATTGTCGAACACAATGGGCTTTGTTCAGGACTTTCCGGCGAATAACGCGCTGTTGTGGGGCGCGCGTGGCACTGGCAAATCATCACTGGTCAAGGCGGTTCATGGCACGGTGATTGAGCGTGGGCATGATCTTGGACTGGTCGAAATCCATCGTGAAGATATTGCCGATTTACCATTCTTGATGGCGTTTCTGGCGCAAATTGACCGCCATTTCATCATTTTCTCGGATGATCTTGCCTTTGAAGGCGGCGAAAGCACCTATAAATCGTTAAAGGCTGCGCTTGAAGGCGGCATCGAAGGCCGCCCTGACAATATCGTTTTCTATGCCACATCCAACCGGCGGCATCTGATGCCACGGCAAATGATGGAAAATGAACGATCAACCGCGATTAATCCGTCTGAAACAACCGAAGAAACCGTCTCGCTGTCTGACCGGTTTGGTTTATGGATTGGATTCCATTCAATTGATCAGGATACATATCTTGAAATGATTGATGAATATGTAGAGTTTATCAATATTAAAGCAGATGGTATTGATATACGACATGAAGCATTGGCATGGTCAGTTGGTCGTGGTTCACGGTCGGGCCGGGTTGCATGGCAATTCATTACCGACCTTGCCGCACGCACCAAAACATCATTGCGCCGCTAGGCTTGATAATGATTTTTGGCGGTTAGGAAATCAGACTTCGCGGATCAACAGGTTGCCGTGATTTTCTGATTTCAAAATGCAATTGAGGGCTATCGACGCGTCCTGACTTGCCAATTGTACCAATGGATTGACCAGCGGTAACAATTTCGCCTTCTTTGACACTGATATCACCAAGGTGGGCATAGGCGGTGATAATGCCGGCATCATGCTTGACCAGCACCAGCTTGCCAAAGCTTTTGATATTGGTGCCAACAAAGGCCACACGGCCCTTCGCAGCAGCGCCAACCGATGCGCCTTCGCTTGCGGCGATATTCACACCATCATTATGAACGCCGCGTTGTGACGGGCCAAATTCAGTGATGATTTCGCCCTGCACCGGCCATGTAAAGCCAGAACTGCCGGCAAGCGATGGCGCGACAAAACGTTTGCGCGGGGCGGCTGGAACGCTAGTTTTTGTTGGCGTTGGCTGGGCAATATTGGTGCTGCTAACTCCCGTCTGGCAAACCAACATCAAGAACCGAGAAATCAAGGCTGTTCGGTAATTGCAGGGTTTGGCCATTTTTCAGCTCAAATGGCGGCGCCAGATTATTAAGCTGGGCCAATTGATATTGGCTAACAGCATAGCGTTGCGAGATGACATAAACCGAGTCATCCGGGCGCACAATATGGGTGCGGCGCGGAACAAGCTTTAGCGCCTGCTCTTTACGAAGATTATAGGGTGGCTGCAGGCCATTTGCCTCAATCACTGATTGCGGCGTTACCTGATAGCGCGTTGCCAAGGCATATAATGTATCATTGGCGCGCACCTCGATTATTTGACTTGGCGGAATGGGTTCAACCGGTTCGCGCAATGGCGCAACGACCAATTTGGCTGGTGTCGCACGGTTCAAGGATAAATTTGGTGTCTGACAGGCCGCAAGCAGACTGGACATTGCAACAAACCCAAAGGCCCAAGCGCAGGATTGAAAACCGGTTTTGCCTTTTTGCGGCATTTATTCACCCTCAATCAGTGGCACAAAGGTTACTGGCATCAAGGTGACGCGTTCAAACCCAGTTTCATGCCGTGTCACCACAACAAGCGATTGCGCTTTACCATGACCCTCTGGTGCGACCATGATGCCGCCAATTTTAAGCTGCTGCAACAAAATGTCGGGAATTTTATCACATCCGCATGTTAAAATGATCCGGTCATAAGGCGCAGCTTCGGGCCAACCCTTTGATCCATCACCAAAACGAAAGCTAATATTCGATATGCGAAGGTCACGAAGCCGGTTTTCAGCATCGACAAGCAATGGACGAACACGTTCCATCGAATAGACGCGCCGGCATAAATGCGACAAGATCGCTGACTGATAGCCACTGCCGCTTCCGATTTCAAGAACCAGCTCACGCCCGCCAAGTTTCATGGCTTCGGTCATTCGCGCCACAACATAGGGCTGGCTTATGGTTTGATCATAGGCGATGGGAAGCGATGAGTTTTCATAAGAATGATGGCGTAATGCTGGGGGCACGAATAATTCGCGTGGCACTGATTCTAATGCTGCCAGCACCCGCGGATCTAGAATGCCCATACCGCGCAATGTCATGATCAACTGCGCTTTCTGGGGTTGGAAATCACCTGTCATAATATGCCTGTTTCGCCGCCGCAATATCTAATATTGGCAATCGCTCAAGCATGAGATGCGCGGTAACATCCATCATCAGTGGCGTTAGCGAAATCCAGCCATCATTCAGCACGGCGCGGTCGCTTCCATCGCTTGTTTCTGGATCGCTATGCAAAGGGCCAAGCCTGTAGTGATTGGGCGAGTCGCCATTGATAACGACATCGCCAAGCTTGTGCCGGTCAAGATGCGCCGGTTTCACCCCTTTGATGCTGGCCGGATCGGTTTTGGGGAAATTGACATTCATAATGGTGCGTGGCGGGATCCCTAGATCCAGAATATGGCGGATCACCTGTTCGCCATAAAGGCGGCTTGCGGCATAATCAATCGGGTCTTCACGGCCATGACGTTGCGATAGCGCAATTGCTGGCACGCCAAGCAATGAGGCCTCCATAGCACCGGCAACGGTTCCCGAATAAAGAATATCATCGGCAACATTCATGCCGTGATTGATGCCGGTAAGCACCAAGTCGGGCGCATGATCAAGGATTTCAGCCATGCCAAAAATGATGCAGTCGCTTGGTGTTCCTGAACATCGAAAGGTTTTTGGTGCGATTTCTTCGATCACAACATCGCGCCGAAGGGTGATTGACCGTGACGCCCCTGACCGGTTTTCACTTGGCGCAATGATCCAGATATCGTCACTTAGAGCTGTCGCAATTTCACGAAGAATTGTGATGCCAACCGAATCAATGCCGTCATCATTACTAATCAGGATGCGGCCGACAGGTTTGTTGGATATGGCTGCCATCAGGCCTTTGCCACCAACCGGTCGGTTCCCAGATAGCTATGCAGGACTTTTGGCAGAAGAATGCTGCCATCTTCCTGCTGGCCATTTTCCAGAATGGCAATCAAGGTACGGCCAACTGCCAATCCTGACCCATTCAAGGTATGTAAAAAGCGGGTCTCGCCGGTTTCAACATCGCGGAAACGTGCCTTCATGCGGCGTGCCTGAAACGGCCCGCAATTCGAACAGGAGGAGATTTCGCGATACATGCCGCGGCCTTCGTCCTGACCGGGCAACCATACTTCCAGATCATAGGTTTGCTGGGCGGAAAAGCCAGTATCGCCGCTGCAAAGTTTGAGCACACGATATGGCAATTCCAGCTTTTGCAAAATCGTTTCGGCGCATGATGTCATACGCTCAAGTTCATCAGCTGATTGATCGGGGTGAGTGATTGACACCATTTCCACTTTGGAAAATTGGTGCTGGCGGATCATGCCTCTTGTGTCACGGCCAGCCGATCCAGCCTCCGACCGGAAACATTGGGTATAGGCGGTCATGCGCAATGGCAGAACCGCACTGTCAGTAATCTCATCAGCCACAATATTGGTTAGCGGCACTTCGGCGGTGGGGATTAGCCATTTATCGTCAGTGCGATAAAGATCCTCGGCAAATTTTGGCAATTGGCCAGTACCGGTCATTGTTTGGCTGTTGACCAAGGCTGGTGGCAAGGTCTCAACATAGCCAAATTCGCCTGTATGTGTGTCTAGCATAAAGGCGGCCAAGGAACGTTCCAAACGGGCTAGCTGGCCAGACAGAACAACAAACCGTGCGCCTGCCAATTTGGCACCAAGCGCAAAATCCATAAGCCCAAGCCCTTCACCCAACGCCACATGATCTTTTGGCGTAAAGTGAAAGCTGGGAACATCACCGATGGTGCGGATTAATTGGTTTTGATCTTCATCATCGCCATCAGGCACCGAATCATCGAGAAGGTTTGGAAGCTCAAGAAGCCGTGATTCCAGATTTTCGGCAAGGCTGGCTTCTTCGGTTTCAAGGGCCGGTATTTTGGTTTTGATATCATTGACCTCGGCGATCAAGGCATCGGCATCGCCGCCTTTGGCCTTTAGGGCGCCAATTTCCTTTGATGCCTGATTGCGGCGCGATTGCATTTCTTGAATCTGCGCCTGCAATGCGCGGCGATCGCTATCAGTTTTCAAAATCTCACCTGCCATAGGGGCAAGCTTGCGCCGCTTTAGGGCCGCATCAAAGGCATCAGGATTTTCGCGAATAAAACGGATATCATGCATTTTTAACTCGGTTTGTTGGTCAGGTTCGGATCTGGATAGCTAGTCACAAATTGCATGCCGGCCGTCAAAATTGACCTGCGGCGCGTAATCTTTGTTTTAGCTATTATCGAATTCATTGTTTTCAGGCGGGCTCATCAGCCTTGCTCCAAAAATAGACAATTCGTAAAGCAGAATGATGGGAACAGCCAATAGCAATTGTGAAATCACATCGGGCGGCGTTAGAACCGCAGCAACGACAAAGCTGATGACAATCGCGATTTTCCGCTTTTCCGCAAGGCCCTGATGCGTGACCAGCCCCGCACGTGCCAGCAACAGCAGAATAACCGGCAACTCAAAAGCAAGTCCAAAGGCAAAGATTAACCGCATCATCAACGACAGATATTCACTAATACGCGGCTCAAGTTCGATTGCCAGCGCACTGTCATCGCCAACCATCTCAAATGACACGAAGAATGCCCACGCCATTGGGGTGACAACATAATAAACCATCGCCGCACCAAGGGTAAACAGAACCGGTGTGGCAATCAAAAACGGTAAAAAAGCCTTGCGTTCATTTTTGTAAAGTCCAGGGGCGACGAATTTCCAAAGCTGCATGCTGATGATCGGAAAGGTGATGCAAAGCGCGGTAAAAAAGCCAACTTTGATTTGCGTGAAAAACCCTTCATGGAGGGCGGTGAAAATCATTCGGCCACCACCTTTGGCATTCAAAATTTCAGCCAGCGGCGCCTGCAAAAACACAAAAACCTGATAGGCAATGCTGTTGCTTGTTGTGCCGGGCAATGGGGCAACGCTGATCAGGAATAAAAGTAGAAAAATGCCAAGCGCAACGCCAAGCCGGTTTCGCAGCTCGGTCAAATGGCCGATCAGTGTCATACGGCCTTGGGCCAACCCTGAATTATCTGCGTCTTGCTCTGCCATTTTGGCCTAGTTCCCCGTTTTCTTTTTCGAGTCAGAAGATGCGGCAGAAGCGGCATCATCTTCCGGTGCCTGATTGATCACTTCTGCAAAGCCGTCGCCGGTTGTCCCTGCCAGATTGCGGATTTCGCCAACATCATCCTGCAAACCTGTTTCAGTTGCTGATTTTTTCAAATCTTCAACCGAGCCTTTCAGGTTTCCTGCAGGATCAATCGCATCGGCTACCCCAGCCAGATTACCGCGCTTGACGTCTTCCAACGTGCCTTTTAGATCGCCAAGTTCGGCGTCGTCAGCCATGTTCTGCATGCTGCGCGAAAACTCAGCCGCCATTGATCGCACCTGACGCATTACACGGGTAAAACCACGAAGCATCTTCGGAAGTTCCTTTGGGCCAACCACCATGATCAGCACAAAGGCAACAACCAAGAATTCCCAGCCGCCAATATCAAGCATTATCTGTTCCTAGCGCCTATTTCTTGGCGGCTTTTTTAGCAGATGCTTTTTTGGCTGTGGTTTTTTTGACTGCCGCTTTCTTTGGGGTTGCTTTTTTGGCTGCTGGCTTTTTTGCTGCCTTTGGCGCCTCTTCGATGGCCTCGGCGTCCTCACCAGCGTCTTCTTCAGGCCCTTTCAGACCTGTTTTAAAGTTACGCAAGCCTTTGCCAAAATCACCCATGATCGCTGAAACTTTGCCTCTGCCACCAAAAAGCAGCAGAACAACTGCCAGAACAACGATCCAATGTAAAATACTGAACGTACCGCCAAACATAGTTTAGGTCCTCATTTCCAATTCGTTTCGGCCATTGGAAAAACCAATGGCCTTGTTGCCCCCGCACTATAGACACGGCTTTGGCTGTCTACAAGAATTCCTTGGCAAAACCGGTGCAGAAAAGTGACAAATATGTGAAAAAACCAAGGGTCTTGGCGATTTTGGTTTAAGTCTTGGCTTATTCAGCGCCATTTCTGGCGGCAAAAACAAATGCCTGTGCCGGATCAACCCGAACCCGAACCTGACTTCCAACTTCAATCGAGTTCAGACCGGGTATGCGCGCGTGAAGATGAAGAACATCCCGCCCCGTTGGCACCGATAAATGAATCAGTGATGCACGGCCTAACAAGCGTGATTCCATCACCTCGCCAACGACGCCATCATTACCAGCATCGATCAAAAGCGCTTCATGCCGGATCACGACACTAGCCGCGCTGCCATCGCTTAAGGATTTCGGCGCGCTAAATTCGCCAAGTGCGGTAATCACCTTATCCTTGGCGATAATGCCTTCAATACGGTTCACTTCGCCAAAAAATTCAGCAACAAAGGCACTGCTTGGTTGGCAATATAGATTAACTGGACGGCCGGTTTGAACAACATGGCCATCGCGCAGAACAACAATCCGGTCTGACATAAACATCGCCTCTTCGGCATCATGTGTCACCATCAGGGCTGCGGCATTTGAGGCCTTTAGAACATGCAGCATCTGGTCACGGATACGCTCGCGAAGGCGGCTATCTAGACCAGCATAGGGCTCATCAAGAAGGATAACCGCAGGTTTTGGTGCAAGCGTCCGCGCCAGCGCAACGCGTTGTTGCTGGCCACCCGATAATTCATGCGGATACATATCGCTAAGATCGTCAATGCCAACCTCACCAAGCACATCAAGCCCGCGCCGTGTCGCCGCACTGCCTTTTTCGGCAAGGCCGAAGACCACATTTTGCAACACTGTCATATGCGGAAACAGCGCGTAATCTTGGAACATATAGCCAATGCCGCGCTGTTCGGGCGGCTGGATGTAATCAGGAGACGAAATAACATCCCCATGAAGGAGAATGCTGCCATGTTGGGGTTGTTCAAGCCCTGCTGCCAACCGCAGCAAAGTCGTTTTACCACATCCAGATGGCCCAAGCAGCGACACAACCTCGCCTGGCTGAACCTTGAAACTGACATCACTAACTGACAGGCTGCCGTTATAGGCATGCCGGATACGCTCAAATTCAAGCATGTTCATCTCCGTCATAACCGGCTTCTAGCAATCCATCTTCCAGAAAATCGGCGTCACTGTCGTCTTCATCATCAAGATCATCATTTTGCGGTGTATGGTCCATCAAGGCGCCAAGAATTTGGCCTTTGCGAAGCAGGCCCTGCTGTTTTCAAATCATCCATACCCGGCAAATCACCAACATCGGCAAGGCCGAAATGATCAAGAAAGGCTGGGCTGGTTCCCCATGTTAACGGGCGGCCCGGCGTCCGGCGGCGGCCGCGCGGTTTGATCCAGCCAAGTTCAAGCAAAATATCCATAGTGCCTTTTGACAGGCTGATCCCGCGAATTTCTTCAATTTCGGCGCGTGTGATGGGCTGGTGATAGGCAATGATTGCCAAAACCTCCAGCGCAGCGCGAGAAAGCGGCCGTTCAACCTGTTTATGTTGGCTTAATCTTTCGGCAATTTCGGCTTTGGTGCGAAACGCCCAGCCATCACCAACCTGACATAGTTCAATGCCGCTTGTTGCATCATAACGTAAAGCAACCGCAGCAATCACTTCGGCAAGATCCATGTTTTCTGGTAAATGCACGATAAGCTCGCGCTCGCGAATTGGCCGATCCGAGGCGAAAATCAGAGCTTCAATTGTGGCGGCGTAATCTTGCAGCGGTGACAACATAGTCATCTTAGTCTCTAACCTTCATATATAGCGGCGCAAAATGATTGTCTTGGCGCAGTCTTAGCACGCCTTCGCGTGCCAATTCCAGTGATGCGACAAAATGCGACGCCGTTGCCGATCGCAAATCCATCGGTGATTGCAGGCCAGTTGGCAGGAAATGCTGCAAAACCGTCCAATTCGGGCTAGACCCAATAAGGTTGCGCAACCGTTTTGCCGCCTCTTCAACCGAATAAAGCCGGGTCGAAGCAATCGTAAGTGTTTCGGCATCTTCGGTCGAGCTGATATCGCCGTAGCATGACAACAAATCATAAAGTGATACTGTCCAGACCGCTTGGCTGGTATTGGCAAATTGTTCGGGTGCGCCGCGGGCAAATCGCTGTTGCCCCAGTTTGGGTAGTGATGACAGGCGCTTGGCAGCTTGCTGCATGGCTTCGAGCCGCAAAAGCTGGTAGCGCAAAGCATCGGCCATATCGACCATTTCTTCGTCCTGCTCGGGCTCAGGATCAGGCAGTAAAAGCCGCGATTTCAAATAGGCAAGCCACGCTGCCATCACCAAATAATCGGCAGCAATTTCAAGATCGAGTTCACGAACATTATTCACAAAGCTGAGATATTGTTCGGCCAACGGCAAAATAGCGATTTTGGTCAAATCAACCTTTTGATCACGCGCCAATTTCAGCAATAGGTCAATCGGCCCTTCAAACCCGTCAAGATTGACGAAAAGCGCCAGCTGCTTTGCCCGGTCTATGGGGCTTTCATCGGCGGTGAATGTATCTAGGAGGTCGGTCATAATTGCTGTAATAATGCCAGTTCAGATTTAGTTTAAGGTTTTTAGGGTTTCCCCTTGATTCATGGGCTTGGCGCGGTATATTTCCGCAAGAAACAATCCTGACCCGACCGCCGCAAAACGCCGCAAATTTTGTCAGCATCGGGGCGCGGCAATGGGGCGCTGACAATGCGGTAGAAAATACCGTTACTGCCGGTATCAACCGACATCGTTTCAAGATCGACATCTTGCAGGCGCGATTTATGCTTCTGTGACAGAATTTTAGCCATTTCAGTGGCTTTTTCTGCATTACGAAACGCCGCAAGCTGGATCATATAAAGCGGTTCATCACCTTCAATCACGATTACCCGCTTCTTGATCTTTGATGCAGTGTCTTTATCGGCTTTGGCCGCTGCAGGCTTTGCCGCAGCCGGTTTGGTTGGCTTGGCACTGGCTTGGACTGGCCGCTGTTTTGGTTTCTGCCCCCGTTGCATCTTTACCAGCGGCAGCCTTTGCCAAAGTTTGTGTTGTGGGCTTTGGTGCGGGTTTTGCTTTTGGCAAGGGTTTTTTGGCCGCCTCATCACCGCTATTGGCCATTGCCTTACCGTCGGTTTTGGACTGGTCTTCACTGGTTTCTACGGGTGTTTCCAAAACTGCCTTTGCTGCGGTTTCGGCTTCGGCAACCGGCGGTGGTTCTGGGCTTGGCGAAGTTGGGCGCAGGGTTTCGGTTTGATCATCGGCTTTGTTGCCGCCTTTCAGGATATCAACAACCAGCAAATTTTGATGATCGACCGACTCACCGCCCGGATCCAAAGGCTTTACCTTGATTGGCGCGTCAATCGCTTTGACCACAGTGATATCGGTAACGGTTTTTGAAATCAGGCTTGGCAGCAGAAAATAGGTTGTGCCGCCAACAATGGCAATGATGCTGGCAAGGATGGCAAACCACCCCCAATTGACGCCGCTAACCTGTTGGTCTTCATAACTCATTTTGCACTCTACATTTCTTCTAAGGCTCTAATTGATAACACATTTAAGCCGGTTCGAATAACGAAACTTGTTGCTTGAACAAGTTGCATTCGGGCGGCTGTCGTTGCCTCATCATCAAGGATAAAGCGCAATGATGGGTTTTCCCGACCCGCATTCCATAATGAATGGAACCGGCTTGCAAGATCGACAAGATAAAAGGCGATCCGGTGCGGTTCATGCGCGCTGGCGGCTGATTCAACCAGCTTTGGCCAGCCAACCAGCATTTTTACAACAGCCAGTTCGGCAGGATTGGTAATCAGGTTCAGATTTGCCGTTTCAGGGATTGTCCGGTCTTTTTCAAATTGCCGAATAACCGAACAGGCGCGGGCATGCGCATATTGAACATAGAAAACCGGATTATCGCGTGATTGTTCGGTTACTTTTGCAAAATCAAAATCTAAGGTTTGATCATTCCGCCGTGTCAGCATGATAAAACGGATCACATCAGCGCCAACCGCCTCGATCACGTCTTCAACCGTAACAAAGGTGCCAGCACGTTTTGACATTTTGACCGGCTGTCCTTTATCCAGCAAATTCACTAGCTGGCATAATTTGATATCAAGCATGTTCTGCATGCCCGATAAAGCGGCAACCGCCGCGGTCATGCGTTTGACATAGCCGCCATGATCAGCACCAAAAATATTAATTAAGGGGCCGCGGGTGCGCTCCAGCTTATCAAGATGATAGGCAACATCGGCAGCAAAATAGGTCCATGTACCATCGGATTTTTGCAAAGGCCGATCAGTGTCATCGCCAAATTCGCTGGCTTTGAACAGCAATTGTTCGCGTGGTTCCCAATCTTCCGGCTCTTTGCCTTTTGGAGGCTGCAAAACACCTTGGTAAAGATGTCCGTCTTGCTGCAATTTATCGATTGCGCGCCCAACTGCCCCCGAATTCACAAGGGCGCGTTCTGACGAAAACTGATCCATTTTGATGCCAAGTCCCAAAAGATCGGTTTTGATCCCCTGCATGATGGCGTCAATGGCAAAGCTGCGCACGGCCTCAAGCCATTCAGCTTCAGGCTTATCAAGATAAAGTTCGCCATCGCGGGTGGCCAATGCTTGACCAACATCTTTGAGATAAAGCCCAGGATAGAGACCAGCTGGAATAGCGCCGATATCACGGCCAAGCGCCTCGCAATAGCGAAGATAGGTTGACCGCGCCAGAACATCGACCTGCCCACCAGCGTCATTAATGTAATATTCGCGCGTGATGTTCCAGCCACAAAATTCCATCAATCCAGCAAGCGCATCACCAATAACCGCACCGCGGGCATGGGCGGCATGTAATGGGCCGGTTGGGTTTGCCGACACAAATTCGACATTCAACGGCTCACCTGCCCCAATATCGCTTTTGCCATAGGTCAGATTGGCGGCAAGAATATCGGCGATTTCGCGTGTCCATAGACGTGATTCAATAGTTAGGTTCAAAAAACCCGGGCCGGCAATATCAACGCTGATCACCCCATCAATTTTTGCTAGTTCAGCAGCAAATAAGGCAGCAATATCACGCGGTGATTTACCCGCCTGTTTGGCAAGAACCATCGCCGCATTTGTGGCAAGATCGCCATGGCTTTCATCGCGCGGCAACTCAAAGACAACACGGCTTGTATCAATATCGCCAGATAGCAAATCGGCGGAAACAAGCTGGTTGATGATGGTTTGAAATTCAACTTCAAAGAAGGAAAAAATATTCATTAATTAGGGTCTTTTCTCTATCCGCAAACAGGATCTATCGTAAAATGGGGCCAAGATCGAAAAGGCGTTCATGTTCGATAATGGCATAGCGGTCGGTCATTGAGGCAATATAGTCGGCGATAATACGCGCCCGATCGTTATTTGTCATGTCGCTCAGGGCTTTTTCACCACTAAATTGCCAGTCACTTGGCAATGTATTGGGTTCGGACATAAACAAATCAAACAGATCTGTCACCACCCGTTTTGCCTTACTTGTCATCCGGTTCACTTTGTAATGCCGCCACATGTTTTTGAACAGAAACCCGCGCAAGGTTTCCAGATCAGCCGCCATGTCCGATGAAAAGCCGATTACCGGCGTTTTATGATTGCGGATATCATCTGCGTGCTTGGCCTGTAATGCCGCCAGATTACCAGCCGATACGCCAAGCATATCCTCGACAAACACCGAAATTAACCGGCGTACCAATTCATGGGTGATACGGCCCAATTCTAAATTGCCGTGATTTTTTTCGATGTCTAGCAAAGCCTTTCCCACCTGTGGCAATCGCCGTATATCGTCAATGCTGAACAGGCCGGCACGAAGCGCATCGTCAAAATCATGTGAAAGATAGGCAATATCATCGGCCAGATTTGCCAGTTGCGCCTCGGCTGATGAATGGCGCTCTAGCTGCAAATCCATATTTTTATCAATGGCGATAATGGCTGGGCGAAGCACGGTACGATCTTTGATGGCGCCATGATGTTTTACAACACCTTCAAGCGTTTCCCATGACAGGTTTAATCCGTCAAAACCGGCATAGCGCTGTTCAAGCTGGGTTAACACCCGAACCGTTTGTTCATTATGATCAAAACCGCCATGATCAGCCATAAGCCGGTCAAGCGCGTCTTCACCAGCATGGCCAAAAGGCGTATGACCCAAATCATGCGCAAGCGCCACGGCTTCGGCCAGATCATCATTCAGCCCAAGTGCCCGCGCCATTGAACGTGCGATCTGCGCAACTTCAAGTGAGTGGGTCAGGCGCGTCCGGAAATAATCGCCCTCATGATAGACAAAAACCTGTGTTTTATGTTTCAGCCGCCGAAATGCGCCTGAATGGATGATGCGGTCGCGGTCATGCTGAAACGGTGTGCGGCTGGTTAGGGATTGATGTCCCTGCTCATCCAGAAAACGGCCACGGCTTGCCGGTCCATGACAAGCATAGACCGCTAGGGTACGATGTTCGATATTTGCAGTCACATTGCACCTGTTCATTAATGTGCCTTGGCATCGCCACCAAAACCAATGGCTGGCAATGCCATTCGCGGTAAATATTGCCCAGATTTCTAAATCAATGTAGGCGTTGCTAGAAAAAACCGCAATCGTCACGCAGGGCATTCACGAGTGTTTCTGTTTTGGCTTATCTGTTAACCTTGATTTGCGGTCAATTTGGGGCCATATTCATATCAGTCAAAAGAAATCAGCAACAGGCAGCCAAATGAGCGAACAAAGCAATCTGGAAACCAGCGCGCCCGCCGCGATACAGGCAAATGCTGGCGTATTCGGCCTAAGCTTGTCAGCCGCAGAACGCATTACCCATATGCTGAGTGGCGAGCCTGAGGGCAGCTTTTTCCGCGTTGCGGTGCTTGGTGGTGGCTGTTCAGGCTTTCAATATGATTTCAGCATCGATCAAAAGCGCAATGATGATGATATCGTATTTACCCGCATGGGGTGGATGTGGTTGTTGATGATATGTCGATCGAGCTGATTGACCATGCTGAATTGGATTATGTGCAGGATTTGATGGGATCATATTTTGCCGTTACCAATCCGAACGCAACCGCATCTTGCGGCTGCGGCACGTCTTTTTCTGTTTAACCATTGTGCGGATCGCCAGTTGGAATGTGAATTCAATTAAGGCGCGGCTGGATATTGTAACTGATTGGCTTGCCACTGATCCTTGCGATGTCTTGCTGATTCAAGAAACAAAATCGCAGGATGTGAATTTCCCAATTGATGCATTTCAGGCGATGGGGTGGCATGTCGCCTTTCATGGCCAGAAAAGTTACAATGGGGTGGCGATTGCAAGCCGGTTTCCGATCGAAGATGTTGTTATGGGGCTGGAAGGCGATTCCGAAGATGAACAGGCACGCTATATGGAAGCCACCATCAACGGCTTTCGGGTGGCAACGATTTATCTGCCGAATGGCAATCCGGCACCGGGCCCCAAAATTTGACTATAAACTTGGCTGGATGACGCGTCTTGAAGCGCGCGCCCTCGCTTTGTTAAATGATGAAAAGCCGGTGATTCTTGGTGGTGATTTTAACGTCATTCCCGATGACATCGATTGCTATGATCCCGCAGGCTGGGCTGGTGATGCCTTGACAAGGCCCGAAAGCCGAAGCGCGTTTCGTAGCCTTCTTCATAAAGGTTATGCCGATGCGCTTCGCAGCCTGAATCCAACTGGGGTTTTTTATAGCTATTGGGATTATCAAGCTGGCGCATGGCAACGCGATCATGGCGTACGGATCGATCATTTGTTGCTGTCACCCGAAGCGCTTGACCGCCTCGAGGAAGTGGGAATCGATCGGGCACCGCGCGGGTTGGAAAAGCCATCTGACCATACCCCTATTTGGTGCCAGCTGAAGCCTTAATTGTTTACAGGTTTTCAAATTTAAACAGTGTAATCGTTATTTGAATTTGTTTTTTGGCAAGAAATTAGACACCTCGGGCTTTCTTGGATTTGATACCCACAAGGAACCATTTGGATGCATCCCAGCTCCGTAAACAGCAGATACTGCAGAGCATCTCATTCGATTTAGCAACCGCGTATCGGCTTCGCCAACGGCTGGATGTATATTACTGTTCTCGTCCAATTTACTCTCCCATTTTAATTTACGGGATTTATATGTATGCGGATCATCAAGCTGTTTACAATTTAATTCGTTTTTATCCAGATTAACCTCTATGGTGTCTCCATTCTCGAGAAGCCCAATAGGTCCTCCAGTAGCTGCTTCAGGACCAACATGACCTATAACTAAGCCTACTGAGCCGCCTGAAAATCTACCATCAGTCATTAGGCCGACAACTATATTTTTCTCACGACAAATAGCCGTAATTCTGGAAGTTGAGTCCAGCATCTCTGGCATTCCAGGTCCGCCGACAGGCCCCTCATATCTCACAATGACCATGTCTGAGTCAGACAACTCATTCGGTGACGTGTCTAAGAATTCAAGGAGCGCTTGCTCACCGTCAAAAACCCTGGCCCGACCTGTAAAAATATTGTTGTCCAATCCGCCTTCAACGCCAGCTAATTTTAAAACCGCACTGGCATCAGGAGATAGATTTCCTCCCAGAAGCCGCAGTCCACCAGTGGGCTTAAACGGTTCTTTTACGGAGTAAATTACAGTCCCATCAGGCTGTGGCGGTTTTAGTCTATCTACCTGTTCAGACAACGTCTCACCAGTGCAAGTAATTAAGTCGCCATCAATTAAACCGGCGTCAAGAAGATCCTTTACAAATACTTGCACCCCTCCCTTGGAATCAATGTCTACCATCGAATATTTTCCGAAAGGACGCGCATTTACAATAACTGGCACGACGTTCTCAGAGAGGTGATTGAATTCCTCAACACTCATAATGTCTTCGTAGAAGTCTGCGTAACCTGCTGCTCTCGCAATCTCAGGGGCGTGCAACATAACGTTTGTTGAGCCACCTACTGACATAGACACTATGATCGCGTTCCGAATTGAACCTCTGGTAACAATATCTCTTGGTGTTATGTTTTTTGAAATCAGGTTGGCTAAATAATCCACCAATTGTTCAGGAAAAGTGTCCTGACGGCGCTGGTCTTGTGATGCTGGTGCGACCATGTGGAGAGGCTCCATTCCCAAAACACCAAGAAAAGTTTGCATGGTATTGTATGTAAACATACCACCGCAACTTCCAAAACCTGGACATGACTCCATAGCAATTCTGCGTTTTAGGCCTTCATCATCACTGCCCGCTATTTGGTAGCTAGATATAATATCTATTGCCTCACCACTTACGGAGTCGACCCCCGGGCGAATAGACCCGTCCGACATAATTATTGCCGGTCTATTGTGTTCTAAAATCGCTGAGATTGTTCCTACAGGCGGCTTATCACAAGCTACCACTGCTATAAGTCCTTCTAGGCCTGAAGCGCTCAAATGTTCACATAGACTATCGTTAGTTATCTCGCGGCCGATTAAGGAGTAGCGCATCTCTTTTGTACCGTTGCGGATCCCGTCTGAGGTTGCAACAGTGAACTCTGGTTGAACTAATCGGAGTTTAAGTTTATCGCCGGTAACCCCAATTCTAGATCTCAAAACATTATGAATTGACTGAACTTTGTCCAGCACCCCCAAATAACATTGAGAGTCACCTTTATTGCCAATCACTCCGACAGATGGTTCATGTATCAAATCTTGTTCAGTGCCAAGCTCTCTAGCGATGCCATATGTTTGGGAGTTTCTCCCAGGGTTGGTATCAATTAAAACCGAACGAGAATTTTTGATCATGAATTTTAAACCTTAAATGAAATTAACAAAAATGATCTGGTTATCTCAGATCAAAAACAGTCTGAAATGTTAATGTGTTTTGACATTGTGATCAATTATCTAAACAAATTTCCAATCTACAATCTTTATTTGCATAACTGCACTTTATGATCACGCTTACTGACCCTATTGAAGTCGATCAAGGGCTTTGATTAGAGTGTTCAGTCGGATATTTTCCTCGTCAAGACGGCGGCGGTTTTCAGCCACAACATCTTCAGGGGCTTTGGCAATAAAGCCCGGATTATTGAGCTTTCTTGAAATTTTTTCAATTTTGGCAGTGGCTCCGCCAATTTCCTTATTGAGGCGCGCCGCCTCGGCGGTCAGATCCAGAATATCGGCAAGCGGAAGGCCAATTTCCATGCCATCAACACTGCCACGCGCGCTGCCTTTGGCAAAGCTGTCAACATGCGCAATGCCGTCAAGTCGCGCCAAACGTAACAGGGCGGCCTGCTGCTTGTCGATCACGCGTTGCTGAAGATCGGTTATCCCGCGTAAATGCAAGACCGGTTTGGCCGATAAAGGAACATTCATTTCAGCGCGAATATAGCGGATTTCGGTAATAAGCTGGATCAAGAACCGCAATTCGATAACCGCACTTCCCTCATCTGCCTTCACCGGCTCGGGCCAGCTTGCCGCAATCAACAGATCATCGCTTGCAAAGATTTCACGGTTCAGTTCCTCGGTCAGGAACGGCATGAACGGATGAAGCAGGCGCAAAGTGCCTTCCAAAATGGTGCTGGCAGTGGCGCGTGTTTCAGCCGCGGCATTGGCATCATCATCGTTCAGGCTTGGTTTGATAAGCTCGACATACCAGTTGCAATAGGAATTCCAGATGAAATGATAAAGCGCGTCAGCAGCTTCGTTAAACCGGTAAAGCTCAATCGCTTTGGTGGTTTTTTCAATCGCATCACTATATTCAGACACGATCCATTTATTGATTGGCTCATTGACAGCCGACAGGTCGATTGCCGCCGATCCAGTACAGCCGTTCATCTGCAAAAAGCGACAGGCATTCCAGATTTTGGTGGTGAAGTTCCGATAACCCTCAAGCCGTGTTGTCGACATTTTGATGTCACGGCCCTGCGCTGCCATCGCCGCCAAGGTGAATCGCAGAGAGTCGGCGCCATATTGATCGATAAGTTCCAAAGGATCGAGAACATTGCCTTTGGATTTCGACATTTTCTGGCCTTTTTCGTCGCGAACCAGCGCATGGATATAGACCTCACGGAATGGCACTTCGCCATCCATGAAATGCATGCCCATCATCATCATGCGGGCAACCCAGAAAAAGATAATATCAAAACCGGTAACAAGAACATCGCCCGGATAGTAGCGTTTTAATTCAGCCGTGTTATCTGGCCAGCCAAGCGTTGAAAACGGCCATAGCCCGCTTGAAAACCATGTGTCCAAAACATCATTATCGCGGGTCAGCTCGACAGCCTTGCCATAATGTTTGGTTGCCGAACCACAGCGCTCATCTTCATTTGCTTCGACAAAAACCTGCCCATCAGGCCCATACCATGCCGGAATCCGGTGTCCCCACCAAAGCTGGCGCGAAATACACCAAGGCTGGATATTGCGCATCCATTCAAAATAGGTCTTGTTCCAACGTTCCGGCACAAATTTGGTGCGACCATCTTCAACGGCTTTGATCGCTGGCTGCGCCAGCTTTTCGGCATTTACATACCATTGGTCCAGCAGCCATGGCTCGATCACGACCCCCGAGCGGTCACCATGCGGCACCACATTATCGAGAATCTCTTCTTGTACCAACATGCCTTCAGCATCAAGATCTGCCAAAATCAGACGGCGCGCGTCATACCTGTCAAGCCCTTGATATTTTTCGGGAATTTCTGGAATTGACTCCATCGACGCGGTTGCGGTCATCAGGTTAATCAATGGCAAATCATGCCGGCGGCCAACCTCGAAATCGTTAAAATCATGCGCTGGTGTGATTTTCACCGCGCCTGAGCCTTTATCCATTTTGGCATATTCATCAGCAATGATCGGGATTGGCCGGTTTGATAAGGGCAGAATGGCCATTTTGCCAATCAGATGCTGATAGCGTTCATCTTCAGGATTAACCGCAACAGCGCCATCGCCAAGCATTGTTTCAGGACGGGTTGTAGCAATAGAAATATATTCATTTTCAGTGCCTTCAATCCGGTATCTAATGTGCCACATTGAACTTTTCTGTTCAATCTGTTCAACCTCAAGGTCGGAAATGGCCGTCATTAGCTTTGGATCCCAATTCACCAAACGCTTGTCACGGTAAATCAGCCCTTCACGATGCATTTGCACAAAGGTTTTGATCACTGCTGCCGACAGCCCGTCATCCATGGTAAAGCGTTCGCGCTGCCAGTCAGCCGAGGCCCCGAGGCGGCGAAGCTGTTTATGGATCATGCCGCCAGATTCGGCCTTCCATTCCCAGATTTTTTCGACAAAACCATCCCGCCCCAAATCGCGGCGGTTAATGTTCTTTTCAGCAAGTTGGCGTTCAACAACCATTTGCGTTGCAATGCCAGCATGATCAGTTCCCGGCTGCCATAATGCATCGCGGCCAGCCATACGATGATAGCGGATCAGCAAATCTTGCAAAGTGAAGGTCAGCGCATGCCCCATATGCAGGCTGCCAGTCACATTTGGTGGTGGCATCATAATGGTATAGGGGGTTGCCGATGACCCAGGCGCACAGGCGAAATGACCGCTATCTAGCCATGTTTCATACCAGTTTGCTTCAATTGATTTCGGATCGTAGGTTTTGGCTAAAGTTGGCTCGGTCATGGTTCCAGATCGGTCATCATTAGTGGTTGGACGATAAAATATCAGGCTTGCCCGACAATCGTCATATTAAAAGGCCTTTGTCATCAACGCTCGATGACGCGTTTATTCCGGTTTATCGACAGGTTTTGTACGACTTTGTGGGGTGGCTTGCAACGCATCTTCAACCAAATTAGCCATATTCTCGTCAAGCCAATGTTCAATTCGGGCATGAAGCCGCTGGCGAAGGCTGAATTTGAGGTCATCATGCGCTTGTGAAGATGGCTGATTTTGGCTTGATTGAGCGGTTTCACCCCTAGTTTTGCCTGAGATGCTGACTTAGACGCTGATCGGCTGATGTCTTAGGTGATTGTTTCGGCGATGCTTGTGTTTTCGCGGTTTTTCCAGCCTGATTTGACCGGTCAGCATTTTGCCAATGCACCTTGGATCGGCACCGCGCTTGGGTTCATCACAACCGCGCTTAGGTCAATGATATCCGCAAGATTGCCAACATCATCGTCATATTGACAGTGACGGGGCAAAGGGTCCATTGCGGCAAGTGACTTATCAGGTGAACGCAATACCACATTTTCAAGCAGGATTAATTGTCGGGATGAGGTCAACGCATCATGCGGTGCGGCTTTGGTCCATTACGGTTTCAATCATTCCGGATAGGTCGCTGAAAATGCCATCTAGTCGGTAATGGGCCTGCGACCAAAGGGAAATGAGTTATAAATGGCGATTGTGTTGGCGGCATATCGGCAAGTTGCCCAAAACATCGCCAAGCCCCATCTGTTCGGCGGTCAGGCTGCCAATCGCTGCTTTTAGGCGAAAGGCGGCAAGAAGCTGGTTATGTTCAGCCGAAACAAGGCTTAACTCGGCGTCATTGACATCTTTTTCGGCATCAAGCAGGTCAAGCGTGGTCTTTTGGCCGAATTGCGCTTCGCTGGCGATCCCTTTTGCGACAAGGCGAAATGCCTCAATCTCGCTAGTGACCGCATCAACACGAATGCCGGTTGATTGCCAATTGCGAAAGGCTTTGCGTGCGGCAATTTCGGTCTTTCGCGTTGCCTCGGCACGGTTTAATTTCGCCTGTTTGAAACTGGCGGCGATCTGGCGCGATGTTGAACTGGTGGCATTGGTTGATAAAAGCGGTGATGAAAACACCAATTGCGCGGCATATTCATCGCGGTCAAGCGCTGTGCCAGTGCCGGTTTTTGTGTTGGCAGAGAGGCTGAAGGCCAAAGTCGGGCGAACCGCAGCCTGTAATGTGTTGAATTTCTGATCAGCAGCGTGTTCCGCCGCAATAGCAGCCAATATATCAGGATGGCCTTCATGCGCTTTTGTTTCGGCATCAAGAATATCAATTGGCAAATTCCCCGTGATTGACGGTTCGACGAAGTCGCGGGCATCTTTGCCAGTTAGTGACCGAAAACTGTCTTCGGCATTGGTTAACCTTGTTTTGGCAAGGATTGAATCCGATTGGGCGCGTGCATATCTAGCGCGGGCTTCAGCCAGCCTTGTTGGTGTCGCAGCGCCTGCGTCAACCCGAATTTTGGCCGCATTTACATGCGCTTTGAGACGGGTAAGATTACGGGCATGCAGTTTGACCTCACGTCCCGCCTTCAAGACATTTAGATAGGCTTCGATCGTGCCAAGAATAACGCCCTGCTCAGTTTTGGCGTAGATTGCTGACGCTTGCTGGAGATTGATTTCGGCAAGACGCGTATTTTCTTTGGTCTGACCGCCATCATAAAGGTTTTTTGACAAGGTCACGCCGGTTGATAGATATTGCGATTCGGTGAAGCCTTGACCAGCTTTACTGTCAATTTGTCCAACCGAACCGGTGGCGTTTAACCGCGCTGTAAGATCAGTTGTTGATGTGTTCGTGCCAATGGCTTCACGCGTTGCAAGCCAGCTTTGGCGTGCCGCAGCAAGAGCCGAAGAATTTTCAAGACTGGCGCGCAGTGCGTCATCAAGTGATATGGCCAATGCTGGTGATGAAGTTATCCCAATGCATCCAATGAAAACCGCTGCTTTGACGGTTCGGCGAATTTTCAGCATAGACATGTCGCTTTTACCAATCCCTTAAAAGGTGAATTCTGGTTTTTTGTTAAATTCATCAAGATTTGGAACGCTGGCATCAAAAAGTGATTTACGGGTGAAATCCGGTCCTGATCGCGTCCATAGGCTGGCAACGCCAAACGGCGCATCATGCGGCCGGTAAACCGCAGCCAACCGGCCCTTTGGCGCTAATTGTTGCAGCAGTGATTCGGGCATGGATTCAACGCCGCCTTCAACCAAAATCTGGTCATATGGCCCTCGTCCGCATAACCGTCAACAAGACGCGATTTTATAACAGCAGCATTGTCAATGCCATGCGCAACAAGAATTTCTTGCGCTTTTTCAACCGTTTGTGCGCGTGTCTCGATCGCAATAACCGATCCGGCCAAATGCGCGATGATGGCGCTGCCGTAGCCGCTGGCCGCACCAACAACAAGCACATTGTCACCAGCATGAATCTCAAGCGCCTGAACAAGCCGTGCCAAAACCATGGGCTCCATTAAATTGCGCCCGTTCGACAGCGGCAGATCTTCGTCGATATAGGCAACGGCCTGCTGGTGCTTGCTGACAAAAGCTTCCCGCGGCACAGTCAAAAATGCATCAAGAACATTCTGGTCAGTGACTTTTGACGGACGAATCTGGCAATCCACCATCATTTTACGGGCAATTTCAAACGGGCTCTGGTTCATGTGCGGTTACTCTTTATATTTTTTGATACGCCATGCGGTTCTGCGACGTTCTGCTGTGATGTCTAAGCTATTTGTTTCTTATAATGCTAGAATGAAAGCTATTCAAGCGGACAATATTCGCGATGTTTGCCAATATCAATTTAAGATTGATGGGCAACTGTGACAGTGAAGTCAGTTAACTGTCACGATATTTTATCTCGACTTCAGTGATCGCTGATGAGTTAGCTGAAATTACCAGCATTAACTTTTGCATTGAGATTTTTGTTTTTTTTAGGAATCGCATGACACAGTCGGTTTAGATCGTTGACCTTATCAAAATCATCGTATATCACCGGCAAATAGCTTCTTGCGGCCCGGTGGCAGAGTGGTTATGCAGCGGTTTGCAAAACCGTGTACATCGGTTCAATTCCGGTCCGGGCCTCCATCATTTCATCTTGTGTACGCGTATTCGATTTGCTTATTACGGATTTGTTATGGACCGCTTGCGGCACGCCAAATCGCTGAAAGCCGGTGATCGGTGCGATATAAACGCAACACTGCATCCGAAATTTGGGTGGACTGGAGACGTGATGTCACGTGCAATGGCAAACTTTTCTGATGTGTTGCGCTGCGCTTTTTTGGGGCGCGACCTTCATTGCGCAAAAGACCGGCATGGAAACCATTGGGCCGATGGGGTTTACCTTTGGCCGTTATGTCATTGGCGCGGCGATATTGACTGCCGCTTGCCATTTTTGAAATGAAAAAGGTCAATCTATTTACCGCTGTACGCCAGAACCGGCAAATATGCCTTGGGGCATTTGGTCTTGGTGTTTTTATGTTTGGCGGGATCGGGCTTCAGCAAACCGCGCTTGTTTATACTAATGTTGCCAATGCGGCGTTTTTAACCGCGCTTTATGTGCCTTTGGTGCCGTTGATTGCCGCTTTGTTTTTACGCCGCCATGTCGCGCTGAATATTTGGCCGGCGGTTGTCATTTCCTTGCTTGGCAGTTTTTTGCTGTCGGGCACCTCAAGCCTTGAAGCGCAATTTGGCGATCTGTTGATTGTTGGCGGTGCCTTTTTCTGGGCAGCCCATATTTTACTTATCAAAAGATAATGACGCAGATTAATGCCCCGTTTCAGCTATCGGCGTTGCAATCGATTGTGACAGCCGTGATTGCGGGCATCATCATGCTGCCGCTTGAATCACCCTCCCCTGGTGATTTTGTTCCGATGCTGCCACAGCTTGCTTTTGCTGGCATTGTCGCGGTGGGGCTTGGGTTTACCATTCAACTTGTGGCGCAGCGCCATACAACGGCACCGGCAGCAGCGTTGATTTTATCGCTTGAATCGGTATTTGCCGCCTTTTTTGGCTGGTGGTTGCTTGGTGAGATCTTGTTTTTATTGCTATTATTGGCTGTGTCCTGATTTTTGTCGCGGTGATCCTTGCCGAAGTGGTGTCGGAACGCCAAATAAAGACAATTTTAAAAATCTTTCACAAGCCGTGATGACGGCGCTAGCCCGACCGTGCTAGACCTAAAAACCTAAGGTAATTAGGCTGTGCCTGAATTCTGATTTTTTGGAATTACCAGCATAGACAAGATCAATTGATCATTTTCTTTCTTGAGGCCTTCATGACAAATTCTGCCATCTCCGATGACCAACCTGTTGCAAGCGCTGCCTTGCGTGCTGTCATGGGCCAATATCTGACCGGCGTTACCATTGTGACGGTTACCGGCCCTGATAACATTCCTTATGGTTTGACGGTAAATTCCTTCAATTCGGTATCTTTGACGCCGCCATTGATTTTATGGTCACTTGATAACCGCAATGATAAATTATCATTGTTCCAAAGCTGTCGTGGATTTGCGGTCAATATCATGGCGGCTGACCAGCTTGGCATTTGCCAGACATTTGCCGCGGCGGAAAATGATCGTTTTGCCAAATGTGATTGGCATTTTGGCAGCTATGGACAGCCACTTTTGGCCAATTCACTTGCCAGTCTGGAATGTCGGCCATGGGCCGAATATGATGGCGGTGATCACACAATTTTTGTTGGTGAGGTTATGTCAATTACCAAGGCTGATGGCAATGCAGCTGCCTTTTTCAAAGGGAAACTTGGCCAATATGGCAATCAATAACTGCAAACAACAAGCACGGCCCATCGGGTCAAAAGCAAATTGCTGATGAAACGCGAACCTCCAATTCTGGCTGATCTGGTTTTTCTTGGCGGTGGCCACGCCCAAATTGCGGCAATCAAAAGCTTTGCGATGAATCCAGTTGCCGGATTGCGCCTCACAATTGTCACCGCACATATCCGTACCCCCTATTCCGGCATGCTTCCCGCCTATGTTGAAGGTGTTTGGGATGATGATGATCTTCACATTGATCTGGCGCACCTCGCCCAATTTTCGGGGGCGCGCCTGATTGTTGCGCCTTGTACCGGAATTGATGCTGATGGGCATAAATTAATGTTTGACGATCGGCCACCGCTGCATTTCGATATCTTGTCGATCAATATTGGTGGCCAGCCCGACCTTGGCGCCATTGAAGGCGCGGCTGATCATGTGATTCCGGTTAAACCAATTGCCGAATTTCAAAAAGCCTTTGACGATCTTCTCGCCGCCGGATTGCCAAACCGGCTTGCCGTTATTGGCGGCGGTGCGGCGGGATGCGAATTGGCTTTGGCGCTCAATAAACGTTGGCGCGATCATGGAGCGTCACCGCAAATGACGCTATACAGCCGGTCAACAAGGCTGATGCCGCAAATGGCACCGCGTGCCAGTCATCTGATGTTTGGTGCGCTTCTTGATGCCGGCATAAAGCTTCAGCTTGGTCGCGCCGTTGACAAGATTGACGCTGGCATGATCCGGTTTGGTGACAATACCAGTGATGCGTTTGACGCCTGTTTTTTGGTCTCGGCGGTGCGCCCGCCACGCTGGCTAAGCACAACCAGCCTTGCGCTGGATGATAGCGGGTTTATCGCTGTTCACCCAACGCTTCAATCAAAAAGCCATGCCAATATCTTTGCCGCAGGTGATATTGCCACAATTAGCGGCAGCCCGCGGCCAAGAGCTGGTGTTTTTGCGGTTCGCGCAGGGCCTGTTCTTGCCAAAAACCTTCGCAAATATCTGCATGGTCATGCGCTAAAACGCTGGTCGGCACAAAAGCGCTATCTTGCGATTATTGGCACAGCAGATAATGGTGCCATTGCGTCTTGGGGGCAATTTGGCTTTAAGGCTGATAGGTTTTTAGCCCTGAAATACTGGATTGATCGCCGGTTCATGGCAAAATATCAGCAATTGACCATGCCAACCCCGCCAGCGCCCCAGCCTTTTGCCGGTCTTGATACCGGTATTGATTCGGAACCTGATGGTGATTTAAGTCAGCGTCACCGCGACCCTGTTTTTGCGACAATGCGCTGTCTTGGTTGCGCCGCCAAAGCCAGCCATACCGTTTTGGCAAATGCGCTTGAAGATGCGGTTAGTCTGGCTGTATCAAATGGGGCTGATCCTACTTTGATGCCTGAAGCGGGCATTGAAACTGATGCGGCGATCATGGCGTCGCCGCCAGCCGGACATCAGCTCGTTCAATCAGTCGATGTTCTATCTGAAATTGTCTCAGACCCCTTTATGCTTGGCCGCATTGCCGCGGTTCATGCATTAAGCGACCTTTATGCCGCCCTTGCTACCCCCACATCAGCCTTGGCCATTATTAATCTTCCCGAGGCTAATCTATCAATCCAGACCAACCAATTAACGCAGATTCTGGCAGGTGGGCTATTTGCGCTTGGCGAGGCCGGTGTAAAGCTCACTGGCGGTCATACTAGCGAAGGCGGCGCCCTGTCGGTTGGGTTTTCGGTCACCGGCCATAGCAAGCAAAAGCCGCCAGCTGCGCCTTTTATGCTGGTTCTGTTAATGCTGGTTCTGGCGATGATCTTGTTCTTGTTCTCACCAAACCGCTTGGCACCGGCGTGATCATGGCAGGCCATATGCAGCTTGTTGCCAAGGCGCAATGGGTCGATGACGCGATCCGGCAAATGGCCGTATCAAACCAGCAAGCGGCAAAGCATTTTTTGAAAAAAGGCGTTTTGGGTGCCACCGATATTACCGGTTTCGGTCTGGCGCGCCATGCGCAGAATTTAAGCCTTCGCCTTGGCGCCAGCGGTTGCCGCCTTGATCTGTCATCGCTGCCATTGCTTGATGGCGCTCTGGCGCTGTTATCATCAGGCATAAGATCAAGCCTGCATGACCAGAACCGTGCCGCCGTGCAAATTGATGCAAGCGGCCTTAACAGTGATGTCGGTGCGCAGTTTGATGCGCATATTGAAACGCTGTTTGACCCGCAGACCAGTGGCGGCTTGCTTGGCCTGTTTCCCCGAGACACCGCTAATCGGCTTGTTGCAACGCTGCATAAAGATGGGCAGACGGCGGCAATCATTGGCACGCTTGATTTCACCAATGCCGGTATTCATCTAAGCGGAAATATGTAAAAACACCATGATGACAACAAATTCACCAAAGATGGCAATTTTCGCGGCAATAAATGCCACAGAACGGCGCAGCAAATGACGGCGCCAATCACCCGCATTGCGCCTGATTTTGCTTTGCTCAAGAAAACAGGGTTTGATAGCATCATTGATGTGCGCTCGCCATCCGAATTTTTGGATGACCATATGCCAGGGGCGATCAATTTGCCGGTTTTGGATGACGCACAGCGCGCCGAAATTGGCACGATCTACAAACAAATCAATCCGTTTGAGGCAAAACGGTCAGGTGCGGCATTCGTGGCGCAAAATATTGCTGGTCATCTTCAAACTGATCTTGCCAAAAAAGATCGCGATTGGCGGCCGCTGATCTATTGCTGGCGTGGTGGCCAGCGAAGCGGCGCGATGGCCAAAATATTTAGCGATATCGGTTGGCAGAGCGCCGTGATTGAGGGCGGGTATAAATCCTATCGAAAGGCAGTTCTTGATGATCTTGATCATCTGCCTGCCAAATTTCGTTTGATCGTTTTATCCGGGCCAACCGGTACGGCAAAAACCCATATTTTGCGTGCGGCTGCTGAAAACGGGCTTCAGGTGCTTGATCTCGAAGGCCTAGCAAACCACCGAGGCTCGCTTCTTGGCAGTGAACCCGGATCACCACAACCCGCCCAGCGTTTGTTTGAATCGCGCGTTTGCGCCGCTTTGCAGAATTTCAGCCCTGACCGCCCCATCTTTATCGAGGCTGAAAGCAATAAAATCGGGCAAATCCATGTTCCCTCGGCGTTGTGGGCATCAATGCGACAGGCAAGCCGCGTGAGCCTGACCGCCCCAATTGACGCCCGTATTGCCTTTTTGCAACGCGATTATCGCCATATCATCGAACAGCCTGATCATCTTATCGAACTGCTGGCAGGGCTTCGCCAGCGTTACAGCACCGCCACTTTTGATCTATGGGAGTCGGCAATCGAGGCTGGCGACTGGCACAGCTTTGTTCATAATTTGCTAGAAACGCATTATGACCCATCTTATGCGCAATCAAGCGCGTCGCGCCCCTTAACTGATATTCTGACGCTTAGCGCAACAACAGCTTGACGATGACGATATTGGACGGCTTGCCACGGCCCTTGGCACTCTTGATCGGTAATGGTCGCGGTTTTCACAAGCTGGTTTCCATTTTCGCTGGCAATGAGTGATTTTGCTCGAAAACGGGCTTGCATATCAAATTTTGTTCTGTATAACGCTTGGCAGGCATTAATCCCCGGTAGCTCAGCGGTAGAGCAAGCGACTGTTAATCGCTTGGCCGGCGGTTCGAATCCGTCCCGGGGAGCCAACCTTTCTTCCATTAAATCCAAGTAGATTAAATGACTTTGTCGTCACAGGATGTAAGCTTAGCGGTTAATCGCTTGCCCTTTTGGGTCGTCTTCGTCAAGCGATTAAGCCCGCGCTCCATCGCTTGACCTAATTCAACCATAAGTTGAGTCACGGCACAAGTGGTAATAATCGCTTGATACCGCTGTGACGGGGCGTGATCATTGGTTTGCTGATGTTTGACGTCCGTCTGACAAGAGCAAGCGATTGTTTTGAGACGACACAAAAAGAGCAAGCGATTAAAACATTGGTTTGTGGGCGACGGTCCTCAATGATAATTTGCTTCGCTATCATATTAAGGCTAGCGTTGTCTTAACTTTCAGAGGAGACAAACATGAAAAAGATTCTTGCGGTAAGCTTGCTAGTTTTTCCTCTTTATGGATGCGCCTCAATCACAAATGACGCATTTGTGCCGATGGCAATATCTTTTAGCGATGGAAGTTCTGGCACTTGCAAGCTTTCCAATAAGCGCATGTTGATAGAAGCCGATATTCCAAGTGCACCATTGATCAGGCGAAGTGACGACAACCTTAACATGGATTGCACCACTGAGGACGGTCGCTCCGCGATCGCGTCAGTGCCCAGCACGATGGGCGGTAAGATTGTCGCAAGCGCAGTATTTCTTGATTTTGGAATAACAGATGCCATCACGGATAAACACCGAGAGTACCCGGCAAGCTATGTCATTCCTATCAAAAAGAAATCAGATTAGTTGGTTCAGGCAACGTCAAGCGATTAAACTGGCCATCAACGTTGCAAGCGGGTGTTAATCGCTTGATCTAAATCTTGATGTTTACTCGCTTGACTACCGCCGAATATTCAAGCTAAAACAGCAATCTGTTAATCGCTTGGCCGGCGGTTCGAATCCGTCCCGGGGAGCCATTATTTTCCAAATAAATCATTTTCTTAGGTCAGTTCATGCTGGAGTTTGATCGCTTGCCATTAGTTGACTTATAGTTTGATCTGAAGGCCAAGACGTTATTGATTGCTTGAAACTTGCAGCGACAGGGCGTGGCCATTAGTTTTGTTAGCGTTTGAATTCAGGCTGACTGAAGCAATCAATCTTTTTTATTGCAAGGGTTACAAAACCAATGCCGGCTAGTCTCGTTTACCTGATGTGTCAGAATACTGCTGGCGTTAGTTTTGCTGGCCGGGTGTCGGCCTGTCTATTACGGCGCAACTTCCATAGCAGAGTTTGAAGATGGAGAAAAACACGCATTATTAGGCAAAGATTTTAGGCGGGTAATAGCTCAACTTGGAGAGCCAACGGATATTATCTTTGACAAGTCTAAAACTATGATGTGGATTTACAAGGTTGATGAGACAAGCTCAAACCCTCTGCAGATTTTACCAGCCTTAACAACGGGATTGCCTGTTAAAAGAAAAATATTGATGATTGAGTTTGACCGCAATAGGCATGTTGCGAGCTCTGATATTGAAGAGATCAAAAGCTCACTTAGTGGGTTTGATTGGGCGCGTTAACCACCTCTCGAGAGAGATTCAAGCTAAAAAACGGGTGAGAAGTGCTCTCGATCA